>JABCTC010000090.1 GCA_018238545.1 Candidatus Heimdallarchaeota archaeon
GGTTTGAAGAATTAGAGGTTCTTTTTCACAGTCAACCTTTGAATCTGTGCTTTTCTGACATACCATATCCAAATGACCTTGGAGAACTAGAGTAGGGTATTTCTCTTTACCTGGAGAGGCTTTTTTAGATAAAAGTAAATTCCCAACGGTATCTTCCTTAACAGCGATTTTGTTCTCTTTTGCCCATTTCTTTGTCCAAGAACGGATCTTCTCTTCTTTCTTCGAAGGACGAGGTATTTTGGTTATTTCTTCAAAGATACTCCAAACAATTTGAGGTTCAAGATTAGCTAATACATTGTCTGACATGTTAAATTCCTTCTCAATAATTGAATTTTAATCGATGATTTAACTATAAGAGCATTAATTTAAAAGTATAGAGCAATTAACAGCCACATATCGTTTCATTTAAATAAAATATTTTTTCTAAATTAAGCTGATTAACTTGAAAATAACCATTGTTTATGATAATACTTCTTTAAAACCTGATTTAGAAGCTAATTGGGGGTTTGCTTGTTATATTGAGACTTCTGGAACAAACATCCTTTTCGATACTGGAACTAAATCAAGCATTCTTTTAGATAATATGAAAAAACTGAATATTGATCCTGCTGAAGCAGATATAGTTTTCATTTCTCATAAACATGCAGATCATATGGGAGGACTCTTAACAATTATGGAATTAAACAAAAAAGCAAAAATCTATGTTCCAGTGCAATTAGCTGAATCCTTAGATGATGGAAGATTATACAAGTTGGACAAAGCCACACACATTACTGAAACAATTATAAGTTCAGGTCTTTTGGAAAGTGAAGGGAGAAGAGGATTACTCGAACAATCTTTATTCCTGGAAACGCAAAAAGGATTGGTAGTTATAGCAGGATGTTCTCATTCCGGAGTGAAACAAATCCTAGAAAAATGTAAAGAATTTGGTAAACCATATGCTTTGATAGGAGGACTACACGGATTCAATGAATTTGAGATATTAGAAGATTTGAAAGTAGTTTGTCCAACTCATTGTACTAAGCACATAGACAAAATTAGGAACCTATATCCTGAGAAATATGTTAAAGGAGGAGTAGGAGCTATCATTACCTTGTGAGACCAACTTCGAATCTTCTCTTCTATTACAAATTGTCACTAGAAAAGTTAGAAAAATAAAATTAGTGTGAGTTTTCATCTACTTATTATATCTGTTTTTTCTGCTTTTATCACCACAAATCCCCCTTCCCCATATCCTTCTTTAAAATCTTGAATCGTATTAATCTTTCCTAACTCACCAAAGACAGTTTGGATTATTTTTAAATTGACAAAATTATTTTCCTTTAATAGCTGTTTTACATCCTCTGTTGCATAGAATTTTGCATGTTTGTAAAACACATTCTCGTTCTTGTGTTTCTGATACTCTTTTCCTAATAAACTATCTTTATCCACTAATCCAGTTATCAAATTCCCTTTATTTTTTAGAACTCTATATATCTCTTTTAGAGTTTTATTTACGTCTTCTACAAAGCAGATAGTTGTTACCATCAAACAATAATCAAAACTCTTCTTGGGGAAAGGCAAATCTTCTGCTACTCCATCATATACTTTTAGCCCTCTTCTTTGAGCTATTTTTCTCATCTCTTCTGAAGGATCAACTCCCTCTTCTATTCCTAAAGGTTGAGCGAATCTACCGCTACCTATTCCAACCTCTAAACCTCTTCCTTTTTTTGGTATAAAGTGTTCTAAAGCTTTTATTTCTGATAGATATACAGAACGATTTCGTTCAAACCATTCTTCATATTGTGCATAATATTTGTTAAAAGGTTCTTCTTCATTCATTAATTTACAAAAAATTCTACAAATAATTACTTTTGCTATGAAACTATTTCAAAAAATTTCAGTACACTTTTATCACAAATTTTAACTGCTTAACTTAATGCAAAAAAAAAGAAAAGAATAGTGTCAATCTAATTTAATGCTTCCCTTTTAAGCTCATTATTAGCTTTTTCTTACGAATTTCAAGATCTATTTTTACTTATAATTCTTTTCTCCCGCTTTTATTTCTGTTTGTAACCAGTTTTCTGGTGGGATAAACGGGCAGACATAATGTTCGCTATACGCACAATAAGGGTTGTAAGCGAGGTTAAAATCTACTATCCACTTCCCTTTTACTTTATCTTTTCCATCTAAATCGATATATCTTCCAGCACCATAGGTTTCTTTCCCACTCGTTTTGTCCTTAAATGGTAACCACAAGCTTTCCTCATTTTGTTCTCTTTTATATGCTTGCAATTGCACATTTTCTCCATTGATTTCAAACTGAAAAGAACCCCAGCGAAGATATTGCTGTTGATTTCCCATATTATCGCCTATAGTTATTATCTTCTTATTTTCATGCTCTTTCATCTCTACTTCATAGATCATAGAAGGATTAGCAGGGTAATAGGCTAACCCAGAAAATATGTGCCGTTTATCCATAGGAATGGGTGATTGTGGATGAGTTTTAAAGAAATCATTTTTTCCTTCTCTTTGCTGCAACAAATTTTTTTCATAAGTTTTTTCGTTCATTTAAATTACCTTAATATAAATTTACAATTTAAATATCATCTTTGACCCATTTTTAAAATATTTATTGGTATATACCTTCAATAAAGGATAAAGGAAAAACAATATTTTACAACCCAAACCTTATTCCTTCATCATCATTCTCTATTTCGTAATTTAGCGTTTTTACACTTCTAGCAAATGAAATGATTATGAAAATGATAGAAATCACTAATGAAAGAATAGCTTCTCCAATGGAACTATTTAATGATAAGCTATTATTACATCTTCTTCTTCTGATATCAAAATATCTTTTACTACTTCACATTTGACTATAAACAAGAAAAATAATCTTAATTGCTTATCGTACAGTAACTCAAAATTCCCTTGTCCCTTAGTTATAACCATATCAGCTTGCTCAATATAAGGTTCGATCAGTTTACTATAGTTATTACTAGTTAAATTCTCTAGAGCAACTATTTTTACATTAGTTATTTCCTCAAAACCTAGTTCTTCCAGATCTTCTAAAGTAACATCGTTCATGAAAGGATATTTCTTAACTATAAGATTGATTTTATCTATCTTGAACATTTGGTTAATTTGCTCTATTAACAGCTTATCCAAAATTATCTCTCCTGCATTATCAGCCAAGAAAGTTATGTTCTTAGCTTTGGACAGTTTTTCTTTCAACAGTAGGTAATCGTTGATGAAAGGTTTCTTTTCCATTACTCCTTCTAGAGTTTCGGAGAGGTTATAATCTGATTTCATCCCATAGTCGATGATATTCCCAGCTATAGCTATTCTTATCGCATCAAATAATGGTTCTTCACTTTCCTCTAGAATTTTCTTTGCTCTACTCATCAACTTCATAGCGTTATTATTAGATTCTTCCTTGATTGCTTTGAAAGGGTCGTAAATACCTGT
The DNA here is from genome assembly GCA_018238545.1 of Candidatus Heimdallarchaeota archaeon. Taxonomy (GTDB): domain Archaea; phylum Asgardarchaeota; class Heimdallarchaeia; order Heimdallarchaeales; family Heimdallarchaeaceae; genus UBA460. Next base: position 3,451 of record JABCTC010000090.1, read on the forward strand.
TTCTTCCCTCATTATCTCATTTATTCCAAAACTTATTTCCATAGGTGTCAAGTTCCTATTTACTCCACTTAGATACTCTTCCACCTTGACCATTACTCGCAGTTGTTCTTTGTCTTGAATATGTAGTAGTGATAAAGTTCTTCGTGCTGCATTTTCTATACATTCAATGCATTTAGTGTTAGTTTTCATTATTTCACCCGCATACTTGGTAGAGAAATGGCTTATTAATTCCTCGCTGCTTTAGTAAGATACTGCATTTCTGGCATGTTATGAACCTTGAGTGTTTGTTTTGGCTAATTACTTTAAGAAACGTTTCTTTTTAATCTTCTTAGCAATATAAAAAATATTCTAGAACCAAGGATTTGTTCTTTGGAGATAGTTCACGAGATATCTTTCTGCTTTAGTTCTAATAACTAATTTCTGAATAGTGTTTTTTTCTTCTATTAGCTCTTCAATAAATTCATTTAATTTTTCAATATCTTCTGTGTAAAATTGCTCTTTCTCTTTTAGATATTTGAACACACCATTTAGCTCACTGAACTTTTCTTCTTTTCCTAAGATAATTTGCAAAAAGCTCTCTGTCAGACTGAATTTAATTCTATTTATTTCATTGTTCTGTTGTGTTGCTATTTCCAGCGCTTTTTTAGCTACTTTCTCCACTTGTTCAAATTGATTATCTGCTGCATAAATATAGCTACTTAAGCAAGCTGTCTGAAAATAGACATTGAATAAACTAAATTCTAGAGCTATATTCATTGCTTTTTCCATTATTTCTAAAGCTTGCTCTGTTTTTTCTAGATTGTAATGTAATAGTGCTTCTAAGCATGTTGACCATATAACATAATAATATGATTCTTGTTTATCTGCCATAGCATATAATTTTTCTATTATCTCTTCTGCTTCTTGATAATAACCTAATAGTATTGAAACAAAGCCTATCCTCACTAGCACTTCTGGCAAGATATCTTTTATTCCTGCATTTTCAAGTA
>JABCTC010000091.1 GCA_018238545.1 Candidatus Heimdallarchaeota archaeon
AATGCGATGACCCGCCTGCCTACCCACCAGTATCCCCTTATCAACACCAGCTTCGTCCATCTCAGCTATGAACAACTCGAGCGATTTCTGTACCATTGACTGTGGACGTTCGTAGCCGCTTATAAGCGGGCTGCGTTTGACTGGTTTAGGAGCTCCAGGCGCCGATGCAAGCACCTGTTGCAAACTCTTGTACGGCGGTCTCACACGTGCATCTATTATCATTCTTCTTACCCCTATTTTAATTGCTCAGCTATCTTCGTAACATACAGTGCCTGTACTCATATAAAGTTTAGATGGAACATTAACAGATCGAAGAGTTTTTATATGCTGAAACTTAAGTAAATATCAAAAGTCCTTTGGATATGATTATGGGGTGGTGAAGATAAGGGATGATGGAAACGTTCGTATTATATGCTAAGTTATCTCCTATTGGGGCCAACAAGACAGGTACTTAGAAATAGAATAGAAAGAGTGAAAAAATAGAAGGAAGTTATACATTATTTATACAACAAGCAGTTAAACTTAAAACGTAGGAGTTATCATAATGAATAAAGAAGAGGCGATTAGGATCTTCGTCCGTAGAAATTATAAACTTTTAAAGGATAAAGAAACTTTCGACAGGAGAAGATATAAGGATATTAAAAAGGTTTATTTCGGGAAAGAATTACGGTTTCAATTTGGCAATCCGCGTGACAAAGAAATCTGTAATTGTTTTGTGGAAGATTTTTTGATAAAGATTCAAAGAATATCAGACAAGGAAACTCTTGAACAAATAATATCAGAAACCCCGTTCCTAAAAATGAATAATATAAAAGCAGATGATTATATCGCTCTTATTGATTTGACGACAAAAAAATATGATATCAAAGAAGAAATTCAGGGACTACAGGAAGTTGAAAAACATGAAAAACTAATTGAATGGGTTAAGAGAGAACGTGCAAAAGAAATTGATGATTTGATACTACAAAAGAAAGAAGAATATCGCAAGTTGCCTTCAATTCTTGATGACACGGATTTCAATGAACCAGAGGAATTACCCAAAGAAGATGAAACAAAAGAATGGTGGGAAGAACTAAATTTGAGAGAAAACCCTTTCCCAGGTCCACTTGATGGTTTTTCCCTAATTAACAAATCGCTTTACGACGAAATAATTGTTGAAACTCAACCGATACAATGGGCACTAAATAAGGTAAAAAAGGAACAAGTGGATTTTTTTCATAAAGGATTTTTGTTAGATGGCGATTTTGGTACAGGAAAAACTACTTTCTTTGATTTTATGGCTCCACACCTAACTATAAATCACATTGAGCCAATTAGAATTGCATTATCAGAAAATATTAGCGAAGCACATTATGTTCAAAAATTTGAGAAAGAAATGTGTATAGAAATACTCAAACTGGCTGAAAAATATAGCCTTTCAAGAACATCCCGCATCATTGACTTTGAGGAAGCAAGGTTGCTAATGCTTGAAATTCAAGACAGAGCAAAAGGTTTTTTTGTTTTTATAGACGATTTACATAAACACATAGATTCGAATCGTGTTTTTAATTTTTTGGCTAACCTGCAAATAACTAAGAATAACTTTTCCCGTGATGGTATCAATGTTGCCTTTGTGGTAGCGGGGTTCCCGAGTTGGAGAGACAAGATACGGCAGAATTCTGCACTAACAGGGTTTTTTGACGCTGCTGATGAATTGACCTTACCAGAGGTAACACCAGAACTTGCTGCTCAAACTATTAAGAAAAGGCTTCAAGCGTTTTCTATAAATCCAGAAAAAGAACTAACAGTTAAAGAGGAATTCCTTAAAACTATTTTTAAGAAAGTTAGTTCTGAAATTGGGCATCCGAACATTGGTTTTAGACCGTATATACAGGCAGCCGTTAAAAATTTTGAAAAGAAGAAATTTGATATACTTAGCATAGATTTTACAAAACTTGATGAAACTATTAGGCAAGAAATAAAACTAACCTTAGAAGCAAACGATGATTTCAAAAAGAATATAGACAAATTAGTATTTGGGGGTAGAATAAAGAAAAAAGAAGTTAGAGAAATGACACTTAAAGTTTTATGTGAAATATATTTAAGAAAAGGGGTTAGTGAAGACGAGGAAATATTTGATAAGAACTTGTTTTCATTTAAACAATTAATTGAATGTGGACTTATTCAAAAGTATGATAGAGGAGGTAAACTCGTATGGAATGTAAGTCCTTTTTTGGATGAATTGAATAAAAAGATAATCACACAATTTAATTTATCTATGGAAGATTATTTAGTTCCAATTTATTCTATTACAACCTCAAAAGGTAAAGAAAAAAAGGCAGGACAGAACAAAGTTGAGATATATGAACAGGACTTGAGAGAATGGAAAGAAAAATTGGAACCTTCTGTCATGGAAAACTTAAAGATTGCTTTGCAACTGTATTCAAAAAATATCTTTCCATTCACTGAGACTAGCACCAAGAAATTAGATTCGCTAAATAGTTTGCCTAAAATAGAAGAAATTAAAGAAACTATTTGGACGATGATGAAATGCATAATTAGATTCGAATCACCATTATTATTAGATATTAGCGGTGAATCTGATATTTCCGGTTGGACATTAAGGCATCGCACATTGGAATATTCTCAACATTTTATTTCTATAGAACAGAATTTAGAAAAAGGTAAAATTGAAAGGGCAGATATTACACGATTGATTTCATTTGCCAATGATGCATTTGGAGAACTATGGAGCGAGTTCAAGGAAAGTATGAATATATATCAAAGTGGTTATGTCAAATGTTATGAAGTTCCCCGGAAAGTACTAAAAACTATTTATTCGGAATATAACAATCTATTCACTATTACAAAACCAAGGGAAGAATATTTCAATTCGCTTAATGAATTTGTAGGAACAATTGAGGATACCCTAAGGCAATATTTGTTGGTAAGTTGTACTCTGATTTTTGGACTAGGATATCATATAAGAAGTAAATATTATCCAGAAGACATCAAGAAATATATTACTAAAAATGTCCCCTCATCATCAACTTCCTATGAAAGCTATAACGAGTTTGAAGAGCTAAATCGAGGTCAATATAGATCCTTATTTACACGAATGGGAAAATCCAGCGAATTTTACAGATTCATTATTAAACCACTAATTGAAAAGTGGGATTCACAAGACATAGAGTCGTTTTTTGAAGTTTTTGGTAATATTAACATAGACACAAGTCACCGAAAAAAAATCTCGGTTGAAGATAGAAAAAAGGATGTTCCAACATTCTTCCGGTTGGCTTGCAGGTTAATCTCGGATGTTTCTACAAGACTAAAAGAGTTGGTAATGCTAAATAATACTATATTATGCGCAAATGATAAAACTTCTGTTGTTTTTGGCTACCAATCCAAAAGACATGGGGAAGTCAGAAGAATAGTCCCGATCGAAGAGGCGTCTGATGTTCCAAGTGCCATCTATCAGCATGAAATTACCAGCGCTTTACTAACTAATGGTATTAATAAAATTATGGAAAATTCAGATAATGCGTTTGGTAGTATTGAACTGGATCTCATGGATATTGAAGAAACCAGAATAAAGTTTAACATGAACTACTGTGAATCTATCCCGCTTATTGCAACCTTTTTGGCTAATAATAAGAAAGTTCGAGTTATACCACTATATGGAACAAATATTTGTCTTCTGTCTTTAAAAGCAAATGGAGAAGGAAATAATATGAGCGTTCAAACACCTGATGTAGAGCCAAAAAAGGAAAAACTCAACATATTCAAATTAGGAAATCTATGGTGTTTCAAATATTTCTTTGATGACAAGGAAACCTTCAAAGAGCTATCTGAATACTACAATCAAGAGAAATATAGGTTTGAACTTGGCACGATTGGAGAAAGGAACAAGGTAATGAAATATCTTGAGGAAAAGGGCTTTGAACCCGTTCTAATTGAAGATACATCGGATTATACCGTTAAGATAGGTATGTTTAAGAAATATGCACCAATACTAAAAAACTCAATAGAGTATGATGAAAAGGGGAAGGAAAGGATATTCATACTGAAAGACTTGACATCTGTTGAGGAAGCGATAGAGAAAGGAGCGGAGAAGTATCCCGGAAACGTTTTATAAATAATGTATGCAAATAAAAAGAGTGAAAAAAGCCTATTATTGTGTTTGAAAGACTGAAATTAGACAAAAGCCAGAAGGACGAACTATTTAAATACTTCACTGAGATGGTCTGTATGGGGTAGTTGAAGCCAGGTAAGCCCTGTCCTGGGTCAGATGGAAAGCATGTTGCGTTGAGGTGTTTCTATTCTCACATGACCCGCTTAGATAGCACACGCCTCAAATCGTCCAGATCGGTAATAGGTGCTTTGCAAGTGTAATTTTCGCAGATATACACGGTTGGCTTGCCCTGAACAGCTACCTTATCCGTAATCTGC
>JABCTC010000006.1 GCA_018238545.1 Candidatus Heimdallarchaeota archaeon
ACCAGCACCAACGAGAAGAGATTAACCAAAGGATAAGAAAACTAGAAGAACAGCAACTGCTCCTCCTTTCTCCGCAAATAGTAAAGAAAGCAGAAACGTTATACAGTTCCAATCCTAAGGAAGGGTTCTTCACCCGCCAACTATGCAAAGAAGTGGGGAAGAGTCCTAACATAGCAGAAAGTGCTTTCCATTGGTTGTATATAGCAATCAAAGGGAAAAGAGATAAGGAACAGAAAGTGCAAGGGTTGCTCAATTTCCTTGCTAAGAACCCTCAACAATTAGTGGAGTGGATGATCTTTGGCAGGTCACCTTATACTGAAAGCAGTTTAGGGAACTATTGGAAACTTAAAAGAAGGTACGTTATCAACCTCTTAACCAGCACTAGACAACAAGCAGATGGATATTGGAGAAAGAAAAAGAAAGCAACTTACCATCTTAATAACTTACACCATAATTCTTTCCTCACCTCTACAACACAACAAGCAATAGTACAAGCGATAGATGACGCACTGTTCTTTTACACTAATGAATTCACTACTATTTCCCAAATAACCAAGAGGCAACAAGCCTTTCTAGCCAAACTCCAATTATTAAAGAACGAACAAGCTGTCGTTGCCCCTTTTCTCACCTCATGGATCAACAGTCCCCAACCTTCTCGTTGGAAAAGTCTCAAAACACTAGCAGAACAACTAGCAAATACTCTTGGGAAACCTTCCCGAAAACTCTTCTCAGCTGTCAGGCTGATAGTTGTTTTCACACTCTTTGACCATTTCATGCAGAGTGCCCCTCAGTTACTTAAAGGCCTCCCAGTAGCAAAAGTTGTTCCCTTACCATTTAAAAGAAAAAAGAAAGGAAGATTACCCATAAAATTGTTAATGAAAAAAGATTATGTTATCACCCGACAAGGGAATGCAAAAACACTAACAGCACAAATCAATAAACAAGGATGGACAGAATTAGGTTTCCCTCAGAAAGGGAAGAAGAAACTTGTTGCAAAAACACTTTTCCCCTCCAAAGTACGAGAGTATATTCATAATGGTGCAGAGATCAAACTTTTCCAAGTTAGCAGCGGTCAAGCACCTAGTTACAAACCTCGAGTGGATGTCGTTCTCGAGGGAGCAATGGCCTGTTTCCACTCCTCTACCCTTCTCCACACCTATCTCCCGCTTATTTCCGGGAGGAAAAAATCTATTCTTGGTCTAGATATTAACCGCTTAGGGGCACATATGATGGCTTTTAACACCTCCGTTTCTCTCCCTCCTGAAACCTTGCTTCTAGCTGAACGTTATTCCCACCTTACTTCTAAAGTTCTCCCCGAACTTCATCGGGGGTTGATGCGCAAACGTAAAGCTCGAGACACTCTTGGTTTCTGTAAGTTGCAAGGAGAGCTCAATAGAGTTTATACTCGTCGCATGAGACTCATTCGCGAGCTTACTCGCTGTTTACCACCCTTTCTTGCTGCAGTCATGGTGAAAAAACAGTGTAAGACCTTAAAGGTTGAACAGTTAACTGTTGACCCCTCAGGTACTAAGGGAGCATTAGCTAAAGCAATATACACTATGCCTGATAGTCTCTTCATCTACCAGAAAGCTGTCTGGTTAGCTTCTCAAGAGTTAGGTTATAAAGTACAGTTAGAGTCTGTTTCCCCCTACCATACTAGCACTATTCATTATGGTTGTGGAGGAATGTTAGTTCGACTTCAAGGGCAGTATGATCTTGCCCCTTGCAGAAAATGTGGACGAAAAGTTAATACTCACATTAATGCTGCGCACAACATTGCTTCTCTGTCTGGTACGCTCCTTCCTTCCTTCTGATCCTCTTCCCCTCAACGCACGTGAGGGGACCCACCTAAACGACGGTTAGATCGCCTCTGGCAAGTTTAACCAAGTTTCATAACGTGCGTAATCACCTGGGAAATGAACAGATGAATGCAAAACACGATCCAAGTAAATTATACCATCTTTCCCTAACTCATATTTGTTCTTACTATTTTTAGGGTTCTCAATAATAGCATAAACCTCTTCAGGAGGATTTGGACCAACTTTGATTGTGTGCCACAAAGAGTCTGTATCTACCATATTGCTTCCCATTAACCTTTTCGCGCAATGATAAAAACATTGTCAAAAAGAAAAAAAGAAGATTTGGCATATTATTTCATAGTAGTTTTTTTAAGATGAACACATTCAACTAGTGGAAGTAGAGGGTGGCGAAGAGAGGGTAGAAGGATATACAAGCATCACTCGAGGGGAACAAAACCTCTATTTCCTCTCCTTTTCTCAAGCTTATTTGATTTAAATAATCTATAATTTGTCCCTAGAAATGTTTATCGGACAATTAAAAGTAGAAAATGGCAACCGATTCTAATTGCAGAACCAAAACCGACAGCCGACACGAAAATAGAATTAATCTTACCACGTAAAATACTATAAGTGTGGTAAGATAGAAGAACATGAAAACTTGACCTGAAGGGCTTGGAAGATTGAAATCGTATTTACAAAATATTTTTTAGGACAAATGACAAAACCTCAAGAGTCTCTAAGAAACCTTTTTTGAGTTCTACACGGTTCTTGTTATTTGCTCTTGCTGCAATTGTAAATACTTTAGTAATGTATTTTCTAATCTAGAGAATCCGTAGAGCCTACATTTCTTTATAGCCATATATTGCAAAGCTGGACCTAGAGGATCTCCGTTCTTATATGCTCCTACTTGGATAAAAGCTTCCATAAATATGCGCATTTCTAGAACCTCAATTCTATGGAGCTTGTTCTCATATTGTTTGAGAAGAGGAGAGATTTCAGCATACCGTTTAAGAGTAAACAACTGTTGAGCAATAAGGAGATTTGCATAAACATTTTCCATAAATGTAGTTTTCTTTGTTTTTACGCGCTTTTCTAAGATGGAAATACAGTTCAAAACCCTTTGTTCTTGACTAATCTCTCTCTCTAATTGTTGTTTTTCAAGCATAAACTCGATAAGATATTTTATTCGGTTAACGCTGAAATTATCTATTTCTAATAACTGTTGAAGTTTGTCAGTATCGAGATTGGAATTGAGGATAAACTCACTAAGAGTCATGAAATCGCTAAACAAGTCTTTACAATTTGCGAATATATCATCGATCAGTTTTTGATGTTCTTGAGAATTATAATTACTTAAACGTGAAATATTGTAAAATTTTACGAGATTATGGGTATGTAGAATCTGCTTCTTGGTATTTATATCTATATTTTTCTGGATAAATTCAGTTTGAAGGAGCGTATCAGCAAGTTTGTCAATTTCAATCGCTTGTTTTGTTTTCCCTAGTAAACCTGTGACAGTAGCAAGATAAGAATGTAAAACGATAAAATAACCATAAAAATCACTTTTCAAATAAATTGGTTTAAGAATACTGTAAGCCTCCTGAAAATATGATTCAGAAATTCTCAAATTAGCATCTAACATGTATCCTAATCCCACAAAATAGTAAATCATACCCTTAACTTCTTGAGCTAGTCCATCGAATAAAATCCTATCAGAAAAGATTCTTTTGCTTATATTCAGTGCTTTCTTACTGTCATGAGTTCTAGTGTATATAATACTTAGAAGACCAAATGTTTGGGCTAAACTTCTATGATAACCTTCCTCAAAGAAATAACTTGAACATTCTTCTAAAATTGTGGAACTTTCAATATCATGTTCACTTAACCATTTTTCTACTGCTAGAGAGTACATACAAACATGAAAAGCATATTTCTCGGGATTGGATATCTTCTCTATATAAGCGATAGATTTGCTAAGAGCTTTTTTACTCTTTTCTGTGTTCCCCTTTATTTTTTCTATATACCATTCAACATTATAAGATAAAGCTAAACCCTCTATATAGTTAATCTCGTTTGATAGATCTTTCATGGCACTTGCTATTTCTGAGATTTCAGAAGCTCTACTAAATAGATGTTCTATCAATGATACCTTAATTTCATATACTTTCACTAAGGATTTTTTATCATCAAGTTGCTTACATTTTTCAATGACCTTTTCAATAAATATCAAATTCTCATTGTTGGATTTCTCATTTTTAGCTACAACTCTAAATCTTTCAATAAATGTAGATAAAGATTCTTTTGACTCAAGTTTCTGAAAATCTTTGAATTTATGTTCCATAAATTAGTCCACCAAACAAAGTAAACTGTACTCTTCGAGATATAAGTCATTTCAAAAAAATTGCATTAAGATTGCATTTTTTAGTATGCGTAATAATAAAAAAACCCTTATGGGTCTCCATAAGGGCGGCATTATACTTTCATCTCCGTCTTCCGGATCATATTTTTGTTTCATTTGCATCACTCTATTAGTTATACTTAGAAGTGCTATAACATACTAAAAGACAACAAGAAAGAAACTGACAATATAGGTGCTTTACTAGTAAACACATACAACAAAACAAGAATTTGAAAAGAAAAATTAGAAATGAGATTAATTAGGAAACCACAGTGGGGGAAGGATTGATTCGTCTCCATCTTCTGGATCATATTTGTTTTTCATCATTGTGCATCACTCATTACGTTATACTTAGAAGAGACAAAAGATACTAAAAGGCAACAAGAAAGAAACTGACGATAAAATCGTTTTACTAGTAAACATATCAACGGAAAAAGCATAAAAGTCTGCACATCCTAATTCAATTGTCATGACTATTCAAGAATTATCAAAACGAGATGTCTATAATCTAGTTATAGGTGCAAAGATTTTAGCCTGTGGTGGAGGGGGAAGTGAAGCTAAGGCTCTCGAGAATATCAATAAAATATATGACATAGGTCTAAATTTTACGATTGCTGACTTAACAGATTTTCAACCAGATGATAGTCTTTGTATCATTGGAATGGTTGGAGGAGGAATTACTGAAGAAGAAAAAAGAATAGTTGAAGAAAAAGAAATAGTAGAAAAGAAACCTATGATTAGAGCTGTTAAAGAACTTGAATTGTTCCTAGGGGAAGAATTCAGCGCTTTTGTAGCCACTGAACTTGGACCTTACAACAGTATTATTCCTTTGATGGTAGCTGCTCAAATGGGTAAAGTTGCCATCAATGGAGATTGTTGTGGAAGGAGTAAGCCAAAAATATCTATTAGTACAACAAGGGTCAAAGATTTTTCAATTGCACCTTTCTCAATCGTTAGCCAATATGGTGATATTCAGATTGTGAAAAATGTAGCAGATGATATTAGAGGTGAACTCATTGCTAGAACCTCTTCACGTTTGTCGGGAGGATCAGTGAGCGTTGCTCGATGTCCTATGAAGGTTAAAGAAGCTCAGAAAGCAGTTATTCCTCAAACTCTGTCTTTAGCAATAGAATTAGGTAAACAGGTAAGGACAGCTAATGAACAAAAAAAACAACCGATGAAAACAATTCTCGATACACTCCCTGAAACTAGAATAGTTTTTACTGGGAAGGTAAGAGATTTTTCAAGAACCGAAGAAGGAGGTTTTACCTCAGGGGAAATTATACTAGATTCTCTGAATGTAAAGAACCATGAATTAAAGTTTTGGTACCAGAATGAATATCTTCTCTCTTGGTTAAATAACGAACCATTCGTTACCTGTCCAGATGGGATTTACATGGTTGATTCTAAAACAGGGTACGGTTTAACTCCGTGGGAGAATGATTTCAAACGAAATAGAGAAGTTACAGTCTTTACAAGAGAAGCTCCAGAGATTTGGAGATCAGAAAAAGGGTTACAGGTATTCGGGCCTAGAGCTTTCAATAAGAATTGGCCAATGTATAAAAGAGCAAGTTCATTCAAACTATAATTTACTAAAGAATTTTCAAGAAGTAGAAGAAGAAAAAGAAATGAAACTAGTATGGAGATCACAATGGGAGAAGGATCGATTCGTCTCCATCTTTGGGGTTATATTTAGTCTTCATCGTCTATCATTAATTTAAAAAGAAAGAAACACAAAAAACCAGAAGAAATTTAGAGACAAAAAGAAAAACCTCCAAAGAACATAAGAACCCCTCTCTTGAGTTCTATATTGTTCTTGTTATCTCCTTATGCTGCAATTGCAAATAATCCAATAATCTGTTTTCCAATCGAGAGAAACCATAGAGCCTACATTTCTTTATTGCCATGTATTGTAAAGCTGGACCAAGAGGATCTCCGTTCTTATATGCTCCTACTTGAATAAAAGCCTCCATGAAAATACGCATTTCCAGAACATCAATCTTGTGAAGTCGTTTCTGATATTTCTTTAATAGAGGTGAAATCTCTGCGTATCTTTTTGAAGAAAATAGTTGATTAGCTATGAGTAAATCAACATAAACATGTTCAATATAAGTGTTCATTCCTGTTTTTATTCGGTTTTTCAAAATAGCTATACAGTTCTGAATCTTCTGCTCTTTACTAATCTTTGACAAAGATTTCTGTTTTTCAAGTTTAAATCTAATAATATGCTTAATTCGATTTATACTGTAGTTATTGATTAATAACATTTGTCTTAGATTCTTACTGTTAATGTCTGCAACAAGCATGAATTCACTTAACATTACAAAATCGCTATAATACAATTTACAATCTTTTAGAATAATAGAAATTAGTTTTTGATCTTCAATTTTTTCATATACAGCAGTCCTAGAATAGACATAAAATTTCGTTAAATTAAATGTGTGTTTAATCTGATTTTCATTAAATTTAGTAAGATTGCTCCTCAAAACATCCATTTCTAATAATTTTTCAATTTGTGCTATTTCTTTTTGGGAAGTATCTAAATTTCCTTGTAAAGCTGTAATTACTAAAAGATGGGAAAGAGTTGGAATATAGTATGTTGATTTAATCATCTTATTCTGTTCAAATATTTGTTTTACTTTTAGGAAAAATGTTTTAGCTTTAGAAAGGGAACATTGCAACTTAAAAGAAACCCCCAAAAAGTAATAGGCTATAACCTGCAAGTCTTTTGGAAGTATCTCTAGATCTAACTTCATGGAAAGAATCTTCTGTGCTATCTTAATCGCTTTATTTCTTTTCTGCATATGCAGATATATGATACTCAGATATCCCAATGAATGAAACAGACCTTTATAGTTTCCCACATTAATAAAATATGAAACACATTCCTCAAATATTTCACAGCTCTTGAAATCATAATCCTCTAACCAGATTTCTATTGCGTAGCTATATCTAGTTACATTATAGGTATATATGTCTAGATTGTTCGATGATTTTAGTAATTCCATGGCTTTTAGTATTGCTTTCTTGCTCTTTGTTTGGTTTCCTATAAATTTCTCAAAGCCCCATTCAATTGAATAACAAAGAATTAGCCCCTCAGTATAATTCATTTTTGTTGCTAAATTCTTCATATCTTGAAGTGTCTTACTAATTGAGGAAACAGTGTTTCGATTTCCAAACAATTGCTTTATCCTTAATTCATATAACTTGATTGTAGCAATTGAATGGTTTAATCTACAGCTCTTTTCAATTGCTTTTTCTATTATACTGATAACTCCGTCTGATTTCTCATTTGCTGATAAAACACGAAGTTTATCAATTATCTCCTCTAAATCCTTCAACGTTTGAATTTTATCTATGTGAAAATGTTGATTACTATAACTCAATCAAACCCACTAAATATATTATGAAAACTTTGATTTATATACTTGGTAGATATTTCAGCTCCAAAAAGAAGGTAAAAAGGCTAGTTTGGAAACCAGCCAGGAGGAAGAATGTCTTCATCTCCGTCTTTAGGATCATATGTTTGTTTCATTTGCATCACTCTATCAATTATACTTAGAAGAGGCAAAATATACTAAAAGACAACAAGAAAGAAACTGCCAATTCCTCACCTTGTCTAGTAATATTATCAACAAAACCCATTTAATTTTTAAATATCGTAAATAAGGTACAATTACTTGTTCAAAAGGTGCTCAATGAACAACCCAAACTAGGGAAGTACTACAAAGAAGAACAGGTGTTTATCAAGGAAACTACAGTTGATACTAGTGGTACAGTAAAGATGACAGGGGAAGAATCACCGCCAACTACAGAAAAAAAAGTAGAAAAGGGGGTAACCCAAGCAGCTAAGCCCACAATATCTGTCATAAAAAAGTTCCAAGAGATGTATGATAATATTGGGGGTGAGGATGATGCACAGAGAGACTGGGTAATCTTCAACTCAAATTTCACTTAACAACTAAAGAAGCTGAAACGTATCTCAATTTCATTAAGAAAGGAGCGGGAGAGAAAGAGATTATACTAACTAGTCACGATAGAGAGTTCGTGCAACGAGCTTGGAAGAAGATATACCTAGTTAAGGATAAATTTCAAAGAAATAGTTCAAAGAATTTAATGAAAGAATATTATGATAAACTATCAGGAGCTCACAATGGATTTGATGATGTTGTCTTTACAAAAGAAGCAAATGAGACTTTCAAGGTTATTTTTTTAGACTATAAATTCGGTGATCGTGCAACAAAATATCCATGGGAGTACATTCCAAAATTTGGCTATCATCTGATCAGAAGAGAGTTAAATAGAAAACAAATAGTTAGATACTCTAAACTCATGAAGAACAAAAGTTTTCTAAAATCACCAAAAGTAAAATTGGGAGAAGCAATTGTTCCTCAATTAATAAAGAAACTTATCTATGATAGGAATAGACAGTATCATATTATAGGTAATGATTGGCTGATTAAATTTCTAAACGATGATTTTAAGGAATCCTTACTGAAACTAGTAGAAAAAGGGATAATAAGTAAAGTAGTTTGCCAACGTATGTTTGATGGTTTAATTGAACAAAACCAAGTAATTGGTTTAGCACAAAACGGTCACACACTTGCTCTGTACAAAGGTAAGGCCGCGATTAAAATAATTGATTACTGTAAAATTCTTATAGGAAATGAACATGTAAAAATAAGCCACGAATTCTTTTTACCAAAATTTACAGAAAAAAATGGTAAAAAACAGATTTCTATACGAGGTTTTTCTGAAGTAAAAAACAAAACTGAATCCTTTCTCAATAGTCTAATAGAAGAAATTGAAGCTAAAGAAGAAATCAATGATGATGAAGTTCTAATTGTATATTCTAAAGTCAAAAGAGAATTTTTGTTGAAACTATTTAACTCTAAACGATTATCTAATCTTCAAGATTTTAAGTCAAATCGTGGTTTATATGGAATTGATTCTATCTCTTCTAATGATATGAAAGATAGGCTTTCAGAGATTGAAAATCAACCAAACAAACATAGAGGAATTTCATGGTTTTATGATTCTATCCAAACACATGTGATTAGTTTCTTGACGAATAATGATTTGAAGTCTATTTTAGATGGAAAAGAAGAGTTTGATGTTTATGAGGAATTACTACAAGTGTTATCAGATCCAGAGTCATTTTTTGATGCAAAAGAGAATCAGTATATATTAAGTAAGAATATTTTTGAAGAAAAGCCGTTTGACTTCTTTCTCTTTAACTCCGAGACTAAAAAACAATTAATTCCTCCCACATTTTCATTTAGAAAGGGGCAAAATCCAAGAACTGGTATTGTTTTGAAAAAAGAAAAACATGGAGATATTTCTGATGAATATATGAAAAACGTTGTTTCAATTCAAATGGAAGAAGAAGATATTCTTATGAATTTTCCATTCAGATGGGATATTAGTTACAAATATTACTGTTTTACACAAAAAGGTAATAGGTCAACAAAGATTTCCAAGGCTTGGTACAGTTGGTTGAAAGAAAATAAATTACCCCTTCCAACAGGTTCTAGCGCAAAAATCCCTTCTAAATCTGTAATTGCTTTGCTCTTTAAATGGTGGAGATTACAGGAAGAATTCTTCTCAAACAGAATTCTGTCCAATATGAAGTTCATTGATGTGTGTGAAGAAAACAATTTGAATATAAAACCATCATCATTCGAAATTTGCAGCGAGGAAGGTGACCTATTCCACATTGTTAAAGTTACAGTGACTACAAACAATAATATTGTACACAAAAGTAGTTGGAAGTATTTTGGTTTCCATAACATAGAAATCCGAAATATGATGAAGGTACTAGAATCGGTAATATGTGATAGTATTGTTGAGCAAACTGAAACTGAAGGTAATTCCATTAATAATATCAAAAATTGGGTCAAGAATAATTTGAGAGAACCTTTTAATTTCTTAAAAGATATTTTTTAGAGCTTTTTTTTCATGACAAATAAAAACGCCTCCAAAGAATATAGGAACCCCGAGACAAAAGATACTCTAAAGTAAGTAACTACGGCGACTTCTTCTAAAAGAAGTCGCAACAAGGCCTTTTTACAGGCCCTGCGCGGAAGAAACCCTAAGGTTTCTAAACTTAGGAGGTGATCCATCCGCAGGTTCCCCTTACCGGAAATTTAGACTCATCTAAATTTCGTACGGATACCTTGTTACGACTTTTGCATCGTCGCGAGGCCCAGTTTCGACTGAACCGTATCGCCCCAGCCTCAACCGAACCTCACTTCGTTGCAACGACGGGCGGTGTGTACAAAAAGCGGGGACGTATTCTCCGCGCGTTGATGACACGCGGATACTAGGCGCTCCATGTTCATGAGGTCGGTTCCAGACCTCAATCCCTACTGCGAACAGGTTTCGGGGTCCGCTTCTCCTCTCGGAGTCGCTTCTCATTGTCCTGTCCATTGTGATGCGTGTGTAGCCCTGGAGATTAGGAGCATACTGACCTGCCGTGGCCCGCCCTTTCATCCATCTTCATCGATGGCGATCCCCCTATTGTCCTCAGCCAAGCCGAAGCTTGCTCTTAGCAATTAGGGGCGCGGGTCTCGCTCGTTTACTCACTTAAGAGCACACCTCACGGCACGAGCTTGAGACGGCCATGCACTACCTCTCTGTCTTGTTCGTGTAAGGTCTTCAGCCTGACACACATACGACAGTCGCTCCAGGTGAGTTTCCTCGCGTTGAGTCGAATTAAACCACACATCCCGTGCCTTGTGGCGCTTTCCCGTCAATTCATTTAAGTTTCAGCCTTGCGACCGTACTCCCCAGGCGGAGGATTTAATAGTTTCCCTTTGGCACTGACCAGGCCCTTAGCCATGGCCAACACCTAATCCTCATCGTTTACGGCCAGGACTACAGGGGTCTCTAATCCCTTTCGCTCCCCTGGCTTTCATCCATCACCGTCGGAGATATTCCAGTGAACCGCCTTCGCCACTGTGGGTCCTGCGAGAATCAACGCATTTCACCGCTTCTCTCGCAGTACCGTTCACCTCTCCTATTCCCTAGATTAGCGGTATCTCTGACAGCCTACAAGTTAAGCTTGCAGATTTAACCAGAGACCTACTTATCCGGCTACGGATGCTTTAAGCCCAATAATCGCGCTAGGCACTCGCAGAGCTGGTTTTACCGCGGCGGCTGGCACCAGCCTTGCCCTCTGCTTGCTGTTGGAGCTGTGAACACTCCATCACAGCCAAGGTTCTCCTTGGCACTCAGATTCGCGGTCTCACGCTTTCGCGCATTGGGCACAATTCCTAACTGCTGCACACCGTAGTGCTAGGACCAGTGTCTCAGTGTCCTTCTCGGGGCGCTTACTCTCATAACCCCTACCGATCATCGCCTAAGTGATCCTTTACATCACTTACTAGCTAATCGGCCGCGGCCACATCCTATGGCGAATCGAAACCCATTTCGGTATTGGCCCCTTCCAGGATTCCATACCTATCAGGGATTAGTCTCAGTTTCCCGAGGTTATCCCTGTCCATAGGGCAGTTTGGCGACGTGTTACTGAGCCTTTCGCAAAGCCTCCTAAGAGACTTAATACTCGCATGTCTATTGCAAATCTGATAGCACCTAGCTCCGGCATGATCAACCGGCTTCTAGTTTCTTTCGATTAATTTGGTACGATCTTATTTTGACTTTTTTTAAAATAAATTTACGCTAAGTTTGCCACTTATACGTTTGTTTGTTTTTTTGTCACACAAAAATGTCCGTTTATACTTTTTTCAGAAGTATCTTTTAACGTCTCGGAGTTCTTATTTTCCTTGGAGGTGATTCTGCTTTTCATACAGCAACCTTTTATGATTTTGTATGCTTTTTTAAGTTATCGTTCGTTGGCTTTTTAGATAGCCCTCGAGAAGTCTCATACACAAGACTTACTAGCTTACGGATTCTCCTTTCTTTTTTATTACTTGTGTTGTGAGTGTTTTTTGCCTCAATAATTAAAACAGTAATTCTTTCTTAAGAAGACAAAGAAGGGGAAACTATTTCTTTCTCCCCATCCTTGTCTATAAAGACATGGCTTACATCCACAATAGACTTCTACAAGAAATCTTGTGGCACTATACTTAGACTAACTTCGATATATATAGTTTGCTCTTTTTCCCCCAATGCTTAATTTTCTAGCTCTCAAGACTTAAAACAAGATATTCACAGAACCATTTTCTAATTCTTTTGTTTGTAACTTTCTTTTGTGGATCTGATTGAGATTTACATTGAAAGGTAATTTTTCAGTTTCCTATTATTACAAACGAGAAAAGAGTATAAACTACCTTCTCTTGACAATCATTCTATCTGATCATTGAGTTTAAACAAGGCCTCTAATCATTTTTTGTCTCATTTTTTCTTGTTGGTTTTTAATTCATTCTTTCCTTTTACATATGTCTGAAAAGAAGACGCATGACTAACCACATATATGACCCTGAAGAAGAAGACAAAAGCTGCTACCTGTCTTGTGCGTTTTAGCTTCATTCTCTTCTTTTTCTTTGTGATTTTTCATTTTTGCTTTATCTTGGTACTACCTTGTTATAAAAGCGCTTTTCACGCTCCTTTACTACTCCACGTGCCCTATTTCACTACCTATTCGGAGATTACATTACCCCCTTTTATGAGTGCCTAAGAAATAGGCTTTTCACCCTTTAGATTAATTCTAAAAGTATTATTTTACTCACTTATTCTACCTGTTAGGAATTTTTGGATTATTTATACTATTATAATATTATTAATTAATAGAGGGTGGTGATTAATAGGGAATAAACTTCTCCAAATTTTATTGAATGGAATCTTCCCTCCTTTCTTTTTTCTTTAGTATTGCAACTTTGGAAAAACATTAATCTGATTTCATATATAGTATTTTTTGATACTCTATGGGTGATGAAGATACTAAACAATGTTTTCACTGTAATTCAATGATGATCAAAAAACAAGATTATTTGCCTGATGACTTTAAGCTTACCGAAGTCAAACATTTTTGGTTATGTAGTGGTTGTATGTCTTACGAGATAATAGACTCTTAGCCTTTCTTTTTTACTTGGATTTCTCCTCCAGGCAGTAGCTTACTCAGCATCATATCTATTTTCTCTTCTTTATCGTTAACAGCTATTACTCTAATATCATGTCCATGTAACTGAGAGAACTCATACAACTTTTGTCTACATGACCCACAAGGTAGTACTGGTGGAGAGCTATACGAGTAGACTACCACAAGCTGAATGTCTGTATCTCCTTCGTTCACTGCGGCACCTATTGCATTTACCTCTGCATGTAAAGCGAGATAATCTGCAAATTCTACATTACATCCTGTAAAGATTTTCTCTTTTGCTGTTAAGAAAGCTGCACCAACCTGGAAGTTACTGTAAGGGGCATAAGCTTTCTTGCTTATTTTCCTCGCTTGTTCAATTAATTTTGGTAGATACGATTCCACCTTCATTCAAATCAGCTTAACTTCAAACGATTTTACTAAAAACTTTTCCTAGTTTTTTTCATTATTAATCTTAGTATAATTTGAGGTAAAAGAATCTCAAAACAATACCTTTTTATCTTTACCCTTTTTTGTTCTAATTGCGAATAGCAATATTTGTTTATCTGTTATCTCTTACCCTAACCGGTAGGAAAAAAGTTGCAAAACTTTGATATTGAAAATTGTTTGAAAAGAAACAATTATAAATAAGAGGAATAGACCCTCTTCTCGCGCAATAATAATGTGCGAATTATCTCCTCCTGGATTTATATCCACTGAACAAAAAGAGAATAATTACGTTCATCTTTAGAGTTCAGTCAGCTGACAAGAACTCTCCAAGAAGGCGAAAACTGATTCCTAAATTAACCTACACTATGCATACGCCATGTAGTGGATGACTCGGCTAGGGTGCCGATGAAGGGCGCGGTAAGCAGCGAAATGCTGCGGGGAGACGCAGACTGTCTACGATCCGCAGATTCCCGAATCGGATTTCCGGTCATAGCTTAATAAGTTGTGACAGCCAGTAATGGCGGGGTACCCAGGGAACCAAAACATTCAAGTACCTGGAGGAAAAGAAAACAATCGTGATTCCGGTAGTAACGGCGAGTAAACCCGGAACAGGCCAAACCGAATTCCCTTTTGGAAACATTAGGGTAGATGTGGTGTTTTTGACTACGTAAAAGATCGTCAGAGTTAAGTCGAATATCCCTGGAAAGGGAAGCTATAGAGGGTAATAGCCCCGTAGACGTAAGCTCCCGACTTAGTAGTATCAAGACTAGCGTGGCTTGGATTTGTCGCGCAAATATGGGAGGACTAACTCCCAAGCCTAAATACACCCCTAGACCGATAGCGCACTAGTAACGTGAGTAAAAGTTGAAAAGTATTCGAAGTACGAGAGTGAAAAGTACCTGAAACTACATGGTAACAGACGTGGATGGCCCGAAAGGGTAGAGTCTCGGTGAAGGAACCCATCGTGAGGTGGTAGTACGAGCTGAGAGGACCAGGGTCATCCGTTCCGTCTCGAAACACGGGCCGAGGAGTTCAGGTTTGTGGCGAGCCTAAGTTTTATACGGTGGCGTAGCGAAAGCAACCTGCGCGCAGCTTCGGCAAGGCGCGACGTCCGATAAGGGCGTGAAGTCACAAGTCTGAGACCCGAAAGCAGTTGATCTATCCCTGACCAAGGTGAAGCGCTTCGAAAGGAGCGTGGAGGCCTGAAGGGTTATTGATATGCAATTCATTCCTCTGAGTTGGGGATAGTGGCAAAAGACCAATCTAAACTGCTGATAGCTGGTTCCCCCCGAAGTATCACCACAGGATAGCGTCGCTGGAGGTGGCATGTGAGGTAGAGCTACGGACGGAAGGTTCTGGAGAGTGAAATCTTCACCCTTCCTTCCAACTCCGAACTTGCATGCGCCGTAGAAGGCGACAGACGGGCGCGTGTCCGCAAGGGATGCGGCCGAAAGGGGAACAACCCTACATCAGGTTAAGGGCCCTAAATCCCGGTTAAATGTTAAACAGAATGGCGTCCAATAACAAAGACAATGAGGCGGTAAGCTTAGAAGCAGCTATCCGTTAAAAAAAGCGTAACAGCTTACTCATCGAGTTGTTGGGCCCAGAAAATGGACGGGGCTAAACCGGGTCCCGATACCTGATTGAACTTCAAAAGAGTTTTAGGTAGGGGGGCGACCGGGTTGGGTAGAAGCTGGGGAGTGATTCCCAGTGGACCGATCTGGTTTGCAGATCTCGGTGGTAGTAGGAGCATAGTGAGGTGAGAATCCTCACCGCCGGAAGCCCAAGGGTTCCTTGGCACTGTTCGTCAGCCAAGGGTTAGTCGGTCCTAAGGTCGATCTTAAAACGAGTCGATCGAAAGGGGAACAGGTTCATATTCCTGTACCACGCTTATAGACGCGGCGACGCAAGCTTTGAGCTAACGCTGGTGGGTAGGTGACCTAGGAGAATATCCTAGTTAAATTTCGAAATCTGGGGAGAACCGTTAAGGTGAGAACCAGAAGAATAGATGAAGAGGCTGGCCATTGGTTGCTGGCTGTCATCAACCCCAACAGCTCATAAAAAGGCAAAGAGAACGATTAAGCGTGTCCGTACCCAGAACCGAAACAGGTGTGGCTAGCTTAGAAGGCTAAGGCGTGTTAGGAGAGCTTAGGTGAAGGAAATCGGCAAATTAGTCCCGTACCTTGGGTATAAGGGATGCCTGGCGAGGTGTATGCCTCACCAGGTCGCAGTGACTTGGGGCACCCGACTGTTTAATAAAAACATAGCAAACTGCAAGGGCGAAAGCCTGAGTACAGTTTGTGAATCCTGGCCGGTGCTGGTGATTGAAACCTGGGTTCAACCAGGCTAAGACCCAGTAAACGCCGGAGCTAACTATGAGCTTCTTAAGGTAGGCAAATGCCTTGTCTGCTAATTACAGACGTCCATGAAGGGACCAACGAGGTGCCCACTGTCTCCACCTAAAGCCTACTGAACCCACAGTCCAGCGAACAGTCTGGAACGCACCATCGGGAAGAGAAGACCCTGTGGAGCTTTACTGCTGTCAGGGGCTGTTGTATTGGTGTGCATACATAGCATAGTCAGGAAACGTTATATCCTACATTCTCCGGGATGTAGGGGAGTTGATCTTGAAATACTGACTTTGTGCATTGGTACGACTTACCTCTCGCGAGGGGGACACCCCCTGCCTGGCAGTTTCACTGGGGCGGTAGCCTCTTGAAAAGATATCAAGAGGGCCCAAAGCCAAGCTCAACCGGGACAGAAATCCGGTGTAGAGTGCAAGGGCAAAAGCTTGGTTGACTGTGAACTCACCAACACGGTTCGCAGATGTTAACGCAGGGCCTAGCGATCCTTCGCAATGCCCTTAGTAGGCGGCGGAGGTGGCAGAAAAGTTACCCCAGGGGTAACTGCGCTTCTTTATAATACTTACGTGTAAAGTTGTGCTCTCATCTGGGTAACATTTATCTGTTGCAAAAATTTTTTCAATTGGCAGAGCTAAAATAAATTATTAGAAAATTGCTCCTGTCTTCAATTTCCGGTGAGGAAATTATATAGGTTTTCGCCAAATTGGCATAATAAAATCTTGAACAGAATGGGTCCATTATCTGTCTGATATCCCAACAAATTGATAAGGAATTCCCTAAAAAGATTAACAACACAACAGATGAAGAGCTACAACAAAAGCGTGAGTACTCGATAGGTGACAAGATTGGTAACTGCCCTTCACGGGGTTAACAATTGATCTTCGAACCAATGTGCTATGTATTTTGCATAAGCGCAGCCCTGAACAGAGTTGTCGTGGGTAAGAGTTCACATCGACCTCACGGCTTGCTACCTCGATGTCGGCTCTTCCTAGCTTGGTCCTGATTCAGGGGCCAAGAGTGGGGTTGTTCGCCCATTAAAAGGGAACGTGAGCTGGGTTTAGACCGTTGTGAGACAGGTTGGATTCTATCTGATGGTGCTGGCGGGCGATTGAGAGTAAAGCTTCCACAGTACGAGAGGAACAGGCAGCTGGGGCCGCTGGTGTATCGGTTGTTCTACCGAGCATGCCGAGTAGCTAAGCCCTTGTAGATAAGAGCGGAATGCATCTACGCTCGAAGCTACCCTCGAAACGAGTCGCCCACTCTGCAACACTATAAAGGGACTGGTGACAGTAACTTTCGTTGTAGACGAGAACGCGGAAAGAAGATCCGTTTGATAGAGAAGGGATGTACGCGTCGAGCTTAGGCGAGATGTTTAGTCCACTTCCACTAATTGTTCAAGCGTAGTTAGGCCAAATAGGAATCGGTTCGTCAGATTCTTGGAGAGTTCTTGTCAGCTGATTTTAGTTTACTTGATTTTTTTGACTCTTTTGTAGTTTTTACAATTATTCAATAAATAACATAGAGAAGTTTCTGCTTACAGGGCTTGGTGATTATTATTTATTATTTATTCTTGCCTTCACTGATTAACAACGAGAGTATAAAATGAAAAACTAACAGGAAAAAGTTAAGTCTATCGAGACTCAGAGAATTGTTGGATTCAAATCCATTCTTTATTATCAAGTTTAGCGAAGGTATTTTATACTCTTTTCTCGTTTTAATTAATGGTAACAACAGAGTAATTTACTGAGGAAAGAATTTAGTGGGGACTAAGTATGTTTAATATTAAAGAATTCTACAAAGCAAGGGAAAGATTGTTTGAGAATCAGAATAATATACATGCTTTGCCTGATTTACAGGATTATCTTTTAGATTTGGATATGGTTTGTGCAAATGAAAGATCAAAAGAGATGGCAGATTTGCTTTCAGCTTTAATAAATATAGCAAAACCATTAAATGACAATCAAGTACTATTTGAATTATACTGGCAATACTTTCTTCAAACATATTATTATGTTAAACAATTGAATAAAACAGAGTTTACTATTGATAACATGAAACAAAACATGGAAGAAACCAATAATATGGAACAAATCTCAAGAATTTTTCAAGCTGAATCTCTAATTAATCAATTAAAGGGCAATAAAAAAGAATCTATTGAATTCATGCATAAAGCACTAGAAGTAATAGAAACTCACAAAGATGATTACCCTGAGATTTATTATAGTGCTCTATATGCATACTCACATTTTTCTTTTCTTCAAAATAAACATTCCCCTAAAGTTGAAGTAAATATGGAGAAATGCCTCAGATATTATTCAAAAAGCTATAATATGAGAGGTCTAAATGTAGTAATTAATCAACTTTTGAGATTTTATCTACATTCAGGAAACGTGGAAAAGATTGAGAAACTTCTAGAATGGGTTTTTGAAAAGGAACAACTTCATAAACGCATGTTGGACAATCATCTTATTTCGTTTTATTGGTTTTTGGGAACCATGAATACAATTAGGAACAAACTAACTCATGCAATCGAATATCTTAATAAGGCATATTCAAAGATAAAAGAACAGAAGTTACAACAAGAAATGATGTATGAATACACAGATATTTTGAAATTTTTAAGTCGATGTTATGCACATCAAGGGAAATTCCAGTTAGCACATGATCTATTAATAGAGTTAGCAAGTTTTATGGAAGATGAAAATGTAAAATCAAATTACTTTGCAAGAGGTAAATGGTATATATTTGTAAGTTCATATTACACACTTCTGTTCATTTTTATTCAACTAGACTTGAATATTGAAGATGTAAAAGATGAAAAATTAAGAAGAATTTATGAACATACAAATTCTCTATTAAGTAAGTTTAAAATATCTGAAAAGCTCATTTTAAGTGCTTTCTCCGATGATAAAAACATACAAGAAATATTTGAAAATAACATTGATAAAAGTGAAACAGAAGTATCAATTATATTACAGCAATTATTACTTACACATGTGCCATATAAAAGCAAAGAGAAAAGCGTTCAAACAATCGAGAAACTAAGAGAATATGCTATTGATCCTTTATATGCAGATATTTTAATAGGAAAAATTCTCATTTCTATGGGGAATTATGATAAATTTAGAGAAATAGTAAACAAAATTGTGAGAGAAACAACGGAGACTAAAGCCCCTATCTTGAAAATCTGGAGGGATTTTTATGTCTTACTAAGGAATTATTTAGATGAGTCTGATAACAAGAATGTTATTGAAGGACTAGTAAAGTTAGAGGAGCATTGTAGAAGAAATAATTTCTTTAAGATGGGGGAAGAGATAAAGATGTATCATAGATTAATTTCGTTTTCAAGAACAATAAATCAATTTACAGACAAAATTAAGCAAACAGCTTTTATGGATATGTACGATAAAGAATCAAGAAGAATGGCAATGGAATATCTGGAAAGTAAAGAAAGTTAGTAAATAAAAAGAAAAAAGATAGTGATTTCCTTAAGGGATTATCGGAAACCAGCAAGGAGGTAAACTCTCATCATCGGTTGGTTCTGGATCATATGTGTTATTTGTGTTTTTCATTTTGCATCACTCATAGTTCATATTCTACTATTATCCTTCAATGAAAGAATAAGTATGCAAAGGAAATTCATTGCCAATTAGATGGTTTTTCTGACAAAAGTATCAACATAAAGAAGAAAAACGCATTCTAGTGGCTTTGGAACAAATTATCTCCTCTCTCTCTTCCTTAACAATTTTGCTGTGCTTTTATAGTTCGAAGTAGTACATCTTTTGTATAAAATCAGTCTTCTATCACCCCTAAGAGGAGAGTTCATGAGCAAAAAGAATAATCTCCATTATGAAAAAAGATACGGATATCAATCAAAAAAACACTCTAACAGAGTGCTAAAGAGTTTACTTTCCATTATTTCTGTTGTATCAGTAGGTATCATTTCTCTATTTTTCCTCTTCCCTGAGATTACAATATTGATTCCTTCAACCTTTGTTCAATCATTTTCTCTTTTTTGTGAGAGCATAGGCACTGCCATAGTTATCTTTTTTACAACTGTATTGACAAATAAATATTTTCTCATTTCACTTTTTTGTTTATTAACCTGTTTAACAATCATCTTCTTTTTACCATATAGACCCGTTAGAGGTAAGAAGCAATTTACCTTGAAAAAATTAGGTTTACCTCTCTATAAGACTGTCAGTATGGTTGTTGTGTATTCTTCTTCTTGTGATAATCCTAAAAATTTCAGATTCAATGCTTATGCAAATAAGACTCATTCTGCTTTTCTCAGTAGTTTATTAATGAAGTTCAAACTTCTTTCTTTGGTCTTCTACAAAAACAATGAAAACCTTAACATGCTCCTTCCTATAGTTTCGAAGGGCTTTAATTTGAAAAACCTTCAAAATAAAATGAGAAGACAAATTGATTTTGTTGCTAATTCCCTTGATACTCATTATGGTAGCAAGGTAAAAGAGCTATCAGCTGAACAGGTCAATAATCTTCTAATTTCTTTAGAAAAAATGGAATCAAGAACAAAAGTAGATCTTACTTCTGATTTAATTAATAACTTCAATCTTACAGACCAATTACACAACACTCTCCTAAGAAAAGATGCTGGTTGCACCTGTTTATTGATAAAAGCGGAGAAAAAATCTAATGATAAGAGTCATTTGGCCTCAGACATGATTATATTCTCTGAGAATAGAAAAATAGAATCTCATGTCTTGAACTCCTGCGGGTTGAAAAAGAAAAAAACACTGGATTTGCTTACCAAGAGATTGAAATTTACCGATTTATTGTTTTCATCTCTTCGGAAAAGAAATCTTTCAGAGATTGAAGAATTATCAACATTATTTCATATCCCTCTCAACTATAAGGGTGGACCAATTTCAATACGGTCTTCTTCTACTTCTACAAATCTCTCTTCTGCACTTAAAGATCAGAATTTAATGATAGTGGGTCAGACAGTTGAGGGCGATGAAATAGGTAAAGATGTCACTATAAATGTTAAAGACCTTCTTCTAAATATAGAAATATTTGGAATGATAGGAAGAGGGAAGACGAAACTGGTCTCTTCTTTACTAAAACAGGTTCTAGATTACAATGTTAGTGCTCTTGTTTTTGACATTAAAGGGGAATATTCAAGATTCTTTGTAGACGATCCTCGAGTGGAAATTTTTACAATAGGAGAGCCTAGACCCCTATGTCTGAATCTATTTGAAACAATTGATAGTGAAGATGTACATAATACATTGTTAATTATTGAAGAGATGATGATGTCATCAAATTTGGAATTTACTCCTTCGATGAAAAACTTGTTCGAAACAGCGTTATTCCAAACACATGGTTCTTCAAAAAGGAACCTACAAACTTTTGTAGAAAACGTGTACAAAGTAGCGGAAAATATTCGTTCTACTACAAATAGTTCCTATATTCAACAAACTATTGATGCTGTTCTAAATAGATTAAATTTCATCTTCAATCCAATTAATTATGAAATATTAGGGGCGATACGAACAACCTTAGATTTATCTCTTCTGGATAATAACAAAAGCATAATCTTGGATTTGAGTCAGTTTCAAAAACGTGCAGCTAGACCCTCAGACATTTTTCTAATTTGTAATCTTATTTTGAAAAAACTTTATCGCCACGCTTCTGCTAAGGAAATTACAGATAAACTAAGATATGTTGTTGTCTTGGAAGAAGCTATAAACATTATACCAAATTTTTATCGACCAGAGAGTTCTGCATCCCTCATAACCTCTGAGAACAATTTCTTGTTGGGACGAAACTTGGGTATTGGTCACATAACCATCTCACAGTTGTGGTCTAGCGTTAGTAATATTGTCCATGGTAACTCAGCTACCAAAATCATCTTTCGTTCAAGCGAAAAAGCCGATATTATAGGCAAATCTATCAATTTATCAGAAGATGAGATAAGCAAGATTCAAACACTGCCAACTCAACATTGCTATATTTTCTTTGAGGGATCAGAGAAGCCTATTAAGATTAGAACATTTGATTTACTAAGCGATCCCCTTAACTTTGCTGAATACCGCTCTAAAATTATTAAACGATATGGAAGAAGTGTCTTTCCCTTACTTTACAATAATTTTATTGAAATGAGAACCTCACTTTACCAGAAATACAATCTCAGTACTAAGAAAAAATTCGGTCAATCAAACCAAGGACGGAGTACAAGTAATGCACAATCAAGGTTGAAGGACTTCCCACTCCAAGTAAAAACTGAAGACGATGAGAGAAAGGCTGTTGATAATTCTATAGCTGAAAAAGAAACGATGGATATTGTAAATTCGGCAGAGTTTTTACCTGAAAACTTGTTATGTGAACAACTATGTCCAGAGAAAAACCATGGGAGAGATTGTGTTAAGTATAATATTGGGTCAAAAATAATCAAAACCATTATTACTAAAAACAGTTCTTCAAAAGAGTTAGCTTTCCTATTAGATAATCCCTCTCAACTGCTATCTATAGTCAAAGATTATGCTGAAAAGAGAAATCTAGAATATGATTCGTTTCTAGCATTTTGCACTGTAAAGAGCCTAACCTTAGATTTAGTTACAGGTGGAATTCTAACCTTCCAGGAAGCTTTTGAGTTTCTTAAGAAATTCTCTCCTCAAACTCAAACAACAATGACATGAGCTGTTTTGTTCAATACTCTTAGTTAATAAAACTTAAAAGTGACCAAATTTTTGCTTGTATTAAGTTCTGATCACGTCGACCGTTGATTAATTTTACAACGGAAGTGGTAGAGGATGATATTATGGTAGATAAAGAACTTAATACCGCTATTGAGAATATGATGAAACAATCACCATCTCGTAAATTCGTTGAATCTGTAGACATAGCTATAAATCTTAAAGATATTAATCTTCAAGACCCAGCAAAAAGATTTCAAATGGATGTACGGCTTCCACACCCATTACAAAAAGATGTAAAAGTGTGCGTAGTGGCTGAAGGTACTCAATTTGTTGAGGCAGAATCAGCTGGAGTAAGAGTGGTTGGTAAAGAAGAATTAGAGAATATTAGCAGAGATCCAAAACTAGCTAAGAGATTATCTAAACAGTATGATTTCTTTCTAGCAAGTGCTCCATTAATGCCTCTAATTGGACGAAATCTAGGTAAGTTTCTCGGACCACGAGGAAAGATGCCTAAACCTGTTCCCCCAAACGCTCCTATCGGACCTCTAATTGAAAATTATCAATCTACTGTTCAAGTTCGTTTACGTCAATCCCCAGTAATTCATGCTAGGATTGGAACAGCTGACATGAGTAGTGATGCTATTGCTGAAAATGTTCTTTCAGTTCTAAGAAACATAGAGAGCAAATTGGAAAAAGGCGAGAATAACATTAAGTCGATTTATATCAAGACTACAATGGGTCCTGCCATAAAAGTAAAGTAGGTGACACAATGTCAACAATAATTTCAAATAAAAAAAAGGAGATCGTTAATAATCTCAAGAAAGAATTGCTATCCTACCCCATTATTGGTTTAGTTAAAATTGATAATATCAATGCAAGAGTTGTACAAAACATTCGAAAAGATTTACATAAAGAAGCTAAGATTGTCATGGCTAAGAACAGTTTTATGAAACTAGCCTTGGATGGAGTTAAGAAAGATATTAAAGGTATTGAAAAATTAACAGAATACATAGTCGGTTCCTGTGCTTTCTTACTAACTAATACTAACCCCTATAAATTAGCCTCTTACATGGATGATAATAAGGTTCCAGCACCTGCAAAAGCAGGACAAGTGGCACCGAATGATGTTATAATTAGACCAATGAACACTGGTATTCCTCCAGGACCTGTTATAGCTGAACTTCAATCTTTAGGCCTGAAAACTAGAATTGAAGGTGGTCAAATCAGAATCTCTGAAGAAGCTGTAGTGACCAAAGAAGGCCAACGAGTTAATAGAACAGTTGCACTTCTTCTAAGAAGACTAAACATCGAACCCTTTCAAACAGGTTTGAGTTTTGTTGTTGCTTTTGAGGGTGGAGATATAATTGCAGGTAAAGACTTAATCATTAACTATAGTATGTATGAACAGAACCTCAAATGGGCTTACTCTTCAGCATTAAACCTCGCGGTTAATGCTGGAATCATTACAAAACAAAGCGTTGCACTAATTATAGCCAATGCTAATCGATTTGCCCTTAATCTTTCTGTAAATGCAGGTATAATTAATAGTAAATCATTACCTCTTATTTTATCAAAAGCTGTTCAAGGATCATTGTCTGTTGCATCTAAAGTGGCAGAACAAGATTCAAATGCAATATCTGATAAAATACAAGAAAAACTAACCTCTGCACCAAAAACTCAGCTTGTTGAAACAGTTAAAACTGAATCAAAAGAGGAAGTTAAGGAGGAAGTAGAAGAAGAACCTGAGGAAGACTTAGGGTTAGGATCACTATTTGGATAGGTGAATAATATGGAATATGTATATGCCGCACTAGTACTACATGAATTAGGAGAAAAAATTACACAAGCAAAAGTAAAAGGAATTCTTGAAGCTGCTGGCGCAACAGCAGATGATTCTCGTATCAAAGCTTTAGTAGCTGCTTTGAAAGAAGTTGATATCGAAGAAGCATTGAAAACAGCTGTTATGTCCGCCGCAGCTGCACCAGCCACTGCTCCTGCAGGAGCAACAAAGGAAGCAGCCGCACCAGCAAAAAAAGAAAAAGTTAAAGAAGAACCTGAAGAAGATACTGACTTAGGCTTAAGCGCTTTATTCGGATAATCTTTCTTTTCTTATTTTTTTCAGAAATTTCATTTTAAAATTTTTAAATTTTTATTATTCTTTCTAAGTTTTCTTTAAAAAATCGTTGAATGCTTCAACTATGTCATTATATTCTTCTAATATTTCATAATCTCCCAAGGATTTAACATCTTTTTCTATAGTTAAATTAGAACTAAGAGATGCAATCCTTGATCTTCTTACTTGTCCTCGACCATCGATTGATATGATTAACGTATGATCTTCTGCATGCATCAGAACAAAATTAAACAGTTGACCGTCTCTTAATTCCTCTAATTGTTTTCTATCAATTCTACATTCTAGCATTCTACCGCATTTTTCACAGTTAAATGCCTTTATTATGAATTGGTTTTCCATTTCCATTCTAGGTCACTTTTTTTAAACATTAGAATATTTTGACAGTAGTTCTTCTGCTAAATTATCCTCTTTATTCACAATTTGATTGACCATATATTCAAATGGTTCAGAAACGTTAGCAGAAAAGAGACCACTTACTAAGAAATGTTTGCGTATATCATGTGTTTTCATAAAACTGTGAATATCTTCAACTGTTACTTCAACATTATCCAAATCTAATTTGTTTCCAACTAAAATTTCAGGAATTTTAGGATAATAATGATTTTTAAGATAATTTCTAGTAAGTTCAACAAACTCACTAAGATCAAGTAGTGTTTCAATGTCTGTTACATCGTAAACATACATCACACCTTTGACTCCTCTCAGAAACACATCTATCATAAATCTGAACTGCCTTTGCCCAGCAAAATCCCATATCTGCAGAGTTACCGCTTTATCAAATTGTGCTATTCTCTTTATAGTAATATCGACTCCCTTAGTCATAGAAATTTCATTAGGGTCTGTCATTTCTCCTGTGTAACCTTTAGATATTGTTGTTTTACCAACAGATCCTAACCCAAGCACAGCAACTTTCAATATGTTCCCTTGGTTAGTGTTATGCGGTTGTCCAGCTATCATTATATATCATATCCTAAAAAACATTTAAAACACCACATTTTTTGTGGTATCTGTATTTTCACCAGCAACCATTCCATGTAGAGAAACAGCTGAAAATACTGGTTTATTTTTTATCACAGAAAATTCTCCTCCAGAATATAACGTTATGAATGGTACATCATTTCCAATTGCTTCTCTAATCATAACATTTTCTTTTTCAATTTTATCTCCTGCAATTAGCAATCTGTTGCTACAATTTACAAACATGCCAAAAAGTGGTTTTTCTATATTCTGGGATGCTTTCATAGCACACTCAAAAGCTGATTTTTGGATACCTGTTCCAGATTGAGTGAAGAAATCTGCATTAGTATTCTTCCTTTTTAACATTCTTTCTGGTATTGTAGTGACAACCCCATTCAAAATTGATTGACATATTGAAACATATGGTATATATTCTTCATCCTTTGAATTGAGTGCTGATAAGTATAATAACGAAGCATTAGCATATCGTGCAAAGGATTCATTATATAGCTCCTCCGACATTCCAATAAGATCAAGAAATGCTTGACGAGCGGGTTCTTTGTTAATTTTCTGTACATATCCACTTGTAAGAAATTCTGAAACATCAAAATTGTTCAATTTTTGTGATTTGTCAAAAGCCCAATCAATGTCAAATTGCAACTTATCTGAGGAAAGAAACGTTCCAACCATTGCATCTTTTAGTACATTTGTTCCTTCAAACTGAAAACTTGTCCTCATGTCTAAATCG
Source organism: Candidatus Heimdallarchaeota archaeon (assembly GCA_018238545.1). Taxonomy (GTDB): domain Archaea; phylum Asgardarchaeota; class Heimdallarchaeia; order Heimdallarchaeales; family Heimdallarchaeaceae; genus UBA460. The sequence goes on from JABCTC010000006.1 coordinate 26,552, forward strand.
ATGGTAGCTCCTCCAATTACATTATTGACACTATTTTCTGCAAGAATACATAGAATCTCATCTGCATAATTTGCTGTACCATATCCATTCTTACCCATGTTTTTGTTTATGATTTTTCCAATTAAATTGAACATTCCTTTGAATTTATGTGCGAAGAAAGTATCCAAAATTTTCATTTGTTCATATGCATCTGGTTCAAAGAAGGGCCCAGCTGCCAGAAACAATCCCATTTTATTTTTTTGTTCAATTTTCTTATGACAATCCAGAATGACTTTAGCGCCTTTTTTTGGATTTGTTCTAATATTAGAATAGGAGAAAGGGCTATGAACCTGAATATCATTAGATTTAATTGCCATGACTGCGCATCCTTGTGTTGTTGGATACCCATTTGAGGTAGCAACTCCTGGAAATGTACCTCCAACTATATTTGATGTTCCACTTTCTTCACTTAATTTTGTGAGAGCTTCTTTGTAGGCTTGTTTACTTCTGTAATTTGGTGTAAAACCCACCAATAGGAAATCAGAAGTACCGTTCATATCACCAATTACATCTTTTACTATATTTTTAGTTACTTGATGTATGGATCTATGGCTTGCAGTTCCTGTAGCTATTTTCATATAATCTCCTCACAAATTTGCTGAAATCAACATTGATTTTCTTTTAGTTTCTATAGATAAAAGACTTAAATTAGCAGTTCCAGTTGCCAATGTTGTTAGAATTGTAACATTGTTAACCACAGAAAACAGAACACAGAAATTGTTCAATTCATAAGTTACCTTTGCTAGGTTGTTTGTTTTCATCTCAAGTGAAACTTTTTCCACATTAGCTTTGCACCATTGAATTGTTCTGAGAATATCATTGGAATGTCGTTCTTTAAATGCTGAATTGATAACGTTCCCATCTATTCGAAAAAGTATCGCGGCTTCAACATCATCTAAGTGTATTAAATCAGACAACTCTGAGGATATCCCTGTGGCATCATTCATTTTTTTACCTCTTGAAGCATTTGAGGATTGGTTAATGCGTCCACAAGTTCAATTTTATCTCCCCTTTCTTGTCTATCATTAAGCAGATTTTTTGCTATTTGAGCAATGATTCTCTTTTTGGGGTCCTTATCCTTTGACATTTGTTTAACTTTCTTCATTAATTCACTATATCTAGTATCATAAACTAATGGTTCATTATATTCACCCTGAATTGAACTCGTATCAATAGCAACACCTGAACCATGAGCAAAATGCATTGGAAAAATGCCCTCATGATGGGCTGTTCTTCTAGACTTAACAATTTTACATGTTCTATTATATTTGCCTCCTAACCCAAGATTTTGAATGTGGACTACTGTGTCTGATAGATAAATTGGAACTCTTGTTTCTGTAGCACCAATATCTGTTTGTCCAAATGCATTAGGTTCTTCGACTGTTTGTAAAACAGTACCTAACGAACTTAGGTGCTGGTAAATTTTTGTTAGAACTTTTCTCTGTTCCTTTTCAGATGGAAATTCCCATAAAATTGGTGTAAGTGGGTCTAAAATGATTCTTGTGTGTCTAACATTTTTATGTTTAAGTTTTTGAGCTAAAGCAGGAAGTATATTAGTCATAAACTCAACGATTTTCTCGCTTTCCACAAGGTGTATGAGATCCGTAAAATTCTGTGACACTTCTTTAATTCTTATCCCTAAAGATTCTGCCCCTGCAATGAGTTTAGCGGGTGTCTCTTCAAAGGACAAGTAAAGTGTATGATCTCCTTCAAGTAGGCCTTGGTAAATATAGGCTAGTGCGACAGTTGTTTTACCTGTACCACTGCTTCCTACAATGGAATTGATTGAATTTTTAATCATCCCACCTTGTAACAATACATCTAATCCTTCAATGCCTGAAGAAATTCTTTCAGTAATTGACATATTCATCTATATTTTTATATGAAAAAGCTAAATAAACTCCACAATTTCCTTTAGGAATCAATTTGGTTTTATTTTCTAGCTAATCGAATTAAACACAATATTTTATAAAGAAATAGAAATAGATGTTCTCGAGTATAATGACATCTCTCTTAGCCAAAATTAAAGAGTTATTCATCTCAAAAGAGAAAAAATTCATTATTGCCCTTCATGAAGCGCTAGAAAGTAAGAATTTTGTTAATTTAAAGAAAATCTCTTCTAAATTATCATTACAGCAAAGATATAACATAATCAATAAACTACAATCATCCAAAGAATTGCATGGTGTATTACTTGTTGAAAGAATGCTATTTTTGTCTATTGATGAAGCTGATCTAACTGATTTGAAGGACAAAATAAAGAACATTGGAACAATTGAATTACCTGAACTAAAGGAACGATGGAAATTAAAAGATAATATTTTGGATAACCTCCTACAACACATTGAAAAAGGCGTAATGGGTGAAAAAGCCTTCTATACACACAGATATCTTCAACATCATTTTGTTGCTAATTTAACAAAAAATGATGAACATGATCTCATACAAATGAGCTCAAAACTTGGGCTAGACCCCTCTATAATACTGCCTTTTGTTCAAAAAATGATAGCTGAAGAAACAGTTTCTGGTGTGATAAAACAACAGCAATTTTTTGTAGATTCTGAATCCTTTGAAACTTCATTTTCTGAGTATCTTGAAGAAATAGAAGAGAATACAATAGAAAAAGAGTTCAGTGAGGTGGCTATAGAATTAGGCGTTTCATCTTCTGTGGTTGAAAAATATTTAGTGAAATACGTTGAGAGAGTACCTGGTCGCTTTGTTGTATATCCCCTTGAAAAGAAAGTAAGAATAAAAAGATGAAGTATTACTGGGATTATTTTTTAATCTTTTTTCATTACATTAAACATTGTATGCTTACATGCCATTTTTTACAATATCTTTTGTGGGTGTATTATCTGTCGAAATCTTTAAAATAGTGTGTTGTTTTCGAACGATAGATAAAAATGGTAAAGAAGCTACCGTGGATTTTCCCCGGAATAAGAAGACCAAATTTCAGTTTACATCAAATTTCAATTAGACTACCTACAAGAATTCCTCGCAGTGTTCTTTATATATTGATTTATGCTATTGTTTTCTACATTTTTGCTGGAGGAGCATATGACATTGTAAACAGTGAGACCCTTATTAGTATAGGATCAGATGGAAATTCACCTGTATTTATTGCCCCTAATCAACATGCACAGTATCTAATAGAGGGGATTGTAGCAGGATTCGTTTTTTCATTTGCTGCGGCAAGTTTATACCTCTTTGAACATGCAACAAAATATGCTTTTGATGTAAATACAGCCCAAAAAGTTGAATTAATTGCAACAGTATTAGTGATTGTATGGTTTGTTGTTATTCTTTTGCTATTTAATGCAAAAAGTTAGAATCTTTCTCTCCATCTTTTTCATATTTTATCATTAGATTTTTTCAATATGTCATTTTGTCTTCTTGTGTAGACACTATTTAGAACACTGAAAATTTGAGCTATAATTCTGTAAAATCCTTATTTGTAGAAAGATTTGTTACAATCTTTAAAATCACTTATAGTTTCAAATTATTACATCTATATGGTGTGTCCTAGGCACTTCTGAAGCTTTTGTAAATAATTCATGTCATGATTGTAACACCTTGAGATGATAGAACATAAAACATCTCTTGCTTTTCATGCTTTGCTTTCCATAATTTTTTGTTAACATGTTCAAGCATGATGTTGATATCTGAGTAATTTGTTATGACGGAATTTGCAATAGGACGCACTATTTTGAGATTATTTTCTCTAAACACACTAACTTGATTGGTTAACACTATTGGTATGTTAAGTTTTCTACTAACCATCTGTAAATATGCCATTTGGAGAGATAATGATTTATTCCATTTCATTTCATTCACATTTAGTGAACTGAATCTAAAATGATTAGTAAATCCGTTTATCCCAACAAAAAGGGGTTTTTCTTTCTTAAAGAAACTATGCAATTTCATTATGATTCTTATTTGATTCGCTCTATCTACCACTCTTAAAAGCATTATATTTTCAAAATTAATTTCTTTTCCTAGAGTTATTTCTCGAAGCCTTCTGGCACTGAAATTTATTTCACAATCTAAAATTATTGCCTTTTTCCCTTTTTTTAACTTTTTACAAAGATGATAGAGAATTGTTGTTTTTCCAGAATTTGGAGGACCTGCTATATGTGTGATACCATCTGATACTATTGATTTTTCAAGAAAATTTGAAAGCATAATTTAATCACATATTTTTATATCTACACAAGATTAGTGCAGTTTATTTATATTAAACCCTTTACTAAAATGTTCTTATTTAATAACCAAAGGTTATTGGTTTAAAGCAGATAAAAACACGAACTAATTTACACAACTAACATGTACAAAATCAGTGAGATAAGTATAAGCCCCACCCCTTTACTAATCGCAATCCCGTTCCATCTCCTTTCCTTGTAAAGAGTTGTTTTACTGGCTTTTTCAGTTGTAATCATAATCCCTATCCACATCCCTAGTTTTGCGATGTAGAATAATGCCACGGTGAGAATTGAAAGAAGGTTTTGGAAAATATTATTACTAATGTCGGTAACCATCTGGATCATTATGATATTTACATTAAATATTATATACTCAACAAAAAATCATACTAAAAACCCAACATCGAACTATCCACTTATTCACATTACTTTCTAGTTATCGAGAGTTTTTTTGGCATTCTTCTCTTGTGATGGCTTTTTGAGATAAGTTGTTTAATGCGTACAATTTGTTCGTCTTTTAACTGCAATTTTTTAGCTAGGAATTCTTCTTTCCTATTATTTTCCAACCCAATTAGAAATTTGTCAAGTTTTTCATAAGATACTCCGATTTCTTTCTCATCAGTTTGCCCTTTCCATAAACCTGCCGTTGGGGTTTTTGTAATAATTTTTTGGTTTACATCCAACTTTTCAGCGATTTTATACAGTTCTGTTTTATATAGCTCCCCTATTGGCCACATATCAGCTGCTAGATCACCAAATTTTGTCCCATAACCAATTGATATTTCGGATTTATTTGATGTTCCTGCTACCAGTTTATTATCAATATTTGCTATAGAATATAGAATTACCGCTCTAATTCTTGCTTTTAAATTCCCCTTAGCTAAAGCACTATCTTCAACATTTGGTAGTAACTTAAATACACTATCAAGTGTTGGTGAAATTTTTATGATTCTTAAGGGAATGTTCAAATCATGAGCAACAGTTTGTGCATCCTCTGTATGAATGTTCTCTAACTCTTCCTCAGGTAAGTGAACTAAATCTACTCTCTCTTTCCCAAGCGCGATAGCTGATAAATGTGCGATAATTGCAGAATCAATTCCACCACTTAATCCTATAACTACTCCACTTGTTTGTGAATTATTTACTTCATCTTTAATAAATTGCACCGTCAAATCTATTATTTCACTATAATTCTTGATAAATTGAAACATGCTTTTACGTTCCTTAGAATTCGTAATAAATTCATTATTTTTAAATCTTAAGAAATGAAAAATCTCTGTAACTATTTTTGGAGCCTCGAAGGGGGATTGAACCCCTGACCTTTACCTTACCAAGGTAACGCTCTACCAACTGAGCTATCGAGGCTTGTTTAATAGAGTGCGACGACTGAAATTTTTAAAAGTTGTGTTTTATGTAGAAGATTTATCCTTCTGATAAAATCCACAAAGGGCGAAAAGTCTAAATATACTATCTTTAAATTCCTAACAAATTAAGTGACTTGGGATATTATGAAAAAGCGTTCATCTATGTTGCTATTTATCTATCTTTTTGCAATGACAAATCTATTTTTACCTATATCTATCAATGCCGATATTACTATTGAATATGTTATAATGTACGATGAATATCATGGACAATTCTTTGATCGAGAATTAATGAGCACTGCTCTAAGCACACTTGATGAATTAGTGATATACAACAATGAAACCGAAGAAATAGTTGAAATCAAAATAACCCTGATATATAATAACGAAACAGAGTTCAATTCTACCAACCTTCAAGGTGTAGATTTACTCATAATGACAAATCCTGGGTTTGAAGAAGAAGACAATTTATCGCCTTCTGAAAGATTAGCTATTCTCGATTTTATGGAACTTGGAGGTTCTCTTTTTGCTTTATGCAATCCTTTATCCTATGATGAAAATGTAACAGGAAATCCTGTAACCATTAATGCTTTACTTAATGAGAGAGATTCAGCATTAACTACTGCTCGATTACGAGCAAGTGCTATTGCTAATTCTACTGTATTAGTTGATGATTTCTTCCATGTTTATGAAAATAACACTTTTCTTTCACTAACAAACTATGAAAGTGAGCATACAATCTTTGAGCAGGAAGTCGAAATCTCAAATTTAACAATCTATTCTGCTTCAATTGAATTGGGAAATGAACTTCAAGAGGATGCAATAGGTAGAACTCTTGAAACAACTTACTCTATAGATGAATCTTATCATATATTCAGAGATCAAGCAGCAGGTTTTCTAACTTGGTTATTAACCCAAACCGTGGGTAACTCAAGATTTGTCATATCTGGTTCGACAATTATGTTTAGTGATTTCGAAATTGTTGAAGATGAAAAATGGATAGATCAAGAACAAAACTTGGACTTATGGAAGAATACAATTCTATGGCTTCTAAAATACACTCCTCATCCTGAATTACCTGCTTTACCTTTGCTACCTTTCTGGAGCTATGCTTTAATTGTGGTTGGTGTTTCAGTAGGGATTTTTGGATTTTCTGTTTTATTGTACAGATACCGCATTAGCAAGAAAACTGAATTTAAGGTAAAGTAAGTGATATTGTTTTAACAATAAAAAGTGGAGTATAAATATTCAATTTTACTTAGTTTAATGATGGAAAACAAAAAAATCGATATATTCGGTACTAAAGAATCTATGCTAATTTCCTCTTTACTTGACGGAGCTATTGAAGTTAGTGATTTTCGCTTATCCATTAGTCATTTCTCTAAAACGAAAGTTACTAATCTCTTCCGCGACAGTTTTCCCAAGTTTTCTTCTGGGGTAAAAACAAAGATTACAGATGTCTTTACTAGATACTTTTTCAGCAATGATAAGATTGACACTAATGAATTCTGGCGATTTGTAGATTTTAGAAATTTTTGGGCTGAATTGAGGAAGTTTCATAATGTCATCTATTCGCGAAACATGACTTTGAGAGACATTATCAAGTTTTTCGAGCAAACACTCTTTCAAACTAAATCTCGCTTGAACCTCAATTTTTTGGAAAAGAAGATAGTTGAGAAACTCGGAAAAAAACCCTCTCTACTTTACAAACAACTAGCTGAAGACTTGAGTATCTCAGAGAAAAAGGTGAGTATAACGTTAAAGAATTTGAATTCTCGTGGCATTTATCTCGGTGGTTTAATTTCCTACGAATCAATTGGACTTCATGAATTTTTCTCTTTTAATCGTTCTAATGATTTTGGAGATAATGCTGTGCTTATTGATAGATATCTGCTTTTTCCGGATTTGAATATCACTCATGGAATAATGCCACGGAAAAAACATGGTCCTTCTTTTTATTATGTTAAAGAAAAGAAAATGTACTTCAATCCAGATATTTTGAACAAAGGATTACCTATTCAAGCATGGAAAAAACATTCTCTTACCAAACAAAAGAATTTCTCAGATTCTGATACTAAAACTAAACTCAAAAAAATTTCTTCAGAAAAACAACCTTATCTCCCCTACCTTTTGCGAAATTGCGAACTTGATTTCAAACGTCCTGACATTAAAACTATTGCAAAATCCTATGATGTTTCTGCTAGAACATTGTTTAGACTAAAATCCAGACTAATAGAAGATAAAACAATTCAACCAAACATGGTTGTAGAAAATCCCGATTTACTTCAAGTGTTACTAGTATCTAAATCTGAATTGGTGGAATTGTACAACAAAGTTCCATTTATCCGTACTTATCAGATTCATGATGATTTTGGAGACGTCAGTTGGCTTTCATATCTGTCGATCTTTATGCCTGATTTCAAATATATATATTCACGTTTAAGTCATCATGTTGAGGTATTTCAGGTGATTAAACGACAAATAAGGGATTTAAATATAGATATTGGTTTACCTACACTTTCGCATGCCAATCGTAAAACTTATACAAACAACTAGGTGTTGTCTTCATATGTCAAATCAACGCTCACTAAAGGAAATTGTTGATATAATATCTTCGGAAGCTGGATTAGGAAAAGAAGAAATCAATCAGTTAATCAATAATAAGATGGATGAATTAGGAGAGTTTGTTACTGCTTTAGGAGCTGCTCATATTGTAGCAAGAGAAATGAGTGTTGATCTCTCTTCTGAACCCAAGGCCACAGTTCCTCCAATGATAAATGTGGATCAACTCGTACCAGAAATAACCAATGTTAATTTACTTGGAAGAATAACGAGAATTTATGATCAATTTGTATTTAAGAAGAAAGATGGTTCTGAAGGAGTGCTCCAATCCATAATATTGGAAGATAAAACTGGTACTATCCGTATTGTATTCTGGGACCAAAAAGCTGGTGAATTTCAAAAAGGAAATTGTAGCTTAGGAAATCCGATACAAATACTAGGTGCATATACTCGAAAAGGAAAGGATGGTTCAACAGAAGTACACCTTGGGATTAGAAGTCATCTTCAAATTAGACCCTCTGGAATTAGGGATGATGATTTACCTGAGTCTAAGGATTCTTTCTTTAAAATTGATGAAATAAAGGGTAATGAAGCTGATGTTTCGATTAAAGGGCAGATTACGCAAATTGATGATGTCCTCGAGTTTGAGCGTTCTGATGGTTCTAAAGGAACAAAGCGAGGTTTAGTTATCGGAGATGAAACTGGCGAAGTTCTTGTGAATTTCTGGAATGAAAAATCTTCCCAAGTAAAAGATTTGAACCTCGGGGATATTATTAGTGTCATTGGTTTGTCATCAAAAATAGGTTTGAAAGGTTTAATTGAACTTCACTCAAACAGGTTTACAAATTTCACAAAAGAAGAACCAACTGCTGATTTTGTTGTGAAAAAAGGTCTTGTAGGAACCGTTTCTAAGGAAAGCATTCAAATTACAAAACTTAATGAAATCTCCATTATCAATCAACTCATCTCTGTTAAAGGTTTAATAATACAAATAAATCCAATCCATGAATTTTCGCGTGAAAGTGGGAGTAAAGGAAAGGTACAAAACATAGTTATTTCAGATGATTCTCGTTTAATGAGAATTGTTCTGTGGGATGACAAAACAGCTTTGATTGGTTCTAAAGATACAGATAAAATGTTAAGCATCATTAATGGAAGCACTCGAAAGGGGAGGTTTACAGATATTGAAATACATTGTGGAAACCAAACACAAATTGATTTTGAAGAAGTTGAGATTAGCGTTATTAAACAATATCAAGTAAAATTCACTAACCTTAATGATATTCATCCAACTGAAGCAGATGTAAATGTAAGAGGCATTATAACGGAATTTAATCCTGTACAAGAAATTACAACAAAAGAGAATGAGATCATCAAGTTACAGAGTTTTAAGATTAATGATCAAACCGCTGAAATCAAGGTTACTTGCTGGAGAGATAACGTGCAAAAACTAGCAAATCTAAGCAGTGGAGAGAGAATTGAAATATATCAGGCAAAAGTGAAGGAAGATTCAGGATATGGACACGAACTCACCATTACAGGGAATTCTTTTTTGAAAAAAGCTATTCACAATGACATGACACCTCAGGGTTTCGTGCCTAGTTCAACAATATCAAACCTTGGATCCCAAATTCAAGCAATTAATGATATTGAAGATATTAAAGACGGTGATACTGTCACAATTCAAGGTACGGTTGTGAAACTTAATGAAACACAGTTTGTCTATTCTTCATGCCCAGAATGTAAAAAAAAGGTCAATAAGCAAGACAAACTTTACATTTGTAAAGAACATGGAGAGATTGAGAAACCTATAAGCCGCATTCTATTTTCATTTGTTGTGAATGATGGAACAGGAAACATCAACATTTTATGTGCAGGTAAACTAGCTGAAATGATAATTGGCATGTCAGCTAATGCTGTTTCGAGAATGGTGGATGAACAAGAATCCGATCAGGCTCCTTACTCTATTTTGCGAAATAAAGGATTTGAGAACTCGGAATTGATAATTAGTGGCAAAGTCAACAGAAATCAATATCTCAATAGTTTGGAAATCATAGCCAGATCTATTGAGGAAGTAAGTTATAAAGAAGCCTCTAAAAACATGGTCAAACAGATATTCACCGAGTAATACGTTTTTATCTCCTTCCTTGAATATTTAAGCGTTTATTCATTTTTATTTTTGGCTTAATGTCGAAAAGCTTATTAATACTCACATGACTGCTTCAACGGGTTATAATGGATTTTACTGTATTACTAACTGTGTCTATCATTTTAATTATTATAGCAATTGTTTTTGCATTATTTTATCATGCCTTTAGTATTGGAAAAGAAGAAGAAACGGAATGATTTTATTATATTTCTAATATCATGCCCCTTTTCTTATTGTAAACTTTCACTATTGTTGCTATTGCCCCTAATAATACAGTGGAACTTGAAACAACTGGTATTACTATATTTGTAATTGCATTAGCATTTGTTTTTTTAACCCCAACTAAATCTAATACCAAATAACTTCCTTTTGCTATATCAACATTGGATAATAAAACATAAAGGTCATTTATTTGTAGCCCATATAATTCTGTTACATCTTCCTCCTTACTTGAGAAAACCTGCCATGTATATTTAGAAGTAACATAACTCTCATTCAAATGATAAACAAGAGAGATGTTTGTATAACTTTTAGTTCTTGCATCTATGATGAAATGTATTATTATTTCATCATTTTCTTCTTCAATATTTGTTGAAACCTCTGGACCTGTGGTCTCCACAATTAATTTGTGGTTTTCATTGCTTTTTTCGGTTTCAGCTTCCCAATAAATCACATTACTATCCCAATAAACTGGGATTCGTAAGGTATCTGCTTCAATATAGGCATTTGTGATTGGAGTCATTTCCTCTTCAATAATTGCAAACCACCTGTCGTGATTTTCAGGATATTGTATCTTATATACTAATGTTATATTATCGGAAATAGCTCTCACTTCACCTTCTTGGACAATATTTGCTTGTAAATCGCTAAACTGTATTTCGTAAGATTCTGTGAAAATTGGATTATATTTGTTAATTACTGAATAATTCACATAGATTTCCTTTTGGTTAAGCGGTAATTGAATTTCAAAGGAATATTCCCCCCAACTATCTGTAATTCCTGTGACAGTACCAATTGTTTCTATTTCTATTTTAATTGGTGCATTACCAACTGGGAGGTCATTTGCAGTAACACAAAAATCAAATTGATAGCGTAATCCCGAATCCATTTTTGTATACGTGAATGAAGCTTCTAAAGTACTTTCTATAACATTGATTTCTATTGATTCTATTATTGTGGCATGAGTTTGAGATGCCGCCCATATGTCTAATTTGACTTCTCCCAATTCAAGATAGAATGCTGATAAATGAAGCCTAAATGTATTTCCATTTTCTTCTACTGGAATTTCCTCATTATCTAAATATACAATAAGAGATGATTCTTCTATTGCTTGTCCACTATCCAAATCTAAGTAGTTGATATCTAATATTTTAAGTGTGAATTGTGGCATTTCAATTTGATCTAAGACTATCAGTTGGGATGGTAGTCTGATTAAACTGATTGTTGTACTTATGAATCCTATGGTATCTGCATCCAGCACTATGAATGTTACATCATATGTACCATTATGTACCCACGAAGGAAAATTGAGATCCATTGTTTCATTTGTGATATAGCCTTTCATGGAACCATTTTCAATTCCTGACCAAAATGCGAAAACTGGTATTTCATCTATTGGATGGCTGAATTCAACCGTCGCATTTAACATCTCAAATATTGTTAGTTCAGAAAATATTGTTTTATTTATCAAATTCTGAATGGTAAATTGACAATTGAGATTGGTGGTAGAACCGATCTTTAATAAAGTCAAAACAGCTTGAGTTTCGTCTATATTTTCGATACTTTGAATCTGAAAATTTTCTATATTTTCATCTAGGATCCAATATTCAGGATAAGTGATGTTAATTTGGTTAATTTCTGAACTTATTTGATTTGTAGTTATCGTATATGAAATTGTGGTATCGCTTTCAGTCTGTATGTTTTTACTGAATTGCATCATAATCGTTCCTGTTATGTTTAGAATATATTCTGATTTAATTTCGAAAGTTGAATTATGATTCCATTTCAAATCAATCTCATTATTTAGATTTGTCTCATCTACAAGCACATCAATATCTATGGCCCCTGAACTAATATTAGTTGAACTGACCGAAAAATCGTTCAATTCAAGATCTATATCTTCTGGTGATACGGATGAAGTTACTTTAAACTCATCAATAAGGAGAGAACATTCTGAATATTCTGGTGAAATAACATAAATGCCTATGGATTTAAGAACCGTGGGAATATAGGGGTCTCCTTGATCAAAAAGATCTGATATCTCAAGGGAATAGAAGTTCCATTGATCATTCCAACTACTATTTTCTAAAAGTCGATAAACTACAAATGGCGTGGTTGTATTCTCTCCAATTTCAGGTGGGTCAATATCTGTATAGTGCCAATGTATAACCATAATTCTACAAGTATCAAAAACAATATCAAAAATCAGAGAAGAGTTTATGACATTTTGTAAAGATGAATTAGATTCTAATAGATAGTTATAGCTAATGCGTGTATCTGTTTGGTATAATTCTATGTTTTCTTGATATAATGAATAGGTCATTGTCTCTGTATTACTTGAATAAAATTTCCATACATTGTCTCCTTCTATACTCCTTGGATCTGCAGTTCTTTCTATACTCAAACCTGCTTGCATGACATTATCTGAATAGAATGATTCTTGTACTTCAGCCCCAGAATTCTGAATATACTGCACTTCCATATTTGTAATTTCTCCCCTAAGATTATACATTCCTTGGCCTGGAACTGAAATAATTGAATCCCCATCTTCAATTTTACCTGCTATTTCTTGTCCTGTATAATTTGCTTCAAGACTCACATTTGGGTTAAAACTATCAAGGGTCTCGATAAGTGAAACATTATTTTCCTCCCAGCCATCCTCTAAGCCACTAAAACCTTGTTCAACATTAGAAACGGTATATTCTCTATAATTGTTTCCATTAACAGAATCTTCTATACTATCCTTTGTTGTGATTTCCTCCACTTTATCATTGTTTTGATAATAATCGTAATCGCTTATTCCACCATTCACTAACAAGGACCCTTGATTAATAGTAGATAAACTAACAAAAACTAGTATAACAAATAGCAATTTTCTGTATTTCATCTCATATGTTTATCTTAACTATATATTAAAAACCGCACATTTTTTACTCTCTTTCCCTTACGCTTACAACTTACCTTTGCTTACTGAATATGTTACTATGATAGTGTACTTGAATACTTTCGGTTAACTGTCTCTTTTTGTTGAAATTATCTGTTATAGTAGAGCTCTAGATACATTTAATTTAGTGTGACAGTTGCTCGAGCTTTGTTTCAATCTTAAAAATTTTGAATAGTTTTACCGATATTGTTATTCTGAGTCAGATGGAAGCTTATATGTGTGATGAGTGCAAGTCAAGGATAGTTAAAGAAAATGGGCTATACGTGTGCCAAAGCTGTGGTTTGGTTCACGACACGGTCTTAGATGCATCTTCCTTTCAATTAGGATCCGTATCCAAAAGTAATCAACGCAAGAGTCAACAGTTTACCTCTATAAACAACAGACTAGCTGTTGTGAGTTCACTCGGTTCCTCTATTGGAACTGTGGAAGAATACATGTTTAGAGACGCTAATGGATCATTATTGGATCAAAGCACTCAATCTAAATTTAGAAAATTTAAAAATTATTATCATATCCCAGGTGCAATTAAAGGAAAGGAAACCGACTACAGGACAATAAAAATAATGAATGAAGTATTCGTGCGACTTCATGTTTCTGAAAAAATACGCAATCGTTCTTTGTTTCTATATCACAAATACAAAAAAGAACATAAAGGCAAAATAACAAATCATGTCCTGTTATCTGCTTTGTCTCTTCTTCTTAGTGTCCGTGAATTCAAACATAATTGTCCTTTAACCCTCAAAGAGATAGTTGGAACATACAGAGAATTGGGTCACCGAGTATTGGGTAAAAACTTACTTAGTTTGATGCAAGATTTAAACATCAAATCTCCTTCTTCAAACATAAGAAGGAGTGAAGAATATGTTTTCCGGATATGTTCTCTTATATGCCGCCATTCTCCAATAAAAGAAAGAATAGAAAAAAAATATTCTGTTGATGTTTATGTATATGAAAAAATGCTTCAATTACTTTGTTTACGAATTCTAGAAAGTATCCCTTACGTTGAACGTGGAGGAAAACGCCCTTATCCTTTTTCTGCAGCCTCTGCCTACGTAGCTGATAAACTTCTATCAAAGAAACTCAACAGTTCTTCAGCTCTAACTCAAAAACTAGTTGCTCAATCAACTAATGTTGCTGAATTTACTATCAGAGATCATGCAGAATTTATGTTTAGTTATGATTATGATCAAATAATCACTGAAATTAGTAAAAGGCTTTCTTCAAGTTTCGAATAATGCTTAGTAGAGAAATAAATGAAATTCCCCTACTTTAGAACCGAATTAGATTCGAAAAGAAATTTTGTACCACTAATACAATTGCTATGTGAAGAATAAAGACAATTACAACTTTAAAGATTATGCGCTTTTCATTACTCATTTTCAATAAGTAGTAGTTATTTAAACAATTGATTACTAAAAAGGAAAATGACAAAAATGACCATATAGTAAACGAAAAAGAGAACGAGAAATCCCCGGTGCTAATTAAGGAATAAAAATTGGAAAATAAAGGAGAGAACCCTGCTATCATAGCTATTGTAATTAGAGTAACATAACGTATTATCCGCATCCTTCTTATATGTACCTTTAATAAATCATCTCTCTCTTCAAGCGCTTCTTCTCGCATTTTAATGAGTTCTGCAGTTGATTTAAACCGTTCTATCATTTCTTGAGTATCAGCTTGTAATGCTGATGCAAATAGATTAGCAATCTCGGAATAATCTAATTTAAGTGATGAGAAAATATCGGTGATTTCCTCTCCAAGCTGAATCCTTAGAAGTAATTCTTTAGGAAAATCTTGTATGGAGAACATAGCTCTCTCAAGATTTTCTCCTTTTTCCATTTGGTTTGCTATTTCGCGGAGTAAAATATGATCTGAAAATGATAGTTTATACATTCTCTCCTCCCATGCTTTTGTTCTGAATTAACCTAAGTGTTACAGTTCCAAAAACTGCGTAAAGTAATGGAAAAAGCAGCAATGTTGGTGAAGTTGGTGCTACTATAAGTGATAAAACTAAACTAAGAACCAAAGGTAATAGACACGAGATTGCAACAAAGATGACCATATTATCTTCAATTAACTTGATTTCTCTTTTTAATTTGGTCAAGAAATCAGGATCGGTTTCTATGAAAGAATCTGGGTTTTTTAGGCTTTGAAAAGCATATTTGTGCTTTCTGTTCTGAAACATTTTTGAATTTTCGTCAATTGTTTGATTTTCATCAGCCCCAATGTTCAGATTGAAGATCATATCTTCAAAGTGTTTTTTGTAGAAATTATCAGTTGTCCCTTTTTTTAGAAGTAATTCGATGGAGCGAGGTAAAGATTGTGTTGATTTCATACTGATTGAGAGAGAATTTATAATTAGAAAGGCTACCTCGTCAAACAATCTGTGCTTTTTTATTATGCTTGACCTAACATAATCACTAAAAATAAAGAAGAGAGCAAGTGAAATTACAATTGAAACAATCAGTGTAAAAACCAAGTTTAACTGAATTAGGAAGTAACAGAGTAGCATCGAAATAAAGAAACTAAAAATTGCAAGATTGCATAACACCACTAGTTTTACCAAATCGTTTTCTGATATGAAATCTTCTGAGTGTTTTTTTATTTTGCCTAATGTGATCTTATAAAGAAATTCTTTTGGTATCATGCTAAATTGCATTGTCCTTTGTATCAACGAAAAATACCTCGACCCCACTTACCTCACCGTTAACAGTTGCTCTTTTATCTTCTCAACATGATGTTGAAAACTTATGTCTCTTTTAATGATTGAATCAATTTTCTCTTTAATGAACGATTCTTCTTTTATTGTATCTATTGTTCTTTTCTTATCCCAAGAAGAGTCGTAAACTTTTGTTAAAAACCCATATTTTTTATCTATTTGTAGATTATTTGCATTGACCTCATAGATTTCAGCGATAGTTCTAATAAAACTAGTTTTCAGTATTTCGCGTTTCATGATTATAATCGTTTCTAGAGATAGGAAGTCTGTAACTGAAATTTTGTGCAAATTCTCCCATCTTCTTAATATTTTTTCAACAGAGTCGGCATGAGCTGTCTGTATGCCTTTTAAACCAGCATTTAATGCTTCAAACATGGCTTTTGTGTGCTCACTCGATTGGATCTCTCCTAAATATATCCAATCAGGAGATCGATGAAGAAGTTTCAAAATTTCCGATGTTTTAGTGTATAAAGATCTATTAGATTCAAAAGAATCTACTTGTATTGATAATTGTTTATAACCTAACTCTGTTTGATTTATTGATTCAATAGCATCCTCTATTGCAATTTTTCTCCAGTGCTTTGGTGTATACAGGTCTATGGCATTTGCCAATGTTGTTTTCCCTGAGTTTGGTTCTCCAATGACTGTGATATTTCTTCTTTTCTCTACGACTTCAACTAAGTAAGCTGCTATGAATGAAGGTAAGGTTTTCAGTTTTATTAAGTCAACTATTTTTAAAGGGTTCCTATGAAATTTTCTGATATTGAATGTGGGACCGTTTGGAGATAATGGGGGGAAATCCATTGAAATTCTCATATGAAAATCATTAGTTTTAAACTCAATTTTGAGAGATGGTTTCTTTGTTGTAATGGTAATGGGGTGCTCTAATTTCAGTCTGTTTAGTAGACTTCTTATTTCTTCTTCTTCTAAAACTATCCCTGTATTGCACCTGCCGAATATCCTGTGATCAACATATATTGGAGCATTCATTTGATCCAGATATATCTCATTTACTCCATCATCCAAAAATAGTGGGATAATCCTATCTAGCTTTATTAATTTGTGGATAAACAATTCCGCAAATAAATCGGGTTCTGTTGGCAAATTATCAATTTCTAATACTTTCCACATAAATATTGATTTTAATACACTAATTAATTCATCAAACTTTAGTATTTTTTTCCCTAATCTTTCCTTGTTTTTGAAAACTATTGACGATAATTCTGTGAATAATAGTGGGTCCTGATCAAAATTATACTCGGGTTTTGCACTGTAGACCAGGTAATTGCCATCGGTTGTAATTCTAATTTTGTATCCTTTGACTTTGTATTCACTTATTCCATTCTTTTCCAATTAGAAATCTCCCTTTCAGTTTTCACACTATCTTAATTACTAATTAGTATATCAACACCACTTTTTTGAATAAATCAGCAATTACAAGATGAACTGCAGCTAAGTTTAGAAAAGCTAATTCATCAATAATTTCGACACATATATGTAATAACTTTAAATAGAAAAAACTTGCAGTTGATGATGTGAGAAAATGGCCAATAAATACGATGTAATGTGGACAGAAAAATATAGACCAAAAACTCTTGACGATTTGAAGGGCCACGAAGATATTATAGTACGTCTAAAAGGATTTATAAAAAGAAGGAATCTTCCTCATTTGTTATTTGCTGGACCTCCCGGCACAGGTAAAACAACAGCTCTTTTAGCCCTTGCCAATGATTTGTATGGTCACACAAATGTTTCTCGTAACTTTCTAGAAATGAATGCTTCGGACGATCGTGGAATTGATACAATACGAACTAAAGTAAAAGAATTTGCCCGTACAGCTTCTTATGGAAACACCCCATTTAAGATAATATGTTTAGATGAAGCAGATAACTTGACTTCTGCAGCTCAGCATGCTTTAAGGAGAACAATGGAAAGATATGTAAAAACAAGTAGATTCGCATTAATTTGTAACTATTCAAGTAAAATAATAGAACCTATTCAATCGAGATGTGCAATATTTAGATTTAAACCACTTGATGAAGATAGTATTCGAGAATTTCTCAAATACATATGTGATAATGAAAAACTAGTATATGATAAAGAAGGGTTGGATACAGTTCTTTACATATCGGAAGGAGATTTAAGAAAAGCTGTTAACATCTTACAATCTACTGCAGCCGCAGGCAAATCAGTGGAACGAGTAACTGTATTACAAACTGTAGGACATGCGGATCCTGAAAGGATTAAGGAGATGCTTAATCTTGCATTAGACAAAAAATTTGAAAAATCTAGAGCGGTTTTGCAGAACCTTATTCTACAATATGGGTTATCTGGAACAGATGTAACACACCAAATTTATAGAGAAATATCTTCTCTCTCTATTCCTGATAGCAAAAAGTTGGAGATTACCGAATTTTTAGCTGAAATTGATTTTCGTATTTCAGAAGGTGCTTCTAGTAATATCCAACTGACTTCTTTCTTAGCAAAATTAGTAAAAGAAGCTGATAAAGAATAGTAGAAATTAACTGCGTTCCTATATATTTAAATCTTTGATATATTCCAAAATCAGTCTTTTTTGTACCTCTTCTTGTTTTATTTTTCTTAAAATACCACTGATTTTGTCTCTAATGATTTTTAATGCTTTACCATTAACAATCCATTTTACATCTTCATAATACTGTTTTACCAAGATTAGATTATTGGGGTCTGCAGGTTGTATGTTTAAGCTATCAATATCTGTTCTCGTACGAAGGAGTGCTTTTGTATTTTTTAATTCAACAGATAATTTACTATAATTCATGATATATCCTACGATTCTTCTAACTTGTTCCCATAGAAAGGATTGTGCAACAAATTCAAATAGAATATAACCTTGTTCTTCCATAATATTGATTTGTTCGATTTCCCTAATCGTATTGCGTTGATCATTCTTACAGAAGAGCCTATAATCGTTCTTTCCTTCAAAAAGTGAACAAATCTTCTGCATTTTACTTATCTCTTTTTCTATTTCGTCTTCTAAGTTCCCTTTTTCTGCTAAATACCAATATTTTTTCTTCAAACTGTGTTTAGGGGAAAAGTCTTCTTTGACTTTGGTATGAGACCAACATACAATCGAATTATCTTTAGGAAGTTGTGCATTTATTTGCTCTAAAATTATCTCCTTTTCTGAATTGAAACCAATTACATTGCCTATAGCGTTTACATTTTTATCCGTTCTACTTGCACTAATAAACCAATTATTTTGTGCTGATATGATGTGATTTGTTTCTATGAGTGCTTGTAGTAACGTTTCTTCAACCGTGGATATATTTGGCTGCCTTTGATAACCAAAGTAATTTTTACCTTCATAATAAACTTGTACTATGTACCGTATCATCTTCTACTTTTTATTCTCTATATGATTAAAAATATAATGTAACACAAAGAAAAAAATTAAAAACCCAACCCCTCTCATTATCTTACTGCCTCGATGGTGTAGCTCGGCCAATCATTGCGGACTCTCACTCCGCAGACCCGGGTTCAAATCCCGGTCGAGGCACCACTATTTCTTTTATAATTACTTTTTTATTGCTTTTCTTCCCATACTGCAAACAGTTGCTTCAAAGATGATGCGAGGATATTTTCACTATCATATTGATATATCAAAATCCGTCCAAATTTCTTTTCTCTGATAAGTCCAGCTTTACATAAAAATTTCAAGTGCCCTTTTACCGACGAATGATTAAGATTTATGTTTCTTGAGATTGCAGATACGTTTAATTCGTCTAGTTCTGCTAGTAGTTTTAGGATTCTAACTCTACCTCTTGATGACAGAACATCTTCAACAGCGAGTCTTTGTGTATCTTTTATTTTGCCAATATTTGTCATTTTTTTCCCCTTTTATCGGTGTTCTATTGTTTTCTTTTGATTTTCAATGGTTTTAACCAAGAACTCTTCAATAGCTTCAACGGAAATATCTGGAATGCTTATTAATGTGGTTTTACCTCGCATTCCCTCACCTGAAATTTTTGTACTTATGATGTCCTGCTTTGATAGCTCTTTCAAATATGTCCAGATTTGTGTATGTTTTCGTGGATCTTCGTTGTATTCCTCACATAGTAGTTTGTATGAACTAATCGCATCATTTGTTGAAATATATGCATTTTTTGTATGTTTTAGTTTTCGTATTGTTGCTAACAAAACTAGTTTTTGGTGTAATGTTAGAGTAAGAATAACTTCTCTCCTGATTTCTGGATGAATTAATCCCTTGGCTTTTCTTACATGATCTGGATAGATAATTGGAGAATTTTCATCATCTGCACATTGACCCGCACCCCATAACAATTCTATTGCATAACGAGCATCTCCTAATTTACTCGCAATGTCAGCAATCAATTCTGTAGCATCTTCTGTTATTACCCCATCATAAAATGCTAATTCAGATCGAGATTTTATTATGTCCCGTAGATTTGTTTCGGAATATCTATCTAATGATATGTGACTTGTTTGAAAACTACTTTGTGTGCTTGCATCAAGACTATGGATGAAGTTTAGATTTCTAGCAATAAAAATGTAAGATATCCATTGTTTTGTTGTCATTTCGCTTATTCTTAATAAAGTATAGAGAAAATCTGTTCCTGCACGTGAGATAAGATAATCAACTTCATCCAAAATCAGCAATATTTTTTGTGAATAGAAGTCCAATAAACGAATCAAGAGGTCTTGTAGTTCCTCAAAAGAATATCCTCGTGGTGGAATTGCCTTATTCAACTGGCGCGCTAATGTGCTAATGATGAGATAAGGACTTTTATAAATTCGGCAATTGATGTAAACTAAACGGAAATTTTTCTGTTTATCAATATTTTCTAGTAATTGACCAAACCGTTTAGCTAAAGTAGTTTTACCAGAACCTGTTGGTCCTGTTATACTTATTTTTCTTAAAGGTTCATCCCTTTCTTCAAAAATTGTTTTGAAATATTTTGCTAAAGTTCTGAGTTCCTCCTCCCTGTGTGGTAGGTGTGGTGGGATATATGTGACGGATAAACAACTTATGTTCTTAAATACAGTAGGTTTTTTCAGTAAGGAATTAAAAAATTCCTCGTCAGATGTAGGCATCATTCTCTCTCTGATTGTACCCAAGGGAAATTACTATTTATATTTAGCAGACAGACATCTCTGAAAGTGATAATCAAAAGCAACTCTAACACTTGTCTAGAACCAAGTTTCCTTGTTCCTAGTTACAATTTTCAGATTTGATAAAAACAAAGCTTGAATTGTAAGTATTCATTTTAGAATGTATATTCTCAGTTGTGTTATATTGAACATGTGCCGATAAAGTTAAAAATCAACGTTATCGGTTTTATTCACAACATGTGGAGATTGCCGAGTGGTCAAAGGCGCTAGAATGAGGATCTAGTCCTTAGTGGTCCGGGAGTTCGAATCTCCCTCTCCGCACCATCTAAAAAATATTTTTTTGTTATCTCCATTATCTGATTACAAGTTCTTTTTTAGCTGAACAAGTCATCTATAGAGGTAGTAGACCAATCAATTAGATTTAAAATCACACCAAAAATGATGGCGAAAATGAAGACAGCTATACCGATGAGTAAAATTTCCTCAAGTATTGGGGATCCTCTCTTTTTACTAAATCTGAAACTTTTGAATAATTGAAATATCATCCTCATAATTCTCAATATTTAACTAAAGTTTGTTATTTAAACTCCACAAAACACACATTAAGCTTTCACTCTTCAGTAAAACACAGTTGTAAATATCCTCCATCCGCTATATTTTCTCGTTCATTTGTAAAATTGCTGTCATAATGATAAATTTGAGAATCATAATCATTCAGCAGAACATTATCTAAAATACTTGTGTATGGAAAACCTTTTTTATTATCATAAATCGGTGCGATATAGTATTAACCATTCCTAGGTGCCACTATGGATATAGAGCTTGTTGAAATATTTCCAAATTCAGTTAAATTCATCCTTTCGGATGTTTCATTAGCTTTCGCTAATGCTCTTAGACGTTTAGCTTTGGCTGAAGTTCCATCATTAGTAATTGAGGATGTTTATGTATTACGAAACACTTCACCGCTTTTTGATGAATTTATTGCACATAGATTAGGGTTAACACCCTTAAAATATGATATTGATGAACTCGATTTGAATTTCAGAGACAAATGTGATTGTGGCGGAATTGGTTGCAATTTATGCACAGTAACTTTAATGCTCTCAAAAGAAACAGATGCTCAAACCACAACCGTTGTTTACAGTGGTGATATTGTATCAGCCCAAGAAGGAGTAGAACCTGTAACATCAAAGATTCCAATCGTTAAATTAGGACCAAATCAAGCACTAGAATTGGAATGTATGGCACAACTTGGAATAGGAAAAGAGCACGCTAAATGGCAACCAGTTTCTGCAATGGGATATCAAGAATTCCCAATACCAGAAATAAATAAGAGTAAATGTACTAACTGTCTTGCTTGTATAGATGCTTGTTACAGGGGAGTATATCAAAAAGTAGGGGACGAAGTTCAAGTGACCAATCCTTTAAGTTGCACCTTATGCAATTATTGTCTTGATTTTTGTGAACCTGGTGCCATTGAAATTGGAAACGACCCTTCCAAAATAATTTTTTCATTTGAAACAAATAGCGGTATTCCTCCTTCAAAAATACTTTCTAAAACAGGAGAAATACTTCTCACAAATATCGACGAATTCAAAAAGACATTAGAATCATCGTTATTAGAAAAAGAAGAAAAAGAATGAGGTGAGCTTAAATGCCAAGAAGAACAGGACCAACAGATCCAAATATTATACAGTTAATTAACCAGCTTAAGAAGAAATCAGCTGAAACAAATGTTTCCATTTGGAAAACAATTGCTGAAAGAATAGAGAAACCTAGAAGAAAAAGGGCCACTACTAATCTCAGTAAAATAAATAGATACTCAAAAGAAAATGATATTATTATTGTTCCAGGTTCAGTTCTAAGTTCAGGGAAACTTGATCACCCTGTAACTATTGTGGCTCTTAAAACCACTGAACAAGCAAAGGAAAAAATACACGCAACAAAAAGTAAATTCCTTACTATTCATGAACTATTAGAATCTAATCATGAAGTTGGTAAAATGAAAATAATAATCTAATCAAGGTGAATTAAATGGTAAAAACTGGAAAAAACGTTGTAACACAGTTAGTAACTCCCAAAATTATAATTGATGCAGATAATGCAATTTTAGGTCGTTTATGTTCTGAAGTTGCAAAATATCTACTAGATGGTTATGCAGTAAATATTGTAAACTGTGAAAATGCTATAGTTTCTGGTAAAAAACACTCAATTTTAAATGAGTATAGAAACATGCACAAAATTCACACTGCAACTAATCCCCGAAGAGGACCTTTCCATCCTAAACGACCTGATAGATTAGTACGACGCACTGTTAGAGGAATGCTACCTTGGAAAAAAAGCAAAGGTAGAAATGCGTATCATAGACTGTTAACATATATTGGAATTCCAGATGAGTTTTCTAATTTAGAAATTATTAAACCGAAGTATGCTGATGCAAACAAACTGGACTGCAAAAAGACAACTGTTGGAAATCTATGTAAAGAGTTTGGCTGGCAAGAATAAGGTGATTAATATGGGTAAAGTTATTGTATCGTCTGGAAAGAGAAAAACAGCAATTGCACGTGCAACTATTAAAGAAGGAAAAGGAAGAGTTAGAATAAATGGTGTTCCATTAGAAGTTCTACCCAATGAGCTGAAACGAGTAAAAATAAATGAAGTATTCGTACTTGCGGGTGGTGAAAGAAGAGATTCTGTGGATGTCAAAGTTAAAGTAAAGGGAGGCGGATTTATGGGACAAGCTGAAGCCGTTCGTACGGCTATTGCAAGAGGTTTAATCGAATTTTTTGATGACATGGTTTTAAAAGAAGTTTTTGTCGCTTATGATAAAACAATCATTTCTGGTGATCCAAGAAGAACTGAACCTAAACATTTTGGTGGGAAAAGTTCACGTTCCAGATTTCAAAAATCCTACCGATAACTTTTTCCCTTCCCTTATTTTATTTTAAGTGAATAAAATGTTGACTGTTCTAGATTGTTCTATGGGTGAAGGGGGCGGATCAGTTGTTCGCATTTCTGTTGCATTGGCAGCAGCTGCTAGCTCTTCCTTAAAACTGATTAATATAAGATCTAATAGATCAAATCCTGGTTTAAGAGCTCAACACCTTGAAGCAATAAATGCTTTAAGACAACTGTCTGGTTTTGAAATTGCTGGTGCAGAGTTGGGGAGTAAGGAAGTATATATTCACCAATATGGAAAAAGAAGAAATGAGGCAGCTGTGCACATAAATACAGCTGGAAGTATATCTCTCGTTGCTCAAGCAGTTCAATATTATGCATTGAATAGGGAGGTCGAAATAGGATTAAACATACAAGGTGGAGCTACTCATGGCAAATGGGCTCCTTCAATTGAATTCATCACAAATGTTACTTTTAAAATTCTTGAAAAAATGAACAAAGTAATCGATGTAAAGATAGATCGACACGGTTTTTTTCCAAAAGGTGGAGCGCAATCCTGTTTTATATTTCGCCCCCATGATAGGATATTACCCCTGAATTTAACGGAAAAAGGCATTTTAGAAGAAATACATATTTTTTCAACAGCTTCCTCTCATCTTGAGAAAAGGAAGGTGGCTGAAAGACAGCTAGATTCTTTTGTTAAATTAGCAAAATCAACAGTAAACGCTGTACATCACATAAATTATGTGGATAGCATATCTCCTGGAAGTGGTTTAACAGTTGTGAATCAGTATTCAACGGGAACTTCAAAGGGATGTTTTGTTCAAGGAGAAAAATTATTAACGGCAGAAACTGTTGGTAAAATGTGTTGGAGACAATGGAAAAGCTTAGAGCAAGACTCAGCAGCTGTTGATATTCATACAGCTGACCAACTTATCGTTCCCATGGCCTTAGCCGAAGGAAATTCAACAATAACAACAGCTAGATTAACTAATCACACCAAAACAAACATAGAACTAATTCAAAAATTCACCCATGCAGTTTTTAAAGTAAATAAAGAAAATGGACATTATCTCATATCTGTTAAACAGCCCTAGACTAGCTGATTATTCATTTCTCGCTATTTCTTTCTTAACGACATATTTATATGATGCTATACAAGTCGGAGTACGACATAAGAGTATAATTTCTATAAAAATTTACTCTATTGAATACGTTTAGTAATATAAACTAATCAAAGAAATATAAATGAAACATTAAGGACGTTGAAAATATGGGGCATAGAAGGGTAAGTGCTCCCCATCGAGGATCTCTAGGATATCGAAGGGTAAGAGCAAGAAGAACAGTACCTGCACCTCGCGCATGGCAAACATACGAGGGTGCTCCTAAGTTACTAGGTTTTCTTGGTATTAAAGCTGGAATGACACATTGCGAATATCTTGAAGATAGACCAAGAAGCCATTTAGTAAATAGGGAAGTTACTGTAGCGGTAACATGTATTGAAACACCACCAAATGTTGTATTTGGTTTACGTGGTTATAAAAAATCACCTTATGGTCTCAAAATTGTTGCTGATTTAATTACAACAGAGACAAAGGAAGAGCTTAAAAGAAGGGTTAAACTTCCTAAACAATACGATCTTGAGAAAGCAAAGAAAAATTTTGAAGACCACCTTGAGGAAATAGTTGAACTAAGAGCAATTGTTCATACTCAACCTTATCTCACAGGAGTTGGTATGAAGACGCCTCAAATTGCAGAAATTAAAATTGGTTGCTCAAAAATTGAGGAAGGATATCAGTATGGTATTTCTCTTCTTGGGAAAGAAGTGCTTATTCGAGATGTATTCAAAGCTGGTGAATTTGTAGATTCTATTGGTGTAACAAAAGGAAAAGGTTTCCAAGGACCAGTAAAACGACATGGAATAAAAATCCTCCAACACAAGTCAAAAGCAACTAAAAGGGGAGTAGGTTCAATCGGTCCATGGACACCTTCAAGAACAATGTGGACTATTCCAAGATCTGGTCAGATGGGTTTCAATATTAGAACCGAGTATAACAAAAGGATAATGCAGATTGGTTCTGATGGATCACAAATCGTTCCTAAGGGAGGATTTGTAAGATACGGTGTTGTGAAAAACAATTACGTTTTGCTTAAAGGATCTGTTCCAGGTCCTAAAAAGCGTACAATTCTACTAAGAGAACCTGTTAGAAAAGCTCCACAACCTGAGAAAGAGCCACAAATACTCTATATCTCAACAAGGAGTCAACAAGGTTAGGATTGAGGCGATAAAGATGAACACAAAAATATATTCCATCAAAGGAAAAAAACTTTCGGAAACAATTGAACTACCAGAAGTATTCCAAACACAATTGCGACCAGATATAATTAAAAGAGCTGTACTTGCTGAACAAACCTGGAAGAGACAGCCAAAAGGCGTTAGTCCTATGGCTGGAAAATCAGTTGCTGTTGAGAATTGGGGACCTGGTCGTGGTGCTGCAAGAGTTCCAAGAATAAAAGGTTCTAGAACACACAGTGCTCAACGAACAGCTTTTATCCCACAAGCACGAGGCGGTCACAGGGCCCATCCTCCTAGAGCAGAGAAGAAGATAATAGAAAAAATCAATCGAAAGGAGCATCTAATTGCTTTGAAATCTGCTATAGCATATACAGCACAAAAAGAATCGGTGGGTCAAAGAGGGCATCGTTTTGATGATAAAACTGACTTCCCAATTGTTATTGAGTCAAAAGCAGAAGAACTGGCAAAGACTCAAGAGGTTGTTACACTGTTAGATAATTTAGGTCTATCTTTGGAATTATTAAGGGTGAAATTTGGTAAAAATGTTCGCCCTGGCAAAGGCAAAGGAAGAGGGCGTAAATACAAAGTACCTGTTGGTCCTTTAATAGTAGTAAGTAATAGTGAATGTTCTTTGGTCAAAGCAGGAAGAAATATTTTAGGTACCAATGTTGTTACTGTAAACAAACTTACAACTGAACTTTTAGCTCCAGGAACTCAACCTGGAAGACTAACAATCTGGACAGAAGATGCAATAAAATCTTTGAATGAACGCTTTATTTCAGGTGATAAATAATGGATCCGTACAAAATAATAGTAAAACCCCTTATCTCTGAAAAAGACTTCGAGTTAATTGAGAAAGAGAACAAGTTAGTTATCCAAGTTGCTCTGACCGCTACTAAGCACCAAATTAAAGAGGCGATGGAAAAATTGTACGAGGTTCAAGTTCTCAAAGTAAACACCTTGATCACACCAAAAGGAACAAAGAAAGCTTATGTAAAACTAAGCGAATTCGATGATGCTGCAGATATAGCTTCACGAATGGGATTATTCTAAAGGAAGTGAATTAGATGGGTAAGAAAATATTAGTCCAAAGACGAGGTAGAGGAACATCACAATTCCGAGCTGCTTCCCATAAGAGAAAAGGTAGTGTCAAATATAGAAAAATTACCAAAATTGAATATACTGACGAAATAATAATCGGTTCAGTAAAGGATATTGTACATGACCCTGGAAGAGGAGCGCCTGTAGCAATAGTTCTTTTTCAAGATGGATTGAAAAAAGTGATACTGCCCTCTGAAGGATTAAGAGTAGGACAAACTATCGAATATGGTACTGGTGCATCAGCTGTTATCGGTAATACAATCCCCTTACAAGCAATTCCTGATGGATCTCCTGTCTTCAATATAGAATTAACCCCTGGAGATGGAGGTCGTTTAATCCGATCTAGTGGCGGATATGCAACTATCTTAGGTCGTGATAAAGGAAAAGTAACTCTTCAATTACCAAGTGGTGAAATGAAAGAAATTCCTCAAAGGTGCCGAGCAACAATTGGTATTGTGGCAGGCGGAGGAAGAACCGAAAAACCATTTGTTAAAGCAGGAAATAAACATCATCTCAAAAAAGCAAAAGGGCATTATTATCCAAGAGTGAGAGGTGTTGCTATGAATGCGGTTTCTCATCCACATGGTGGTGGTGCACATCAAAGCCCTCCACGTGCAACAACCGTTTCAAGACATGCTCAACCTGGAAGAAAAGTTGGTCTTATTGCAGCAAGAAGAAGTGGAAGAAGAAGAGGCAAGAAATAATTTTGCCCTTTTATTTTTTATTTTTACATTTTTTAATAAACATAGTCATTAAAAACCCAAGGCTAAGATATATTGATAAGGAGTATTAGAATGACAAGTAAGAAAACATACGGAGATGTCGAGTTTATATTTGAAAAACCTCAAAACTTTGAAGGTTGTGTTCTCTTAAACGGATGGCATGGGATCGGAGAATGTGGCTTTATATCGATGAGTCATTTAGTTGAAAACCTAGGATTAGAACGCATCGGTTTCATCATTACAAATAACCTACCTCAGTTTATTTCTATCAAAAATGAGCAAATTACTTTTCCATTTGAAATTTATCGCAAAGATAATTTAGTCGTAATATTGCCCATTTTTGAACCAATAAAATCTGAACATTTGCTTTTTACCAAAACTATTGTTGAATGGTCTATTGAAGAGAAATTCCAACAGGCTATTCTTATTGGCGGGTTGGATAAGCGTTTGCAAGGTGAACATGCTGTCAAGGGGATTTACACCCGTTCTTTCAAAAGGGACACTTCTATTTCTTCTATCCCTGTTCTTGATGAAGGACTATATGTAACTGGTCCCTTAGCTTACATGCTCATGTTTTACGAGCTCAATCAATTCCCCGCTGTAGCTCTCTTACCATATGCGGAAAGATCACGACCTGATCCTGTTGCCGCAAGTGTAGCAATAGAACAGATCAATCTCTTATTAGGTATTGGAATTGACACAGAAGGATTGCTGAAAGAAGCAGAAAAGATAGAGAAGGAAATCGAGTCGTTAATCCAAGCAAGCAAACCTACAAGGGATAGAGATAAAGATTCTGATCAAGGAATGTTTGTGTAGACGAATAAAAAAAGTGGCGGACCAGACAGGATTTGAACCTGCGAACCCCGGCTTTCTTCAATAGATTTCCGGAGGCCGGTGCCTTATCCAGACTAGACTACTGGTCCATTTTCTTTTTCAAATAATGTAGAATTTATTAAAACTAATTCATTGGTATAAAAAACTAAATGTCGTAAGAGAAATCCTCCTCCTCTTGGAGTAGAAACTCTTCAGAAATTGACAATTTAGCAACATCTTTGAATTTTTCTTTGGTTTTGAGCATAGTTAACACCATAGTCTTCAAAGCTTCTACAAGTTCTTCTAATCCCTTACCTTCCATAGTAGAAACGTGATATTCCGTTTTGAACTCAGCTTTAGCTTCTTTAATTTGCTCGTCAGTGAGCAGGTCTACTTTGTTAAGTACTCTAATAGTAGGATTATCACTGAACTCATTGGAAATATCCTCAAGCAAATTATTCTGTTCTTTAGCAGATAATTCGGCCTTTTTTGAGTAATCAAACATGTATACAATAACATCTGAAATATGCTTGATTGAAGCAATACTTTGAAGTTCAATTAAACTGCGTTCATCAAAAGGACGATCAAGTAAACCAGGTGTATCAACAATCTGAACGAGAGTTAAGCCAAAATTTGCATGACCAAACACTATCTGTTTTGTAGTAAAAGGATATTCACCCACTTCAGGTGATCCTGAGGAAATACACCTAACAAGAGAAGATTTACCAACATTAGGGGCACCAGCAATGACTATCGTAGGGAGGATAGTATTAAAATCGGGTACAGATTTCAATTTTTTAACAATTCGGATAAGATACTTCACATCTCCACGAGCCTTTTTAACAAGAGACACATATCTACCTCCTGTTTCCTTTCTTATTGAAGCCATAACAATAGGGTGATTTGTATCATTTAGTTTCTGTAATTGTTCCCTCTCAATTTCACGTAACTGATTAGACATGCCTTTTAATCTGCCAAGTACCTTCTTGATTTTGTCAACACTCCCCACTAAATTACAAAGTTCTTGATAAAATGGATGAATATCTTCAACCCAAGGAAACAGATTAATTATGCTATCAATCTTTCTGGTTAATTCATCTGTTAAGGTATTAATTCTATCTTTTTCAAGAAAAGAAAGTTTTTGTTCTCTGCTAATTCTTTTCTTAATACGTGTTCGTCTAATAGCTTGGCTTTGTTGAAAAGCATTGTCTATGATTTCATCTATGGGAGAGATATAAGTAACCCTTCTAAACGGGTTGCTTGTTTTAGGGTCATTTTTCAATATTAATCACTTTCTGAATCTAGCACTGTCATGTCAATTTCGTGTTCAAAGTACTTGGGAAGACACTTTATTACTTCTTTTCGTTGAGTTTTATGTTTTTCTTGATACTTCAGTACCATCTCAAGTAAACGGGGCTTACAATCAAGACCACAAATAAGTTTACCACCTAAACAGCCTTGACGAGTTTCCTCTAAATCATCATCATCTTGAATGAAAAATTTTTCAAACCAATCAAAAATTGTACAAATGGTAGGATTTGCTCCAAGTTCTCTTTGTTCTTTAACTGTAGTTCTTCCACCAGTGAAAGCGCCCATTATCTTTTTCTTTACAGTCTTAGGATCATCTCTTAGGAAAACACATGTTTCAGGAGATGATGAAGACATAGGTCCCCCTGTAAGACCCTTCATATACCTGATGTATAAAGAGGCGGGCAAAGTAATTTTACGCTTTCGAGCAATGTCTCGAGTTAAGCGCATGTATACATCCTGATCAAGACCAATTGGAACAACAACTGGAAAATCATCATCTACAGAGGGCTGGAGAATATGAGCTGCTTGAATGCAGGCATAATAAACAATACCCGCATTTTCCTCACCAGTTAGACCTAAGGCAGCTTTAATGGCATTATATGTTTGGTTAATAGAAAACGTCAAAGCAAGATAATGGATTCTTGGTGTAACACTGGAAATGTAGGCATGAACATTATTAGGATTAAAACCTACTGCAAAAATGTCAATAGCATTCTCCAAAGCAGGTTTATATGTATTTTCCAAGTTTTCAACTTTGCGAAAAACATACTTCTCGTCATCAGATAGGGGCATATAAAATTTACAATCATATTTCTTTTGCAAGTAACGTATTAATTCAAAAAGAATCAAATGACCAAAATGTAAATCGTTTGATGGACCACGACCGCTGATAATGGCAAATCCTTTGTTTTGTTCAATTCTGCTAAGGATTTTATCAAAGTCTCTATGTGCAAAGACTACTCCTCTCCTAAATAACAAGTGATCCTCTCCTATTCGAGGTAAAACATTATCTATTTTAGCAATACCAAACTCTTTGAGAATAGTTTCGTAATCCGTCCTTTTCTCTATCTCTCTATTTTCTACAATCTTGCTCATTCTAAACACCTTTTACAAAATGAGAATAAAATACTTTTCAAAGAATAGCGATTTGGTCTGTCCCCTATAGAAATTTTGCAGTTGATAAAACAGGGGAAAGTCAATGCCAGTCCAAGTTACCACGCTCAATATCTTTTTACAAAAAAGTCTTTATAAGATTGTCGAACAAATAAAATAATGATGGAAACTTGGAAAAAGATCTATCTAGAAGCATCAAAATCGATTGACGATGATAGTATTCGTTCCAAAGGTGTCATATTAGGATTTAATGTCAACATAGACAAAGTTATCAAAATAACTCCTGAAATCCTCTCAAATATTCCACAGACAACTAGAGTAAAAAATAGATTATCAGGCAATAGTAGTCCAAAAGTAATTACGAATATTGAAGAATTGCTTATTTGTCTACTTCAATCAATTAACGAAGGTAAAGCAGATGAGGTTCTCATAAGTTCAGATGAGGTTGCTATCTGGATAGAGGAGCACTTTGTGATCTCAAGAACATTGTTGGGGGGTCAAGCAGGAATAATGGCAAACCTGTTGAGAAAAATTGAAGTAAATCCGGTATTGTTAAGCATGCCAATTTCAAGTCCCAATTTAACTAAATTGCTTGATTCATCAATTATTGACCCAATTACAAGCTATGATAAATTTCAATTAGAATCAAAAAATGCTTCAGAGAAGATCGAACCAATAACACACTATGTTTTTGAGTTCTCTAAAGGTCAGTATTCGGTCGGTGACAGGATAATTAATTGCGAAAGATCAAACCGCTTTATTGGTTCATATGATAAAATAAATTCCCTACTTATGTTTTCAGAGGAATTTAGTGAATATAGTATTAATAACATATCAAATTATACCTTATGTGTTATAGCAGGATTTCATCTCATTAATTTGGGAAATAGTTCTTCTAAATCTTATGCAGAGTTTTTCGAACCTGTACTAAGTTTAATAAGAAAATGGAAAGAAAGAA
Organism: Candidatus Heimdallarchaeota archaeon; assembly: GCA_018238545.1. Lineage (GTDB taxonomy): Archaea > Asgardarchaeota > Heimdallarchaeia > Heimdallarchaeales > Heimdallarchaeaceae > UBA460. Next base: position 59,071 of record JABCTC010000006.1, read on the forward strand.
AACCTTCTCTAATTGTTCATCTAGAACTTGCTGCAGTAAAAGATGGTGTTTTGAAACAAGCGATAATTGATAATCTATTTACAGTTGTTGATTCTATTGGATTAAATGAACAAGAACTTGTATCTTTTCTACATTGTATTGATAAATCTCTTTCAATATCTTTGCATTCAACCATGTCTTCGATTAATATATTCAAAGGAATGCACGCTATTTTTTCCAAGTACCCTCACATCCGGCTACATCTTCACTATCTTGATTATTTTTTGCTTTTATCCCCTTTAATCTCAGAAGAATCTGCTCTTATGCGAAAAAATTCATTGGTTATTTCTTCACTTTTTGCTGCAACTAAAGCAAAAAACGGAAGTATAGATAGATTATCAGACACAAAACTGATTGATTATAATATATCGAAAAAAGGTTTAGAAGAGTTGCAGAATCTAGAAAATTATCTAGTAAACGAACGGGATGGTGATAATAGTTTCATAAATAATGGTTACATACAAACAAAATCATTTACTATGGTTGGAACCCCAACCATAGTTGTACCATCTCCAAAGTACTTGGTAGGCCTTGGAGATACTATTTCTCTGGTGTCACTTTTGTATGAATTCAATAAACTTGACTAATCAGAGAGAACATTATTCGCTGTTTTAGTAAATGCTAATTGATTTCTCGGTGTTTAAATAACTTCTTCTAATAAAGATAATGAGTTTCAATTCAAATTAAATAATTCGAAGTTGACGACAATGATGACTGTAGATCACCTTTCAGAAGAAAAGCAAAATTCTTTAGATTGGAAGCAGAATAATGATATTATTACAATACAAGTATTCGAGATTAGTTTGAATAGGAGTCGAGATCAACTAGCAAATTTGTTAACGGAATTAAAGTCAAAAAACGTAATGTTTACTTTGAAAATAACAAGAAACAACCTTTTTCTCTTGATTTATTCTCTGAACAATTCAGGAAATACAAACAAAGAAACTGGGTTGATAAATCATGTTGTGCAAACTTATTCTCTCAATGATACAGTTAATGTAGAGGATTTTTTCATTCAAAATGTGAAGAAAGTAGTTCAAAAGGATTACATTCTACAATTCTTTCATGAAGGTGAAAAACAGTCCTATGCACTAGGGCTTTTGCTTTCTTCAATAGATTCAGATTCTAATAGTTTTTTGAAGCATTTTACTAATTTCATGGTTAATCTTGTGAAAGCTGATATTTTCTCAATAATTATTTCTTCTATCCCATCAATTGACAGAACAGCTTCAATACGCTCAAAATGGGCGCTAATGCTTCTCGCTCAATCTGATAACCGAATTCAGATAGAAAAAAAGGAAGAAACATTTCATCGTTTCCTAAATGCGAATTCATCAAAACTACATTGTAAATTATCATATATAACAAAGAAAGAATTCGTGAGGCACAAAACAAATTTTAGATACCTTGTTCCTTGGCATTATCATAAAGGCGATTTTGCAGATAATATTGAGATAAACAAATTACTGATATTTGATAACAATTCTCTTAATCCAACAGTAGAGCATTACACAAATACACTTAGTACAACCCAATCTACTCCAGTTAAAGAAAAACTAATAATCAAAGAAGCTCGGGTGGTTAAACGACCCTTTCCTTCTGTCAAAGCTTCAAAACCTAGCAAACACATTTCTCCCCCAGTAATTGTTGAAGCGGAGAGAAAACCCAATTTTACAAGAATGAAGAGGGACAAATATTTGGTAAGTAATTTAGACGATATTTCTATTCCTATGCCAAAAACAATGAATGTTGTTTTTGATTTAGAGTATTTGAAGGTAAGAATTAGCAAGATGTTTAAGGATTTCGAATTTAAAGAAACAGTGATTTTTGAGGATGATTTTGACTTGGTTCTTCGAAAAGGATCCTTTTATATATTTACTAAATTCTATAAGGAGATTCTAAATCAAGCTGAAGCCTATAAAATTATTGAACATTTAAGTAGTATAGCAGGGTTAAGGAACCAATTTTTATGTATTGTAGTTGCTGATACTATAGAAGAAAAATCTATGAAGATTCTAAACGAGTTTAATGTGCTTCATTTAACGTTAAGTGATGTTTTACTTGAGGATACGCTGAAAAATAAGATTTACAATACTATCTTAGCCTAGAAAGATGGCTGTTTTTTACCACCTTTGTTTATAATGCTGCATCAATTATTGCGGATAATACAACTAGAAAACAGGGGAATGGCAGTTTCTTTCTTGTTGTCTTTTAGAATATTCTTACACTTCTAAGTATGCCTTAATAGAGTGATGAATAATGATGAAACAAACATATGACCCTGAACCTGGCGATGACGACATAGGACCACCGTTGTGGTTTCCTAATTAATTTTTTTTCTTAATCTGTTTTGAATGGATAATTTATATCAATGGTTTTTACTTATTTATTACCCGAGTTTATATATGAAATGTCGGATTAATTTATAGATAACTGTTGCGCGCATGTATTGAAAAAAATAATTGTGTAGTAAATCAGTTTTCAAAGAAGTTTGGTGAGAGTTGTGTTGGATTCTAATCTGTGGAACAAGATTAAATTAGTTAAAACAAAGGAAGATTTAAGACGTTTTATTGATGCCTTGAGAATTATTGCAGCTAATGAAAAATCAGAAGGAGTAAGAGATCTCATTAATGAAACGATTAAAAAATCTCTAGAAATTGAGGATGGTATTTCTCGTATTCATCTGTACGAATTAGAAATAAAGCAGATTTTTCATCAAACTACAGAATTGCCTAAGGCCGAGAAAAAACTAATAAAAATGAAAAAACAGTCAATTGAGCAGAATTACAAGGATGGTTTAATTCTTAGCCTTTCAATTGAGTGGGGAATTGAAAAACTAAAGGGAAACAAAGAGAATAGTAGAAGAGCCATTACTCAATGCATGACTCTGTTAGGAAATAATAATGCTACCGACGAATATGTTTATCATATTTGCAGATACATTTATGCAACTGAACAGTGGATAGACGAGCACAACTACCAATGTTCAAACATCCTTGAGGGGCTTATTCCTTATTTTCATCGAAAAGGTTTCCACAGAAGCATTGCACAAATTCTAGGAATGTTGTTAATTATATATCAACACACTCAAAATGAAGCAAAAGCAAGTTATATAAGCGAACAGTTATTTAGCAAAAAATACCAAATTAGTCAGCAATCTGATGATTTCCAAGTAATGTCTTATTATTTAGCTGGTGTAGGGCAATTATTGGGTCACAATTTGAAACAAGCAGAGAATCTGTTCAATGAATCTTATGTCTTGTTAAATAAACAACTACAGCAGAGCAGTTACTATGCCTATTATTATATTAGATTATTATCCCATATTGCGATTGTTCAAGCTCTGCAAGGTAAAATTGCTCTTTCATATGAAAATATTGGAAAAGTTGAAAAACTGCTTGAAGATGATTTCTTTTCAAAAAATATGGACCCATATAGTAAGAAACAAGTTCCACACACTTTGAATTTAATCAAATTCTATGTAAAATCACGTCTATATGGCTTCAAAACTGAGAATATTCAATAGCTTATAGGACAGATATGTAGAGGGATTGAAGGTAATTATAGTGATTCGATCCTTCTCAGTGAATTTATTCTGAATGCAGCATTAAATGAAAAACTGCTAGAAAAACTAATTGAATCAAATAACGCAAGTTTACTGCGAATTAAACACATCATAGAATATATGTTACTAAAATCACAGAACAATGATGAAGATACTGTTGGTTCTTATAGAAACGCTCTAAATAGAAAATTGAAAACTAAACGGATTACTTTTATTGAACAAGTATTTTCTAAGCTTCTACTTGCTCAAGAACTTTTCAGTAAGCAACAATATTCAGAAATCGCTCCTCTATTGAAGAAATACGAGCACAGACTACGGCGAATTGAAGTCCTGGAAATGCGGATTTTTATGGAAGCTTTTATCCAAGTAGGTGCATATAAGAACGGAGATCCGCTTGGTCCAGCTTTACAGTATATGGCAATAAAGAAATGTAGAGATTATGGGTTTTCTAGATTGGAAAACAAACTGCTAGATTACTTACAACTACAGCGAAAGGAGATAACAAGAACTAAATAGGATTCAAGTGAGTTTTTCTATGCTCTTTGGATGTTTTTTGTTTGTCAAAACTCTTCAAGCTACAATGAAATCTTTCATGAATGAATTCCCAAAAAGAGAAGGAACTATGCAAGATGAAGAGTGAATCGAGTTTCGTTAAAGTTTGCTCAAGGGTTCCTTATCAATACTGATGTGGTTACAGCATACAACATATTAGTTAAAAACAACCTGAAAACACTATCTAAACTTATTGTAGACGGGGGTAGGGGGGATACGTGGTGTATCTATTCAGCTTTTGTCTAAGGCGATAGGAGAACAATAACCCATCGAAAATCTAATGAAAGCAGTATTTAATTTTTGTTTGAAAATCGTTTGATAAATTCACTACTTGTTTTCTGTATTACAGAAGATTATCAGTCATGAAGAAAATAGTCATCATTATGGGGGAAGAATCAAAACTAATAACATCGTACATTGCTAGTATTGTTAAGAAATACTTGCCGAAAAATGAGGAAATCATTCACAGCGGTCTATTCCTATTATCTGCAAGAGAAGAACAATTGAAAATCCCAGATTGGTATTATAACGGATATTCAGTAATTTCAGAAACTGTATCAAGCTATCTCCAAGCTCTTTGCATGGAAAAGACTCTTACATTTACCAATAATGGAATGTACTTATTTATAGATGATCAGAATGCAATTCCAAGTGAAGATATAGAAACCGCTGTTTCTACTGTCGATAACATCTTACCAGATTGTGAATCAGGCATAAAAATAATAAAAAAAGCCAATAAAGAGTTTCAATTGAAACATATTGGCGCTGTCAGATAATCTCCTAGTATGATGTTAAGGAAACATTTTTCTTTTTATCTTCTTCACTAGGTCGTATTTTTTTCCATATATCAGAGATGATCTTTGATTCATCTGGATGAGCATAGACTCTCACAAGTGTGAACAACGAGCGATATGCTCTAGGGCCTGAGAATGTTGTAATATATGTTGTTGTATTAAGAGCCTCATTTAATGTAAAGGAACTACTTCCTGAGCGTATACGATCGTGAGGGTCGTAGATGTAAATGTTTGATGCTTGAAATTCTTGTTCGTTTATAGTTGAAAGTTTGTATGTAGAATCTATCTTCATTTTGTTTTCAAGAACAATATTATTCTCTTTACAGTCTTGTTCGATTCTCTTAATAAATGACTCTTGAGCGGTTAGCTTACATAACCCTTCCACAGTAATTCCTAGATTTTCAGCTGTTGATTCATCGATTATTTTTTCCCAGACTGACTTATAGAGCCGTCTATCAAACAAATCCTTAGCTAATGATTTTGCTTTCTTGAGCTCATCTGAATCCTTTGAGAAGAGCTCTCCAAGTAGTGTATATTCATTTAGATAAGTATATTCAGCTAAATCATTAGTTCGGTCTATAAGATTCAGTGGATCACAGGCTTCCCCAAGCATTTCGTGAATTGTGATATCAGCTGCCCTTGCAGTTTTATGAAAATAGACATTTTTATATTCGAAAAACCTTCCAATCATTGATGAATAGATATCATCTAGACATTTCCAATTATAATGAATTGCATCTTTATCAAGGTGTTTTCTGATTGTAGTGTTATTGATAATCCTATTTACTGCAATAATTCCAAAGTGCAATGTTCCTGCAAAAAATGAATCTCTTAACATAAAATCTAAACGATCTGCACCTAAAGCTCCTTGAATAAGGGGATGCATAAGATAGTTTTCACCATTCCAAATCTTCATTAGTTCCTTTGGATTTGTAAATTCTTCAATGAATGGGAGAAGAAATTCTGATACAATCATTTTATCACGGTGAACATCGTGACCATGAGGTGCTTTTGGATATACTCTTTTAAAGACTACATCATCGTAAGTATGACTAAATGGACCATGACCTATATCGTGAAGTAATCCAGCTAAACGTGCTAACTGCACTTTTTCAACAACGTCTTCGTCCTCTCTAAAAACTTCTTCTGCATAACGACCAGCTAAGTGCATAACCCCAACGCTGTGAGTAAACCTAGTATGAACAGCAGAAGGGTATACTTGACGAACACCCGATAATTGGCTAATCCATCTTAATCTTTGGAAAATCGGTGTATCAACAATTTTATTTTCTAGGACCGTCATCCGTATTTCATCGTAAATGGGGTCTCTAATTGTGCGAACGAAGTTTAGAACGTCCTTCATATCAATTCCTCTTTGTTTATCTATTTAATATTACAACCTTTTAATCTTTTTCCTCTTAACTAAATTCACGACAAAAAACATTTCGGCACCTCTAATGAGGAAAAGGCTCGCGAAACATCTTTTTTTACTTATTAAAAAAGTGTTGGTGGACCGACCGGGATTTGAACCCGGGGCCTCTTCGTTGCGAACGAAGCGATCTTCCAAGCTGATCTACCGGCCCGCTTATTAACACATGTTATTATTTAATAGAATCTGAGACTTTAAATTGTCTAATTATGGACTCTATTGTGGCTTAAGCTTTATACATTGAGAAAAAGAAAGGGGGATTGTAGTTAAAACTAAGAAACTGGTTTGACTCTCATGATTTTGCTTTTACCGAAAGCTTTCCAGTATTCAACTTCCGCTCCTTCTGTGATTAATTTTTTCAATTCTTCTTCAGTTGGAAATGCGGCTTCGAATGTATCGTAAGTTTCAAGATCCATTAATTGAATACTATCACTACCTATAGAGATAACCTGTGCATTTCTTTTGTCAATAATTGGGGATTGTAATTTGGTATCACCAGGAATAGAAATTTCAGTTTTGCTACCAGTAAAAATATTCTCAATCTTCATTCTACACTTTGCATGTCCGTGTTTTCCTGTTTTTGATTTTTCGATTCCACGGACTAAAAAAACCTCACCATTTTGAATTATATGGTTACCTTCTTTGACTTGACCTGCTTTAATATTCTCGACATCTTGTTCTGACATGTTTTCTCCTCTTCTTTATTTAATTTTGGTAAATGTTCTGAACGTTGATTTTACACATTACATATGAAGGAGTACCACATTTGTGGTTGCTAATCCATGATTTATTTCAATATATTTAAAGGATTTTGTTTTTATTCTATTAATTATATCAATTTGTGATAAACATTTCAATTTAAATGAAACTAGGATTCAAAAACAAATCAAATTGAATAAAAAGAAGAGATGAGATTATCTCTGAGGTTTGGCTTTGCGTCCAGTTACTAATTGACTAACAGCAATACCGTTGATATGTGTAACTTGCCATTTAACACCTGGAATATCTCCCATAGCTCCCTTTTGAGCTCCTCCAATACTGCATACAAGAACCTCATCATGTTCATCTATGTATAAAAGCCCTCCATCATGAGGAACAAAAGCCCCAACCTGTTTACCATTTTTGGTTAATCTTACTCTAACGCATTTTCGTAATGCAGAGTTTGGTTGTTTACTTTCTACACCGTATTTTTCTACAACAATTCCTCTAGCAGCTGGAGCACCTTCTAATGGGTCTGTTTTTTTATCTAATCTTAACATTCTTCGTTTGTAATGAATATCTTTCCAGCGAAAATGCTTTCTCTTATTGGATAGTTTTCGAGCAGCAAATTCTCCTTTTGGACTCTTTGATCCAGTCATTTTAAATCACGTATTTTATAGGCTTTATTGCTCTTAAATTGTATTAAAGCTATTAAGCAATCATCCCTCATACACTTTTAATAAAAACTTTCTGTTCTTTTACTTCTACATGATAAAAAAAAATAGGCGCAAGAAAAAAAGTTTTTTTAGTCCTTCTTTTCTTCGCTAAATTCTCTGTAATTTGCACTCATAGTTAAATCAACAATACCTGTTCCAAGAGCAATGGTTTGACCAACAATGACGTTTTCTGTGATGCCTTCTAAAGGATCATACTCACCACGAATTGCGGCATCTAAAAGATGTTTTACAGTTACTTCAAAAGCAGCTCGTGCAAAAACCGAACTTTTCTTTCCAGAAACACCGTGACGACCAATTTGTAGTATTTCACCAGTATGAGTCATTAAATCGGAAACTAACATTACGTGACGTTTATCAACATCAAGTCCTTGTTCTTTCATAACAGATAATGATTCTTTAACTAATGCATTTCTTGAAGCTTCAATACCAAGTGTTTCTGCAATTTGAGTTATGTCTGTTGTGTAACATCTTGTTGGATCTACACCAGGGATACGGAGTAGTTCGCTAAAATTACTTCCTTCACTTTGTAGGAAATATTTGCCTTCTCTGTTTTTCATCACAACAACACGAGAGACGTTCTTAATTCCTTTTATTGTGATTTCACGAATTTTTTCAGCAAGTTTAGGTAAATCAGAAAATTTTAACTCTTTAAGGGGTGAGATAATAATTACATTCACTTCTTCTGGATCAATTTCAACCTTACATTCTTTTCTTCGCAATTGTATCTTTTTGACAACTGTTTGAGGTTCAATTCCTTTATCTTTTAGGAGTGTTTCATCTAATTTGATTTTTATTGTTCCCTCTGAAAAACTATGAATAACACTTTGGGCTACTTTATTGACGGTTGTAAGTTCAATTCTTCTAGAAACCTGTTTTGCTAATTCTTCTTCTTTCTCAGCGTTTTGGTCAAGATAGATTAACATTGTTGGAGTGCTTGGATTTTTTCTGGCGTCGAGAATTTCAATAAGACGAGGTAACCCTCGCAAAACAGACATCTCTGCAACACCAGAATAATGGAAAGTTTGAAGCGTCATTTGTGTTCCCGGTTCTCCGATAGATTGAGCAGCAACAGTTCCTACCGCACTACCTGGATCAATTTGAGCAAGCTCATAACTGTTAACAATTTCTGTAATTATTTCTTCAAGTTGATCTTTACGTATTCTCCTGCCCTTTAACTCATCTCTCAACTCTTCAACAATTGAATCAGGGACAAGTTTCTTCTTTAAAAGTACATTCAAACGATTTTCAATCTGGTCTTTATCCAGTATTTGTGCCATTTAATCTTCCTCCTCATTGTCAGCTTCTTCTGGATGCGTTTCTAAGATTTTGTTTACAATAATGGAAACGTTTACAGCTTTACCGTGATCACTTTTGGCTGGATCAACATTGTCCTCTCCATACAAGAATTGTACAATCTCACCTGTGGCGTTTCGAACAGTTTTATCATAGCTTGATGATATGTCTTGTAGGGCATTTACCAGTCTTCTTTGCATATACCCACTCTGAGATGTCCGAACGGCTGTATCAACTAACCCTTCTCTTCCACCTGCAGCGTGCATAAAGAATTCAACTGGATTTAAACCACTTCTAAAACTACTATCAACAAAACCATGTGCCTCAGCAGAAAGATCCCCTCGCTTAAAGAAGGGAAGAACTCTATCTCTATACCCGCGTTGGATTCTTTGACCTCGGACAGCTTGTTGTCCAACACAAGAACTCATTTGTCCAAGATTTAACATGTTTCCCCTAGCCCCAGTTTTTGCCATGATTAAGGCCTCGTTTTCTGGATCAAGATAGCTTGCTCCTACATCTGAAGCATCGGTTCTTGCCTTTGCTAAAATTTCCATAATTCTTGCTTCTAGTGTTTCTTCTTCAGTACGACCTGCTTGGCGTTCAAGAGTCCCATCACCATATTTTTTGATGATATTTTGAACGTCCTTCTTTGCTTTCCCTAGAATTTCAGCAATTTTCTTATCAGCTTCCTTTGGAATATTGATGTCACTACCACTCAAACTAAAACCTCTAAGTGTGATATTTGTAATTAACATCCGAGTAACACTGTCAAGAAAACCTCTAGTGACATCTGCACCATACTCTTTCAGTATTCTATGAAGAACACTATCTGGAACTTCTGCACCAAAAGCTTTTTTGTCAATAATACCAGAAACTAAGACTCCATCTCTAATCAGAATATAGCCCTCTATTTCGCATTTTACCTTCTTACACGTTTCACGCTTTTCACAGAGGTTATTATACATAGTAAAATTGAACGTATCTGGAAGAAGAGCACTGAATAGCGTTTTTCCACTCCACAATGGTTCACCGTTATCACCTTTTAAATCAGGTTTAGGAAGTTCTTCTAGACCTGCAGCAGTAATTAATTGGGCTGCTTCACTCTTTGAATATTTAGCATCTTTTCGAGTTAGGTAATATCCACTTGTAATAAAGTCTTGAATAGCTCCAATAATTGGTCCCCCATATCTTGGAGTACTTATTTGCTCTTGAACCCTCATCAAAATACGGGCCTCAGCTTGAGCTTCTTCACTTTGTGGAACATGAAGATTCATTTCATCTCCATCAAAATCTGCATTATATGGTCTGCATACTGGAAGAGTCAATCTGAAGGTTTTATATGGAACAACCTTTACTTCATGAGCCATAATACTCATTCTATGCAGACTTGGCTGTCTATTAAAAAGAACAACGTCTCCATTTCGTAAATGTCTTTCAATTATGAATTCAGGTTGAAGAGAATCGGCAACAGCTTGTAAGTTTCTTGCATATCGTAAATCTACTCTTCGTCCATCAGGTCGAATTATATAATTTACACCTGGAAATGTACGAGGACCTTTCATTACAAGTTCTTTCATTTCTTCAATATTCCATTCTGTTATTCTTTCAGGGACAGTTAATATTTCTGCAATATCTTTGGGAACTCCTACTTCATTAATGCTAAGCAAAGGATCGGGACTGATAACAGTTCTCGCACTGAAATCTACTCTTTTTCCGCTAAGGTTAGCTCTAAATCTCCCTTCTTTACCTTTCAATCTCTGTGTGATTGTTCTCAATGCTCTACCGCTTCTATGTCTTGCAGGAGGAATGCCGCTAATTTCGTTATCAAAATAAGTGCTTACGTGATATTGCAATAATTCCCATAAATCTTCTACAATGAGTTGTGGGGCACCGGCTTCACGGTTTTCTAATAATCGCTGATTAATTCTAATAATATCTACAAGTTTGTGAGTTAAATCATCTTCAGATCTAATACCATTCTCGAGAGTAATGCTTGGTCTAACACTTACTGGAGGGACTGGTAAAACCCAGAGTATCGTCCATTCAGGTCTTGCAACACTTGGTTTAATACCTAACAATCTACAATCTTCATTTGAAATATCCTTAAACCAACTATGAATATCGAGTGGAGATAATTTATTTGTTTGTTTTTGACCTGTTTCCGTTTCGATTTCTTCGAAATAAGTTGTAGGTTTTTCAAGCCTAATTTTATTCTGAGGTTCACTGCAATAAGGACAAGCATTCCTCTTTGCTGCTTTTTTCAGGATTTCCTCTACTAGATCATAATCAGGTAATCCCCATTGTTCCTCATATTCATCCATTTTTCCAGAAATTTCTGTAATTTCTTCTGGGTCAAGTAAAACTCTGTGACATGACCGACATGTTGCGCGAAGAACTTTGTAAAGAAGTTTATTAAAACCAACATGAATGACCGGTCGAGATAATTCTATATGACCAAAGTGACCAGGACATCCTCCTACTCTAGCTCCACAAGTCTTGCACCTCTGACCAGGGTCAATAGTGCCTAAAAGACCATCCATTAAACCGGAGGTAATGGGAGTCCCGTCAGCATCGTAAGTATCAGGGGTGATAATGCGTTCAACTGATAATTTTCTGATAGTATCTGGATCAAGAAGACCAAACCGAATTCCAGATATTGATTTATAGCTTTCTGAGCTCATTTTTAATCTCCAAAAACCTTTGAATCTCTACACTAATTTAACATAATGTAGCTAACCTTATTTCTCGACCTTAGCGATTTGATAAAAATCTTTTGATTCTCAACCAGTAATAAAACATAGTACATTTTCTGATTTGGTTGATTATACTCGATTAGAACCAATAGATTCGGTAACTACTTAGAATTTATTAAGTGGTTTTAGTATCGTATAAGTGTTAAGTGAAAAAAATGGATTCGAATAAGACAAAATCAAAGAAAATCGATGGCAGATTGTTTGCGCAAGAGTATTTGAATAAAGTGTTAAAACCTCGTTGTGAAACATTTACTGAGATTTATAAAAAACTACCAAAGTTATCAACCATTCTTGTTGGAGAGAGCCCTGCTTCAGAATCATATTTAAAGCTTAAAGAGAAATTTTTTGCCAAATTATGTGTCGAATCAGAAGTATTTCGTTTACCTGAAGAAACCACCGAAGAAGAACTTTTAGCATTTATCGATAAACAAAACCTTGATGATCAAATAGATGGAATATTGGTGCAAGTACCTCTTCCTTCTCACATCGATGAAGATACAATCAGTGAAAGCATTGAACCAAGCAAGGACGTTGAAGGTCTATCTCCAAGTAATGTACATGCTTGGGCTAAAGCTTTACCTAACTTAGTTCCAGCAACAGCATTAGGCGTTTTAGCTCTACTAAAATTCTATAAAATTCCAATTGAAGGTAAGCACGCTGTTGTTATTGGAAGAAGCATGATTGTAGGCAAACCTGTTACACATCTTTTACTTAAGGAAAATGCTACAGTTACAGTGTGTCATTCAAGATCAAAACCTCTTGAAGAGTTTACAAAACAAGCAGATATACTCATTGCTGCAGTAGGATACCCTCATTTAATTAAGAAAGGAATGGTAAAGGATGGAGCCGTTGTAGTAGATGTAGGGATAAATTTTGAAGATGGCAAAATGATAGGTGATGTAGATCATGATGATCTTTTAGAAACAGCAAGCTATATCTCTCCAGTTCCTGGGGGTAGTGGTCCAGCAACAGTATGTATGTTAGCTAGCAATCTATTACTTGCATATGAACTAAAACAGGTTAAGAAAAATGAAGAGAGACTAGAATGTTTAAGGGATTATTATGCAAATTATGACACAATAGGCGAGATAGGTTTTTGCATGGAGTAGTAAACAGATTCCATCACTATTTATCCTTTTTCAGAGAAAAAAATTAATAGTTATAATAATATATAGTAAAACAATGAGCGAAATAACCGAATCAAACTCCTTTGAGATTGAAGAAAGGAAATTTGGGTCAACTTTGACTTCTTTTGAAAATGCAATAGCTTTGTACATTTACGAGGAAACTCCACGAATAGGAACTTTTGGTGTTTCGGTTCCCGGTACTTCCATAATGCCTGCTTCAACACTTTACATAACTGGAGCAAAGAATGAACATTATGCAAAAATGATGGGTGAGAGATTAGCTACAAAACTTCAAAAATTGGTTCTAATCTCATTGAGTGTGAAAGATATTGATAATAAATTAATCGTAGAACTTATGCATAAAATTGAAACAACTTTTTTTGACAATAAAAATAAAAATTGAATATTTGATTAAATTAAAAAAGAGGGAAAGGAGGGTAGTAATTTGATGATTATTTCAAAATTGATAACCCTGGATAAAGTGGGAACTGCTTTGTAAGTTCAAGAATGGTCTCTCTGACTTTTTCACTTATTTCTGCGTCTCCCTTTGATTTAATGACCTTTGATATGCCTTCAGCGATTACTTTCATTTCTGATTCTTTCATTCCTCTTGAAGTTATAGCAGGTGTTCCTAGTCTAAGTCCTGATGGGTGGAAGGGACTCGAGGGTTCATATGGGACTGTGTTTTTGTTAACTGTTATGCCTGCTTCATCCAAAGCATTTTGAATTGGTCCACCTTTTCCAATCAAATCTTCAGGACGTAAATCAATGAGAATCAGATGGTTGTCAGTTCCATTTGTAACTAGTTTTGTATCAAGAGCCATTAATTCATCAGCCAAAGCCTTGGCATTCTTGACAATTTGTTTTGCATAATCCTTAAACTCGGGTTTAAGAGCTTCAGCAAATGCAACAGCTCTTGCAGCTGTAGAATGGTCATGTGGTCCCCCTTGTAATCCAGGAAATACCGCAGAATCTATTAATCTTGCTAAGCTAAATGGCTCTCCAGCTTTTGTTTTTTTCTCAGGATGATGAATCTCATGTAACCTATCTTCCATTTTACTCATAATAATTGCACCACGGGGTCCTCTAAGACTTTTATGGGTTGTAGTTGTTACAACATCAGCATAAGGAACAGGGCTTTCATGTGCTCCACCTACAACCAGACCAGAAATGTGCGAAATGTCTGCAAGTTGATAAGCATCGACTTCTTCTGCTATTTCTTGAAATGCTTTGAAATCTATTTTTCTAGGATATGCTGTTAAACCAGATATGATCATCTCTGGCTTTTCCTTCTTAGCTAACTCATGAATAACAGCCATATCTAACATTTCTGTCTCTTTATCAACATCATAGCTAACACAAGCATAATTTTTACCTGAGAAGTTTACATGACTTCCATGGGTAAGATGACCCCCCGATGTAAGACTGAAACCTAGAAATTTATCTTGAAGGCTGAGCAAAGCAAAGAAAACTGCTTGATTCGCTGGGGAACCTGAATAGGGTTGAACATTAACATGCTCACAACCAAAGAGTTTCTTGGCGCGTTCTATAGCTAATATTTCAACTTCATCAACAATTTCATTTCCACCATAATATCTTTTCTTCGGGTAACCTTCAGAGTATTTATTTGTTAAAACACTGCCCATGGCTTGAAGAACAGATCGATATGTATAATTTTCAGAAGGAATAAGTTCAATACCTTCTTCTTGACGCTTTAATTCCCTCAGAAGCATATCAGCAACTTCTGGGTCGGAATTGGCTAAATCATTCATTAGATTCATATGTAATCCTCAAAAGAATACAAATTGATTTCTTTAAATATTTTTTCAAATACACCATTACGCAAAACAATGATCTGCAAAATCTTACCACATAAATTATTTAATGTGTGGTAAGATTTTTGTTATCCTTTTCTCGTTTTTAAAAAAAAGGAAATGCTATGAAATAACAATAAGATTTAGGGAAAATCAGTGATCAAAAGGCATGACTCTTTCGTATCCATTTTTATCTTTCTTCTTTGTTGCATCAATTATTATCTTGATTGAAGTGTTATCATCTCTATTCCGTGAAGGATCAAGAGAAGACCCCCTCATTTTTTCAAGCAAGGTGATATCGTTGGTTCCTGCTCTAGTAACCCTTGCCCATTCAACAGCTGTACTATTGTGTATGTCTATGTCTTTATCCACAACTGTACACCATTTTAATGAGGGGTGTGCTTCAAAAGCTGTCAAACCTACCTCTCTAGCATCCCCATCATTTTTAGTTGATACAGAGATAACACAATTTAACCATCCACATCCACTGGGTGTTAAAGAAACTCCATGTACTTTAGAAACAATTTTACTTACTTTGTTATGGATTTCTGCTTCCCTTGGAAAACCCATAAGGATGAAATGTTCTTCATATGCAGGTAAAATAGTCTGAAAGATTGGTTCATCACGATACAACATGTCCTCAAATTGAACTATCGGCTGAATTCGGATATCATCATAGGTGCCAGTAATGTCAACAAAAGGTCCTTCTCTCATCTCTTCGTTTGCAAGGATTTTCCCTTCTAAAATAAATTCAACATCAGAGGGAACAGCAATGTTATGACGGGGTGTTTTAATTGTTGAAAGTTTACCTCTCATCAGTGAGTTAGCTACAGCTAGTTCTGATTGCTTTAGAGGAGTAGGAGAAGAAGCTGCTAAAGCTAGAATAGGATGATAACCATTTACAACAGCAATTGGTGTATCTAAACCATTCTTCTTATTTTCTTGAAAGATTTTATTTAAATCCCTGGGAACAATTCGTATAGTTCCTCTCTGATCATCAAGGATCATAATCCGATGAATACTCATGTTGGGAGTGTCAGTTCCAGGAAATTTAGCGAAAACGATACATGATGAAAGGTATCTGCCCCCATCGCCAGGAAAGAATTTCGGGATAGGTAGATGTGAGAAATTTACTCGTTTTTTGTTAGAAAAAGTGAGACTAGTCTCAGTTTTGGATGGTTTTGTAGGATTGAGAAGTGCTTGCTGAAAGAAATTATAGTAGTTCTCCTTTTTGTTTAAAACGAGTTTAAGCTGTTCACGAGACGAAAGACTATTTCCTAATAGCGGAAAATGAGAACCTTCTACATTATAAAACATAACAGCTTTATCCTTATTTGTTTGTAGATGTTCAGTAACGCCATATTCAAATTTAACTTCATCATGAACCTCAATTATTAAATTAGATTCCTTGAGTGTCTCCATGTAGTGTCTTAAACTCATAATTTGTAGCATCCTCTGAATACAAAAGACATAAGATACAATGATTTAAATATCTTGTTAGAAAGAAATCGATAGAAAAATCAGTCTTCCTCGCGGGGATTGCCGAGTGGTCAAAGGCGCTAGATTCAGGTTCTAGTCTTTAGTAGTTCGGGAGTTCGACTCTCCCTCCCCGCACCAAATTGATAATTAATTTTATCAATAACATAGGTGTAAGTTATGAAAATAGGAATCATGAGTGATAGTCATGATCATCGATCAAATATAAGGAAAGCTCTGGATATTTTTGAAAAAAAGGAAATAGAAACAATTATCCATGCTGGAGATTTAGTTTCCCCATTTTGTGTAAAAATGTTTGAAGAATACAAAGGTAAATTCTATCTCTGTTCAGGGAACAATAAAGGTGATACAGCTGTCATATCTAAGATGATGAAAGAAGTAGGATTCTTTTATCTAGAAATAGGTGAATTCATTTTGGATGAGCAGAAATTTGCTCTCTATCATGGCACAGAAAAACTCGTACTTAATTCATTAATTTATTCAAAAGATCCTTATGACTATGTAATAACGGGACATACTCATAAGAAACTTCTAAGGAAAGTTGGGAAAACCCTTGTAATAAATCCCGGGGAAACTTATGATTTATTTGATCATCCAACAGTGGTAGTTCTTGATACAAAAACACGTAAAGTTGAGTTTCACTCACTAGATTAGGGGAAAGAATTGACACACACTCATTCTAATTCTAATAAAAGTGTTATCCGGAAAGAGTTTAGAGAATATGTTGAAACACTCTTTGGCGATATTTTAGCTAAGGACTATTTTGAAAAAATATCTACACCAATGGAGGAATACACACTTCATATCTTTCAAAAATATGAGCTGATAGAGAGAATAGAAGATAATCTCAGACAGATTGGGTACGAAGCCAAAGTGCATAATGAATTTCCCAATATAATCATAACGAAACCAAAAGGACAATTTACTTTAGAATTTGAAGAAAATATGAAAGAAATGATAGTTGATAACCGTGCAGCAGAGATGATTTATCAAGGATCAGATATTTTCATTCCAGGAGTCAAAAGAGCAAACAAAGTAAAAGTTAATGATATTGTTAAGGTAATTAATCAAGAAAAAAACCCTGTGGCAAAGGCTCAAGCTTTACTAAATCATCACGATATGCTTGTTAAAGGGAAAGGAGTTGCAGCAAGAAACCTATTATCTCCATTTAAGGTACCAAATCTTCAAGAAGTAGGATTAGATGATTTTCCTGCATACTTTCAAAGCTTACCCGCTTATTTAACAAGCATAAATTTGGAACCAGAACCCAATGAGAAGATTCTTGATTGTTGTGCAGCCCCTGGTAATAAAACAATTCATCTTAATGAACTATCAAAGAATAAGGCAACGATAATTGCAGTTGACAAATCAAAGAATAGAATGCAAAAACTGAACAAAAAAATAGCGAAGTACAGATTAAAAAACATTCAAACCAAAGTAGGCGATATAGTAAAACTAAGTAAGAGTTGGAGTGTGAAATTTGATAAAATACTCATTGATCCCCCTTGTTCTTCCCTTGGATTAAGACCTCGTTTGGTTCACAATGTTGATGTTAAACTAATAAAATCAATAGCAAAGTATCAAAAAGCTATATTATTTGCCTGTGATAAATTGCTAAAAAATAACGGTACAATTATTTATTCAACCTGTACAATTACAAAAGAAGAAAATGAAGAAATTATACACCATGCTACTGAAAATATGAATTATAGAGTTGTTAAACAAAATTTTGTTTTTTCAAAAACAAACATATCAATTGATAATTTCGTTTTTCCTGTTCAACGATTTACCCCTGGAATAGATCATACTTTGGGTTACTTCATAGCAAAACTTCAAAAATTAAAGAGTTAAAACCGAACTTTTTTTAATGATTGTTTTTTCTTTTGAATTGATGCCTATTGGTTTCTAAAGATTCTTGTATTCTGATAACGAGTTCAAGCCAGGAAAAAGTAAAAAAAATTGCTCTTTCAGCATATGATAGATTAAAAGAAAGAGGTTTCAATGTTTTTCTTGATTCTTTTCTTGCTGAAAGGGTGGTTGATATTGAACCAATTTGTTCAGAAATGACAGTTGAACTTATTTTGGTTTATGGAGGGGATGGAACCATATTAAAGACCTTCAAGAATTGGAAAAACATTCCGATTTTAGGTGTTAATTGTGGACGAGTTGGATTTCTTAGTGAAATAAAACCTGAAGAGTTAGATGAAGCATTAGACAGAATAGAACAAAATGATTTTTTCACAGAATACTATTTTGCTTTGGCTGTTTCAACAGATGCTTTTTCAACAATCTCTGCTGCAAATGATGTTGTTGTTACTTCAGATAAAATAGGTCAAATTATCTCTCTTAAGGTTCAGGTGAATGATAAGTATCTATACTCAGTAAACGGAGATGGACTTGTTGTTTCTACATGTGTAGGATCTAGTGCATACTCCCTTTCAGCTGGTGGGGCTTTAATAATGCCAAATGTTGAAGTTTTTAATCTAGTACCTATCTGTCCTTTTTCTAGACGAATTGTGCCCCTAGTTATTTCATCAGATGTTAAGCTCACTATAACAAATTTGAGCGATTATAGAGCGGGTCATGTAGTAGTTGATGGTGCAACTTATTACAGCCTTGGACATGGTGAATCTATAACTGTTCAAAAATCAACTGACAAGATTGGCTTCTTAAGGTTTTCAGATAATTATGTAGAGCGTGTAAAAAACAAACTGCTAAAATACGATCCCGATGATTTTAATGAGTAAGGAAAAGCAAGAAAGAAGAACTTACATAATTGATTCTACTGCAATTATGCATTTTTTTCCAAACGATAAATTTGTAAATGAGGATTCTTATCTTGTAATCCCTGACATTCTCAGATCTGAAATAAAATCTTTTCAAGCTAAAGCAGTATTAGAAGTAATGGCTGCTGATAAGCGTCTTACTTATACTTCACCTTCAGAACGTTCTCTAAACAAAGTAAAAGAAGAAGCTAAATCATCAGGAGACATTTCCTCCTTGTCGAAAGCAGATATTCATATTATTGCTACTGCACTTGATTTCCCTGGGTCTCATGTTATAAGTGATGATAATGCCGTTCAGAATTTATGCTCTTTCCTGGGAATAAAAGTTGAAACATTTCTCTTTAAGATTAAAACTAGAAGAGTTTATTTCTGGAAGTGTATTGGTTGTAGTAGCTCATTCAAAGAAAAAATTGACGTGTGTCCTGAGTGCGGCAATAAATTAAAACGATTTTATAAGAAAAAGAAAATCAAAGGTTAATATCTTGAAGATTAGTATCTCTACAGGATAGATTCTAATATTTCAACAATTGCCATAATAAACTTATCATTAATCTCTGAATTTCCTAGAGTTACCAAAAAAGATTTTTCGCTATCTTTGAATGGTGGATATTTCTCGAATGTTTGAATAATTATACCCTTACTACATAGTTGTTCATATAATTCCTTAATGTTTTTCTTAAATTGAATTAGGAGAAAGTTTGTATCGCTTCTATGAACTTTAAGTCCATTCAACATACGAAGATGTTCTATAACTCTTTTACGTTCGGTAATGAAATTATTAATTAATTCAACAAACCTGTAGGGTGCTTGAAGTATATAATTTGTTGCTAAAAGATGAATTGGTGGAATTTCTTCTATAATATAATTCTCCTTTAAAACATCAATATTAATTGCATTTGAAACCAGAAAGGCAGAAGAAAATGCTCCTAACCCCCAAGCTTTTGAAAAAGATCTAACAACAGTTAAATTATCGAAATTTTGCACTTGATTTACTAATGAATATTTACCAAATTCAACATAGGATTCATCTACAATTATAGGAATCTCTGTTTCCCTAGCCAATGTCAGAACATCTTCTTCCTTCAGCTGATTTGCAGTTGGATAATGGGGAGAAGAGAACACCATTGCTTTTGAATCTTCGTTTTTTATTTGTTCCAAGATGAGATTGATATCAAGTTCATAATTTGATGTTAATTCTGCCGTAAAAATGTTCAATTGTTGATTTTTGGCAATTTGGTAATAGATGTCCTTATCTGGAACAATTAAAGAAATAGCGTCATTAGGTTTTGTGGCAACTCTAACAGCTCTTTGAATTAATTGGTTATGTGTTAAACCCGGATAAATAGAAGAGATTTCAGCACTCACAAATCTAGATATTTCTTCAATTAGAGAAAAATAGTCGAGTGGATACTGTTTTCGTGGATCTATTGATTGAATCTCTTTAATTATAATTTTTTGAATTAAATTAGGTGGTATGAATAAATTATCACCCATACTTAAATCAATTATCTGATCTAGTGAAAGATTATATTTCTCTGCAACTTCTTGACGAGTTAATAACCGATCTAGAGCATATTTTATTTCTGAGATTCTATTAGACAGATGATTCACCCACTTAAGATGGAATTAATACTGTATCAAGCTTAAATTAAAAAAACCTATTGGTTAGATGAACGTCCACATAAAATCTGTCATTTTCTACTTCTTTTGAAATATAGTTACACAAAAAACAAATAAAGGGTCAACACTAAAGAGACACACTGAAAATGTATTAGAGAAAATAAACCTCTGTTATTAAAGGTGGAATAAATGGTTCACAAATTTACTGTTGAGTTTCCGGAAAGAATATGGAATGCAATCAAAGATAAGAAGGGACAAGGCTCAATTAAGGATTTCCTAATCAAACTTATCGAAAAGGAATTTGAGCTTAGAAAAATCAAAGCCTTCATTCTAGCAGGAGGGGAAGGGGCAAGATTAAAACCTTTGACAGAGGCAATTCCAAAAGCAATGATCCCTGTTGGATACAAACCTCTTCTCGAGTATAACTTGGAGTTAATATCAAATAGCGGGATAACTGATGTTGTTCTTTTAATTGGAAAATTGGGAGATAGAATAATGAAACATTTTGGGCAAAATTGGAATGGACTAGATATAAGTTATGTAAGTGAATCTACCATGTTGGATACTGCTGGTGCAATCCACAACGCAAAAAATTTAGTTTCAGGAACTTTTCTTGTTATGAATTCTGATATTCTTACAGATATCAATTTATCACATATTATTGATTTCCACAAGAATCAAAGAAAAGAAAAAATTGCCACTATATGTGGAGTGGGCGTGAGCGATTATTATCAATTGATGGGAAAGACTAGTGATAAGGGAATCTTTGCAGATTATGGTGTATTCTACATGGATGACCAAATAAATAATAGAATCACCAAATTTGAGGAATCCCCAACTAAAGCCCAGCAAAGTGGCTATATTAATACAGGAATATATGTTTTTGAACCTGATATAATGGATTATTTGGTTGATTCTGAAGGTAAATCCATTTCAAGCGATATTCTTCCCGCTCTAATTAAAGATGAAAAATTACAGGGATATATATGCCCAAAAAACGTTTTCTGGATTGATGTAGCCCATCCAGTTCGTTGGAGTAAAGCTTGGGACGTTCTATTTTCTGGTGCATTGGAAGTTTAACTCGAACATATTAGCATCTTGTTATTAACTATATTTTTAGTATCTGAAAAATTATTCTCAAAAGTAAAAATCTTTAATAATTTGGGTATTGAAACAGCACCAAGTAGATATACTGGTGACAATTAATGGATTTGAACAGAAGCATCAAAATAGCTGTAGATACTGGGAAAATTTCCTATGGTGTAGACTCAGCTAAAAAGGCTCTATTAAATAAACAAGCTAAGTTAGTTATAATCGCAAAGAACATTCCAGGTGACTTAAGAGAGGATATCACAAGATATGCATCTCTATCTGAAGTACCCGTTCTCGAATATTCAGGTTCCTCACTTGATCTTGGAGGAATATGTGGAAGACCGCATTTTATTGCAGCAATGACAGTATTTGAGTTTGGTGACAGCGATATTCTAAAAGCAGTTGAGAAAAAATAATAAAAGGTGAGTTTATTTTTTCCTTTAGATTTTCTTTACTTTATTCATTAAAAATAATCGAACTATCGATGTTAGGGTTGAGAGAACACAAAATTCTACATATATTTAAATAGTGAATAACACAAAGAAAAGTAAGGGGAACTAATAAATTTATAAAGACCAGTAAAACAATTTAAATTAGGTAAACCGTAAAATTAGACTTTACAAAATGGATGAATAACATGCCAGCTGTCAAACTATCTCAAACAGAAATGCAATTTATTACGATTTTCCAAGGAATTGTTAATGTAATCATTAAGGACTGTCTAATCGACGAAGAAGATAACAAAGTTACTTTTGTAGTTTCAGAAGGACAAGCAGGTCTAGCTATTGGAAAGCGAGGAACCAATATTAATAGGCTAAAAGAATTAATAGCAAAGGATGTAGAGATAATTGAATACTCTTTGGATTCTGCTAAATTTATACGAAACTGTTTCTTACCCATTGTTACTAGAGCAGTGCTAATATTGGATCGAAAAAATGGCAAGGTTGCAACAGTAGAAGTAGATAATAGAGACAAGGGTCGTGCTATAGGGAGAAATGGAAAAAACATAAACAAGGTTAAAAATCTTGTTTTAAGACAATTTGATATAGTTGATGTAATGATTAAACAGTGAGAGAGAACACTTTTTCACTCAATATCACTCAATGTGTCCCACCTTCTGATTTTTCTTGTTTCAAGAAAAATTAAAATAAGAAGGAATCTAGGTTAATTCACATGACCTCTTCTTCTGATGACGAGAAATTAGCAGAATTATTAGATATAATTGGGAAAAAAAAGAGTCTAACAGAAGTTTTGGAAAATGAAATTCTATCTGTTTTTGATTCAAGGGGAGAAAACGCTGTCAAAGTGCTAAAAGAAAATAATTTACAAAAATTAATTTTAGATGAAAATATTAGCATCTGGGAAGTTAAAGGTAGAAGCAAGGTCTACATTGTGATAGAAAATAACTATTGCGAATGTACCGATTTTCAGTTTCGTGTGTTAAGAAAAGGACAAAAAACCTTATGCTATCATCTCTTAGCCAAGATTATTGGGGAGAAGCTTGAAGTTTTCAATACTAGGTCTTTATCTACTGACGAATACAATAAAATATTGGAACAAAGAATAAAAAATGAAAAATGAATGAAGTTAGAAGTACTTATGCAATGTCTTCTAATTCAATGTGAGGAGCAATACCTAGACTCATTAGTTCTTGCATTAATAGTTTGAAAGCATAGCTTATTACGACTTTAGCAACAGTTGTTTCTTCTTTACAAATAGGACAATGGTATCGATCTCTATTCCTATCATACATTGCTAAGAAACCACACCTAGAACAAATAAGGGCATCAGTTTTATCAGATTCATCAAGTAATCTTTCTTTCAGAAGAATAGATGTTCCATGACCTATAAGGCAATCTCTTTCCATCTCTCCAAATCTTAGACCTCCTTCCCTTGCTCTACCCTCAGTAGGTTGTCTTGTGAGCATTTGTATGGGACCTCTTGCTCGTGCGTGTATTTTGTCTTGAACTAAGTGGTGCAGCTTCTGGTAGAATTGAGATCCTACAAACACATTCCCCTCTAGTCTTTTTCCAGTTTTTCCATCATACATTACTTCTCTTCCATAGGGATACATGCCTATCTCTTTTAGTTCATCATGAAGATCATCAAGTTTGGTTTGACTAAAAGCTGTACCATATATGGCGGAACCCCTTTGAGCTGCAAGCTTACCTGCAAGTAATTCCATTAACATTCCTATTGTCATTCTTGATGGGACTGCATGTGGGTTGACGATGATGTCTGGGACAATTCCAGATTCAGTGAAAGGCATATCTTCTTGAGGTATGATGAGTCCTATAACTCCCTTTTGTCCATGTCTGGATGCAAATTTATCCCCAATTTCAGGGATTCTTTCAGATCTAACTCGAACCTTAACAAGACGATTTCCTTCATTAGTGTCTGTAAGTACAACAACATCAGATATCCCCTTTTCTCCATGTCTCATAGCTTTACTAGTTTCTCTTCTGTTTTGTGGAGGAACATCAAATTCGGTATATTCTTCCAGAAATCTGGGAGGACTTGTTCTACCAATCAATACTTCTCCTCTACTCCCCTCAACACTAATTTCGGGTTCAATAACACCATCTTCACCAAGATGTACATATTGGGATTCATCCTTGTACCCTCTAACTGAATCATCTGGAATTTCAAATGTATCTTCTTGTCCATTTGGATATTTACGCTCTTCAGCATCATATGTCCTGTAAAATGTACTTCTTCCCAATCCTCTCTCAATAGCTGCTTTATTTATCAGTAAAGCATCTTCCATATTGTATCCCTCATAAGCTAGAATTGCAATAATGAAGTTTTGACCTGCTGGTCTACTTTCAAAGTTAATTGCATCCATTCCATGGGTTTTAACTAATGGTTTTTGAGGATAATGTAGAATGTGGGCTCTTGTATCCATTCTATATCTGAAATTTGCAGAGAAGATACCAAGAGCTTGTTTTGCCATTCCCGCTTCATAGACATTTCTATCAGAACGATTATGTTCAGGATAAGGAATAAGGGAAGCACAAATTCCTAGAATTGTACTAGGTGTAATTTCCATGTGGGTAATATCTGGACCAAGTGAGTTTTCATCAATTGCAATGAACAAATTCTCTTCTTCTTCAGCATCTATATACTCAATAACTTGGTTTCGAAGGAGATCTGACCAAGACCATTTATTACTAACAATCCAATTGATCATCTCTTTTGTTAGCTTTGAGTTACCATTTTCAACAATTATCAAAGGACGACGAACTCTTCCTGCATCACAATTTATCATGATTTCCCTTGTATCATCATAGTATGCAATATTGACTTCGTGGTGTATCTCCCCTTCTCTTCGTTTCTCAATTAGTTTATGTCTAAATTCTTCACCTTTTTCAACAGCTCCTAGAAAGCTACCATTCAAGAAAACCTTGTAGTAGTTTGGATTAGCAACTAGTTTTGCTAACTGAGAAGTTGGTTCTGCCAAATCTTGAGGCTTAATAATATTTAATCCTAAATCATCAATTAGTTTTTTCTCAATCTCTTTTTCTTGTAATCCTACACTGATATATGCTTGAAGAGCTAGATTTTTCACTAAACCACAATTTGGTCCTTCTGGTGTTTCATTTGGACATATCTTACCAAAATGTGTTGGGTGAAGATCTCGAGCTTCAAAGTGAGGTTGACTTCTACTCAAAGGACTCACTACTCTTCGCAAATGGCTTAAGGCTGACATGTAATTTGTTCTATCAAGCAATTGACTGACTCCTGATTTTCCACCAGTCCAATTACCAGTTGCTAGTGCATGTCTTAATCTTTCAGTAATTAAATCAGCTCGAACAGCTGTTTTTAGATTAGGTTTTCGACCTCTAACAGTTACTCTTTCTAATTGGTATTTGATATCACGGCATAATGCATGAAAAGCTACTCTATATAACATGAGTAACAAGTCTCCAGCGAGTTTTAACCGTTTATTTGAATAATGATCCTTGTCATCTTTATGTCTAACGCCTGCTTCTAGTTCAAGTAATCTTTGAGCCATACGGGCAAGAAAGAACGCTTTCTTTAATCTAGATTCTTCATCACTTCCAAGATGAGGAAGAAGATATTTATCTAATACTTGCATAGCTCGATTAATACGATATTCTTTTGTTTGCCCTACAGCTACTCTTTTTCCAATATAATCCAGAGATTCTTCTGTAGTATCTATTTCCGAGGATTCTCTCATTAAGATTGACATAACTCGGGATCGAAGTTCAGGTGTCGGACTTATGGCCATTGCAATCATATCGTCTCTTTCTATTCCAAGTGCTCGCATTAGAAGGATGAGAGATATTTTTCTGGGCATACTTGGAAAACTTACTCTTAATTGACCATCATTAGTGTGCTCTACAGTAACTGGAGCTCGAAAACCATGTATAACACTGAACACTTTAGCTTCACTTGTCACATTTCCTTTGCTCTTGAGCTTGTCTATGAGAATGCGATTTGGTGATAAATCTTCTTGAGTTACAATAACACGCTCACTACCATTTACTAAAAAGTAACCACCAGGATCTTTAGGATCTTCTCCTAGTTTAATTAGAGATTCAGGAGTACGATTATATAGTTGACATTTATTGGATTTCAACATAATGGGGAGATAACCAATAAAAACACTAATTGGTTCCAAGGGAACTTCTACGCCATCATCAGAGCCTTTCCGAATTGGTGTCATATGCAGATTTAACCTTGAAGCATAAGTTAGATTACGAATCCTTGCTTCCATTGGATAAACAGAACTCTGTGAGCCATCAGCTTCGCGAATAGTTGGTTCTTCAACCTCAACTTTATCTAACCTCACATAAAATTCGGAATCTTCAGGTTCGATAGTTTTAATCTCTTTGATAACTGATTGTAATCTCTTTTCTAGAAATTCATTAAAAGAATCAAGATGCTGACGAACTAATCCTAGCTCATCAAACATTGCGTTAACTAAAACCCAACGACTATTGGTATTTGAACTACTCTTCTTTTTGACCATTTAAACACCCATGGACGACTAAAAATTGCGATATCCTCGCATTTACGAGCATTTTTGATAGATTAAAAAGATTATGAATCAAGACCACAAAAAAGAGTTATAGTCTCACTTGTCAGAGTGAAAAATTAAGGACCAAGGATAGCGTACAGCTATTTCACTCACTACTCGTTTCACTTTCTCTTGTTCAGATGTATTTTCATAAAACAATAAAAACACCTCTCCTCCTCTACTTCGTTTCATTTTTTGATAGACTGTTTTTGGAGAATTCACTAAATCATATACTATAATTAACTCTGTTTGAGGGATGTCTATATCTCTTTCTCCAATGGGTGAAAGAATGAGTGCTGAGTGTTCCTTAGAGCTCTTAAACCTCTCAATTATCTCACTCTTGTTTCTTGATTTACCTGTAACTTCAAAAATTGTAATTCCTTCACTCTTAAGAAGCTGGGAAAGGGAACTTACTGTAGATAAAAACGAACAAAGAATAGTTATTTTCTTACGGTTCTTCACTATTTTTAACACCTCTAATTCTTTACCACTTATCTTTGGTATGTCAGAGAGAAGGCCCTTATCGAAACCATGACGCATCAAATAATTTGGATAGGTGCTTGCTGGCATAGAGTAAACATATTTTCTTAATAGTAAGAGTCGATTAAGTTTCTCCACCAAATCAGTTTCAATTGACATAAGTGAAATGTTTTGAAAGAAATTTTGCTTTAATCGCGGTAACTCGGTTGGAGATGTTTCACTTACAATTTGCAGTATTTCTTCTCGTAAATCTTTAATTTGTTTCGTAATCATTTGTATTATCTGGGCAGTTTTTTCATCTTTAACAGGATGAATGTGAACCTTTGTTTCTTTGATATATTCCTTAAGATCTGTCCCAATAAAATCTTCAATTGTTATAATGGAACTTTCAGGAATAAATTCCATTAAAGTACTTAGCTCGTTTCGTAATTTAAGCTGATCTTCATCTAATACAAAATGATCATCTCTAAGAGTGCCACTCATACCTACGAATCTTGTGTTATCTAGTTGTGCCAGTATTCTATTCCATGGGACACATAAAACTCTCTTTAGAGAAACGCGTCGGATTATTTGGTCCACTTCATTAATAATTGCGATATCGATATTTTCAGCTAACTCTGGAAACTTTTTCAGTGTATTAGAAAAAACAATTGGAAGCGATAAGATTACACGGTTTTTTTCGATTATGTGTTTTCTATAATTTGCACTTAAACCACTCTTAACAACACCCAAATCTTTTATTCCACCATACTCTTTTTCCAAATAGTGGGCTGTTTCTTCAAGCGAAGTGTGTGTTTGCAGAAAAACCACAACTTTTTTGTCCTTAAACGCTTCCGTTACTAGCCTATACATCAGAACACGCTTACCCATCCCACAATCTAATTCTAGAATGACACTTTTTCTCGAATCTACCAATTCTTCAATTCGTTGAATGATAAAATTCTGATACTCACGAGATTCGATGGACAAGACCAATCACTTTGATATATGGATATTCGTATATAAAGAGACAAATTAACAGCTAACAATCACATCATATCTTATCTGAAATGTTTTCCTGAACCGATTTCAATAAGTTGAATGACTGATCTGATTTTTCGTGAAGATTGAATCCTATCGCGGTTATGCTAATACTTTTCATGGTTTGCACTGCCCATGTATCGGTGTTTTCAGGAAAAGATTTTTTCTGTTCTCCCCACAACCATAAATACGGGAGTTTTCGCGGGTCTTTCTTCTCTACCATGTAGTTATTGTATTTGTAAAATGCAGGCCTTGTAATATATATCTCTGTTTCTTCTGTAATCTCCGTAGGGTAATTTACATTTAGAAAAGCCAAACCTTGCGGCCATTCCATATCCAAGGTGTGCTCAACAATCATACGAGACATTTCTGCCATTCTATCGAAATTGATTCCTTTTTGTTCAATAAGTTGTGCATCATCTGATAAATCTGCTGAAAAAGCTATAGCTGGGACATTATTGAAAGCTGCTTCAAATGCTGCAGCGCAAGTACCACTTGTTAAAATTGAATGAATTGAAGAATTATCCCCATAATTGATTCCACTTACAACCATGTTAGGTTTCTTTTTCAAGACGTGGATACCAACAAGAACATTATCAGCTGGTGCTCCAGTTGTACTGTAACCTATTGAACCATCTTCATAATCTATTTGTGAGAAACGTATGGGTTTATGGAATGTAAGGGCCTTTGATACGGCTGAACTAGCTTCAGCAGGTGCAAAGCACACTACTTTAGCTATTTTAACAAGCTCTTCTCTAATGGTGTTTAGACCAATGGATTTAATTCCATCATCATTTGTCAATAGAATAAGTTTATCTTTCACAAAGATATAATTGGCAATCATTTGTTAAGTTTTATCTTTGGAAATAAATTTTAGTTCAAACATAACGTTAAAAAAAACAAATTGCGCTGTTCTTTTAGAATAAACAATTATGTACATAAAGGTGTTTTTACGATGACTGAAAAATATGTCTATAAATTCTTTAGTAAAGATATAAGTGAAGGAAAAGCGGAAATGAAACCATTGCTAGGTGGAAAAGGAGCAAATTTGGCTGAAATGACAAATTTGGGGCTACCTGTACCACCTGGTTACGTAGTAACAACTCAAGCTTGTCTTCATTTTCTAGCGAATAACAATTCCTATCCTGAAGGGTTGGAAGAACAAATAGAATTGGCACAACAAGGATTAGAAAATTCTGCAGGGAAGAAATTGGGAGATGAAAATGATCCCCTATTAGTTTCTGTAAGGAGTGGATCAGTTGTTTCCATGCCTGGGATGATGGACACAGTGTTGAACCTTGGTTTAACTGATAGTTCTGTTGAAGGGTTGGCAAAGGTGTCTGAAGACCCAAGATTTGCCTATGATTCATACCGTCGTTTTATTTACATGTATGCTGATGTGGTAAAAGGTGTCAGCAAAACATTTTTTGAGAAAGAATTGGAAAAACTCAAAGTAGAACTCGGAGTAGAAACTGATACGGAAATACCTGCTGAAGAACTCAAAAAACTTGTCCAAAAATACAAAATAATCTATAAAGAACATTTGGGCGAAGATTTTCCACAAGATCCACGTGTTCAGCTGTTGGATGCAGTTAAGGCTGTTTTTAAAAGCTGGAACAATAAACGTGCTATTGATTATAGAAACCATCAAGGCATTTCACATGATTTAGGAACCGCCGTAAACATTATGATAATGGTTTATGGTAACCTAGGCGATACATCCGCGACCGGTGTAGCATTCTCAAGAAACCCATCAGATGGAAGTAAGGGAATTTACGGAGAATATCTCATTAATGCACAAGGAGAAGATGTTGTTGCTGGAATTAGAACCCCATTACCAATTGTAAATCTCAAGGACGACATGCCTACCCTCTATGATGAATTAGTAGAGATTTCTGAAAGCTTAGAGGCCAGATACCGAGACATGCAAGATATGGAATTTACAATTCAACAAGGAAAACTCTACATGCTTCAAACAAGAAGCGGTAAGAGAACTGGAATCGCTGCAAGTCAAATTGCATATGATTTAGTTAATGAAGGTGTTATTACTAAGGAAGAAGCCATCATGAGAATCACTCCAAGTGATGTTGAAAATGCTTTGTTCCCATCTATCGATTGGCAACAAATAAATGTTAATGCTCCTATAAAACAAATTAAACATGAATTAAGTGATAGACTCCTTGGTTCAGGTTTAGCTGCTGGAGCTGCTGCTGCAACTGGACTTGCTATTTTTGATGCCGATAGGGCTGAAGAAGCAGCAAAGCAAAATAAAGAAGTAATTCTAGTAAGGGTTGAAACAACACCTGAAGATTTTCATGGAATGGCAGCCAGTAATGGTATTCTTACAATGAAAGGTGGTCTAACAAGTCATGCGGCGATTGTTGCAAGGCAGATTGGTAAAGCCTGTATTGTTGGAAGTGAAAATGGTGGTATTTCTATTGATGTTGAGAAAAATGAACTTTATGCAAAAGGTATAACCATTAAAGAAGGAGATTGGATTACTATCGACGGTGAAGATGGTTCAATCTATGCTGGTAAATTACCCACTAGACCATCTAACTTAACCGATTCAATGAATACAATTTTAGATTGGTGTGATGAAACCGCTAAAATTGGTGTGAAAGCTAATGCTGATAAACCTGATCAATTCGTAAAAGCTTTAGAGTTTGGAGCTAAAGGTATAGGATTATGTAGAACAGAACACATGTTCTTTGATAACCTTGATTTAGTCAGGGGCATGATATTAGCCAAAAATGACGAAGAAAGAAAACACTATGTTGATCAATTAGAACCTGTTCAAGAAGAGGATTTTAGAGGTATATTTGATGTTTCAAAAGGTTATCCAGTTATCATACGTTTGATTGATCCTCCTCTACATGAATTCTTACCAAGTGAAGAAGAATTAATGACTGAGATTTTTGAAGCAAAACTAGCAGGTAAGAAGGATGAGGATTTCAAGGAAACAGCTGATATGCTAGAAGTTGTAAGAGAAATGAAAGAACAAAATCCTATGCTTGGTCTGAGAGGTTGCAGGCTTGGAATTACTATGCCAATTGTTACAGAAATGCAAGCTCGCGCAATATTCAAAGCAGCTGCTAAAGTTATCAAAAGTGGTAAAGAAGTACTTCCTGAAGTAATGGTTCCTCTTGTAGGATTCCAAAAAGAATTCGAACACCAAAGAACAATTATTGATCGAATCGCCAAGGAAGTGATGCAAGAAGAGGGTATTGATTTTAAGTATCTTGTTGGAACTATGATTGAGGTACCAAGAGCAGCTTTGACAAGCAGTGAAATTGCAGGTGGAGAAAAAGGTGCTCAATTCTTTAGCTTTGGAACAAATGATCTTCATCAGATGGCATTAGGCTTTAGTAGAGACGATGCAGGTACATTTATCTCTAAATACATGGAACAAGGGATACTCAAAGATGACCCATTTGTTTCAATTGAAGAAGCAGGTGTCGGACGATTAATGAAGATATGTGTAGAAGATGGAAAAGCTACAAATCCAAATATCGAACTAGGGATTTGTGGTGAACAGGGTGGGGATCCTCAGTCTATAGATTTCTGTTACAGAATTGGTTTAGATTACGTGTCTTGCAGTCCATTCAGAGTACCAATAGCTAGATTAGCCGCCGCTCGCGCTACTTTAAGTAATAAATAATATTTCTCTCTCTCTTTTTTCTTTTCTTTCACAATGATATTATTCTATCAATACTATCTAAGAAGAAACTTATGTCTTCTATGAATTCAAAGAGAAATCTAACGAGTTCAGATTTTAATGAGGTTTTATGAAGCGTTATTAGTTCATCAAGCATCTGAATATTTGCTTTAGTATTTGCGAATTCAGTATAGACTCCGATTATATCTCTTTCCTGAACTGAACTAAGAAGATTTTCAAGAATATCAAGAATGAAATACATCTTGTTGTTGATATCTCCTGATTCACTATAGTTGTCTAACATTATCTGAGTTGAGACTTCTTGAGCCTTTGTTGCGATATCTTCATAGGCTATATCCAACATGTCGATTACAATCTCATCTATATTCATCTCATCTGCTCTCTGCTCCACTGGCACCGTTGAAACTTCCATTCTACATGTTGTATCTTTGATTTCTTCATCTAACCACTTAGCAAAGGAGGGTGTAATTATTGGTTTACGATCCAGAAGAGTATCAGCAGATGTGAACTCCTCTTGTTTTGGCTTAGGGTGAAAAAACTGTTCTTTTATCTGTGAATGAGCAGTGTATTCAGGATAATTATCGTAAACATACTTCACCAACTGCCGTAGACTATAATTCTTAAAATCATAACAAAGGTCTTGGATAACTTGATCATAAATGTCCCCAAAATCATTTTCTAATAAATACTGTTCTCCATGATCTGTTATTTGATAGCGATGAAGAATTTCACCACCGGCTTTTTCAACTTCTTCATGTTCAATGTAACCATAATCATCTAAATGATGAATGTCCTCTTGGATAACTTGACAATATGGTCCAAATTTGAAAGGAATGAAATCATAACCCGTATTGATGTGATAGTTCTTCTCCAAAAGAAACAAGAGTTTTTGAAACTGTACTCTCCCATTAACATACCCCATATGTTTTAGAAGTAATAACAATGTTGCGTAACGGGACATCTCACTATAATTAAACAGAGATTAATATATAAACTCATAGAAATATTTGGGTCTAAACTGTGTTACACTCTTTTTATCGGCAATTTACTGATTTTAGTGTTAATTTTGTTATTTCAGAGGTCTATTTTGTAAATAATTTTCTCGCGGAAACCTGTAATTACAGCTGTATATCCTCTTAACAACGAATCCAACTCATTATCTCCTGTATCAATTAAAAATGGTCGGCCATTTAGTGAATTGATTTTATGTTTTGTGGCTAAAACAATTATACTGTCTTTTCCTACAATCCTAATCACATTAGGGCTTAATTGTTGATTACCTCTGCCAAGTAAGAAACCTTGACCCCCAATAGGCGTGATAATTATTTTGGTTTTTTTTTCTTTTATTCGTTCAAGCAGCGTTTTTTCATTTAAATCCATTTCAATGAGCTTTTTTCTATAGATGAGATCCACACCTAACAAGGTATATTCAA
Source organism: Candidatus Heimdallarchaeota archaeon (assembly GCA_018238545.1). Classification (GTDB taxonomy): domain Archaea; phylum Asgardarchaeota; class Heimdallarchaeia; order Heimdallarchaeales; family Heimdallarchaeaceae; genus UBA460. The sequence continues at coordinate 92,524 of JABCTC010000006.1, forward strand.
GATTCAATTTTTCCATAATTGATTTAGTAGTTGTACCAGGTCCAATGATATACAGATGTTCATCGTCCATATTGTCAACAATTTCTTGAGCAATCGCTTCTTGCGAATATTTTTCAGTTGTTGAACTTCCAGTTTTCAATCCTTGAGTGTGCTTTTTCTCAAATGGAATCTTTAGGTAACCATATAGCTTTGCAGATACAAATCCTGCTCTGAACGCTTCCTCATCAATATCCATAACTTCTGCTTTTCTTAGCTCTTTCACCTTTCCTTGGAGATAAAGCACAGCAAGATCTCCAGCTCTCATTGGATTGTGGGCATATACAGCTGAATGCATTTTGACACCCGTTGGGATACCCAATACAACAATTTCATCCCCAACAGCTTTGTAAATATCTCTCGCTGTTCCATCTCCTCCAGAAAAGAGTAATAAGTCGATTTTAAGATTGCACAATTCTTTTGATGCTCGTTGAGTATCATCAGCCGTAGTCTTCCCTTCAGCTATAGATCCAATAACTTTAGGATTGAAACCACATTGTTTAGCAACATTTTCCCCCATCTCTCCAGGATATGTAATTAGTACAATTTCATCTTTGAGGAAAATTAACCTTTCCAATGCTTTAATGGTGCGTTCTGGTGAAACTTGTTCTGCACCTAAACTTCTTGCTTTAGCTAAGACGGTTTGTCCGTCAGTTCCTTTAAGCCCTACTCTACCACCCATACCAGCAATAGGGTTTACTATTAAACCTATTTTCTTCAAATGAAACCACCTTTGTGCAAATTTATTTTTGGTTTTTCTTCAAATAAGCTCTCCATGTAATAGCCCATTTTGTAGGATCATCTAATGAATCTGTATCGATTTTGTGTACAACACTTCTATGAGGCGCACTCTTAACTAGTTCTGGATTTTCATATGCTTCTTCAACCACTCGCTTTAGTCCAGCAATGTACTCGTCGATTTCAGCTTTTGAATAAGACTCCGTGGGTTCTAGAGTAAAAGGTTGAGGGACAATAAATGGATGATGACTAGACCACATGTGAAAACCAAAATCAGCCATACGACAAGTAATATCTTCTGTTGTCACCCCTGTCTCATTGTAAAGCTCTTCCCAACTATAACGAACTTGTTCAATTCGATGCCTCCCCTTTGCATATGGAGCACTAGCACCACGAATCTCTAATATTTTCTTTAATAGATAATTATTATTAAGCACAGCAATTTGAGAGACTTCCTTTAAACCTACATTACCTAAACTCATAATCCATGAGTAAGCTTTCAAAATTGCGGGAACAACTCCATAGAAGGATCTAATCTTGCCTATGGTATTGGAAACACTGTAGTTGAAATAATATTTTTCCTCATCAAATTCGACTAAAGGAACAGGGAGATATTTTATGAATTTATCAATTACACCAAGTGCGCCAGTAGCGGGACCACCACAACCATGAGGGGAAGAAAAGGTTTTGTGAAGATTAAAGAAGCAAAGATCAAAATCAGCTTCTTTTGCTCGTGTAATTCCAAGAATTCCATTGGCATTAGCTTGGTCATAACCACACACACCTCCAGCTTCATGAACAATTCGATTAAACTCTTTTATTTTTGGGTTAAAAATCCCCGTATCTTCTGGATTGGTAATTAATAATCCTGCGGTGTGGTTAGAAACAGCTTTTTCTAGAGCTTCAACATCAGGCAATCCATCTTCATTCGGATAAATATTGATGATTTTATATCCTTTGACAGTAGGTGCTGCTGCATCTGAAGGATGAGAAAACATTGTAGTAATAATTTCGTCACGTTGTTCTGATACATCATTTGCCTCATGATAAGCAAAAATAATAGATGCCATTGCTAAAATTGCTTGGCCTCCACCGCCTGGTTGGAATGTAAACTTATCTAGGCCTGAGATTTCTCTGAGGAATAAATCTAGCTTATAGATTATTTCTAGGATACCTTGAACCGTGTCTTCATCTTGTGCTGGGTGAAGTGCTATTAATTTATGAGATGAAGCTAATTTTTCATTGATTTTTGGACTATATTTCATAGTACAGGTTCCTTGACCAATATCAACGTTAAAATCTGCTCCCAGAGTTTGCTGAGATAATCTCAGGTAATGCTTGAGAACCCGCATTTGAGATATCTCTGGCAAATTGGGTGGTTTTTGTCTTATCATGCTCGTAGGTAATTTTGAAAAACCATCTCCAACAATGTCTTCAATCTCTTGTTCAATCTCAGGAAAGAGGATGCCTCGTTCTCCTTTGTTACTTAACTCGTAAATAACTGGTTCATCCCATTTAGCTTGATGAAAATTCTTTTTTCTTGTTTGGTTGTTCATCTTCTTTTCTCTCCTTCGTTTAGACATTCATCCAAAGCTTGGACGAGTCTGTCAATATCCTCTTTTTTATGAATTTCAGTTACACAATAAACAGCACAATTTCCTAATTCTGAAAATTCAATTGAAATATCTTTACCACCAAAGATTCTCTTTTTGAGCAGGGCTTTATTCACTTCTTTAACAGTTTTACCTGTTCCATCTAAATTCACAACAAATTCTTTGAAGTGAGATGATTGACTGAATTGAATTTTAATTCCTTGAACTTCTGAAAGTTTCTTCATAGCATACTGAGATTTTTGTAAGACTAATTTTCCAAGCTCTTGCATACCTTGGGGACCTGCTAATGCCAAATAAACACCTGCGGTGATTCCCCAAAGCGCTGTAGCAGTACCTATGAACTCCTTACCTTCAATTCTATCATGAAAAGATGTCCTGTCATATGTTACGTCACCAAACCCATGTTCCCCTTCAACAGCAGTGGTAGTAATACCAAAAAGCCGTGAGGGGTATTCCATAACATAGCGTTCCTCATCTCTAGTAGCTATAAAACCTGCAAGACCTCCGCCAAATTGCATATGCATACCCAATGACTGAATATCACCACAAACAATATCCGCTCCATAATTACTCGGTGGAACAAGTATGCCTAAGGATATCGGGTCTGTTCCAACTAAACTTAATGCACCATGCGAATGTGCAACATCAGAAATTATTTGACCTTGATTTTCAATACATCCTAAGTATGAGGGATTTTCAAAATAAACACCTGCTGTCTTTGATGAGATTTTAGTTTTTAAATCATCAATATCTAGATTTCCAGTTGTTGTATTGTATTCAACTAGTTTTATAGTAACTGTAGGTTTACAATAGTTTTGAATAATTGATAATCTGTCTGGTGAAATGGTTTTGGAGATTAGTATCTCAGTTCGCCCAGTTATTCGAGCAGCCATTCTTATAGAAGTACTTGCTGCTTGCCCCCAGTCATATGTTGGAACATTTACAACATCCATCTCCAGAAGCTCCCCCATCATACTAGCATATTCGAAAAGTGTCTGAAACCTTCCATGATCTTCATAGGGTTCCCCAGCATATGCTGTTAGAAATTCCGAACGTTGGTTGATTTCATCGCATATTGCGGGCACATAATGTTGCCAACAGTCCCCTCCTAAGAAGCTTAGATTCTCTTGACATGTTTGATTTTTAGATAGAATCTGTTCAACATGTCTACTTAGGTCATATTCTGATGGGAACGGTTTAGGCAAATTCATTTCATCCTTGAGCCTTAGTTCTTCAGGAATATCCTCGTAAAGTTCTTCAATGGTCTTTACACCAATTACATTCAGCATCTCTGCTTTTATTTCTGGAACGGAATTTGGAATATACGGGTGAATTAATATCTTCTTTTTATCCATGAACTATCTCTCCAACAAAGGGATTTTTGCAATTGTTTCTAAAAATCATGATTTAGGCTAGACCTCCTCCATCAACAATTATGACTGTTCCTGTTACCCAGCTTGAAAGATCACTAGCAAGAAATAGAACTGCATTAGCTACGTCTTGAGGATTACCTACACGATTGAGAGGACGATCAGCAGCTTCCTTCATGAATTCATCTTCATCAACGCCCAATTGCTTTGCTTCTCCTCTTAATAGTGGAGTGTCGACATCTCCAGGGCAAACACAATTAACGCGAATCCCGTGCTTACCATGGTCAATTGCCATTGCGCGTGTCATGTTTACAACACCACCTTTTGCTGCACAATAAGCTACAGCATTAGAACCGCCCTTAATTCCCCAACCAGAACCATTGTTAATTATGCTCCCACCTTTACCTTTGATCATGATTGGAATTACGTACCGAGAAAGCAGATAGATTGATTTCATGTTAACATCTACTACTAAATCCCAATCTTCTTCTTCTAACTCTACAATGTTCTTGCGTCGTATCACGCCAGCATTGTTAAACAAAATATCTACTCTACCAAACTCTTTGTAAATAGATTCAACTGTTTTATTACACTCTGCATCGGAAGTTACGTTGCAAAGGAAAAATTTAGCCTCTCCTCCTTCTTCTTTTATTTGTTTAGCTGCACCGCTCCCTTCTTTTTCATTAATATCTATTAATGTTACAATGGCACCCATCTCTGCGAGAAGTTTAGCTGTTGCTAATCCCATACCTGAGGCTGCTCCAGTAACTATTGCTACTTTTTCTTTCAACGAAATAAGATTTACAATTCTATTGTTTTTTGTATTCATAGAGTTTCATCCCGATAATCTTCTTGTTTTGTGAAATTTAATCCTCCAGTGGAGTATACGGACCAGCTGTTTCTCCACCATCAATATTTATTGCTTGACCAGTAATGTATGCCGCTTCTGCTGATGCTAAGAAGGCAAATAGGCTGGCAACCTCTTTAGGTTCAGCATGACGATTCAAAGGTATTTTCGAATTAATCACTTCCAGCATTTCAGGAGTATATTCAGCTTTTTGCATTGGTGTGAGTACATATCCAGGACAAATGGCATTTACTCTTAACCATGGAGCAAATTCTAGGGCTAACGATTTCGCTAGAAGGATTACACCTGCTTTTGAACTATTATAATCAGCATAATATGAATGTCCCTCAGTTCCATTAGTGGAACCTGTTAACAGAACAACTCCAGAAAGCTGTTTCTTCATTCTTATTATTGCTTCTTTTGCACACAGAAACATTCCATCTAGATTTACTCGAAGAACTTTAGACCATTGTTCATAACTAATCTTAAGAAAAGGGTTACGAAAACTTATCCCGGCATTAGAAATTAGCACGTCAATCCCACCAAGAATATTGTCGATCTTCCTAAACGCTGCCTCAACATCCTCGGGATTACTAACATCAGCATACACCCCACCTTTGATCTCAGGAATGACCGATGAAATATTTTCTAAATCCTTTTTATTCCAATCAATAATAACAACCTTAGCTCCTTCATCCACAAAACGTTTAGCTGTAGCTAATCCTATACCACTTGCTCCACCTGTTATTACAACTCTCTTCCCACTAAGATCTTTGTATATACCCATTATTGTTCACTATACTGTACAAATCTGGTTATCATATTTTATTTTTTCGCAGATAATTGTTACAATAATTCCATCCATGATAAATAGTTAGTAATACTATATTCTTGTTCCAACCGGTTCGTTAAGAAACTATATCTCTAATCGCTCCTTGTACTATATCGTATAGAGTATTTCTTTTTCTATATTACATAAATAATACGCTATAATTACATGGTAAAAACGACAGAATTCAAAAGATTTTATAAGAAACTCTATTCTCTATTATTTATTATGAAAAAGAAAAACATTATTGCTATAATTATGACCGCTATTGGGATAGCACTCATAACAAGTGCATTAGTTATAGTTTATGCATCCTATCCTCCAAGAGGGAATACAATAGATGCAGCAATAACTGATTATTTCTATAATAATAGAAGTGATGCTCTCGAACTCATAATGTACATAATAACATATTTGGGAGAAATTTTAGTATACATTGGTATGTTACTCCTTCTTTATTATCTCTGGGATAAAAAGAGAACTTATAGAACAATGTCACTATTAATATCATCTACAGTTATTAACGTTTCAACTAAAGCAATCTTTGATTTACCAAGACCACCTAGCGTTCAGCACTCAGATTATATAAAAGAAATATCTCCTGGATTACCAAGTGGTCACGCACAACTGAGTACAACTTTTTGGGGTATGCTTGGAATTTTTCTGAAGAAGGTAATGATCGTTTTCTCGATTCTATTACCCTTGTTAATAGGTTTCTCTAGAATATATCTAGGTGTACATTGGTTTACTGATGTGATAATGGGATATGGTATAGCCTTAATCATACTGGCATTGTACATCTTCTTTGGTGAATACGTTGAGAATTTTCTCAATGAGAAGTCAACAATAATTAAAATCTTAGTAACTATTGCAATATGTGCCATTTTTGCTATTCTCGCAATTTTCTTATTTTATAACCGAGTTGAGCATTATGAAGAACAAATTTCTTCTGCCCTGAAACTCATTGTGATGCTTGCTACACTTTCTATTTCCTATTCAGTTGAAGGTTCACTAATTAATTTCAGTAATGAAATTGATAGATGGTGGAAATACCTTGTTAGGATTTTGATTGGAGCTATAACTTTTGGTATCTTCTATTTTGGAGTGTCAATGCTATTTGATCTTGCTATCAACGCTGTAGCTTGGGTAGGTATAGAATTAACACTAGACCTAATTAGATATGCAATGCTTGGTCCTGCCCTCATCCTATTTGCTCCTTGGATAATGATGAAGTTAAAAGTCTAAAATAACTTCATACTTTTTTCTTTTTTTTATTTTTGTGAATGCAAGAAAGCTTATTATTGTCTCTCAACATTAGATTTTTAAAGTAAATCTGACTGGTCAATTTAGTTGAAAGAGGATTCAAAATGCACGAGGAAATTAAACTCTTCAATAAATGGGACTTCAACGAAGTAGAAGTAAGTGATTTAGGTCTACAAAGATACATCTCTCTTCACCCCGTATATTTTCCACATTCAGGTGGTAGATATCAGGATCAAAGGTTCAAGAAAGCTGAGATGAGCATCGTTGAAAGATTTACCAACAAATTGATGAAGAGAGGTAAAAATGCCGGTAAAAAGCAGAGAGCAATCAATATTGTAAGAATAGCTTTCGATATAATTTACGAGAGAACTGGCGAAAATCCCATACAAGTTTTAGTAAATGCTATTACCAATGTTGCACCCAGAGAAGAAACAACTCGTTTAACATATGGTGGTGTAGCGCAACATATTGCAGTGGATATTTCCCCTCTCAGAAGAGTTGATCTTGCACTAAGATATATGTCCAACGCAATTAAGCAAAAAAGTTTCAACAACGTAAAAAGTGTTGATGAAGTCACTGCTGAAGAATTAATCCTTGCCTCCAAAGGAGACCAAGCAAGTGCAGCAGTTAAAAAGAGACTAGAGATAGAACGAATTGCTCTATCAGCTAGATAAAGATTAAAAAAAGGTGGAAACAATGGGTAAGAATCCCAATATTTTCTACTAGAGTGATAATCTTTACAAGCGAAAAGCAATCGTAAATGAGCTTGTTTGGGCTTCTTAAAACTAATTTCTTTTAGATGATTTAATTATTATATAATAATTTTTGACAAAAAGTCATATTTACGAGAAAAATGAGCAACACTATATTCTATAATAGATTCATAGTAAACTATCTTTCAATATACGTACTTTTAACTTTTGTTTGTTTTCCGCCTTTTTTTCTGTTTTTTAAAAACTTGGGGTGGAATGTCTCATTAAAATTTTCAATTTCTTTTAACAATTGCATTTGATGTTGAAAGTTTTCATTGTTTACTTGTCCTCTATAACTGTTAATTTCAACCTTTATATCAACGTATTCACAATAATTCTTACATATATTATGGTATTTTTTATGATGTTGATTTGATTTATTTGTGACTAAAAGTTCTACAAATCTCTGATCTTGATGTAGGTTTGTCAAATAGTAGTTGATGATTATTTGCTGTGTTACTAATACAGCATTAACAAATAAGATCAATGATTTAGTCAATCTGATACCCGATAAGTTTTCAGAATATTTGATTACGTTATTTTCCATTCTTCTTGATAAAGGTATTAGATATGGAATGCTATGTCCTGCTTTGTGCATCACATTTTCTTTTTGATTATGAGAAATCTCTTCAATATGAAGTTCAGGTATCCACATGGCTTTATGAAAATAGTTATTTCGAATTTGTATGGCAAATCGACAAAATTTTGGAATATGTGAAAACAAAGATGACAAAAACTCTCTTTCCCAATCATATACTTGATGAACAAATCTCAATTCTTCCTCTGATAAACTAAATTCATCTAAATTGGCGATATTATAGATGTATTCAAACATCAATTTTTCTGGACTATTGTTAATGAATGATATTAAATCACTGTAATCCAAACCATTTTCTATTATTTTTGTCTTTTTCTTTATATTTTCTTCTTGTAAACTGTAGATTAAATTCATCAACATTTCAATTTCTCTGAAAACCTTAGAAATAACATCTATTGATTGATCAGTTTCCAGCAACTTTAACCAGAAATATCTTTTATCCAATGAATCTTTGTTTTCTTCTGTTTCATCTTTATTCATTAGTTCAATCAGCTTATCTTGCTCCTGTCTGTACAAGTTAGAAAACTCTAAATAAGCATCAAAAATAGGAATTTTTGACTTTTCTATTGCATATTGTACTAATACTAATAGGTCATTCAAGACTTGTTTCTGATTTTTTTGCTGTTTAGAAAAAGATTGATATAACGAAGAACTTTTACGAGATCTCATACTACCCAGTTAATCTTGAGATATTTAATCGTTTCAGAACTTTGGATAAATTGTTCAAACTTTTGAAAATATGAACAGAGAGGTATTTGGTATACTGTTGCCTAAAAAAATATGTAACAATAGAACAAACCAATACTTGAAAAGTTGGAAGAAACCTTTCAAATAGGTAACACACAATTAAGCTTAATCAAATTATTCTAGTTCTTTCATTCTATTATTTAATCTGACCTTAAATTTTGCAAGAAGAGACTTTATTGATTTTCCTAATACAAAATTTTGCATAGGAAGATTATTTTTTCTATAATATTCATTAATTCCTATTAAAATATCCAGTGCAAATGATTTCTGAAGGGATAATATATCTAAATCCTCAAATTCGGAGAAATGGCTGTTTTGATTTAGTTCTATTGTACTTCTAATAAAATGATTTAATTCGTTTATTTTTGTGCGCTCTAGAATGTCATAACAATAATCTAGTAATGAAATTAATGTATAAAAATCATTTTTATATTTGTATTTAGAAATCTCTGACATTGTTTGAAAATCCATTGGCATTTGCTTATACAATGCTTTATTTTCATCAATTCCTACAGCCAATAAAGCTGTCATTCTTATAAAACATGCTAAACATGTTCCGCAATGGTAATGTCCAATATCTCGCAAATTGTTTTTCTTTAGTTTGTCACGCCTATTTGGGTGAGTACATGAATAGGAAAGGTGAATAAGTTTTTTCCTGTCCTTCAAGGTTTTAACTACATCAGCTTTAGTTTCTTTTGCTAATGAATCAGATAGTTTTATGCCAGTTAAATCAAAAGCAATATTAGCTATTTTTTCCATTAAATAGGGCGATACTGTTCTTGTTGGTTCTATTGAAATGTCAAATTTAGGTAAGGTTGCAATAGCACCGTTTTCTGGTATAATTACTTCTTTTGCATTTACTGAATCGGCTATTGCTATTCCATTAAGAGCATATGCTACAGCTCTACTATTGATTATGCCTTGCTCTTTTTCTTGTTTACATTTAATTCCAAAATAGTTTATCTCCACCAAATCTAGTCTGATCTTGAACATTTTTTCCAGTTCTGATACCAGATTTCTTACATTTCTTGTTACTTTTTTGTTATGATTTGTGTAACATAACAGTATTTTCTCTCTATTTTCGATACTTCTCACTGTTTGTGTAAGTGAATCTAATCCTCCTGAAAATAATATTACTTTATCATATTTTTGATTATTTTCAATAATCTCTGAATTATATTTTATAGGCATTATTTTCAATTTGAATCTATCTGTAAGACCGTTAAAGAAATATATTAACTCTTGAGTTATGCTTTGTATTTTTTGGAAATATTTATCATTGCAAAAGAACACTGAAAATTCTTGCTCATTGAAAACAGAACTGTTTACATAGTATAGATAAGCACCATATTTAACAAGATCAATTCCCTTATCTGACAGAATGACTTCTTTTTTATCTTTACTTTCAACTGAAATAAGTTTTTGTATTTCTTTTCTATTTTTACTCTCAAGTATTTGATATATTTTTATGTGTCCTTGAACCATTCAGCTCCGCTCCGTTTATTATTTGTGTATTTTTAGTATATCTGCTATTATTCTTCTTATTTTTTGTTCATTTTCATTATTTTCAAAGTCTTCAATGGATTTAATACCTTGTTCGTTCAATTTGTTCACTATTTTTGAAGCAATTTTCTTTGCAGTTTCTGCCACTAAATCTTCTATATTTTTACGTATCTTATTGGGATCGCCCTCTGTTTCTTCAAAGCTATAAAATTCTTCTGTAAAGTTTCTTTTAATTAAATCCAATGTAAGATTCTTTAAATAGTTTTCAACAACAGATTGGATTATTTGATTTAAAGTTAATTCTTTCATTTAATCACCTATAAGTCTTGAATAGCTCTCTTCTATTGCCCAAGTCGCTGCTCTTTTTGCATATTGACCAATATTTCTTCCCAAAAAAGGTCCGCCTATTGCAGCCATTGTGACATCTGCTAATCCTGATGTAAAGCCCTCTATAGCAAATGTTCTTGCAGCCTCAATTGCTCCTGCGGATCTAGATCCTGTCTTTTGATACATTTTATAACCCGCAATTCCAGATTTAATTACATCATATATTGTTCCTACACCAGCTAAATTAGCTGCAAGATCTATTGTTTTATCTGCCATTTTTGCAAAATTATTTTCTTTTATAGAAGAACGAACCTCTTCAGAAATTTTTTTATATTTGCTATCATTCAATGGAGCAGACCTAGAAGCGGTACCCATAATTTCCCTCATCAATTAATTGTATGGTGAATTAATATGTTTTCAGAATATAAATTTTATGATATTCATAGTCATTTACACACTTGTTTGAACAAAATGTTGTTTGATGAACCATTTCTAGCTAAGCTTAAGCAAATGTCTATCGGCATTATCTTAGCTACTGAAGATTTTTTAGATTTTGAAGAAGCTACAAGAATTAGTACTAGATTGGGTTCCGTATTATCTGTAGGTCTTGGTTTTCATCCTAAAAATTATACCTATTTTGAACAGTTTTCCAGAATTTTATTCGATCGAATGGAAAATGTAGATATAATATCTGAAATTGGATTAGATAAGAATTCTAAGTGTCCAATGAACCAGCAAGAAACCTATTTATATGAGATGCTTTCCAATCTATCTTCCACACACATAATACAATTTCACTCCCCATCTTTGTCTTCTTCAATCTTGGATATTTTATCATCGTTTCATTTCAAGAAAGTTATTTTTCATCGTTTCAATGGTACTATGAATGAGTTAGAGCGAATAATTGATCAAGGATACTTCATTTCTGTTAATGTTGATGATATTCCAGCATTGTCTCGCAACAATCTGATACAAAATTGTCCTCTTTCACAGATTTTAACAGAAACCGATTTTCCATATTGTAAGAATAAAAATTATTTAACTATTCTTCCCAAGCTAATAGAAAAGATTGCACAGATAAAAAATAGGTGTAAAGATGAAATTAGAACAACCATAAAAACAACCATCAATAATATTTTAGTTGAAAACTGAAAATGCAGACTTTTGAGTATATACTTCTACTATACATTGTTTCTTTAATTAAACCCAATGTAACATCCTTGAGCCAAAAGACATCCATACTAACTTAATCTCTTTGCATGACCTCTTCACAAATGAATTTCTTGAAACGTTCAATTATCTTCCTTTCTTCAGGATTATTAGGGTTGTAGCATTTAATGAAGTCTTTCAGTTCTTCATAAGTGAGAGGATTCTGTTTACGAGTGAATATTGATTTCTCCTCTTTTTCTGTTTACATATAGCTGAACACAAGCTTTTTGTTATGCTTATAGTATCTTACTTT
>JABCTC010000092.1 GCA_018238545.1 Candidatus Heimdallarchaeota archaeon
AGACCCGGCTTAATATAACCAGACGTTGAAGCGACAAGCTGGAAGTTGTATAAGCTTGAAATTATTATATATTACCGATATGCTGTGATAAAATGCTGTTCTGCGTTTTTTACCCGCTTGACGCTTAACTCAATGTTCGGCATCTATGAGGTATAAGCAAAGTTCCTGTAGAGAATATAATAAGGAAGGTGTTTAAATGATATTAAAAAATGTGATTATTCAGAACTACAGAAAGTTTTTGGGTGTTTCCTTTGCATTGGATAATGACATCACATTGCTGGCTGGAGCAAATAACAGCGGCAAAACATCACTAATCGATCTACTGCAGGGAATTATAGACAATAAAAATAGTTATTCTGTCTCTGACATCCCGGTAACAAAAGCAAAAGAATGGATTGAACTTGCCTATCCTATTTTCTCTGAACACTTTGATGCTAACCAAGACAAAGACCAAACGATAAAAGCTATAGTAAATAAACTTTTTTCGCTTGAACCACCAGATCCTGAATTAAGCATCCTCATTCCACCTACTTTAGTTAAATTTAGAATTGATTATGCAATAGAGGATGATATTCGAAATTTTGCGAATTATCTAATGGATTTAAATCCCAATAAACAATCTTTTTACTTCCTCTATTCATTTCACCCTACTCCAACATCACTAGGACAGGCTCTTGAAAATGATTATGACAAATTGAAGTTAAGATATACGAAAATCACAAATATAGTAACAGAAAAAGCAAAGGTCGAACTCCTCAAAGAGAAAATCCTCTGTACATATGCTTCCAGTATAGTCGCGCAGTGCTTCTATACTGATAGCATTTACGAAAACAAGCATGAGATAGATCTTTCAGTCTTTAGAAAACTGTTCAATTTCAAGAATATTCATGCTGGTAGAACGCTTGATGATCAAAATACCGGTAAAAACAGAAACTTGAGTAAGAACATGATTGACTTGGCTTGCCATGATGATGAGTGGAAAGCCTTAATTGGTAACTTGCCTGATAAGATATTGCGACCTATAGAAGAAGCAGAAATTGCACAGACCATAAGAAATGTTTCTGTAGATGGCTTAAGTGAAGCGGTCGAAACTATTTCAACAGCAAACGGTGGAAATACAGGAGAGATGATTCTCGATCTAGATATTTCTGAGGATGCTATCAGTAGTCTTATCAGTCAAATCTTAAATGCAAAATACCAGTTAGAGGGTCATTTCCTTAGCGAGGCATCCCAAGGGTTGGGATATAGCAACATGATTTATATTCTTCTTCAACTTGAGACGTATAAACGTAACATAGACCCATTTCTGGTCAATATCTTTATTATTGAAGAACCTGAGTCGCATATGCATCCTCAGATGCAAAGTGTGTTCGGAAAATATATTCGTAAATATTACCAAGAGAAACGAATTCAAGGCATCATAACGACACATTCAAGCGAGATGGTTAGGGTTACAGACATGGAGAACCTGAGGGTCGCACGTATATTGGGCTCATTTGAAAGTAAGATTTTTGATTTTTCTTCTTTTAAACAAACAGTGAGCACCGATCCAGTTCTTAGGAATTTTTATGACTGGTTTTATGAAATCGGTTTCTCAGATATCGTCTTTGCTGATAGAATCATCCTTTATGAAGGTGATACAGAGCGACTGTTAATCAGGAAATTAGCCACAGTGATTGATTATCAGGCTCTCAATCATCTTTATATAGCCTTTGTACAGGTTGGCGGTGCATATGCTTGCAATTATAGAAAGTTGATCGAATTCCTTAAAATAAAAACTCTAATCCTGACTGATTTAGATTATGATAAATCTGCCGACAGCGAGGAGCTTATTAAAGCGTCATCGACTACAAATGCCACAATCAATAGTTTTTATAAAATCGTTCACCGTAATACGACCCCGACAGTTGCAGACCTTTATAATTGGGTTAACAATAAGGGAAATATACTTTTTGATGGTTGTGCTTATATCGGTTATCAGGGAGCCTCTGATAATTTTGCTCGTACACTCGAAGAAGCAATGCTTGCAAAGCACTATGGGATAAAAGCATTCGATAAAAAGAGCAAAGAGGACTGGATTGAATTGAGAAATCAGGATGGTCTAAAGTATACGATACCTAGAGAATCCGGTCATTATAGTCTAAGAGAGATTGTTACACATACGTCCAACGGAAAGACAGATTTTATGTATTCTGTTATCCTTAACAACCTGTTACCCAGCATGCTTCCAGAATACATTAAGGAGGGGTTGAAATGGTTGGTGCAGTAATTGATAACATATACTTAGTAAATGCTCCTGCCGGGAGTGGAAAGACGACAGAAATTAAAACAAGAATTATCAACCATACTATTCAATTCCCGAAGGACAATATCCTTTGTATAACATATACTAATAGAGCTGCCGATGAGCTTAAAAAGGGGTTGAACACTAAACAGGTTCACATTGGGACTATCCATTCATTTCTCAACAGCTTTATTGGTATTTATTTTTCACATAGGCAAATTATTGATCTGTATTTTGAAATATATGGTGATGAAATCCGTAAAAGAATTGCTAACGTTGAGCAAGATGACAATTACACAAAGAGCAACGTAAAATATCTTGAAAAGAATGAAATCTTAACTTATGAAGCTGTATATCAAAATCTAAAATCGCTATTCTATAATGAAAATCAATTCAACTCGCTGTATTATGGTGGTTTGTCGCATGATGCTCTGCTATCCTTTGCAAAATTTCTTTTTGACAGGTTTCCAGTTGTTAAGAAAAGGCTAACCCAAAAATATCAATTAATCTTTGTTGATGAATACCAGGATGCATCTGCTGATGTGCTAAGAATTTTTTTTGATGCAGTCATAGGGACAACAACCAAGCTATTCTTTCTTGGTGACAGAATGCAGCAGATATATAATAAATACGATGGTTCTTTTCAATCAGAATTATCTAAGTTTAATAAATCAATTGTTCTGGTGACAAATCACAGGTCTATCCCCGCTATTATTGATATTTTAAATAATATATACAATGATGAATCATTAGACCAGGAGCCATCACCAGATAATTATAATATTGTTCCAAAGCATGCTCCACGGGTCTTGATTTGTGATGACATTCTCGGGAAAATTGAAGAAGAAAGATCTAATCATCCGGATGCATTACTTTTACTTTTACTAAATCAGGAAAGATTTAATGCGATCAATGCTGGTAGTCTTTATAGACAACTTGGAAGAATGGAACGGTATTCATTTGTGCAAAAGTATAGTCCAGTGGATATTCTATCAGATAATACCAATGAAAACCCCGATCCTCTTATTCGGCTGCTTTTTATTTTGCACCAAATCTCGGATTTTTATACTACTACGGACATGGGAGGTATTCTGCAAACGTTAAGAGCTAATCCTCGGATATTTTCTAAAGAAACATTTAATGTTACAAAGCATAAAGACAAGGTTCGACTAAACAATTTGCTAAAATCTATTTTAGACATATATAATGATTCATGTCAGCAGAATAGCATCAATGATGTCATAACTTCAGTAAAAGAATCTGCTCTAGTTAGGAGTGAATATATCGAATCATTTATAGAGAGTGGGGAATATTCAGAACTGATATGTGTCAAGATTAATGAATTCAGAGCAATTGCCGAATATTTAAAAAAACCGAATGTATCCACACAGCATGGGGTCAAAGGAGAAAGTCACGATACTGTATTCTTTATCGCTGAGGATAATGCCAGAAATCCCATTGTTCATATGTATAGATTCTTTCATCTTTGGTGCAACACTGATATTTCCCTTAGTTCCTTTGAATCTTTTTATTATGATTACATGAAATGGATTACAGGAACCGCCGAACATCTCGGTTTTAAGCTATCGGAAATAAATAGAAACCGTCATATTGAGAACCAACAGTTTTTAGCAGAACGTGTTGCAGAACTACTTACCCACTTCGAAGATGATGAGATCTTTCGCTATTTGTGTAGCCAAGAGTACCACGATTATCTCGCAAAGCCTAATGTTACAACTGCTAAAAGCTGTTTTAAGGAAAGCATTGCATATGGAGCGTTGAATGCTTATCGGCTATTTTATGTCGGCTGTTCCAGAGCAAGAAAGAATTTGACAATCTTTCTTGACAAATCAAAGATAAGTAGCTTTTCACTGGAACTAATAAACAAATTTGAAGAGACAGGTTTTACAGTGGAATAAAAAACAGAAGCATTGCGGTCACATGGTCTATAGCATCGCTTATTGGCACTGAATATCGCTGCCCAAGAAAAAGGGACTGAGGGGTTGAGGAAAGGATGCCGAACGAATAAGGATAGATTGTGTGAGCGAAGCGAACCACGATCTTATCCGGTTGTTGGACAAGCCCGGTGTGTCTGCATATTCTGTATATAAGGAAATAT
>JABCTC010000028.1 GCA_018238545.1 Candidatus Heimdallarchaeota archaeon
TATCTATTGAACCAATCAATTATTTTTTCTAATCTGTCTTGCACATGTTTGGGTTTTCCTGATCTGCTCAACTCGTGTCCTTCTTCAGGGTAACGTATTAGTTCTGCTTCAATTCCTAGTTTTAGAAGAGAGGCAAAATACTCTTCTCCCTGAGATATTGGAACTCTAAAATCATTTTCAGAATGAATAATTCTAGTAGGTGTCTGAACTTTATCGATGTAAGCTATCGGGGATAATTTCCACATCATATCTAGGTCTTCCCATGGAAATGCACCAGACTCGTCTTTGGTAAATTGTGTGATATCTGTTGTGCTCCAAAAACTAACAAGGTTGTAAACCCCTCTTTGCGGAGCAGCTGCTTTGAATCGCTTATCATTGCCAATTATCCAAGCTGTCATATATCCTCCATACGAACCGCCTGTAATAAACAGATTATTTTCATCAACATATCCTTTTGCAACAGCTTGATCCAACCCCATAAGGATGTCATTTGCAGGTTTTGTTCCCCAATTAGCGATAATATAGCGGAAGTCATAACCCCTACCACTAGAACCTTGTGGATTACAGTAGAATATCACGTATCCTTGAGCAGCAAAATACTGAAACTCAAACCACATCGATCTTTCATGTGGTGACCAGGTAGCATGTGGCCCTCCATGAATTTCAAGAATCAAAGGATGTTTTTTATTAGCATCAAAATTAGGAGATTTAATTATCCATCCTTGAATTTCTTGTTGACTATCACCAGTGTATCTTGTTTCTTCAGCAATTGCAATAGTTCGTTCTTTTAACCAATCCTTATTTGATTCCCAGAGAGTTTTAGTTACTTTGTAAACGTAATCATAAGCAATTAACTTGGAAGGTTCTTTGACATTTGAGATGTTAAGAAGAATTAGTCCCTGTTCTGCATCAACATCATAAGAAAGTATAAGATAATCTCCAAATACCACTTTTTCTAATGTTTCTCTTTCAATGCTATAACGGTAGAGAATATTTCTTTCCCAATCATCTACAACGAAATACAAATAATCTGTTTTCGAATCAAATAAAGCTGAAAAAGCATGGTTATCTACTGATTCTGTCACTATTTTTTCTAACCCAGATTCTGTATTTAATAGTTTAATTTCAGCATTCTGAGTTGATGCTTCATCTGTGGTTAATATTGTATCATATGCAAGCCACAACCCATTTGGTGAGATTGTTAAATTTGTTCCAAAACCAAGATCAGATTTCAGTTCTTTGATTTCCTTTGTTTCGATAGATATTTCTTCTATAATAAATTCATATAAATCATTTAACGGTCCATCTTCTTTTTGTTTCGCAGAATATAATTTCGTTCCATCCTTGCTTAGGACTGCTGAGATATAGTTAAATTCACCTTTAGTAATTCTGTTAGATTCTCTAGTTTCTAAATCTAAAATGTAAAAATGGCTAATTTTATCATCCATAAAAGATGTACCTTGTCGATAAACTATTTTCTGGATTACTCGAGGGTCAACTTTTTCCTTTTCAGCTTCTTCTTGTTTCAGTTTTTTGACTTTCTGATCAACTTCAGATAATTCTTGAGGTTTATCTTTTTCTTCCAAAGCTTGATCTTCATCACTTTGCTCTTCAAGATTAACCCTGCTTGAAAAAATTACTTTTTTTCCATCTAAAGACCAATTAAATGAATGTACTCCGTTAGGCATCGAGGTGTACTTGATGGATTCCCCACCAATTATAGGCATTATATGTAATTGTGGTTTTTCCTTTTCACCTCCTCTTTGACTAAGGAAAGCTATGGATTCTTTGTTCGGAGAAAGTTTCATAGACTGATCTTGCGATGAACCACTTGTAAACTGCTTAGGTTCGGTATCTTCATCGCCTTGTAGAAAAATAGCTGAATTATACTTATTTTCTTTTTTATTGAGTTTTTGTTCTTCAAATAGGTATCTTTTTCCTGGAAGGATTTGAACTTTCTTTATATCTTTAAGCAAGTACAAATCTTCTATTGAAATGTCTTTTAATTTCATCTATATCATCACAAATATTATTGTTGAAAGATATCTGTTCTCTATTAATATCTTTTGCAAAAACTAGATAGTAACTAGAATTTACTTGTTGATTCAGATTCTTTCGTGAAAATTTAAATAGTGAGTTTTCCTTTTTCATTAACAGTGACTTATGACCTTCATAGATAAATATCATAAATTTCTCGAGAAATATAAAATTGTAATAATAGTCATCTGGTGTGTTATTTTAGGGATCAGTGTTTGGTTAGGTCCAAAGTTTCTAGGCGCAACATCTTCAAGTTTTGAACCTCCAAATGGTTCTCCCAGTCAATTAGCTGAAGAGGTCCTAGAGGCTGAATTTCCCGAATTTGCCAATGAAACAAGTTTAGTTATACTAATCAGAATGAAAGACGAAAATATATCTGTAATTAATACTGAAGTTGAAGCTTTCTGTCAAAATGTTACGGATATCACAAACGAGTATTCTGATCAAACGATCATAATTTCCGTTTTAAATTACTACATTTTGAATGATCTAGGTTTCATTACAGCTGCAGGAAGCTTTGTAGCAGATTCAGGAAAATCCATGTTATTTGTTATAGATTTAAAGGATGAAGAAGACAACAACACAGTTAATGATTTTATATATTATCTAAGGGACAACATTGCTTCTATGGTAAATGAAGACAGTGAATTTGATGCGTTCTTGACAGGGTTTAGGGTAATGTATATAGATATGAATGAAGTCACCAAAGAAGATTTAGCATTGATGGATATGATTGTAATTCCGATTGCAATGCTTGTTTTGGCTTTTGTTCTTAGAAGTTTGAAATTAATGATTTTACCAATTCTCTCAATGGGAATAAGTATACTAGCATCTTTCTTGATAATGTATCCTATTGCTTTGACAACGAATATTTTCTCTTTTGTTCCTTCTATCATGATGAGTCTTGTCATTGCTTTATCGATTGATTATTCGCTTTTCCTGCTTACAAGGTATAGAGAAGAAATCCTAAAGCACAATGACAATTCAGAAGCAACAAAACAGATGAGTCAACACGCAGGTCACACAATAATGTTGAGTGGGTTAACATTAGCGATAACTTTTCTTGGGTTGATATTTTTCCCACTAGAACTTCTTTCAACAATAGGTCTTGGAGCTGCAATTTGTATTGCTACTACTCTTATTGTTAACCTCACACTCACTCCTGCATTACTTCTAACCTTTGGAAAATTCTTTAGTAAGTTGAAATGGTACAGAAAGAGTAAAGGAATAAAAGAAGGAGAATTTGAAGATTATAAGAAACTGGATTTGGCTAATCAAGCTAGAAGTATCTGGTATAAAATAAGCAAATTTTCTACTAAATACGCACTAGTCGTTATTTTAGTCATAGTAGTCATAACAATCCCCATTTCAATCCAGGTTTTCAAGTTTCAAAGGTCGATTGATTTCAATCAGATTCTTCCTAGAGGGGTTGATTCGCGTGAAGCTTACATTGCAATGCAAGAAGATTTTGCTCCAGGACAAGTCATGCCTTTCTATATCATCATTCAAACAAATGAAACAAATGGTTTGAATACACCATCTTTCTTCTATACCGCAAAAGATCTAATTCACGATTTAGCTAATGAAACGGCTGTGTATAATGAGAGTTTCATATCAATTGTTAGAATCGATGAAAACGAACTACCGTTCTTTAGTAGTATGCAAGACTTGTTAGATCCTTTAAATACTGGAGAATTCGCGGTTATTTATCGAACAATCTATAATAAATATACAAATGAGGAAAACTCAACCACCTTAATGGAAGTACAGACACCTTTTGATCCATGGGGAGATGATGCAGAAAGTTGGATAAAACAAACTAGAGTGATATTAGAGCGATACGAGGAACAAACTGGTTATAAGTTATATCTAGCAGGAGGATCAACGGTAATGGTTGATGCAATAGATAAGGTTTATGAGTTATTCCCATTAATGATTTCAATTACATTAATTGTTGTCTATATTCTGATTGGGATAATGTTCAAATCAGTTTTCATACCTTTGAGATTGATATTTACTATAGGAATTACCTTATCTTTCATATACGGATTAGGAGTGTTAGTTTTCGAAACCTCATTTTTGAATAATGTATTTTCTCCATTAATGGATGTACATGCGTTTTATTGGTTAGTACCAATAATGGCTTTTTCTATTCTGATAGGACTTGGGCTTGATTATGACATATTCTTACTATCTAGAATATCAGAATACAGAGACAAGGGCTATACAGACAAAGCATCCATTCACAAGGGATTGTACAAAACCGGTAACATCATTTCATTTGCTGGAATAATCATGGCTATTGCATTTTCAGGTCTGCTCCTATCAAAAGAGATGGTTCTTAACCAATTTGGATTTATGCTTTGTATTGCAGTTTTAGTTGACACTTTTATTGTGAGAACTATCCTTGTACCCGCCATAATGTCAGTTGCTGAAAAGTGGAATTGGTGGCCATCTAAGAAACCTGAACCTACTAAAGATGAAAACCATGTGGAGGAATGATTTGAAAATTAATACAGAGAGAAAGAACTAAGTTTTTTAACAAGTTTAGCTTATTCTAAGTTTGTATGAATGACATGTTTCTGAAGAATCTTCCTCTTTCTTCAAAGAAGGCAGTTAATTTCTCTAATTTTCCTTGGTTAGAATTAGACTATGTTACGGTAGAAGAAGGGATAATTCTTCGAGTTTTCAAAATTGAAAGTAAAAAACCTGATTCAAAGATTAATATCGTTACTGTTGCAGGTCTTTGTTCCAATTTTTTAGGGTGGATTGATATTGATAATGAACTTTCAAATATTGGACACGTTTATCATATAGAAACCAGAGAAAAGAGCTCTGCGAAACATGATAAAAAGAAAGTAAGTTATTCAATGGAAAGATATGCGACAGACATAAGTAAAGTAGTTGAGCACTACAAACTGAACGAAGAAGGTTTCTATTTATTTGGTGATTCCTTTGGATCAGAAGTTGCAGTTAAATATCTAAATGGTGGTCATCATCCTCCAAAAGGTTTAATTCTTATCAGCCCTGAAGCCAGTTTTTCATTTTCAGGTTGGATGAAAATTCTTTTTAGAATACTCCCTTACTGGTTATATTACCTTTTCAAACCATTTTTAAAATTCGTTTTAAAGCATCTTAGAACTGATATGAAAAATGATCCAGGGTCATATTACCTAAACAAAAGAAATATTGTAACAAGTAACCCAAAAAGGATGAAGAAGTGTGCAATGAATCTATTTTACTATAAATCAGATGCTGATTATAATATTATTCAATCTCCAACATATATCATTGCAGCTTCTACAGATAAAATGCATACTTTTGAAAAGAGCATTGAGGTTGCTAAGAGAATTCCAAATACAATGTTTGAGGACGTAATTCATTATCAAGAGACACATAGTAGAGAAACAGCTGAAAAAATCTCTAAATTCATTCTCGAAGTAGAGAAGGAAATTCAATTATAGTAAAAAAATGAAGATAGTGGTATTAGAAATACACCACTCCGAGAGCTTTCCAGAAGAATGGTAGCACAAAGGAAATTAGTAGTAATCCGAAAATGTCAACTACCGAACCTATTTTTGCCATTTCTCTAACAGTATATTTGCCAGTGCTATATGCAATCATCGTGGGCGGAGTGCCCTGGGGTAACATGAAGTCCACACTTGATCCAATAGCTGCAACAACTGCTAGAAGAACAGGATCTATACCGAAAAGTAGACCTAATGGTATAACTAATGGTACAAGTATTGCAGCTGAACCCGTGTTTGAAGCTATGAAAGTTAGAAGTATACCAAGTATTGCGATCATAGCTATGAATAGGATGTTATGCGAAATATTCAGGTTCTCGAGAGAAAATGCTATCATATCTCCAGCTCCTGCTTCCGTTAATACTACACCTAAAACTAAACCTCCACCGAAAATCAATATGGCATTCCAATTGAGATCATTTATATCTCTTCCTTCTAATATTTTTGAACCACCAAATACTGCAGGAATAAACAACATAAATGCTGCAAAAAGAGCAACAATAGAAGAAGAGAAAGTTGGGAACAGATACTTCTTAATCGTACCTTCTAAGAACCATAGAATTAAAGCTAGGAAGAAGGCTACTAGAACATAAATCTGTTTTTTATTTAGATGACCCATATTATCCAATTCTTTCTTAACAGCTGATTTTGCGTTGGAAATACTTTCTTTTGGCACTTCGGGTTTCATTATGAACCAAAGATATAACCAGATTAAAGGTAACATCAACAAAACTATTGGTAAACCAAAAATAAACCATTCAATAAATGTAATATGAACATCAGCATATTGAGCAAGCAAAGCAATAGCTATTGGGTTAGCCGGCGTACCAATTGCTGATCCAATTCCCCCCAGAGATGCACTATAGGCAATACCTAAAATAAGTGCTTTGCCATATCGATCAATTTTTTCTTCTTCGATCTCCTTATTCACTTTTAGTTTGTCTGTAACAGCCACTGCTATAGGAATCATCGTTGCAGCTGTAGCAGTATTACTCATGAACATTGAAAAAACAGCTGTAACAACCATCATTAACAGCATCAAGATTTTGGGGTTGTTAGGACTAATTCTTACAATATTAAGAGAGATCCATTTATCTACTCCAGTCTTGTTCATTGCTTTCGAAATTACAAAACCACCAAGAAATAGAAAGATGACAGGTTCAGCGAATGGAGCAAGCAAACCTTTAGCACTTAAACTAAGAAATATCACACCAAAAATTGGTATCATTATGCTTGTTGCAACCAAAGGAATAGCTTCCATTACCCAAAGAATACCAACAAGAAACAACAAGGTAAGAACTATATTTGTTTTATATGGCAATCTGACAGTAAACATCACCCATTCTTGATTTATGTGATCCTCTTTTATAGAAGACGCTGGTAAGGTAAAATCTAATCCTTCAATATTTTCATCTGTTTCTGTACATCTTATATCTATACTAAAGTTACCAATAATTGGTGTTTGAGAGACAGTTGTATTTGTTCCATCTGTAATTGAGACGCGAAAAGTGAGCTCTTTATCATATCCTATTTCTATT
Organism: Candidatus Heimdallarchaeota archaeon; assembly: GCA_018238545.1. GTDB lineage: Archaea > Asgardarchaeota > Heimdallarchaeia > Heimdallarchaeales > Heimdallarchaeaceae > UBA460. The sequence continues at coordinate 7,103 of JABCTC010000028.1, forward strand.
ACAGGAGAATATGCTAACCATAATGTGAAATTATCTCCTAAATTGTAAGTTTCTATTATTTCTGGATAAGTTGTACTATTAGTAATTAGAAAAGTGAAGTTAACTTCAGCTGCATATACATAAGTAACATTACTATCATCAGTATAATCATATCTTGCGTGTAAAGTTGCTTCATGATTGCTAATATCAACTGTTCCACGAGCAAAAATCATTGTAAGTGTAATAGCCACAACTATCATAGCAAGTGTTACACCCAGTTTAATGGCTTCTTGTTTTGTTACTTTCATTTTTAACCCTTTTTTAATAAAATTCCTCAGTGATAATTTTGATTTGTTCTTCTGTTAGATCAAGAGAAGCTTGAGCAGGGATAATACCTTGATTTAAAGCAAAATCTCTTTCTTCATAAGTCGTCTTGTTCTCAATTTGATAGAAGATTCCGATAGGTATTTTGTCTTTTATGAAAATTTGACTTCCTAAATCCATAGCTCCAGAGAAGTTTTCAGTATCGTGCCCAGTATCTTCTACTTTGTAAACCTTCTGTCTGAAATAATTAAATGTTTGATTCTTGTTGAAAGTTATACAAGGGCTAAGCACATCGACATAAGCAAAACCTCTATGATCAATAGCTTCTTTGATTATCCATTTTAGATGTTTTAGATCACCAGAAAAACCTCTTGCAACAAAAGTAGCTCCTGCAGAAAGAGCAACAGATATTGGATTCAGAGGATTTTCAATCGATCCTCTAGGAGTTGTTTTTGTTATTGTTCCAACTGGGGTAGTTGCACTTGCTTGCCCTGTCGTTAGACCATATACATAGTTGTTTGAAACTATAGTAATAATGTCCACATTTCTCCTACAAGCGTGTAAGAAGTGGTTACCACCTATACCATATATGTCCCCATCTCCACCATATACTATAACAGTAAGCTTTGGATTAGCTAAACGAATACCAGTTGCTACAGGTATCCCTCTACCATGAAGTGTTTGTAATCCATATACTTTCAGAAAGTTTGGCATATGAGAAGAACAGCCAATACCGCTCACTAGCACCACCTCTTCTTGAGGTATCTCCAAATCAATCAGTGCTTGACGAATAGCTCTCCATTGGGAGAAGTTGCCACAACCTGGACACCATGTTGGACGAAATGAACTTTCGAAATCTTTCAGAGATAAACTATATTCTTCACTCATTTTTCATTACCTCTTTAACTTTCATTACAATTTGTGACGTGACTAATGGTTCTCCATCCCATCGTAGTAACTTTTGTTCGATAAAAACACCAGTTTTCATTCGAATAAAATCTCTTAACTGTCCAGTGAAGTTTTGTTCAATTATCATTGTTCTTTTTGCATTGGTTAATATCTTCTCAACTTCATCAACATGAAAAGGTGTTAGATATTTTAAGTGTAAGTGACTTGCTTGAATTCCTTCTTCTTCAAGATGAAGAATAGCTTCTTTCACTATATTGATTGTTGATCCCCAGGAAACAAGAGTAATTTCAGCATCTTTAGGTCCAACAAGTTTGGGAGGGTCTAATTCCTTAACAAGACAATCCAATTTTCTCATTCTTTTCTTTACCATTTCAACTCTAATGGGTAAAGTATCTGGCAATCCAGCTAATGTCGAAGCGATGGAAGTACCAGTTTCTGTTCTCTCGCTTGAACCAGTAAAGAACATCCCATTTTTTGTTCCCGGGATTGTTCTTTTGGAAATACCTGTTTCTGTTATCTCGTATCGACGATAATTTTCATCAGGATTTTCTAGGATATTGAAACGCATATTGTTACGTTCCATATTCAATTTTCTAACAGTAGCATTCATTTCAGATAAATACAAATCAAGTAAAACAATAACAACCACCTGGTATTTCTCAGCTATTTCCACGGCTTCTACTCCCACATTGAATGCATCCTCTACAGTGCTTGGAGCAATTATAACTTTGGGAAATTCGCCTTGACTTGCCCCATACACTTGAAATAAATCAGCTTGTTCAGTTTTTGTTGCCATTCCTGTAGAAGGTCCAGCTCTTTGTGAGTTTATCACTACTAGTGGTATTTCTTCAATACCTGCCATTCCAACTAGTTCTGTCATTAAGGAGAAACCTCCACCAGACGTCCCTGTAGCTGCCCTTGCACCACAATATGAAGCACCTATAGCCATCCCTATAGCAGCTATTTCATCTTCAGTCTGTTTAACAATCATCCCAAGCTTTGGAAGATGTTTTGTCAAATAATGAACAATGCTAGTTGCAGGGGTCATTGGATAACCTGAGTAGAATTTTAATCCAGCAGAAAGCATGCCGAGTGCTATGGCTTCATTTCCAGAAATAATCATTTGCCTTGCTTTGCCATATTTATGTTTCTCCCACATAGGCAACCAACTTTTTTCTTCAGCAAATTTTATTCCTTTTTCTAAAGCATCATAGTTTGTAAATATGACTTCTTCGCCCTTTTTACCAAATTGTTCGAGTATAACTTCCTTAATTAATCCAACATCTAAGCCGAGGAGATGACTGATTGCACCAAAACCAACAATGTTTTTTAAAACTTTCAGTTTTGATATTTTCTTAGTTATTGCAGCTAAAGGAATGCCTAATTTAACAATATTTTTTGGATAATCAAACTCATCTAGGTCAATAAATTCATCATCATAAATCACCATTGCATTTGGATTTACGAGAGGTTGGTGAAGTTTTGCAACATGTTTGTTAAGGAGAACTATAATATCTGCATCTTCACCGACTGTGAGAACTTCACTTTGACTAAAACGGATTTGATAGGAATTATATCCACCTCTAATAACTGACTGATAACTTCGAAAACCTAACACATTATAATTATGCATTTTGAGAATCTTCCCAAAAAGCAGTCCTAGAGATACTAGACCATCTCCAGCGCTACCAACAAAACGCACAGCAATATCTTTTTTCATGTAAACAACTCCGGCTTTAGACACTATTTAGCAATACTCTAATGGTGTTTATAAAATGTTTCCAATGACTATAAAATTCCACCACCAAACCACACTAACAGAGCAATTTCTGCTGGCAAGAAAATCAGTGCAATTATAGTCAATATTGCTATGAATCTACTCGTTAACAATTCATCTAGTTTGAAATATTTTGCATAAGCCGAATTAGCGACTGCAGGAGGAGCCATAGTTTGTATAATTAAAGGTATTTTTGCAACTAAAGGTATGGGAATAAAGAATATTGGAATTATACTAAGTAAACCCCCACCAAATCTTGAAACAATCCCCCGAATTAAGACTTTCTCTTTCCATTCTTCTTTCTTTGGAAAACGGAAACTCAAACCCACAATAACTAACATTAGAACCATAGTTGCATCTCGAAAAATGTTAGCAACAACATTAGTACTAGTATCAACAAAATCTATAGTAAATCGCAAAATCAAACCGACAATCATTCCAATAGTTGGTGGAAAAAGGATCAGTCCCCGGAGGATTTTAAAAATAGATTTTTTTGAAACAGAATTTGAATTAGTACCATAATGGATACCCATGTACACACCTAAACTGTTTCTCAATATAGTCTGAGCTAAAAGATAGAGAGATGCAGCCAATAATCCTTCAGCTTGAAGGTGATCTGGTAGAATACCAATAATGATTGGAAATGGGAAGAATAAAGCATTCATAAAACCAGATGAAGTAAGTTCAGCTCCCTTCTGAGCCATCGAAATTTCTTCGATGTTAGAAACTTCATCATCATTCATTGAAGCTTTCTTCTTAGCTATTGAAATCTCTTCTCGTTTAATGAGAAGACGATTGATTACCATAGGTACTATTAATCCAACAACAGTCATAGAAGCAATTAACCACCAATTAACATCTGTAAAAGTTTCGATATTTAGAAAAACTAGTATAAGAAGAAGAGGTGTAAAAAAATTAATACCAACAAACAATATCCATCTATCTGCGTGATCAGCTTTTGACCATTTTTGTAGCAATATACCAGCGCCTATACCTACGTATATTACGCCCACTCTTATTGCTAGTTCAAGTAGATAATGGATAGCCATTGAAAGAGAGAGGAGAAAGGGTGTTAATAAATCTTTTAATCTTACTACAATCTTTACAATTATCTTAAAAAAAAGAAAGAAAGTTAGAGTGAAATTAAATATATATTTCACTTAGATTTGCTAGTAGAAGTTTGTATATCATGTTTTTCTCTTTCTTAGCTATATCCTTCGCTACAAGTATTTCACTTAGGTTCTGTGTAGCTTGTAATATTACAGTAGGTGCTGTTGTTTCAATCAAAGGTAGTTGTCGAATCTTCATTCCTTGAAGAGAAGTATTGTATTTAACACATATTGTGGATAGCACTTTACATTCTTCTTCAGAGGATAGCCCCTCTCCAACTCCATCTTGCAACCAGGATATTGTACCGCCTTTAGTTAAACTCACAAGCCACAGAAGAAGCGAAAAACCGTACAAACCGCTACTGTTACCCAGAAGAATGTATTGATTGATGAATTCAAATAGCATTCCAAGAGAGTTCAGTACTTTTTTATCTTTCTCAAATAGCTGAACAGTTAGTATGAAATCTTTTTGAAAATCGCTGATATCTTTTTTGTATTTTGCATCAACTTTCAGAAATTTGTCTCTTTCTTCTTTCATTTCTTCAAATTTTTTGTCAATGATATCCATTTCTTCAATAATTGCATCAAGTTCAGTTTGTTTATCTTTACGAACTTTCAACTCTTTAATATATTTGGTAACCATTTCACTAATAGTGGCTTGTTTTTCCTTGACTTCATCTTCAGTAGTTTCAATGTTTTCTGCTAAAGCATCCTTTCCTTGCATAGCAAGATTAGTTTGCTTTTGCCACTTCATTCCACCTTCAAGAACTTTAGGTGAAAGGATTTTTTCTATTGATTTTGCTAACAAATATTTTCTATATTTTGGATTAGGAGTTTTACTGAAAACCAAGGATAAATACAAAGTGAGTGCATTTGGCATTATATTGTAAGGATCAACTTCTCTGTTACCCTGCAATGCTTTAAATGATAGACCTTTCTCTAACCATTCTACTAAACCCCCAGAAATCATTGAAAACGGAGGATTGAAGGATGTAAAAAGAGGGATGGAAGTATAAATATTTGCCATCGACATAAGCAAATCCTGATAGCCAAAACTTGAAGCTTTGTCATATTTCTTAAAAGTTAGTCCCTTCTCCTCAAACAGATATTGCATAGAGAAGTAATAGAGAATTTGTTTGTTCATACTGACTTTACTGAAATCTTCTGCTTCGAATTCTTCTCCTTGTTGAAGAGCTGTTAAAACATCTGGATTGCTAAAAACTTCTGCTCTTTCAGTATCTTCCGCAACTTCTTTAACAGATTCTTTATCTTCAGGATACATTTTTTCTAAAATTTCATGGATCCAATAAACAAGATAATTGTAAAGTGGACTAGCCTTTCGAAGAATTTTTCTCCATCCAAACCAGATCTCAAATCTCTTGCTGGTAATCTCCCCTATTTTTGTGATATCTTCTTCTTTCACAGCTCGAGTTGAGTAACGTAAAGGAAATATTGCAATTGGGTCTTTCTCTTTAAATAATAAATCTTCAATATTTCTAAGAATTGTTGTAAAAACTAATTCTAAATCTATATGAGCATATCTGGAAAGAACCTTGGCTTCTTTATTATAATCTGGGAAAAACGAAGCTTTCTTTAGAAAAGTATGTTTAAGTATATTTTCTATAATTGGTTTGAAGAAACTCTTTCCATCTTCATCCAATTCTTCTAATAAATTGTCTTTTTGGGACAACTCATTGATATAATATTCAATCAAATATGAACCGAATGATGTTCCTGATACTTCAGGATTATTAAGATAAAATTCTACTGCTTTTACAGCTTCTTTGGAGTTTTTCTTGATTTTAGTTAAATCAAACTCATCAGTTAACTTGATTAATTCTTTATTTTTGTTTCTAGGAACAAGGTATTTTCCTTCTTTTTGGAAACCCAAAACCTTTCTTTTTTCTAAAAGAACTAAAGTGATTTGAGATTTCTGTAAAGTTCCTTTGAAGATAATTGCATCCATATTAATTCCTCGTTAGGACTTTCTAAAAATACTGTGCTAATAAACCTTTATTTTTTTGTAAAATACTGAAGATTCAAATTAGTGTATGAGGACAATGATTGAAATTCATGAATAACTAAGAAGAAATATCAACTAAATTCCTACAAAACGATAATGTTGTTTTGATGACAGAGTACTTTTGAAGAGATTACCTTGACTGTGAGAGATACTAAAAGAATGTAACATGGTGAATGTTTAAATTCTATTCTTAGTCCTCGTTTTACCCATGATTCTTCGAGATTTTCTCTCTAAACGAGGTAAGCACATAGAAGATACTGTTGATTTGTCTGCAGGGACTTTAGCTTGGAGTCTAAGAGCAAAAAAGAAAGCAAATGAGATGGACGGTTTCATTAATGCTACCATCGGGAGTGCAACTGAAGACGATGGAAAACTTATGGTGCTTCCAACTCTAGTTGAAGAATTGAGTAATCTAAACGGTGATCAAATTTTCAGTTATGCAAATATGAGAGGAGTAAATGAGTTTGTTCAAGCTTGGAAGAAAGACACAATTGATACATACCCTGCTTACCTACAAGAAGGAGCTGATACTTTTTCCACTTTGCCAATTACAGCTTGTGGGGGGTTAACAGGTGGGTTTATGATTTCAGCTCAAGTACTTTTTGACAAAGGGGACACTATACTTGCGCCTAACTTTCGATGGAGGAATATTGACAATGTTTTCTTCAGAAATTTACAATTTAAAGAATCTACTTACGAATTACTTGATAAAGAAGGAAATCTCAACTTCGACAATCTAATATCAAAGATTCATGAAGCTGAAAAAGAGGATAAGAAAATCGGAATATATCTCAATTTCCCAAATAATCCTTCTGGAATAAGCCCAACTTATGATGAGGTTAAGAAGTTTCAAGAGGTAGTAGAGGAAATTTCTATTCCAACCACCATATTTCTAGATGACGCTTATGAAGGATGCGCATATGAAGATTCAGTAATTGAACATTCCCTGTTCCCACATTTGATAGGACTAAATGAAGATGTAGTTACGATCAAAGTTGATGGTGTTTCTAAACGATATTTTGCCTATGGAGCGAGATTGGGATTAGTAACAGTGGGTTTTGGAGAAGAGGTTTCTGAAGAGGATAAAGTGGATGTTAGAGAACTAATGGCCAAAGCAGCTAGAACTAACACTTCAAGCGCTCCAAAAGGCATTCAAGTTGCGATGAGTAATGTGTTAAATGATCCTGAAAAAAATAAGCAAGTTCACAAAGAGAAAAAGAGAAACACTAGCATCTTAGAAGACAGGTATAGATATATGAAGAAACTAGTAGGAGAAAAAGAAAGTTCTGTTCTTCAACCTGTAGAATTTAATTCTGGGTTCTTTGGTTATTTCCATATAAAAGGCAAACAACAAGCTTCTGAAATTAGCCATAAGCTTCTAGAAAAAGGATTAGGAACAGTACCCTTTGAAAATGTTAAGAACGGTCTAAATGGTGTTAGAGTTGCTTTTTCTTCAATAAGTGAAAAGAATATAGAGAAAACTGTTGATATCCTTTACTCAATATGAAAATTATAGAAAGTAAGAAAGAAAAGAAAAAGCGATTTTACTTTAATGCTTCATCTGCTTTTCCTTTGAAAATTTTCCAAAGTTTCATCTTTTTAGCTTCGCCATTCTTAATTTTACGGAAGTTTTCTCCTTGTCTAGATAGCACAACTAATGTTATCGCGAACATTGTAATCATTGCAATCAAACCAAGTTCTGGCGTATCAGCAGGTACCAAGAACATCTCCATTGGAGATACAATCCATGTCCAGAAGAATAGAACAATGCCCATCACAATGAAAGTAACTAAGTAGGTTATTGCGCTGTACATTATAGCGGATCCAAAAACAAAGAATGCTACTATCCAGATCGGGATAAACACAGGATTGAAGAAAGCTAGTGAACCAAGTGTTGAAGCAACACCTTTTCCTCCAGGACCCCATAACCAGATACACCAGTTATGTCCAAGAATTGCAGCAGGTCCTGCAAAAGCAATGACCCATGGGTCTCCATGTGCAAAAGTGTATGATATCCATACAGTTAACCACATAGCAAAGAAACCTTTTAACATATCAAGTATAGCCTCGATAATTCCAACTGTATAAGCTAAACCTTTTGGTTTTTCTTGTGCTTGGAAAGCTCTTATGACATTGCGTCCTCCAACATTCTTAGATCCAACAGTACGAATGTCAATTTTCAACCATAACTTAACGATTATCCAAGCAATTGGGATTGAACCCAAAAGATAACCTATAGCTGTAGCCCATAAAACATCAATAGTTATCATATTCAATTTTCTTCTTTAACTTCTTTAAAAACTTTATTCGAATGCAGAAATAGAAGATTTTAGAGATTTAGACAATCATTTTTTTGTTATTATTCCCTCAAAGAAATTTATCCAATGAACTTCATTCATCATAGTATTCACGTTTAATCGTTGAGATTTCAGCCCAGTTAACTTACTTTGCATTTGAACCAATAACCATTCAGCTGTTCCAACAAAATTTAGTCTACTCCACGCCCAGACAAGAAGTTCGTAAAATAACATAACAACAAAAGATACTAGTAAAACCCAAGGAAGTCCCTCAACACCTGTAAATATCCCATCTTCCATAATATTGTATTCTGTGAAATTATTCAGGATTAATGAAAGGAAATATCTCGGGACATAAAAATACAAGTCAGTAACAAAGATTGTCAAAGAAACCATTGACCACAACCGAAAGAATTTCACTACTTTTCGATTAGCAAAAATTCTCCCTCTTCCTCTGAATTCTACCAAGCCTAGAAAAACCATCAGAACAATTGTTTGTCCCCCAAGATGTACAAGAAAAGTTGGGATAGCAGGTGGGGTTGATACAAATGTAAAGGGAACTCCAAAAACACCTAACAAAACACCAGTTAAGATACATGTTAAACCAGCGATTCCTCCCCACAAGGGAAAGAGCTTTCTTTGGTTTGGTTTAGCAAGAGAAATACCTATCATCGATCCTGCAAATGAAGTAGCTAAGAAGGGAAAAAGTGGTTGATTTTCACCAGTAATTAACGTTAGCAACCAAACTGGAAAAGAAGCATTTGCTGTTGCTAGATGGTGGTTTGGCCAACCATCACTTCCCCAATGCTCAATATATGGAGACAAGTTATTCCAATTCATCAATTCCCATTTAGAGTAAATTGATTGTGCCCAACTCTGAAGGAAAGGTGTTAGTACAAGTACAACTACAATCATCAAACCATAAATTATCATATTTCGAATGTACTTAGAATGACCCTCTTTTAACATAAGCAAATAGTGTATAAATCCATTGATAATCATCGTCCAACCAATTATTTGCAAGGGTTTCATTTCAAACATTGAGCTCCAAAGAGGATAGAAATTAGTCCAATCTCCAGACCTAATAGAATGTCCGATATAGCCCCAATAGAGGAAAGCTTCCTTAATATAACCAACAATCAGAATAAAGACACCTGTTACTAATTGTTTTGTTAAAATAACATGTTTCTTCTTTGTTGAAACAGCTTTTCGTGTCATAACATATGCATTTACTGTTCCTGAAATCAAGATAAAGAAAGCTACCCAAAGTCCAAAATAACCTAACACACCAGCTATGATAAGAAAAGGTATGGGGAATTCAAGAACAAGAGAAGGGTCTTCTATTATCCAAGTATAGTCATAAAGATACTGGAAGGAATGAATGAAAATAACAGCAAAGATTGCTACGCCTCTTAGGAAATCTAACGTGGCAATTCTTTTCATTTCCTTTGGTTGTGCTTCCTCCTTTTCATCTCTTAATTCACTACCTTTCATAGTAAAACCCACTAAGAAATTCAATTATATGTTGAACTTGCTTATTATTAAATATTTCAATAGAAAAATTATAGTTGAAAAACCAAAATTTAAAACAGTATAGAATTCTCTGAAATCATGGAATTTAGACAGATTTCTACCAAGGATGACTATGACCAAGCAGCTGAGTTAGCAACTACGTGTTTTCATGATTCTTTAGAAGATATGAAGAACGACATCAAAGAATTTAGTGAACAATATTTTCTTGGAGCATTTGAAGATGATCAATTACAAGCAGCTGCAGATGGAAGATTCTTTGAAATATTCATAAGAAATCAGTTGTTTAAATGTGTAGGTATAGCTTTTGTTATGACTAGTCCAGTTCATAGAAGAAAAGGTTTAGTAAATAAGCTAATGAATGTACTGCTTCGAAAAATGAAAGATGATGGGTACGTTTACAGCGCGCTTTGGCCTTTTGAGCATAAATTCTATAGTAATTTTGGTTATGCTAGTATTGAGAAAGCTATATCTTACAAGATAAAACCATCAAATATTCGGAAAAATATTCAGAAAGATGAAAGTATATCAATTAAAAGATATGAACCTAAGAAAGATTTCAATAAATTAAATGAAATAGCTCAGAATGCGGTTAATAAATATACCAGAATTGTAGGTAAAGAAGATGCTTGGAAGCTGAGAAGTTACCCGCAGAGGTTCAAAATTTATTTATTTGAAAGAGGAGAAGAACCTGTAGGCTACCTATGTTTCAAACTCAAAAAAACAGGTGAGTATCAACATGATATGAATATACTTGATCTTGCTTACACTGATATTCCAACAAAGAAAACAATGCTATCCTTCTTAAGAAATTTCGATAGCGATGTTAAACATATTCTGATAAATTTACCTTATGAAGAAGAAATACTGAGTTATTTGGTAGATTACGATACAGAACACAAATTCGCTGCTTGGCCAGCTATGCTCAGAATCCTGGATATCAAGAGAAGTTTTGAAGGATTAAATTACCCAATAGATATAGCAACAACACTTCACTTGAAAATTGAAGATAAAATCATTGAAGAAAATACAGGTATTTGGAAAATTACTATTAGTAATGGAAGATGCGTGACAATAAAAACTTCTGAAGAAAATGTTTCAAGGGATAAAATACTGAGTATTTCCGTGAATAAGTTAACACAACTATTAGCTGGATACGATACTCTGTCAAAGTTGTTAGAAGTAGAAGAAACTAATATACCAAAAGAATGGCTAGAGCCTCACTTGTTTCCAAATGTACCTTGCTCAATAATGGTTTGGTTTTAAATTAAATAGATATAAATAGGATAGAAACTAGTATTTTATCATGTCAGAAAAAGTTATTGAAGAATTAGAAGGATATCTACTTCCTTTTGCACAAGATAGATTTGATATAAATAAATACAAATCTAGCATGCCTTTTGCTAAAATGGCGCAATCAATGGCAAAATCCATGATGGGAGACTTCTTTAAGAATTATGTAACTTGGTTAGTAAGATCTTTTATTAGATGTCTATTGAACACATCTGAACCCATGTATCTGAAAGACATTGCTGCATTAATTCAAGCAGAAGCTTGTTATATGTCAGGTATAGGACCATTTGGGCTTTTTAACCAACGTTTTGGTACATCAACAGGATCAGATAGATCTTCAGGAGAAGCTATGACTGAGGGAGAAGCTCATGCTTGGATGGTATATCTAACTGAAAATGATAAATTACCAGGAATATATGAAAGATTCACAGGCAGATATATTCCAAGTTAAAAATAAATTAAGCGAACTAGATATTTTCTTCTTCTAGTTCAACTGTTTTTTTGTGAACAATGTATCGCTCATATTCAAAGATTAGATGATCATCAGATAATTGCGTAAAGGGAACATTCATGTTACCTTGAGGTAAAATAACGTAAAAGTCCATAACTTCAGGATCATCATTTTTGGGAATAAGAGGAGTAACGGTTTTATCTGGCCAATTATCATCAATAAGATATAACAATCCACCTTTATTTTCTATAGTAAGAGAGATGGTTTTCTTATACGCATCATATCTACCGCAAAGTTTTTTGTAGTGTTTTCTTCTTTTATAGAAAGGCATAACTTCATCTGGATTTTTATCTAAAAGCAGTGTTAATGCATTATGCATCAGATGAGATGGTATCCACGAAACATTGTAAAGTTGAGCAAATGTAATATTCAGCTCAGGTATGATTGCTACATTTCCACCTGTTACACCAGAGACTCCTTGGTGAGTAATAATTTGATAGCCATGATAATTATCATAGATTTTCCAACCATAGCCATAAGCTGTAGTAGAACCAGGACACATTTCATAACTGCTAGCTTGAAGGTTTTTATTATGAGGTTCCCACATTTTATGAATAAGTTCCTCACTTAGTAATCTTGTTCCATTAAATTCTCCACCATTCAATTGACAGAGGAGAAAGTTGGTCATCTCTTTAACACTGGAGATTAAACCACCAGAACCAGCTATGAACTTATCTGTAAGAAGCTGTTTAGAATGCCTTTTTATCCTGTCTTCGCTCCATTCATATGCAAATCCCTCTGAAGCATCTTCATCTTTATCAACATCTGTTTTAGCAAATGTGCTACGGTTCATATTCAAAGGTTGGAGAATCTTTTCTTTGATATATTGTTCAAATGGTACTCCACTTATTTTTTCCACAATCTGACCAAGTAAAGTGAAACCAGCGTTCCAGTAATAGTATTTTGTTCCAGGAGGACTTAGAACTTCACTTTTAGCATCGTTTATGTGGAAATAAAAATCATCCCAGTTCCCAAGTGGAAATAATGGAGGCTTGGGTTTGTAGAGCTGCTGGTTCATCTGAGACATGTAGAAAGTCATTAATGAGGAAACACCGGAACCGTGACACATCAAATCATGAATTTTGATAGGTTGGTCTTTAAAGCCTATATCCACGGGTAAATGATTTGAAATTGGATCAAGTAAATCTAACTTGCCCTCTTCATACAGCTGTAATATAGCAAAATCAGTAACAGACTTAGTAATTGAAGAAACGCCAAATAATGTATCAACAGTTGCTTCTTTAACATCTCCTCGCTTTCTAAGTCCAAAAGATCTCTCATAAATGGTTTCTCCATCTTTTGTAACAAGAATGGACATACCTGGAACATTGAAATCCCTCATAACTTTAACGGATTCATGTTCAAATCTCTCTTTAAATTTTGACAAATCCATGAATTTTCACAATATGGTATCTCTTATAGTAATATTATTTTACGTTTAATTTATAACTATTTTGCTAAACATAAACTTTTTTTCCCGAAAATCTTATATATTCCCGAATAAATTTTAGAAATAAGTCTTTAATGAAATGTTAGAGACATAAATAAAAAAAAAGGAATGAAATAATTTGAATAAAAAATTGTTAACAATTTCAGCAATTGTTGTCGGTTTTATTTTAGCATTCACTCCAAGTTTAATGGTTATTGGGCAAGACCCAATTTACGGAGGAACGCTAAATACTCCATTAGGAGCTGACGCTCATGCTCTAAATCCATTTACATGGGGTACTACATATGAGTGGTATGTAATGGCACACATATATGATAGCCTAGTAGCTTTGGATACAGAGAGACAACCAGTTCCAGTTTTATGTTCTGGATGGTCGCACAATGAAACTTATGAGCAATGGACATTTACCCTTGTTGATAATGCATTTTGGCATGACGGCACTCCTGTTACCATAGATGATGTGTACTTTACATATGATCTGTTAATGAATGACGATGCAATCCCAAGAAGAAGCTGGTTATTTGATGAAATCACTAGCCTAGAAATAGTTGGTACTGATCAAATCGTTATTACATTTGGTTGGGGTCCTAAACCTGCAGACGTTCTTTTTGATCTTGCTACAACTTGGATTGTTCCTGAACACATCTGGGATACAATTGATTTGTACACCTTCGCTAATGATGTAAATCCAATTGGCAGTGGACCTTTCAAATTTGTTGAATGGGCTCGTGCACAATACTTCAGACTTGCAGCTCACACCGAGTATCATCTGGATGGGCCTTATATTGATGAGAAAATCTTACCAATCATCAGTGAAGTTGAAACAGCTTATTATGCACTCAGTGTTGGTGACATAGAAGTTATGGCTAATCCACCACCTGAACTAGAAGCAGTTGCAGACGTCGATCCAAATATCGCAATCCATGAATCTTTACAAGATTATTGGGTATATCTAGGACTAAATCAGCGTAGATATCCAAATAACATTAAAGAATTCAGACAAGCTGTTATGTACGGTATTAATCGTTCTGAAATAGTGGATATTATTAGATATGGACGCGGTGAAGTTTGTCCCGCATCATGCAGTTTACCTTATGGTGCATACTATAATCCTGCTGTTAAGCAATACGACTACAATGTAGCTACCGCTAATTCAATGCTTGATGCTCTTGGTTTCTTAGATAATGTTGGAGACGATGGTATCCGTGAGGATGCTAATGGAACTGACCTATCATTTGACTTAATTGTCAGCGCTGACGCTCAAGTATCAGTAGATACATGCAGATTTATCCAAGAGTATATGCTAGAGATTGGAATAGAAGTAACTGTTGTTCCTCTTATCTGGGATGTTCTTTGGCAAACTGTAGGTGGTACTGGCAGTGTTAGTAACACATACGATTATGACTGGGCATTCTTAGGATGGGTAGGCTTCTGGAGCGATTTCCACCCAAGCTGGGCACGATGGTTATTCAGTGCAAATGGTTGGTGGGGATCTGATCAAGTTAACATCCCTGGATGGAACAGTACTGCTCGTTGGGAAGTTACAGCCTTAGCAGATGAGATTCTATACGAAACTGATGAAGCTGTAATTCAAACAAAACTTGATGCACTTCAAGTGATTGTTGCTGAAGATTTACCATATCTTCCAATAAACATTCTTGGTGGAACCTTCCTATACAGAACTGATGAGTTCAAAGGATGGGTTCTTGGACCAACAACTGATCCAGATAACTGGATGACTTGGTTAGCAATCCAACTGATTGTTGCACCAGAAGGTGGACCAGGTTACCTTGCATTATCTGCAATATTCACATTAGTTGTTACCGTTGGTTTGGTAAAATACAGACGCAAGAAACAGTAAAAACTTTAACTCACCCGGATTAAACGAAAGTTTAATCCTTCAATTTCTTTTTTTTCCGTTTTCAAAAACAACAAATAACGTTTAGTTAACAAAAAAAATTCTAAACATATAGTTTTACCCGAAATGTTTAAAAGTATTTTATGTATCAGTGGTTTAACCATTTGTGGAGTAACAATTATGGGCTTAAAATCATATATTGCAAAGAAGTTATTATTTGCTGCTGTTGCGTATTTCGTAGCAATTACTTTAGTGTTTTTCCTTTATCACGTATTACCAGGTAATCCTGCTAATGTTTTTGCATTAGATCCGAGAGTTCCACCAGATGTTAGAGAAGCATTGCTAATCAGATGGGGATTAAATGAACCCCTTTGGAAGCAGTATTTCATTTTCTTGGGTAATCTGCTTCAAGGTGACCTTGGGTACTCCTTTTTACACAAAAAACCCGTTAGTGAAGTTATTGGAGTCTCTATCCCATGGACCTTACTTTTACTTGGAACATCATTCATTTTAAATGCAGTTATCGGAATACTTCTTGGAGCTATTGTTGCTTGGAGAAGAGGATCAAAGCTAGATACGGGTTTCGTTTTAACTTACAATGTTTACAACGCTCTACCATTGTTTTTCGTAGGAATGCTGTTTATTGCGTTGTTTGGGTTCACGGCGAGAATAAATAATTGGCCTATATGGTTCCCAACGTATGGAGCTCAAACGCCTGGGGCATCTGAAACGGGCTTTTTCTCATATCTTGGAGATGTTTTATGGCATCTGTTCCTACCCTTATTGGTATTGACAATTTCAGGTGTTTTAGGTTGGTCTTGGTTTATGCGAGGAAACTTGATTAGCGTTCTGACAGAAGATTACATTAAAACAGCTAGAGCAAAAGGCCTTAACGAAAACCAAGTATTATTCAAACACGCCTTCAGAAATGCAATACTTCCGGTCATTACAAATATTGGAATGTCAATTGGAGGGTTAATTGGAGGAGCAGTTCTGATAGAAACGGTTTTTTCATACCCTGGAACGGGTAGAATGCTCTACGACGCATTAATGAGACGTGATTATCCCTTAGTACAAGGGGCTTTTGTAATAATTGCAGGTTTAACTTTACTTGGATTGTTACTTGCAGAGATAGTTTATGGGTTCGTTGACCCAAGGATTAGAACCGAATAGGAGGAATAAATATGGCTACAATTAGAAGAGATAATATTCGAAGAAAAATATCTAAATGGGGGAGAACCTGGAAAATTTATAGAAGGAACTGGATGGGTGTTACAGGACTTATATTATTGTCCACGCTCGTCACATTAGCGATATTAGGACCAAGTATAACTCCTTATGAATCACATGAAAGATCAGAAGACATCTTTCAACCCCCAGGTAACGGACATTTATTAGGTACTAATCGTTTTGGAGAAGATGTTTTTACAATCCTCTTAGATAGCTTACGTATATCCTTATTGGTGGGTGTGATTGCAGGAAGCTTAACAGTAATTATAGGAACCACTATTGGCGTTACAAGTGCCTACATAGGTGGTTGGGGAGATACGTTAATAATGCGGATAACTGATGTTATTTTAGTTTTACCAGCATTACCATTAATGTTGCTATTAGCATCATTAGCACCTTTGCTTGCTGATGTGGGAGATTTCCTAGTTCCACGATGGTTAATAATAGCAATAGTTTATGTTGTAGTTTTCTGGCCAGTTTCAGCAAGATTGATACGTGGGCAGGCATTATCTCTTAAACAACGAGCATTTATTACAAGTGCTAAATCAGCTGGAGCTAAGAACGGCTATATTATTCGCAAGCATTTGCTTCCAAACGTTTTTCCGCTTATGCTGACTATGATTATCACATCGATGAGACAAGCTATCCTATATGAAGCATTTCTATCATATCTGGGACTTGGAGATCCTTGGAATTGGAGTTTAGGAATGATGCTGAGTGTTGCGCAAAATCAAGCATCCTTAGCAACTGGAGCATGGTGGATGTATTTCCCACCAGGTATTGCAATCGCTTTAACGACGCTCAGTTTCGCGTTTATTGGGATAGCATTTGATGAAATTGTTAATCCAAGACTTAGAAAACGGTGATTAAAATGGTGTTACTAGAAGTTAAAAATTTAAAAACCTATTTCCATACTCGATCAGGTTCAGTAAAAGCTGTAGACAATGTAAGTTTTAAACTTGGAAAAGGAGAAGTTCTAGGTCTAGCAGGAGAAAGTGGGTGTGGTAAAACTACTACCTGTTTATCAATCATGCGCATGATTGATAATCCTGGAGAGATATTAGAAGGAGAGATACTTTACGAGAATGCCAAGGATGTTATGGGTAAATCAGACAACGCGGAAAGAACCAATAACATTTTAGATTTAACTGAAGTTGAAATGCGAAAAATCAGAGGCAACCATATTGCCATGATCTTTCAAGGTGCAATGAATGCAATGAATCCTGTTCATAGAATTGGTGATCAAATAATGGAAGTATTAAGCATTCATGAACCTCAGGTGCCAAAAGAGGAAGCATGGCAAAGGGTTATTGACATCTTAGAAGTTGTAGGCATTGATTCATCTAGAGCTAGAGATTATCCTCATCAGCTTTCAGGCGGTCAAAAACAACGAGCATTAATCGCTATGGCACTAATTAATAATCCTGACATAGTCATAGCTGATGAACCCGTTACTGCTTTAGATGTAATTGTACAGTCACAAGTTCTAAAGGCAACAAAAGAACTTCAGAAAAAGTACAACCTTTCAATGATAATGATAACTCATGATCTTTCTGTGATTGCAGAAGTTTGTGAGACTTTGGCAATAATGTATGCAGGTAAAATGGTAGAATATGGAAAACTTAGAACTGTATTCAAAGAACCATCCCATCCTTACACTCAGTTGCTTATAGATGCTTTTCCAAGTATTGTTGGACCTAAAAAAGAGCTAAAGGATATTGGAGGAAACATACCTGATCTACGCAATCCTCCTCCTGGTTGTAATTTTCACCCTAGGTGTCCTAATGTAATGGATATCTGTAGAACTGAAGAACCACCAAATTTTGCAACAAAGGATGGTTTTGTTGCTTGTTGGTTATATGAAGGAAAAATGGAGAGAACATAAAGATGTCAAAATCAAAAGTACCGGTTATCGATGCAATACATGTAACCAAGTTATTTCCAGTTATGAAAGGCATTATAGAAGGACTGTTTAAGCGTAGTGAACAACAATATGTTCATGCTGTAGACGATATAACTTTCACTATTCAAGAAGGAGAAACTTTCGGTTTAGTGGGTGAAAGCGGTTGTGGAAAATCAACTACAGGCATGCTTCTACTTCAATTACTTAATAGAACTAGTGGTACAATTTTATACAAAGGAATAGATGTAGCTAGCTCGTTTACATGGCCTGGTTACATTTCTCGTATCTTGAATGCTCATTTCTTCATGCCTATAGGTTATGGATTATCATACATCTTCAGATCTAAAGAAAGTAGAGAATTGTTTACTGAAGTGATGAACGAGGCAATAAAAGAAGCAAGGATCTACAAGGAAAACTTAAACGATAAAGAGGTTTTAGATAGAATTAAAAATCTAAGAAAAGAGATTCAAGTTATATTTCAAAATCCCTATGATTCCTTGAGTCCTAGATTCAATGTAATGGATATAGTTGCAGAACCCTTAAGGTTACTCAAGGTTTATCCAAGTGAAGCTGAGGTAGAAGCACGAGTACTACACGAACTTGATAGTGTTGGACTGGTTCCTCCTGAAGATTTCATCAATCGATTTCCTCACGAGTTATCTGGCGGTCAACGACAAAGAGTTGGTGTTGCACGAGCCTTTACGGTTGATCCAAAATTCATTGTAGCTGATGAACCAGTATCTATGTTAGATGTTTCTGTAAGAGTAGGTATTCTGCGCACTATGAACCAATTATCTAAGGAACGTGGAACTGCATTTCTATTCATAACTCATGATTTAGCTTTGGCAAGAGTCATGTGTGATCAGATAGCAGTCATGTATCTTGGAAGAATAGTTGAACGAGGTCCTACAGAAGAAATTCTCCATAATCCTTTACACCCATATACAAAAGCTTTGATTGCAGCTGTTCCAAAACCTGACCCCGATGCCCACAGAACAGAAGACTTACCAATAATCGGTGAGGTTCCAAGCGGTATAGATATTGCACCAGGTTGTAGGTTTAACCCCAGATGTATATATGCTATAGAGGAATGTAGTCAGATTGACCCACAACTAGAGACAGTGAAAAAAGGTTATTATGTAGCATGTATAAGGTACAAAGAGATTAACAAAATCAAAAACTAATTTATTGCTTAATTATGGTGAGATAACGTGAATGAAACGGAATTTGGGAACATCAATAATCTGATGCACAGTGGAGAGTATAATAAGGCTTTAGAGAAAGTTGAGAAACATCAAAAAGAAAAAAATCTCACAGATGCTGAGATTTTAAGTCTGAGTTATCTTCAATGTGCAGTTCACAGATTCTTAGGGAATTTTGAGAAGGTTATAGAACTCTCATCGACTGTACGAGAAAAAGCAAAAGAACAGAATAATGTTCTTATAGAAGCGGATGCACTTTTATCAGAAATTTTTTCGTTATACCGCCTGGGGGAGTTGGATAAAGCATCAGGTTTAGTGCAACGAGCAGAAGATCTAATTGAAAATTCTAACTTGAAAGAAATGTCTTCTAGGAGAGCTTATTTGCTTGCATACAAAGCTTATGTATATGAAGCAAAAGGGGAAGCTGAGCAAGCATTTATTTATGCCCAGCAAAACTATTTTCTCTGCAAAGAATTAGATAATCCTACTTTGCTAGCTTTGGCATATTATATCCTAGGATTTATTCATATGAGTACAGGAAATATGGAAAAAGCTTTAGAGAACAATCAAAAAAGCTTAGAAATACGTGAAAAAGATGGAAGCAAATATGATCTTGCTTTCACCTTGTTTAATTTAGGTTATGCACATAGAAACCTAGGAAATCTTGACGCAGCCCTAGATTATTTTAATAGTAGTTATAAAATCCGAAAGAAAATTGGAAATCAACAAGATATTGCATGGACACTTTTGAATTTAGGTGATGTTTACTATGGGAAGGGTGATCTAAAACATGCTCAAAATTACTACGAAGAGTCACTCATTGTAAATCAACGTATGCACTTCAATTTTGGTACAATATTTTCTTTTATACGTTTAAGTACAGTGTATAAAGTATTAGATGATCCACAGTTGGTGATGGACACATTAGAGAAAGCATTAAGTTTAGTACAGAAGGTACAAAATGTAGACCCTGAAGTCTATATTTTATTTGAGCTAATAAATTACATCACAGAGAAGAAGTATATACACAGAAATGCTCTGAAGGATAAACCTCTAAAGGAGTATCTAGAAAGATTGAACGAGATCAATCTAAATTATAAACATAAAGTATTCAGTTTCCTAAATCGTCTAGCTAAAGGATTAGAACTAAAAGCAATAGGCGACACTAAAAATAAGAAGAAAGCAAGACAGATATTTCAACAAATCACTGAAGAAGAAATCATCAGTTTTGATTACATAAAAATAGCTATTACAAATTACAGTGAACTTCTTGCTGAAGAATTGAGAAAATATTTTGGTGAGGATACATTAGTCAATCAACTCAATGAATTATCGGATTCCCTTTCTCCCGTTCTTTTCCAACAGTCATTCTCGATGGTTGCAGAAAACTTTCTAAATCAGAGTAGATCAGCGTTAGAACAAACAGATATTGTAAAAGCACTTGAGCTTTTAAAACGAGCTCAATATTTATGTGATTTTCTTGGGTTATATAACAAAGGTCCGACTCCGTTTAGAATCATCTATAGTTTATTTATGAAAGAAAGAAACCTAAATGAACTCAGTAAAAACCTCAAGATAACAAAAGGTGCATTAAGTAGCCAACTAAAGTTACTTGTAGATCTAGATATTGTAGAAATTGCACGAGAAGAACAGGTTAGATCTGCAACTATGCTAAAGAAATATTATCGATTAGGTTCGCGAGGAAGAGAATTGCTTCAACCTTTGAATCTGAATATTTGTGATTGCATTAGAAGAAAAGAAGAAGATGCTGAATCTATAATTGATGCCTTGATGAAACCAAGACTTATCATGAAACTAATCAGAGACACTACTTTTTTAGTTGATAATTTCCAGAATTTTCTAGATGAACATGTTATTCTCAAACCTCTTGGATCTTCTTCAGATATTACTCAGAAAGATTTAAACAATGTCAAAGAAATGTTTAGTGACTCAAAGAGCATTAACATCGACCATTATTTTCTAACTGAAAAACAATATGAAGAATATCAGAAATTATGGAGAGAATTCGATAGAAGAGTAAAAACAGAAATCATTCAAGATGACATAAATTCTTCTAGTTATCATTCAGTTGAGAAACCAATATACATCTCACACATTAACTTACCAATTAAGGATTTAATGACTTTAGAGCGCTATTTGACCACTAAAAGGAAAAAACAAGTTAACAAAAAAGAGTAATAAACGAACATTAATTTATGGATTTGGAATATTTGAATAGTGAGATTTTAAAAAATTATATCAATGGAAAATGGGTTGATTCAACAACTGATGAAACACGAGATGTTATTAATCCCGCTTCAGGTGAGGTTCTTGCAAAAACCCCAATATGCACAAAAGAAGAAGCTTTAGAAACAATCAAAGCTGCAAAGGAAGCATTTTGGAAATGGAGAACAACTCCTGCACAGTCTAGAATAAGATACTTATATGATTTTCGAGATGCACTGGAAGAGAATTTTGATGATCTTGTAGAAGTTGTAACAAAGGAACACGGTAAAACATTAGATGAGTCTAGAGGAGAATACCGAAGAGCAATTGAGAATGTAGAAGCAGCTACTCATATTCCTTCGCTTCAAATGGGTTATAATTTTGAGGAAATAGCTTCAGGTATCGACGAGATGGTTATTAAACAACCACTTGGCGTTTTCTTCTGCGTTGCACCATTCAATTTCCCAGTTATGGTACCAGCTTGGTTTTGGCCCTATGCAATAGCTACTGGGAATACATACATCGTAAAACCTTCAGATCAGTGCCCAATAAGCATGGTAAAACAATTTGAGATTCTAGATGAGATTGGATTACCTAAAGGTGTTGTAAATCTATTACATGGTGGGCCTGAGGTTGTAAATGCTCTAGTAGAAAGTCCCGATACTGTAGGTTTATCTTTCGTTGGATCCACCAAAGTCGGAAAACTACTCTATAAAAAATGTGGAGAAGTTGGTAAGAGAGTTCAGGTTCAAGGCGGAGCTAAGAATTTCATAACCATTATGCCAGATGCTAATATCGATAGAACTGTACCAAATCTAATCACTTCATTTTTTGGTAATGCAGGGCAACGATGTTTAGCAGGTGGTGTATTATTGACTGTTGGAGACGTTCACAATCCGTTGAAAGAGAAATTAATTGAATCAACTAAACAAATAAAAGTTGGAGACGGGATGGATGAAGATAACCATATGGGTCCTCTAGCTTCCGAAGCTGGCATGAAGAAGGTACTAGAATACATTCAGAAAGGCATTGATGAAGGAGCAACATTAGTATTAGATGGAAGAAATGTAAGGGATGATGAGTCTCTTAAGAATGGTTTCTATGTTGGTCCTACAATTTTCGAAAATGTTTCACCAGAGATGTCAATTGCTCAAGAAGAAATTTTTGGTCCTGTTATGCCTATTGTAAATGTTAAAAATTTAGATGAAGCAATAGAAGTCATTCACAACAATCCTTATGGAAATGCCTCCTCCATTTTTACTTCAAGTGGGAAATCAGCTAGAGATTACCAATATCTTGTCAAAGCAGGCAATATTGGTATAAACATAGGTGTTGCAGCACCAATCGCAACTTTTCCATTCTCTGGAATGAAAGATAGTTTTATGGGAGATCTTCATGGACAAGGGAAAAGCGGAATAGATTTCTTTACAGAAGACAAGGTTGTAATTACAAGATGGTTTGATTAAAAGAAAAATGAAAGAAAAGTGATAGGAAATGAGTTTAGAAACTTTAGGTGCAACAATAAAGTTTGCTCTCAATCAAGAAACAGTTTTACTAGAATTCTTCCAATCTATGCAGAAGAACAACAAAAATGAAAAACTAGTAGAGGTTATAGACAAGATAGTTCAATTATCTACAAAAAATCTTAAACGATTGAAGAGAATACGAAGAGAAAATACGACCGAGATGATTCTTGAACCAATAAAAGGTTTAGAAAAATCAAGATTTATATTCGTTAAAGAAGATATTAACAAAATTGGTGAACATGAAGTAGTTAATAGTTTGAAGAACTATCTAACAAAAATAATATTATTTTACTCTGAATCTGCTGAAAAAGTAAGTTTTATTGGAGAAATATCATACGTTTTTGAGCAATTCAAAGAAAAATATCAAGAGCTAATTAATTTGATTTAATGTGTTAGGTGAAAAATATGAACTCAGAAGAAATAAGGAAGAAGGATGAAGAGTTTTTTATTCAAGGGTACGCTAGAGTACCTATTGTATTGACAGAAGGGAAAGGAGCAACGTTAAAGGATATAAACGGAAAAGAATACATTGATTGTTTTGCAGGAATTGCAGTTTCAAATGTTGGTCATGCTCATGAAAGGTTAGTTCAAGCAGGTACTAATCAAATGAAGAAACTGATTCACACTTCAGGGAGATTTTTCAATATTCCACAAACACTTCTAGTAGAAAAACTTGCAGAGATCACACCTAATGGTTTACAACACACTTACTTGTGTAACAGTGGAACAGAAGCTGTGGAAAATGCTGTCAAGCTTGTAAAGAAATATGCTATATCTCGTGGCAAAACAGGAGCTGCGCTGATTGCTCTTGAAGGTTCCTTTCATGGAAGATTAGGTTTTTCCCTCAGTTTAACTGGTCAAGCAAAATACAAGAAAGGATTTTCATCTTATGCTAATCTACAAGGAGTAGTTCATGCACCAACGCCTTACCCTTATAGATCAAAACTCTCAGAGGAAGAATGTGGAGAAGAAGCAGCGTTAGCTATTGAAAATGTGATTGATTATCATACAGCTGGAGATGTTGCTGCATTCATCATTGAACCCATACTTGGTGAAGGAGGAATTATCGTTCCACCTGATACTTATTTTGAAACTTTGGTTGGGATACTAAAAGAGCGAGATATTCCGTTTATCTCTGATGAAGTACAATCTGGTTTTGGTCGATCTGGTAAATGGTTTGCTAGTGAATATTGGAATCTTAATCCAGATTTAATGACCCTAGCTAAAGGACTTGGTGGAGGTATGCCCATTGGAGCAGCTATTGCTACAAGCAAGATAGTTGAATGTGTTAAATCAGGTGACTTCTTCTCAACTTATGGAGGTAATCCTGTCTGTTCAGCGGTAGCACTAGAAAACATCAAAATTATTGAAGATGAAAAATTAGTCGAGAATTCCGCTAATATTGGTAAGGTCTTCATGGAGGGGCTAAAAAATATACAAAGGAAGAATAGTATAATCGGAGATGTGAGAGGAAAAGGATTAATGATAGGTTTTGAACTTGTTAAAAATCCTAAAACTAAGAAACCTGCAGTAGACGAAACTAAAAAGATGGTAAACTTACTCAAAAATGAAGGAGTTATCATAGGTTTGGGTGGATTATTTGGGAATGTTCTAAGACTTCAACCTCCTTTATGTATAACAGAAGAGCAAGCCAATGAAGTATTAGATAAAATTGAAAAGACATTAACCTCCCTTTAACTTGCAAGATGGGCGGTTAGTATAATATATCAACAAGATAATTCATAACAAAAGAGAAGATAACGATATAATAACTGCAAATCTTTTTAATTTCTTATTCTTTCTTTTCTTCGTGATACTAAAATGAATGCAGGAAATACTCATAGAATAACCATGAAAGATGTTGTTTACAAAGCTGATAAAAATAACCCTCCGGTTTTAACTATTGATTCTGGTGATACAGTTGTATTCGAATGTAAAGATGCCTTTAATCAAGTAATTCAAAAACCTGAAGATTTGCCGATTGACTTTGATATGGAGCACATTAATCCAGCAACTGGTCCTGTTTATGTGAAAGGTGCAGAACCTGGTGACACTTTAGAGGTTCATATACTCAACATAGATGTAGCGGAACAAGGTTCTTGTTGCATAATACCTAATTTTGGTTTTCTAGCCCCTGAATTTCCAGAACCATGGACTAGAATAATTCCAATCAAGGATGGTTATGCGATATTCAGTGATAAAGTAAAAATACTAATTAATCCTTTTCCAGGAACGATGATTGTTGCGCCAACTGAAGTAACTCACGACCACGGAACACTTATCCCTAAGGAATATGGAGGGAACATGGATAGTCGAGCATGTACTGCAGGAACAACTGTTTTTCTACCTATTTTTGTTGAAGGTGCTCTTTTTGGTGTAGGTGATGTTCATGCGGTCCAAGGTGATGGTGAAGTTTGTGGAACAGCTGTTGAAATCGATGCTGATGTAACTATCAAATTTGTTGTGAATAAGAACAAGAAAATTAAGAGACCTCATTATGAGAATAAGGAGTATTATATGACAACTGCATGGGGAGAAACAACTGATGAAGCTTGTAAAATTGCTTTGAGAGATATGATCGATTGGATAGTTGAAGAAAAAGGACTAACAAAACAAGAAGCTTATGCTCTTTGCAGCTGTGCTGTTGATATGAGAATCAGCCAGTTAGTAGACATTACACCTGGAGTTAGAGCAGTAATCGCAAAAAAATTATTTGTTGAGTGAGAGTTAAAGGAGAATGTACAGCAATAAAATAGAATTATCGGAAGAAAATGTTAAAAAAATAATTACTGATTTCTATGATCTAGGAGAAATCATCTCCATAATTCCCCTTGAATCTGGTCATGAGAGTGACAATGTTAAGTTTTCTACCCCAGAAGGTGACTTCGTACTTAAGTTGCACTTTTATCCCCAACTAGATGGTATTAGGGATAAGATGAACACACATGACTTACTTCATGAAGCAGGAGTGAAAGTTCCCATACCTATCAATACTAGAAAAAAGGATTTTGTAGCTAAATATGATAAGGAAAATCTTCTTGTTGTTCACACATTTATTTCAGGGGAACCAATTTATAGAGAAGATGAGAAAACAATGTTTAGCTGGATGAAGTGGTTTGGGAAGCAATTTGGAATTTTTCACAAGAAGTCAAAAAATATACCACTAGAGAAAATTAAACAGAGAGTAAAAAATAAGGATATGGATTCTATTTCTCCACCACCAGGTGATTGGGTACTAGATAGATATAAGGAAAGGAATTCAATATTACCAGAGCATGAGAAAAACGAAAAGATACTAAAAGATTTTGTGCAATTTCTCAAAATTGTACGAGAATTAGATATGTCTAGTTTTACAGCTGGATTAACGCATGGTGATATTTTCCCGGGAAATTTCTTTAAGAAAAATGAGGAACTTACAGGTATTCTAGATTTTGGTGCCAGTTACGAATGTTTAGTTTCTGATTTGGGAACATGGGTTATGTATACTTCTCTGTATAAACCAGAGAATAGAGATTATTTCAAAAATTTCATAAAACCTTACTTGAAATATTCAGAAATTCCGATAGAGGAATTAAAACTAGTTCCTTTGCTTCTAAAATCGAGAGCTTATCTTCAATACTTCTATTTTGCTTTTAGAATACACAATAATATAACACAAGGTCTTGAGGAGGAGGAATTGAAGGATGCATCAAAGCACAATTGGAAAGGTTTTACTGATGGGATATATCTTGTTGAAACAGCTAATGATTTAGATAATAATTATTTTTATGATTTAGCCATACAAGCTCTACAAGATACTTAATAAGTAAGATCCCTTTATGGTATATCAGTAATATTTTTGTATGTGTCTTAAAACCCCTATTTGATAATAATGGTTAAAGAAATTACTTTAGAAAAACTAGCTTCCATCCCTAGTTTTTCGTTTATATCTGCTAATAATAAAAGAGATAAAATAAGTTTTTACTGGAATAAAACAAAAAGACAGGAGTTTTATATTTTAGATCCAGCAACTTTAGAATATAGTCAAATTACTGATGGAGAGCTTCCAAAAGCTATTCGAGCGGGTTATATTTGGTTAAAAGATGATGTTCACATAACCTATACTCGTGATGTAGATGGGGATGAACAACACAACATCTATCTTTTCAACACTGAAACCAAAGAAAGTATTCAACTCACTGATACACCTAATGCTCAAGAATATCCTCTAGATGTGAGTCCTGATGGAAAGAAACTTCTTATCTCCTCCAACAGGCATGATCAAATGAACCTTTTTACCTTAGATCTCGAATCTAAAGAAGTACTTCAATTGACTGCTTTTGATAAACCTGTTTGGGGTCTTGCTGAATGGGCAAAAAATGGTTGGATCTATTTCAATTATAACGATACTTACAACGTGAAAAATACTGATGTTTGGGCAATCAAAGAGGATGGTAGTGGGATTAAAAAATTAGTTAATATCTCTGACGATTCTAATGATTCCTTCAGTCATGTGAGTAAAAATGGGAAGTATCTAGCAATATCAAGTGATCAAACTGGAATAGTAACTACTGGTCTTTATAATCTTGAGACTAACCAAATCAAGTGGTTAGGAGATGGGAAATATGAAGAAAATCCCATCTTATTCTCTGATGACAGTGAAAAGTTAGTAGTCTTAAAAAATCATGAAGCAGAGTTAATACCAAGCATATATGATATTGAATCTGGAGATGTACAAGAACTAGGATTCAAAGGGCTAACATACGGTGCTCGTTGGTGTCTGAATGATAACTATCTTGTTTACATGAGAATGGATTCTGAAACACCTGTGATTTTAGCAAGGTTTGATATAGAAAATGGTGAAGAAAAAATCTTGATTCCCCCTCAAACTGATTTAGAAGCAGATGATTTCTATAAACAACAATACATCAAATACCCCTCTTTTGATGGTAGAGAAATTGCTGCAACACTCTATACACCTAAACTTGAACCAGGTAAAAAATATCCAGCGTTAGTTAATGTTCATGGGGGCCCAACCGGTCAATATTTCCAAATGTTCGATATGTTTTCTCAGGTTTTCGCTCATGAAGGGTTTGTCATTCTTAATCCTAATATTAGAGGTAGTACTGGTTATGGAAAAGAATTCATGGAACTCAACCTTAAAGATTGGGGCGGAGGAGACGGAAAAGACGTTGTTTGGGCTAAAAAGTATCTAGAGAAATTAGACTATGTTGACCCTGATAGAATTGGTGTTTTTGGTGGATCATATGGAGGGTTTATGACATTCATCCAATTAACAAAATTTGCAGGTGAAGGTTGGAAAACTGGATCTGCATGGATAGGTATTTCTGATCTAAAAACAATGTATGACAAATCTAAACCTCATTTCCAATACTTTCTAATTCAACATCTAGGATCTTACGAAGAAAACAAAGAAGTTTGGAAAAATGGTTCGGCCATAAATTTTATCGAAAATATTAAAGTACCAATTCAGATGATCCATGGTGTAAATGATCCTCGATGTCCTGTAGAAGAGAGTAGACAATTCAGAGACAAACTCCTAGAAATGGGCTGGAAGGAAGGAACTGAAGGAGAAAAGACATTTGAATATGTCGAATTTGCGGATGAAGGTCATGGTGCTTTTTCTGATATTGGAATGAGAATCCGAACCTTCAATCATTTCGTCGATTTCTTTAAAAGAAGGTTGTAAAACACCCTCCTTTTATTCTTCTTTTATTACTAAGCATTATTCAAACGATTATATTTTTTCATAACTTCTTTTAGCATGTCATGAGGAAGAGAGTAAACAATATTACCATTAATCCCCTTCATAGTTTCAGCATTTATCAAAGCATTAATTATCGCTTCTTCTGTCGCTTCAGCAACAGCTTTGAATAAGGAAGAAATGTGCTTATTATCAAGAGCAGTAACAGTTCTTATTTTTTCTTCTTTATTTGCTCCATCTTCAAATATGTTAGCAGTGGAGAAGGCAAGGAAAATATCTCCTGAATAATTCCCTCCATAACCACCAACTCTTGCTAAACCTGCTGGCACTCTTTTTGCTAATCTCTTTAATTGAATAGGTAAGAGAGGTGCGTTAGTAGCAATAATCGCTATTATAGAACCATTTTCTTGATTCGGCTTAATTTCAAATTTAAATTTAGGTTTGCAATCATTTTTCATTTCCATCCCTACGGGTACACCTGCAATTGTAAGATGTTCTCGAAGTCCATAATTTGCTTGAACTAATACACCTACCGAATAACCGCCATGTTTCTCATCAATTACTCTAGAACTTGTACCGATCCCTCCTTTGAACTGATGACATATCATACCTGTTCCTCCACCCACGTTTCCCTCAGTAACAAAACCACTTTTCGCAGAATCTAAAGATTCAAATGCATGCTTTTTTGTGACATGAAAGCCATTAATATCATTTAATAAACCATCATAAGTCTCAGCAACAATAGAGAGAGACCAAAAAATTCTTTGTTTAGCTAAACCTTCCTTAAAAATCCATTCAATGACAGCATCTCTAACTACTCCAACACTATGGGTGTTAGTAATACAAATAGGGCCTTTTAATTGACCTGATTCTTCTATCCAAGCCGAACCGGTCATTTCACCATTACCATTATAAGCGAAATATCCAGCAAAAACCTCATTCAGATTTTTACCACATGGTAAGATAGCTGTCACACCTGTTCGAATTGGACCTTTACCAACAATAAGATCTCCTTCTCCTTCTACAATAGTTGAATGACCAACTAGAACGCCATCCACATCCGTGATTGAATTGTTCTTACCGGTTGCACCTTCAAATGGTATACCCAAGTCTCGTGCTTTCATGATATATGGAAAAGCTACCTAATATTAAAAATTTGGTTAAAAAAAGTTAAGAAAAAACCTCTCAGGATTTTCTCTTCTTAATTACGATAATTGCAATGACAGCTAACACTGGTAGCATGGCAATTAATTGATAAGTACTATCATCTGGCGGAAGTAGAATTGTAGGATCTACAACCGCTCTAACAGCCTTTGAAACATTTAATAATCCATATCCAGTTAGAAGATCGAATCCTTCATCACCAATATCAGTAGCAGATTTGCGCAATATATCACGAATCTCAGAAACCGAAAGAGAATCATTGAGAGTTTTCATTAAAGCGATAGTAGCTGCTACTTGAGGTGCGGCAAAAGAAGTTCCCCAACCAGTCCAATATTGATCTGGAGGAGCAGTGCTTCTGATATTTACTGCATCAGCATCACCAACTGGTGCAACGATTTCTGTTTCCTCACCATAATTACTATAATCTGCTTTTTCGTTATATTGATTGGATGCACCAACAGCTATAACTATATCACTTTTAGCTGGGTGAGCTACAACTGGGAGATAACTGTTTCCAGTAACCGCAACTACAGGTATATTCAAGTTATACGCGTAGAGCAAATCGTCAAAGAATAATGAAGAATTATCATAAGCATAAAGACTCAAATTTATTATATCAGCACCATTTTCGGCAGCGTATCTAATTGCATCACCAAGAGCTTCATAGCTGTAGAAGGAATTTCCTGAATCTAGAATGCGAACATTCATTATAGTAACATTGGGCGCCACACCAACAACACCTAAATCATCTATAGGAGCAGCTATAATTCCTGCAATAAAGGTTGCATGCCAATGAACAGGATCACCAGAAACAGGTCCAGGTGTATTATCATCAGAGTTGAAATCCCAACCATAGACATCATCAACATATCCATTTCCATCGTCGTCAATTGAATTATTTGCAATTTCTCCAGTGTTTATCCACTCAATATTATCATCAAGGTCTGGATGAGAAAAGTCTACTCCTGAATCTACTATTGCTACAACTATATCCTTACTACCTTGAGTAATTTCCCAAGCCTCTTTAGTATGAATTAGGTTGTGAGTCCATGTATTTTCATAATTTGCAGCTAAAGAAGGTTGAACTACTCTATCGGAAGAATTCAGAGAAAGTAGAATCAATGATGTAAGAATAAGAACTGAAAAAATATTCTTCTTGATATTCATATTTGAAAGAGCTAATTCATTATGATAAATGTTACTGAAAAACAAGTTTTCAATGAGTTTGAAGATGTTTAGAAGTAATTGTGCTAAAGGGGAAAAGAGCAGCTAAGAAAATGATGAAGAAGTTTTCTTCATAATTTTCTTCTTCTTCTTTTAATTACTATTGTGATGATAGCTAAGATTGGAAGAATCGTTAAAAACTGGTAACTACTATTAAAAGGATGAAGAAGTATAGATGGGTCTAATACTGCTTGAACTGCTCTGAAAACATTCAACAAACCATACCCAGTTTGAACATCATGCCCTGGATCACCTAAATCTTTAGCTGATCTATGTAAAATATCACGAATCTCAGCAATTGATAATGAATCATTCAGAGATTTCATCAAAGCTATAGTTGCAGCTACCTGAGGTGCGGCAAATGAGGTTCCCCATCCAAGCCCATATCCATCAGGAGGGACAGTACTTATGATATTAGTTTCATCTGAATCTCCAACAGGAGCAACAAGTTCAATTTCTTCTCCTGAGTTACTATAATCTGCTTTTTCATTATGCCGATTTGAAGCACCTACTGCAATTACTATGTCACTTCTAGCAGGATAAGCTACTGAAGAAAAATCATTGTTTCCAGTAACAGCTACGACTGGAATATTCAAGCTATTTGCATACGCTATTTCATCCATATATAATGACGAATTCGTTGAAGCAACTATACTCAAATTGATAACATCTGCACCGTTTTCAGCTGCATATCTAATAGCAATACCAAATGTTTCAAAACTATATAGAAGGTTAGATATATCTAGAACACGGACATTCATTATTGTAACATTAGGGGCAATGCCTACTACACCAAAATCATCTTTAGGTGCAGCAATAATTCCTGCAATAAAAGATGCATGCCAATTTACAGGATCTCCAGAGGTTGGTCCAGGAGTACTGTCATTTGAAACAAAATCCCAACCATAGACATCATCCACGTAACCATTTCCGTCATCATCTATTGAATTACCAGCTATTTCTCCCGTGTTAATCCATTCAATATTATCATCAAGATCTGGATGAGAAAAGTCAACACCAGAATCAATTATAGCAACAACAATTTCCTTTCTTCCTTGAGTTATCTCCCAAGCATCCTCACTGTAAATTAAAGGATGATGCCAAGCATCTTCATTATCAGCGGCGTTAGAAAGACTAACAATACTCTCTTTTGAACTAATACTCAATAACATCATTGAGGTAATAATAGCAATCGTAAGTGCAGTTTTATTGAGCTTCATAAGAAAACTATTTGACTAAATATCATAAGTGTTACTGAAAACAAACTAGATAAAAAAGCAATAATTGGAAAAAATTGAAAGAGAAATGATCAAATAATCATCCTACAATGTGTTGAAACTCAATAGTAGAAATCGTCTTCATCACGTTCTATTATGTCCCCTTCTTTTAGTACTGGTTCTACTTGATAAACGATTTTTCCTTTCCAATAATATTCTCCTGTTCGATAAATGGGATTCTTCCTCAAATAAGCTAAAGTACTTCTTGGTATTTCGAATTTATTACTTATTTTTGACATTGTTTCATTGTCTTCAAACATTTGGAATATTTGGATTAACTTGGGTCGCATTTCTTCATCAATTTCGAGTTTTCCATCATTAATGGTGTATCCCAAAGGTGGTCTAGACATTATCTTATTTTCTTGGATTCTTCTTTTGATTCCATACATTCTTTTCAGTTTGTATTTCTTGAGTTCTTCTTCACCAAGCATGTCATATATCCTAGTGACTAGCATTTCATCTGATTCTTCAGTAGCTCTGATTTCAACACCATTTGCTCTTAAAACAACTGAAGCGTAACCAAGCATATCTACATCTCTTGATATACGATCTCTTGTCTGAACCCATATTTCTTTTACAGTGTTTCCAGGATTACTCTTGTTAAACTCTTTAACGTAACTTAGAAGATTCTTAAAACCTGGTCTTTCTTCTATATGACTATCACCAGAAACATCTTCATCGATGAAGGTTTCTAAAATGTGTCTATAACCCAATGATTGGATTTTCTTTTCTATTACATCAATCTGCGTATCTCTACCTGATGTTTGATCCGCAGTACTGACTCTCACATAACAAACAACATTAACATGCATAGTTACCAGAAGGTCCCTCCTTTTTATAACATAGTGTAATATGTGCAAAATACAGAGGGTTTAGCGACGTTTGAAGCATAACTCTATTACTTGATATTTGTTGATTTTTCTGTTGCTTCCTTTGGATTTTCTTTCATTTTACTTTTAGTTAATTTTGATATTTGTACACCTAGATCAATAATTGCAAAAGGTGTATATAGCATTGCTAATATAATCATAAATATATTATCTGTGAATCCAAATCCTGCCAACGATCTACTATAAGCTGTACTTGAACTTACAGGATCTAGTTTATCTGTAGTATACTTTGGAGGTTCTACTGATTTAATCCTAGAATAATTTAACCTTTTTATCGAGAAACCGAGCATTGGAATAAAAGAGAGACCGGCCCACCAATAATAATTTTTATTGTGAAAGTGTGAAGCAAGAATAATCATAAGAGTGAAAATCAATGTAAAAAAGAGGATGATAGTATCAGCGCTTATTTTCTTCTGGATATTACTGTCATACATCTCTATCTAATAGTAGAAGGTTCTGTAATATATAATTATACCGTTTTCAGAAAAACTTCATATATTCTTATACTAATTTGAACTAGAACAAAATGAAAAGTAAAACCCCTCTCTCAAATAAGAGAAAAACAACAAGATGGGTATTAGTAGCTTTTATGGGAATAATAACGATTCTTGAAACAATGCTTGCGATAATTCTTACATCTGCAGAAGGATTTGGTGCTATAGGTGCGGGCATATTACTGCTTTTTTCAATTCCAATCACTGCAATTCTTCTCATTATACTTCTCATTATTTGGCTCCTGTTAGGGAGAATAAGAGTGAAAGATAAACAAATAATCGATGAACAAGTAACTGATGTAAAAAAACTTGATACAACATAGAAGATAAAAATACATCAGAGTTAGATTATCTGAAAAACATGGTTAATGAGATTATTACTAAACTTCAAGAGTATTTTCAAGATAAGAAAATTGTTGTAGCATTTTCAGGTGGATTAGATAGTACAGTTTTATTAGAAGTGGCTAGGAAGGTTTCTCAAAGCGTTTTGCCAGTTATTGTTAAATCATCTTTAGTTCCTGCAAAGGATATCAAATATGCTGTTGATTATCTTACTAGCAAAAAAATAAAGTATAAAATAGTCAGTGTAAATCCATTAGATCATCCAGAAGTTGCTGAAAATAATCCGAGAAGATGTTATTATTGTAAAACACTTATTTTTCAATCTATACTAAAAGAAATCAAGAAACTAGATTATGATTTTATTGTAGAAGGATCAAACATTACAGATTTAACTGATTACCGTCCTGGCTTGAAAGCTGTCAGCGAGTTAGGAATAAAAAGCCCATATTTAGATATGGGAATCACAAAGGAGTTAATTAAACAGATAGCATCAAAGATGAAACTTGAAGTTGTTAAAAAACCTGCAACCACTTGTTTAGCAACAAGAATACCTTATGGTCAACAAATCACAAAAACAAAATTAGATGCTGTAGAAAAAGCTGAAAATATCATCCAATCCATTTTTGGTGTTTCAACATTAAGATTAAGAGCTCATGATGATATAGCAAGAATAGAAGTCCCTGTTTCAATAATGAATAAGTTCCTAGATAATGAAAAAAGAGAGAGATTGGTAAAGGAACTTAAAGAAATAGGTTTTCATTATATTACTATAGACCTAGAAGGTTACAGACACGGGTCCATGAACATCCCCTTACCTAAAGAAGTGATAGAATATGAGTAAAGCTTTAATTATTGATCCTCGAATTGCTGGTGGTTCAGGAGACATGTTTCTTTCCAGCATTTTAGATTTAACTGATGGAAAAAAGGTTCTCCTTGATCTTGTTGATATAATCAACAAAATACTATCTACAAAGATGGCAGTAGAGATAAACAAAATATTGAAAAAAGGCATTAATTCCACTCATTTAACAATAAATATTGAAGAGGATTTAACCAGCCATCATGCATCAGATCTCATGTTGTCAATGCAAAAAGTATTAGATAAAATAGATTTGACTGATGAAGCAAAAGCTAAAGCTGAAAATATGTTAAATTTACTATTCAAAGCAGAATCGAAAGTTCATGGTGAAGCTCTTGATAAGTTGCATTTACATGAAACAGCAAGCGTAGATACTATCTTGGACATAGTTGGTACAATTGTTTTAATGGAGAAAAATGATCTGTTGAATATACCCATTCTAGGTCTTCCTGTAAATGTTGGTAGTGGTTTTGTAACTTTCTCTCATGGAAAAATGTCTGTTCCTCCACCAGCTGTACTTGAGGTTCTACAAGAATTAGATTATCCCTTCTTTAGCGATGAAGTGGATGGAGAGTTATTAACACCAACTGGAATTATTCTTCTGGGTGGACTTGTAAATAAGCAAATCACTCAACTTCCTCCATTACGTGTGAGAAAAATAGGATATGGTGCTGGAAATAAGGATTTACCCTCACGGTCAAATGTCTTGCGTTTACTACTTGTAGATTTGGAAGATGAAAGCTCAAAACATTATCTCTCAATGCTAGAAACTCATCTAGATGATGTATCAGGTGAAATACTAGGGGGAATAGTTAACAAACTTATGGTACAAGGAGCGTTGGATGTTTCTTATTATCCTTTAATCATGAAAAAAAATAGACCAGCGTGGTGTTTGAGAGTCATTTGTGATGAGGACAAAGCACCTATATTAGCAAAATTCATGATGAAAGAATTAGGAACTTTGGGAGTTAGAGAGGATAGATTCGGGCGATACGAATTGGAAAGAAGGGTTGTAAAAAAGAAGATAAATTTCCAAGGAAAAAGCTTCGAATGTCGGTTCAAAGAAAGGATGCTAGATGGTGAGATAATAGGTGTTAAACCAGAATTTGAAGATAGTACAAGTATCGCCAGTGAGCTGAAAATACCTATTAATGAGTTAGAGATTATTTTGATAAACCAGTATTATGAAGGAGATAAAAAAAATGAATAGAAAAGAAGTTTTGGAAGACTTAGTTTCTGGAAAAATTTCAATAGAGGAAGCTGAACAACTCCTTTCTACAAATCATATTGAAGCTATTGAGGAATTTGCTAAATATGATCTTTTCAGAGAATCTAGAACAGGCATTCCAGAAGTGGTATATTCAGAAACAAAGTCTCCAGAAATAGTACTTGAAATTACCAAGAAAGTTCTTGAGAAGAAGGAGATAGTTTTACTATCTAGACTTACACCTAAACACATTCCTTTGATCGATAAACTCAGTAATGATTTTACTTTAGAATACGGAACAGATAAACGGTTCTGTATTGTTAAAAAGAAAGGCTACATCTTGAATAAAGACAAGGGAAAAGTAGGAATAATAACTGCTGGAACATCAGATATACCTGTTGCAGAGGAAGCAAAAGCTATTGCAGAAATGATGCATTGTGAAGTTTTCATGATACATGATGTAGGAGTGGCAGGTATTCACAGATTATTTGAACCTCTAAATGAACTACTAAACAACGAGATAGATGTGTTAATCGTAGCAGCAGGTATGGAAGGAGCTTTGCCTACAGTTGTAGCTGGATTGGTAGATGTTCCTGTAATAGGTTTACCAATTTCTACGGGATACGGTTTTGGAGGAAAAGGAGAAACAGCTTTAATGAGCATGTTGCAAAGTTGTGCTTTGGGTTTAGCTGTAGTTAATATAGATGGTGGGATAAGTGCCGGTGCGATGGCTGCAAAAATTGCACGAATAGTTAATAAAAAACACGAATGTAATTGTAATGAAGGAGAGATATCCAAATGAAAGTAGTAATAACTGGAAGTTCAAAAGGTATAGGCTTAGCATTTGCTAAAGAATTTCTTAAACACGGAGATGAAGTAGTAATTTCATCAAGAACTAGCTCTGCTATTGATGCAGCAGTTAAAGATATGCCTAGTATGGATGATTGGGACGTCACGGAAGTGGCTACAATATGTATCGTAGGAATGGGATATAAAAAGCTTTAATTATTTAAATCGTGTTATCATGGCATTAATAAATTGCCCTGATTGTGGCACAGAAGTATCTACCAAAGCTAACCAATGCCCTAAATGTGCTCGGGTATTTAAAGAACCCGAAAAAGAGGGTTGTTTCAATAGTGATAGGTGTTTACTATTACACATTTAGGAAGAAGAATTAGAAGGTATTTAATTATAATTCACTAAATGGAAAGTGATATTTGATTATATCATAGGTATCAACAACAAATTATATTTTAATTTTCTTTTTTCTTGTTACAATAGTTTCAATTGTTTCTTTTATTATAGTTCTTTTAATAGTTTCTTTGGTTTCTTCCATAGTTGTAGTATTAACAACACTTTTCTTAGGTTTCTTTTTAATAACTGAAAATATAAAACCTATTATTCCTAATAGTGAAGCGATAATTGATAATATGATAATAAAAACTTCCATCTTTAATTATATACTTCTAAAAAACACAATCTTTTCAAAGTACTATATCAATATAACAACAACATTAAATATTGTAGTCAATTCAATTATCAATTAGATATAATTATATCTAAAATTTAATTTTTAAGTTGTGAAGTTTCGGGGGTTTCTTTGTTTGTGAAACGGCAAGGTACAAAATTATTTTCAAATACTTTAATTATTGTCAATAAATATAACGTAAAGTAATTAATCAATTTTTGATAATATTTATATATTATTGATACTTAGTATTATATAATAATTTTATGTTGTTTATTATAGTAAGTCGAGTTAAGGCTAAAGCTGGAGGTAATTCCAAACATAAATACAAACATAAGTATAACTAACTGAAACATTGTCTAATGGATATGGGACTTCTGGGATGACTGGTTCGATGTCATCATAAATTCGAACAACTTACCCTTATTTGACATGGGGGATCACTTAAAATAATA
>JABCTC010000093.1 GCA_018238545.1 Candidatus Heimdallarchaeota archaeon
TGGCTCAATGAGTTCTAACACTTCAAACGAAGGAGAAATCAGGAAAAATATCGTTGAAGCTGATTTGGTTGATTGCATGATTGCATTACCTTCCCAACTGTTTTACAATACAATGATTCCTGCCTGCCTCTGGTTTATTTCCAGAGACAAGACAAACAACAAATTCAGAGATAGAAGCGGAGAACTCCTGTTTATTGATGCTCGTAATATGGGTGAAATGATTGACAGAAGACACAGGGAATTAACTGACGAAGAGATAAAGAAAATTTCGGGTACTTATCACGCATGGAGAGGCGAAGGCGGAAAGTATGAAGACGTTCTGGGATTTTGTAAGTCTGCGACATTGGAAGAAGTAAGAAAACAAGAACACATCCTGACTCCGGGACGGTATGTTGGGTTTCCCGAAGAGGAAGACGATGGGATATCATTTGAGGAAAATATGAAAGAATTGACCGCTCAACTTAAAGTGCAAATGGAAGAAGGAAAGAAGCTTGATGTAGAGATTAAGAAGAATCTGGAGGGTATTGGATATGAAATATGAACCTGACGAAATAAAGAAAAACGTAAATATTGCTATTGATATTTTATTTAAGAATGACTCATTTTTATTGGAAAAAGACGTTAATGAGAGGTCTATTTCCCACAAATTAGCAGAGTATCTTCAAATTATGTTTCCAGAATGGCATGTAGATTGTGAATATAACAGAAGAGAATGGGATATAAAAAGAATAAACGGTATTGAAGAATGCTCAGAGAAAAGAACAACTGACAGAATATTTCCAGATATTATTGTCCATCATAGATCTGTAAATGACAATTTATTAGTTATAGAAATTAAACCCGATAAGAAAGATGAGCCTTGTGATATAAGAAAATTGGAATTATTAACGCAGAAAGAGGGGGAATACGGTTATGATTGGGGTTTGTATATGCAATTTATGAAAAACGAGAAGCCGTTTTTAACATGGTTTAACGGAGGGAAAGTATATGAACGAACAAATTAAATTCAAAGATACTGAAATAGGAATGATTCCTGAGGATTGGGATGTTAAATATTTGGGTGATGTTTCTTCAAAAATTGTTGATTGTTCTCATGCAAGGAAACCCGAATTTATTGATAAATCGGAGTTGATTTTTTTAGAAGTAAGTAATATAGGAGAGGATGGATTTCTAGATTTGTCTGAAAGAAAATTTATTAATAAATCTGATTTTGATGCCTGGACAAAAAGATTGTTACCAAAATATCAAGACGTTATATTAACAAAAACTGGAAGAGTGGGTGCAGCAGCTCAAATACCAGAAAATATAAAATGTTGTATAGGTAGGAATCAAGTTATAGTAAGGGCCAATCGAGATATTTTGGATTTAAATTTTTTATTAGCATATTTTATGTCACCAAATTTCAGACGTGAACTAAGTAGACTTGAACTATCTGGGACAATTCTTCAAAGTCTACACGTAAAATATTTCCCTAATATTAGAGTTCCGTTTCCATCTTTAGAAGAACAAAGGGGAATAGGAAAACAATTTATGGACATATCTAAAAAAGCAAAACTTCTTCAAAAACAGAACAAAACCCTTGAAGCCATAGGCCAGGCAATATTCAAACATTGGTTTGTTGATTTTGAATTTCCAAATGAAGAAGGCAAACCTTACAAATCGTCTGGCGGAGAGATGGTTGATAGTGAATTGGGAGGGATTCCGAAGGGGTGGGAAGTTAAAGTTATACTGGAAGTTGCAGACGTAGTTGATTGTTTACATAGGAAGAAACCAAACCAATCAGAATTAGGTAAACTTTTGTTACAGGTTTATAACATAGGACCACATGGATTGTTAGATTTAAATAAGAAGTTTTTTGTTTCTGATGAAGATTATAATCTATGGACAAAGAATATCGAACTAAAAGAAGGGGATTGTTTACTTACTAATGCAGGATTAACAGGAGCAATTGCTCAGGTACCTTTTGGATTCACAGCAGGAATTGGTAGGAATATCACCGCAGTACGAGCGAAATTAATCTCTCCTTATTATTTAGTCACCTATTTGTTCTCTAAATACGGACAAGAAGAAATTGAGAAAAATATTGATCATGGAACCATATTCAATAGTTTAAATGTAAAGGGGATACGAAAAATAAAACTTTTGATTCCAGAAAATAGTATCATGGATAAATTCAATAAAATCATCAAGCCACTAAGGAAATTAATGGAAAATAATTTATATGAAGAATACACGTTATCCCAAATCCGCGACTCTCTGCTCCCAAAACTAATGTCAGGCAAAATAAGAGTTCCTGTTGAGGTTGAATAATATGCCACACATAACAGAATCGCACATAGAAGAAGCTGCACTTGAGATATTAGATAGCTTAGGCTACAAAATACTTCACGGCCCCGACATCTCGCCGGACGGCGAAAATCCAGAACGAAACAGTTATGAAACTGTTGTTTTGATTGAACGGCTAAAAGAAGCAATAGACAAATTCAACCCAACTATTCCAGACGAGGCAAAAGAACAAGCTGTCAAACAGATTCTTAGAACAGAAAGCCCTAAATTAGTGACCAACAACAAAAACTTCCATAATTACCTGGTTAATGGCGTAGATGTAGAATACCGACACGAAGGCAGAATAAAAGGGGATATTGTAAGTTTATTTGATTTTGAAACTCCAGAAAAAAACGATTTTTTAGCGGTAAACCAGTTCACCGTTATTGAAGGCAACCACAACAGAAGACCAGACATTGTCTTGTTTGTAAATGGTCTGCCATTGGCAGTAATAGAATTAAAGAATCCTGCTGATGAAGAGGCAACAATCTGGTCTGCATACCGTCAATTGCAAACGTATAAAGACGAAATTCCGTCCCTGTTCACATATAACGAATTATTGGTGGTGAGTGACGGAACACAGGCAAGAGCTGGAACTATCACTTCCAATCAGGAATGGTTCTTGCCCTGGAAAACAATAGCGGGAAAAGAACTCGCATCAGTGGCTTTACCGCAATTGCAGGTCCTTTTGCAGGGTATGTTCGAAAAAGGAAGATGCCTGGATATAATCAGGAATTTCATCACATTTGAAAAGAGACGCCGCCAAACCACCAAGATACTGGCTGCTTATCACCAGTACCACACGACAAACAAGGCAGTTACGAAGACAATAGAAGCCATCAACAGAGACAAAAGAGTTGGTGTTGTCTGGCACACTCAGGGTTCTGGTAAAAGCCTTACAATGGTCTTCTATACGGGAAAGCTAATCATCCATAAAAAGCTGGAGAATCCGACTATTGTTGTATTGACCGACAGGAACGACCTGGATGACCAGCTATTTAATACTTTCAGCGCTTCTCAATCGTTACTAAGACAGTCACCAACGCAGGCAAAAGACCGGGACGACCTTAAGAAGAGTCTGAATGTTGCTTCCGGCGGTATAGTGTTCACAACAATCCAAAAATTCTTCCCCGACCAAAAAGGGGGAACCTATCCTGTTTTGTCAGAAAGGAAGAATATAATAGTAATTGCAGACGAAGCACACAGGAGCCAGTATGAGTTTATTCACGGTTTTGCAAGGCATATTCGGGATGCACTACCAAATGCGTCATTTATTGGGTTTACCGGCACGCCCATCGAACTTTCTGACAGGAGCACGCCGGCAGTATTTGGTGATTATATTGATATTTACGATATACAGCAGTCCGTGGAAGACGGATCAA
The DNA here is from genome assembly GCA_018238545.1 of Candidatus Heimdallarchaeota archaeon. Lineage (GTDB taxonomy): Archaea > Asgardarchaeota > Heimdallarchaeia > Heimdallarchaeales > Heimdallarchaeaceae > UBA460. The sequence goes on from JABCTC010000093.1 coordinate 3,708, forward strand.
CAGTAAGAATATATTACGAAAGCAGATTAGCGCCAATAAAGTTAAGAGAAGAAGAAAGACCGAAGATAGACCCCGGATTTGAAGAAGTCACAGAAAACGAAGAAGTCTACAAAAAAGAGAAATTAAAATCAAAATGGGCGCAATTAGAGGCGGTAGTCGGCAGTAAAAAGAGAATCGGGCTCATAGCAACGGATATTGTTAAACATTTTGAACAGAGACAGGAAGCAATAGAAGGCAAAGCAATGATAGTCTGTATGAGCAGGCGTATTTGTGTTGATTTACATAATGAAATAGTCAAATTAAAACCCGAATGGTATGGTAAGGAAGATGACAAAGGCATAATCAAGGTAATTATGACCGGTTCTGCTTCTGACCCTCTGGGTTGGCAGGAGCATGTAAGAACGAAACCGCGAAGAAGAGAACTTGCAGAAAGATTCAAAGACCCGGAAGACCCATTTACGATTGCTATTGTCCGGGACATGTGGCTTACCGG
>JABCTC010000094.1 GCA_018238545.1 Candidatus Heimdallarchaeota archaeon
ATTCAGAATATACTACACTATCTCAAACTAATCCTACACCAGAATATAATGAGAGTAATACTGTTTCGATTTCTGTTTTTGAGCCTCTTGACGCTAGTGGTGTAGATACAATCTTACTCTACTACAGAGTTGATGGAGGAGTATGGGTTGTGATTGATGTTACATTAACTAGTGATTACACTTTTACGACTGAACAACTTGAATACAGTCAATATTATGAGTGGCATTTCTGGTTTAATGATACAGCAGGGAATGCTAGACAAACCTCTATTGAATCATTCTTTGTGGATGACACTTTTACTCCAAATCTTTTGATTCTTTCACCTGAAAACAATACTGTAACAGATCAAACTACTATCATACTCGAATGGTCTGGAGATGATGATGGTTCCGGGATAGCTTATTATAAAGTGTTATTAAACGATGAAATTATCTATCAAGGAGCGGATAACGTACTAGAGCTTATTCTAATAGATTCAGGCTTTTATAATCTAACTGTTCAAGCATTCGATATTGCGGGAAATAATAAAGTTCTAAATGTTTTTCTAACTATCGAAATTACAGTTATACCTGAATTAAGTATTGAAAATATCGCATTAGCTATTTTATTGATAATCACAAGTGTGTCGATACTTAGAAATCTGAAAAATAGGAAAAAAAGTAAGGAAAAGTGAGCTTTTACATGGAAGTTTTATCGGGTTTGGAATCAGTTCTTATTGATAAGAACTAAATCCTGATTCACCCTTTCTCAAAATGTTCCTAAGAAATGTGAAGAGTTACTCGGAAAGGAAGTTGAAATGGAAACAATACATGCAGGATTGGAGTGTGGGATGTTTCTCAAATTAAATCCAAATCTTAGTGTTTCATCCATTGGTCCAACGATAAGAAATGTTCATACCATAGAGGAGTATGTAGAAGTAGAAGGTGTTCAAATAATTTGGGAAGTTGTGAAGGCTATTATAGACTCAATGGGTAATCTCATGTTAGACTAAAAAAAATATAGTGAAGACAATGAAAGAACAAACAGACAAGAATGATATAAATAACGTAAAAGAAATAACAACAAATAAACAGAAATTCATAATGAAAAGCAGTCCTTTCTTTCGTTATTTGATCATTCTACTATCTATCTTTGTTATTCTACAAATAACCAATTTAATAATAATATTATTGCCTATAGATCCAGAAATACTACATCAGAAAATTACTACCTCATTTATATTTGTCAATTTAGCGATGTTTGTAATTGTGGCTGGTTTATTAATTTACATGCTACCAATATTCATCAAGATTTTTCAAATAAAAAAAACAGCTGTTCAAATAGAAATCAAGGAAGAACAGATTAATAAGCTGATGATTCCTGGAATAGTCGTTTATAAGCTGATGATTCCTGGAATAGTCGTTTTTGTTTTAGGTATAATATTTAATATTATGGGTATTGTTAGATACTTTGTGTAAATCTCCTTCTTTTTTTCTCTAATTAGTTCAATGGGAAATTTATAGTAAGATTCTAAAATTGAGTGACCACAGAATCTAAAACTAAATCTCCTTAATTAGAGTGCTTTTCAATAATACTTCTAGGTATTTTAGGAGCAAAATTACCCGATAATCTCCCTGATGAGTAGCTCAAAGCTTTGCACAAATTATTCTGTTTACTGAGATAAGTAAATGATGAGGGAATTCTAGAAAGCTATAGTGAAGGAATTAGAAAGCCGTTTTTATTATCAATTAGCAGGTCTAATAATGAAAAGTTTTCATCAATGAAACAAGAATTTTATTCTCTAAACATCTTTGAACCACATTTTGGACATTCTACTTGTGTGCACGGAGAACCTCTTTGATGAGGAACTTTATTTCCACATTTTGGACAAACACACATACCATCATGACCTAAACCAAAAATTCTTGATTGTTGTCCACGACCACTTTCTGGTCGTTCATCTCTTCTATCAGTACTCAACTTTGTCACCTCTTAAAATAGATTTTTGTTGCATTTAAATCTATATTATATACACTTAGTTTTCAAGAAATATAAACTATCAGATTTTATCTAAAGAAAAAAAAGTACTAGCTTATAAGCTAGTTTAGATTATTTTTCCTTTTACGAAATCTATTAATGACTAGAGTTATCAAAGAGCTAGTAAGAACTAGACTAGTAACTAATGCAAATTTATGAAACTTTCAAAGTTAATATGCAGAGATACTTCTTCTAGAAAAAATCTCTTTCTGTTATCTTTCTTTGCATGTTTCACTTAGTGAAACAATTGTTTTTGTAAAGTTATATTAGTTGTTTCACCCATGTAATCTTGGTGATTAAATGAAAAAAACTCATTTGATGATAACAATTGGAATACTATCGGTTCTTATGGGATCAATAGCAATAGGATTTGCTTTTACAGCAAACGAAATGGATTTCTTACCTTTTGGAGAAGAGGATCCTGACGACTTAATATACGTAGAGTCTAACTTAAGTGAAGCAGATATAGAAGCATTACTTCTCACAATTCCTGAAATTCAGGACTTTTTAGCACAATTTGCGGAAGTTGAACTGTATCTTTATTTTGACTATGAATATGAAACTTGGTATGCTTTTTACTTCGCAGTAGATGACTACATGAGCTACGCTTCAGTTGTAATAGATGATGCTACTGGAGCAATACTATGGATAGAGGTGTTTATAGCCTCAGATGAAACTAATTTAACTGCAGATGAAGTTCTAAATATAGCTCTATTGAATGAACAAGTGCAAGAGTTTGTTTCTGCTTATCCTGAATACGAGGTCTACTTATACTATGATTACTATCAATACTGGTATGTTGATTTCTATGGGGATTATTTCTACTCTTGGTGTAGTTTGATTATTGACGATACAACTGGAGATATAATAGAAGTATATTCTTCTGATGACCTGTATGAAACTAATCTAACACTTGATGAGGTGGTAGATATCGCTTTAGCTGATTTAGATGTTCAACAGTTCATTATAGACAATCCTGATTATGAAATGTATGTCTATCTTACAGAATTCTACGATACTTTCGATACTGAGATAACTGATCCATGGGAAATGGGAGAAGGGCTAAACTGGATAGTAGGATTTTATACAATGGATCCTGAAAATTGGTACGGAGATTGGATAGAAGTTTGGATAGATGATGCTACAGGAGAGATAATTGACAAATGGATGTCTGTTCCAGCTACCAAAACTGAAGCTGAGATATTTGATATAGCTAATAGCACTATAGAGGTACAAGAATTTCTGGCAATATATGCCGATGTTGAATGGGATCTATGGTATGACGGTTATGGAATATGGTATGTCTTTGTTTGGTCAAGCGTTCAATTCGATGCTTATGTCTTCATCGAGATAGATGATTCAACAGGAGATATACTCTGGATTGAAGATTATATTCCTGTCCCTCCTAATCATGACGAAAGTGAAGTATTAGCCATCGTCCTCTCCCTTACAGAGGTCATAGATTTTATAAACGCTAATCCCGATTATGAGATGTACACATTTTTCTTTGATGGATTGTGGTATGTAGAATTTTATAGTGACAGTTTGAATGGAGGACTTTGTGTAATAGTGGATGATTATGATCTGTCGATAATAGCAATTGAGAGCTATGATTACGAAGAGCCTTGGGCTGTAATGATCTAATCTCTCCCTCCTTTTTTCTTTTTATTAGTAGGCAATAAAATAAATCGTCGAAGATATATTAGTTAACAAGTTACACACGTTATGAAACTTGGTCAAACTTGCCAGAGGCTTTCTGACCGTCGTTTAAGTGGGTCCCCTCACGTGTGTTGAGGGGAAAGAATCATGAAAATCATGATTGTAGGTAGGAAGAAGAGGAGTGTGCAAGTGCTCCATCTGCGTCCTACAATTGCACTTAGCGCTCCTTGGTTCTAACGATACTAACTGAGGGACAGGTGATCGAACACCTGCGAACCAAGATATAGGTGATTATTCACCTAGCACTACTTACTTATCCATACTTTCATATATAAACTCGTAGAAAAAAGTACTGAAGGTGAAAAAAGTCCACTCTCCCTTGTAAAGTTCAATGTGAGCATACTACAACACTTATGGCAAGATTGAGTAAGATTTGAACACTCAGTTATTTACAGTTGAAGGAATTATATGAACAAAAAAATAACTCTAGTTACACTTATTTTTCTTTT
>JABCTC010000095.1 GCA_018238545.1 Candidatus Heimdallarchaeota archaeon
GAACAGAATGGACTCTCTGCTTCCCTTTGGCTTTTCAATGGAACAGAATGGGTGCCTAATGTAGCTTTTCGTCAATTATTAGAAACTGATCTTTTGGGATTAGAACAAAGGATAACAGAAATTAAAGACCTTGAAGTGGCATATCTCCATCCTACATTTAATCTAGATCCAGAAAAAATTCATTATGAAAATATTTTTACCTTTGCAGTTGGAATTAATTTTACAAAATGTTTAGGTACTGAAAAACAATTGAAAACCTTTTTCTTGCTTTGTAGTGCCTTAGAACAGTTTTGGTATGTAGAAAGGCTTTCCTATATAAGAATCGAGAAATCTGTCAATAGTTCTTGGTTCTCTCTATTGTCAATTTTTGTTCTTCCTATTCTGCTTTTATATAAACGAAAGAGAAATCATTTCGAGTAGAGCTTCCATTCTCTTTTTTTCCTTTTTTTCCTCTTCATTAATTTGGGAACTAAAAGAGTTCTATATTTTAATAATATGAGAAATAGAGGAAAACATTATTTCTTTCAAGAATCTAATCCAGTTAAATTATGAGAATAACAATAAGATATAGCAGTAGAATTTGCTAAGGAGTAATTTTCACTAAGTTGTAAGAAACTAATAAAAAATCTGTTATATAAGAAAATAGTTTCGACCTGAGGATCATTAGAATAAAAGATAGTTGATTACGTTTTTTATTTTCAGGTTCGTTACTATATAATAAGTTGAGGTTATCATGAGTAAATTTGGAGTACCAATTGAAGCTAAAACAAGAATTAACAACACCAGTAAGATTGTTATGAGAAAACTGGTTCAGTTGCCTTTTATCAAGTCTGTATATGTTTTCGACATTTTCTAGAAGAAGGTGATACATGTTACATATTTATTGCGTAAGTACTAAGTGTAGGAAAATTTAAATTTGAAAATTAACATATAATTAGTACTAGACTACTGGTGGAAATATTTATTGAAAAATTGAAAGAAAGAAGGTAAAACTATGCAAAAGAAAATAACATCTCTCATTTGCTTGTTCTTGGTCTTACTTGTTTCTTTCTCTGTTCCCAATATAAATCTAGTGAGTAGTACAGATACTCCATCTATTTACTCTTTAATTTCGATAGAACTAAATGGATTGACAAAGGAGGATCTTACTGCCCAACTATTAATTTTCAATGAAACTAGCCAAACATATGAGGAAAATGAAATATTAAAAAGTGGAATTGTTGAGGATTTGAACTGGTTATCTCATCAAATCTCTGGTTTAGATGACATTTTAGTCTATAATTTTAATGATACTGTGTTACCTGGTAAAGTAGACTTCTTGTTAGCAAATGTCTCTCATGATGAAAAAAGCGTGTATGAACAGCTATCTACTATAATTGACTCTGATAATAACCGTTGGTGGTACATAGAGACAGTAGTTCCTTCAATTATCCCTGCAGATAGTTCTGAGTTTGGATATGCTTTTGCAAATCAAGCTCCGCTTGATCTCACAGAATTTTCGACATTTAATGAAAGCCGTTCTACAAGCAACGAGACTATTTTAGACTTCCGATCAAAGGATGGGATTATAGCATCAAATTTCATCAATGATGGTGAAAAATGGATAGAAAACAACGAATTTCATGAAATTCTCATTTCTAGCATTCTCTCACTAAAAGATATGATATTTGAAATTGATAATCTTAGCATAAATTAGCCAGAATCAAATTGGGCTGAGGAAGGAGATTTTCCTCTTCTTAATCTTTCGGAACCACTAGTCTTTAATGAAACATATTCTTTTTATTCAGAATGTTTTGATCTAGGAGTGATAGATATAAAAATCTATTATAAATCTGGTCTCACTGAAGATGAAATGAAGATAGTTCATAAAATCTTTGACACGATTATTGCCAGTAATTGGTATGTTAATAATTTCATAGGACTTGCTTATTGTGGTAACAATGCTGACTTCCCATTCTTAGTAATTGGTTTACCTATGTCTATTTTTGCATTAGTAATACTAAATAGGAAAAAAAAGAGGGTAAAAACTATTGAATTACAATAGATTGTTAGTACTATTCACCTTTTATTTTTTTCAATACGGGCACGTACCAAAAATTACTGGAGTGAAATAGAACTCAACTAAGAGGAAATGGATGTTTTAATCCTCTAAATTTCAATTTTTCACTATCTTGGTTATATATGAATTGTTAGAATAAACTATCCACTTGAATTTTGTACAAATTAGCAATTATACTTGTAACCTGCATGAGTATTTCGTTTTTTAATCCTTAGCTTAATATTCCGAAGAAATTACTGTTTAAATGACTCACAAAACAATTTTTAGGATTCAAAACAAAATATGAAAGATAGATCCAGTGGAGCATTAATCACAATATAAAACCTTTTTAGGGAAAGTAAATCATCAAGAATAGTTTCCATTTTTTTATGTATGTTTCCTTTTTATAAACATAATCTAACTCCAAGATTGTCATGTTTATCAGGAAGAAGTCTATAATGAGCTTCCTCAATATCCTCAATGTCACAAATTGTATTTTCATCTTTCGCTAGAATACTTTTACAATTATTTAGGACCTTATGAGATTGGAGAATTCGAAATACTATGGATTAATGTTTCTATGGATCCTAAACCTCCTGAGACTTCTATTGTTTGTGGATATGTTAACGATTCTGAGACTGGTCTCCCCATTGAAGATGCATATGTTGATCTAGATTGGCACGACAATAGCGATCACTATGATTGGAACGGCACATATACAGATTCTTCAGGATTTTATTCAATGAACGTAGCAGCAGGAGAAATTTTTCTCTATGTTAGTGCAAGACAAGGATATATCTCTGGTTATACTGAGTGGAGTACTATTGGAGAAAACGAAAGCCTATGGCTTAATTTTACTTTAGAGAAAGATGATATCCTTCCAACTATCTCTAATCTTACAATTCCCGAGTATGTTGGGCAAAATCATCCTGGAAACATAAGTGCCAATATTAATGATAAAAATTTACAATGTGTTTACATAGTCTTGTTTGATTGCTACAGTATTACCTATAATCAGAGTTTTGTTATGTGGTATTATCTGGACGACACAGGCATAAATGATACATATGCAATCAAGAACTATTCTGGTACTTATGCTAATTTAAAGCAAGGAATAAACTCAACACCTACAACGATTTTAACGCTTTCAAACTCTGCTGAAACGAAAAAGATCTATACTTTAGCGTACTTTAAGAAAAATCAGACTTCATCTTGGGTACAAATAGTTCTAGAATTCAATCTTTCAAACGGAATTCTTGATAATATAGCTACAATTTCAATGTTACCAAATGGAACAATGGAATTAGAGTATATAACCAGCATGATAGAATCTGGAGTGAGCTTTGTTACTCCTTTGTCAATTTACCTTGATGGGGGAAATTCTTTATGGATTAACTATACTCTTTACACTGTTGGAAATGTCAGTAATCCCTGCCTTAATTGGTCAAGACTTAATAATGGGGAATATGGGGGTATTGTTATGGCTAGTGATAAAGCATCTAATGTGAACTCAACAACTTTTAATCTAACAGTTTCTCACGACCTTTACAACATCTCGGGAACAGTTTTTTACAACGGAACAGAAACGGGAACAATTGACATCGCATTGTTTGATGAGTACATAGTGGAAGGGTCAGAGCCAATAGCATGGACTAGCATCTCTTCTCCTGGAAACTACACATTTGAGGTTATAAATGGAACATATTATCTTGGGGCATATATGGACCTTAATGGGAATGGCTACTGTGATGAGGAACCCTTGGGTTTCGCTATAAACAAGACTTTTGGTCAACAGATCGATGAAATAATTGTAAATGGAAGCAATATGGATGGAATCGATATAACCCTGTATGAACTACCTGATACTGTTTACGTTGATGATGATTACAACAATTCTACACTTGGTTGGGGATATGATCATTTTGATAGCATACAGGATGGCATTGATGCTGTCTGTGAGAATGGAACGGTTTATGTGTTCAATGGCACTTACTTTGAAAATGTAACAATAGATAAAACGACTAATCTTGTTGGTGAGGATACTCTTACTACTGTCATCGAGTCTCTTGTTCCAGTATCAACTGTGATAATAACGGCTGATAATGTAACTATGAAGAATTTTTC
>JABCTC010000096.1 GCA_018238545.1 Candidatus Heimdallarchaeota archaeon
GCCAATAGAGATCGAAAAACTTGAGTTGCAGATGGATGAGATTAATGCCTGTCTGGCTGACCCGACATGTTACAGTGAGAAAGGTATCTCTGTCGTTGCAGATGAGCTTTCTGCAGTTGAAGCGCTCTATGAGACAAAGGTCGAAGAGCTCCTGCTTGTTGAAGAGAAGGTCGAAGCGATCGAGATGCAAAAAGCATAACTATGAACTGTAAGATCTGCCAAGAGCCTACCCTCTCCTTTTACGATGACTATATGAAATGTCAAAATTGTATGAATTAGTACATAAAAAAGTATTATTGTAAAAGGCAATATTATTTCGTTTGAGTATTTCAATACATCCTCCTTCTAATGTAAAACCTTCTATAGTTACATCATCAGATAGTCCGAGTTTATCAAGCATATAGTTGACTGCGAAATCGGGAGTAGATCCCTTACCGCTGACGTATAGAGTTTTCCCTTTTAAATCTTCTAGACTATCTATTTCCCCTGAACCAACTACATGAATCACACCTAAAGTATTAATCGCCAATAATTGAATTTTACCTTCAGTCTTATTATATAATACAGAAGCTAGATTTGTAGGTACAGCAGCAATTTGAACTTCTCCGTTGATTATTTTACCGATCAGTTCATCTGGAGCTCCATAAGCTGTATAGTCGACAGTATATTCATTTATAGTCGGTAGACTGTTTTCAAATAATTGAATCATACCCATTGAAGTCGGACCTTTCAGACCTGCAATAGAAACATTGATAGGTTCGATTGATTCAATTTCATCAATCTTTTCAGCTGACTCAGCTGGTATATCTGTTTCAACTGCTTGAGTACACCCTGCGATAGATAGTGTTAGTAAAAGTAATAGCAATAATAGTTTTTTCATAAAAAATACCTCCTAGATTTCATCATAATAGTTTTTTGTCAATGCGGATTTAACCGTTATACCTTCAATGCAACCCAATTTTCCTGTCAAGCTTCCTATATCATCGGTGGTTCCATCAATAATAATGGAAATTACGTTGATTCCTCGGTCCTTGTAAGGTAAACCCAAACGGCCGATTATTATTTGGCTATGTTCGTGAAGAATTTCATTTACTTGTATGACATTTGAAAGGTCTTCTATTACAATGCCGATTACACCAATTCTATTCATAATTCACCCCATTAAAAAAACCTTGCTTTAAAAAGTCAAGGTTTTGAATCAGTTTACTTTGAAAACAAGTAAAAAGTCATTGATAAATATAAGTAGCGAGAATACTACTTATATTAACAATTCATTCCTTGCTCTCAGCGGTTGACCTTGAGCTTAGATATTGTTAAATATATAACATTGTCACTCAAATATACCATATAATATTTTGTTAATCAAGATAATAATAGAAGTAACTTACATAATGTATGATTCACTTATGATAATGTCCTACTATACCACTTGTGATTATGTCCCGATATAGATTTATAATATATAATTAAACCTCATATAGAAATATAAATCTAGAGGTGGTAATTATCAGAAAGGTAGACTTAAATATGAATGAACACTATAAATACGAAATTATTAAGAAGTTAATAGAAACTAACGGGAATAAGAAGCGAGCTGCTTTGAAACTCAACTGTACTACAAGACATATTAATCGTTTAATTAAGGGATACAGCAATTGCGGAAAGGGTTATTTTCTTCATGGCAATCGAGGAAGAAAGCCTAGGCATACCATCTCTGATGATATCAAAAATACTATTATCAAGCTATATCAAGAAGATTATTATGATGCTAACTTTACTCATTTTTCAGAACTAATGCTTTCTAGAAATAATATTGCGATATCAACTAACGCTATACGAAACATCCTTATGTCTAATGGTATTATTTCACCTAAGGCTACCAAGGCCACTAAAAAGAAACTTAGGCTTGAATTAGAAGCTGAAAAAGGAAATGTAAAATCTCAAAACGAACTTGTTAAAATCGACGAAAAAATCATTAGTTATGAAGACGCTCATCCAAGAAGGCCTAGATGTGCTCTATTTGGGGAAATGTTGCAAATGGATGCCTCTCAGCATATTTGGTTCGGCTCCTCTAAAACTCAGCTCCATGTTGCTATAGATGACTCTACAGGCGCTATTGTAGGAGCCTATTTTGACAAAGAAGAAACCTTAAATGGTTACTATAATGTCTTCCATCAGATTCTCACAAACTATGGTATTCCATATATGTTTTACACTGATAGAAGAACTGTTTTTGAATATAAAAGAAAAAATTCCCCTTCTATTGAAGAGGACACATTTACTCAATTTGGTTATGCTTGTAAACAACTAGGTGTTGAAATTAAAACAACTAGCATTCCTCAAGCAAAAGGGCGTGTTGAACGATTGTTTGGAACATTACAATCACGCCTACCAATCGAATTAAGATTAGCAGGCGTTACAACAATTGATCAAGCCAACGAATTTCTAAAATCCTACTTAAAAAAATTCAACGATCAATTTGCTCTTGCAATTAATCATAGCAAATCTGTCTTTGAAAAACAACCTGATAATGAAAAAATCAATCTTATACTTGCCGTTTTAGCTAATCGCAAGATTGATACAGGGCACAGTATTCGCTTTAACAATAAATACTTCAAACCAGTTGATTCGAATGGTCATTCCGTGTATTACCATAAAGGAACTTCATGTGTTGTAATTAAAGCGTTTGATGGTAATCATTTTACTTCGATAGGCGAGAAAGTTTATACACTTGATGAAATTCCTTTACATGAAAGCACTTCGAGAAATTTCGACTTTACTAAACCAATTTCTAAACCACGAAAAAGATATGTACCTACTATGAATCACCCGTGGAAACAGGGAGAATTTTCTAAATATATTAGTTCTCAACCGTACCAAAGTGATATTCCCTTTGAAGAACTCATAAACTCTCAGGCAATTATTTATTGATTCATTAATTTTAGACAGTTTAAAGCACCAATAAAAATTGGTGCTAATGTTTCACTTATTTCGGGACATTTTCAAAAGTGGTTGACAGATGATTTGTTTAAATAAAAAAACTTGATATAATGAAAGTGCATTAAATAGAATTATATATCTTAGAAAAACAAGCAAAAATACTAAGAATGTAGGTGATTGTTTGAAAACAGAATTTAGAAAAACAAACATATTGAGTGCAGAAGATTTTAATCTAATCGCTAAATGGAGCAATGATATACAGAATGAAAAATATATAAAGGTCAACTTTGGAGAGAAGCCCTATGAAGTCTATGAAGGCAAAACTCTTAGAGAAAGTTTTATAATGAGCAAAGATGTGAGATACTCCTTTATGATTTTAGCAGATGGAGTGCCCGCAGGAGAAATAAGTATAATTATCAACCCTGATCACTTGGCTAAAAACGAAGAAGATACTGCGTGGATAGGAATTCAAATCGGAGAGGAAAAGTACAAAGGGCGTGGTCTTGGAAGAAAAGCCATGGAATTCATTGAAGGTTATTGCAGAAAAATAAAGATTAGTAGAATAGAGCTAGGTGTTTTTGAATATAATGAAAGAGCGATAGATCTTTATGAAAGTTTAGGATATGAAAAGTTTGCCTCGTTTAATGATTTTACATATTGCGATGGGAAATGGCACACTGATATTAGAATGGAAAAGCTGTTGAAGTAGCTGAAAAATTTAATTCAACAAAAAACAACAACGATCCTTCAATAAAAATAAAGGGTCGTTTATGCTGTTTATACTCTATTTAAAAAGTTCTTCTTCTAGTGCGTTCTCATCTAGAATTTTAAATGATGACTGCTCGAAATCAATTAGTCCATCTTCTTTCATTTTAATAAGTTCACGTGAAAGTGAAGGTCTTTCAACTGCAAGGTGTTCAGACAATCTTTTTCTATTGAGTTTGATTTTAAAAGTAAGTTCACCTGATTCTTTGTATTCTGTAAGTAAATATAAGGCGAGTTTCTTTCTTAAAGTGCTTAAAGAAAGAAGTTTGACTTTGCTATTCATATAGAAAAGTTTATCTGATAAAAGCATTAAAAAGTTTTGTATTAAAATAGGATGATGTAATAATCCGTGCATCAGGTTGTCCTTATGTATAAAAAGGATTTTAGAAGATTGCTTCGATTGGATGTTTATTGGGT
>JABCTC010000029.1 GCA_018238545.1 Candidatus Heimdallarchaeota archaeon
GAAGTGCTTATCGTACTTGGGATATTGATATCATATCTCATTACAAAGGAACCAATATACTTTCTAGAAATGGAAAATTATATTCTGTCAGTTTTTCTAGTTGCTGGAATAGTTCTAGCGCAGATATTTAGTACAATAAGTATATCGATTTCATCATCTTTGCAAAATGGAAGATTCTATGCAATTATTGTCATAATGAGAGTTTTATTACAGCTTCCCTTTGGAATACTTTTTGTCTTATATTTCAATTGGGGAGTATTCGGACTAATCGCTAGTTTAGCAATTTCAGAAATAAGTGTAGCAATATTCAGCGCTTATGTGATCATTAGAGATATAGGGATAGGAAAATTCTCATTTAAGGAAGTAAAGAAAATTGTTGAATTTGCTTTCCCTATTTATGTAACCGGACTTTTGTGGTTTGGATTTGATTTAGCTATATTGTTATATGTAGACTATGTTGATCAAATTTCAGGAACAGAAACAATTGCTCTTTACAGATATGGAGCATTGACGATTGTAAATATAATTCTTATAGCTGGAAATGTATTTAGAATGGCTTATGGACCAATAATTTATAGAAATTTTGAAAAGGGAGAATTCAAGTTCATGGAAGACTTCACGAACCAAATTCTAAAGATTTTCTTGATATTCTTTTTCCCATTAGCAGTAATTTTATTTGCATTTTCTCCTCTATTAATACCATTCTTTACATTGTCCGATTATCTTACTAGTATTCCTGTTATTCCTCTTTTATTAGCATCAGTATTATTTCAATATATACAAGGTCTAGTAGCTTATGGAAATACGCTCTATTTTAAGAATTATTGGAATTTAATAGTTGGGGCTATAAGTTTTATATTAGCGGCTTTAGCAGCATATTTCATAATCCCTTACAATGGGTTAATAGGGATAGGTGTAGCATATCTAGTAAGGAAATTCATGTACTTTCTAGGTATGTTGATTGTATCCCAAAAATATTTCAAAATACATTATCCAAAAATGATGCTCGTAGCATTGATTGCTGTGATGATTACATCAGCTGGTATGGGGGCTATTTTCTACTATTTTGTGTTTAATTTCTTATTATATACAACAAATATTATCATTTCATTTTCTTTGAGTGTAGTGATATTTTTATTGTTAGTAGTTATCTTCAGAATACTGAAAAAAGATGATATAAGATTTATTTATAATATTTTCAAGGATTATCTACAAAACATAAGGGTAAAAGAAAAAGGAAAAAGTGAATTATAGTTTAAGTTGTATGTTGCTAGTAAGGTATCTCACGTGTTCTCTTAATGTTGTACTAGGTATTTGGCACAATCGGGAAATTTCCTCTTTAGTTAAAATATCAGCTCTACTAAATCTTTGACCTACTAGACTTGAAGCGAGGTATATGCAAGATACACTGTAAGTAGAAGGTTTTCGTCCATTTGATTTAATTTGACTCAATTTCAAAGCTAACCTCTCGATAGTGGTCAGTAACTTCTCATCTTTGAGATCATCCATAGGATCGATTTCCTTCAATTTTTTTCTAAAAACAGGATGAGAACGAAGTTTGGCCATATACTTAGGTACGAACTCTTCAGCTGAACTGGCTTTATAATTCATATTATTTTCAAGAATGTAATCTCTCACTGCTTTCGCAGATAGTTTACAATTATGTTCTTTGAAAATTTTAACAACATCAGAAATGGAGGTGGCATGTCCTCTATTCTTCATATATTTGATTGTAAGAGCACAAGCTATCAAAAATATGTTATTTACTTTTAGGTTAGAGCGCTTAACATCGTTATATATTTTGTTTAACTCAAACATGAGTTCATTCTTTTGATTCTCAGATAAACCAATTCTTGTTAAGATCCCTAGCAGCCTGCTTTTATTTTCTTGAATAGCATCGTAGACAGAGTGTTCTGCATTCCACATTCGTCGATATGAATCTCGGTTCAATCCTGCTGGAGCTTCAAAAAATCTAAAGTAAGTTGATTTACCTCTTCTACTCTCAGGAGAGCCCATACGACTTGAATTAGTTGATCTTTCAATGAAATGTGTACCTTCATAAATTTTATCCTTAACCACACCACAATTTCGGCATACAACATCTGATCTAGTTTCAACTAGGGTTGCTTTACCACATTCCTCGCAAACAATTTCATCTTCAATAACTAATGTTTCTGACATATTCTTTCTACTATAACTTTCGAAAACGACCTATTTAATATACACAGACGGTTAATTGAAAGTGAAAATATACCTATCACAGAGCGATGTTTTAGGTGTCTCTAAGTATTATTTCCAATCACTTTCAATACTTTCAGTTATCGTATATCTCTGTACAATATCTGGGTACATATGTCCCTGAATCTACCTCACTTCTTTTTTTCCATCCAATAATCACATTCAGTTCTGATAAGAAGATTTTTATTTTCTACTCTCTTATTTTATATGTGAAAAATAAGGACTTTTCTCTTCTTCCTCTTAGAAAAATCTCGCGGGATTATTCAATCTTTAAGAATCCACTAAAATTATGGTCTTTTATTTTCTATAAATTATGCATGTTAACAGATAATTTTGATTATTTTTCTTCTGTTTTTTATGCTTCTTCCTTAAACAGATTATCTCTCGATTTTTCTGATGGCAGTGAACTAGACTTTGAAATAGATGTACAATTCTCTTTGGATGAAGAACTCTCTTCTACTCATATTACTCCATTTCATCTCTCATTTATTGATTATTCTCAAGAGGTTCTAAAGAGCAAAGGTCAATTTTACACTCCTATTTACATCGCGAAATTTATCGCAGAAACATCACTTAGTTACTTATTAACTGACCATACAATCGAGGAATTATCTCAATCTTCTATAGCAGATATAGCCTGCGGTACTGGTAATCTTCTTATTCCATACTTATATGCTCTCAAAGATTTATTTTTTCAAGAAAGTAATCTTGTTGAAAATGATCTCTTGAATGTCATCTCTTCTAATTTATTTGGTTTTGATTTAGATCCTATAGCTCTATGTATTTGTAAACTAAGAATACTTTTTTTCTATTGTACTATTTCTTCATCAAACCATCTTCCAAAACTTGACAAGAATTTTCAGTTAGGGAATTCACTTCTTGATTATGAGTTAAGTCATTCGAGCAATATTGACTATTTTGCTCAACCAATCGATCTAATCAACAAAAGAGATTCTCCTTTAAATTTCAATCTTATACTCAGTAATCCCCCATATATGTGCTATGGATTAAGAAATGCTCAGAATTTTCATGATGAGTATAAAACTTTTCTTAGAGATCGGTATTCATCTTCAGAATACAAGCTCAGCCTTTATCCAATCTTCATTGAACGAGCTTTAGAATTACTCCAAGAAAATGGCTTACTGGGCATAATAACACCTGATTCATTTCTTCTAGGTAGGTATTATTCTAAAATCCGTTCATATATTCTAAAACATTCAATAATTCAAGAGATATCGATGCTTGGTTTTGAACCTTTTAAAACTGCTACTGTTGGTATACCAACGATAAGTTTTCTGAAGAAAAAAACAATCATCAATCCATTAGATCCCAATCTAGCATTTGTAGCATCATGGTTTGAAAACATGAATGACTTTCTTAAACAATCCAAGAAATTTCTTTCTAATTTTCAATCTGATTTTCAATATAATGACCATCATAGATTTTTCTTATTTTTCAGTGAAAAAGATAAAAATACTGTAAAAGAATGGAATAAGAAATCTGAAATTCGGCTAGAAGATATTGCAACTATTCACACAGGAATCAGAAGTAAAATAGGTCAAAAGAACATAATTGCTGTTAAGAAGCTTGGAATAAGCTGGGCTAAAGGAATAACATCTAGTAGCCAAGTAAAACCTTTTTGTGTAGATTATAGAGATCATTGGATTAACATTAATCCATCAAACTTGTGGTCTGGAGGCTATAATAAAGACATTATCAAGAATCCAAAAATCTTCATAAGACAAACTGGTTTCAATGTTATTACAGCTGTTGATGTAGATGGTTACTATCATCTTAATAATGTTCATTCTCTTTCCCTAAAAACTGATGAGCTTAACATTTATGCGCTATCAACAATACTTAATTCATCAGATTTCAATGAAATTTATCAAATATTAAGCATTGAAAAGAGTCGAGCTTTAGCTCAAGTTGATATAGATTTTCTCTTAAAAATTAAACTACCGATTATTAATCAAACAGCAACCAAAAAGCTAGAAGAATTCTATCTGAAACAGAACTCTTCATGTAACCAGACTAAACAAAATAAGAAGTATAGATTAAAGAATATCATTTGATTCCATTTGGGATATTGTGGATTAACAGATTTGAAGATTCTTTCAGCTTCCATCTTAACTTCAATTCTTTTTTAAGTATGTTATATTAAGGAATCAAAGCTTACATAACAAATAAATAGTAATTGATTGAGTGTTGAACATAGGTTAATATCATGAGATTTATTTCAAAGGCATCTCGGTCTTTAAAACGCAAGCTTTATCATTCTCAAATAAGAAAAGCTGCTAAAGAAGTGGGAGAGAATCTAACAGTAAATTACGAATCTAGGGTTAATAAGAATACTATTCTGGGTAACAATGTAAACTTCAACGGATTAGTTATTGCAGGAGATGGGGAGGTTGTCATTGGTGATAATTTCCATTCAGGTTCAGGGGTCCTTTTTCTAACTTCAAACCATAATTATGAAGGAACAAAAATCCCCTATGATGAAACATATATCAGAAAAAAAATAATCATTGAAGATAATGTCTGGATTGGTGAGAGATGTATTGTTTTAGGAGGAGTAACCATTGGAGAAGGTGCTATCATTCAAGCTGGGAGTGTAGTTGTAAAAGACATTCCATCCTGTGGTATAGCTGGAGGTCATCCCGCTAAAACCTTCATGTACAGGGATAAAGATCACTATTATAAGCTTAAAAAAGAGAAAAAATTCCATTAGAAGTGCTTGTTACTAATAGTTCAAAATCACAATAGGAAGAGCGACATCATATTTTATTTATAATTTTATTAAGTTCTTCCTTGATATTATTTATTGAATTGGCCTTGAAAAATAATTCTGCATCAAATCGTTCAGCACTTTTATTTGAAAGTACATTAACTAGTTCTTCTGGTTTACTTACCTTTGTAACAATTCCAGATTGGATGAGATGCTCCACATAGTCTATCCCAGTTAAATTAACAAGGAATGTTCTCATTTGGAAGCTTAATCCTTCATAAATTGCCGTGGAATAAACACCTACTAGAACTTCTGATTCAGCAAATAAATGATAAAGGTTTACTCCCTGATGATCCACCACTTCAATATTACTATGCATTAGCCAAGGATAGTTTTCTTTCCATGAAAATACTTCAAATGGATGAAGTTTGTAAATTATTCTATAATCGAAATTCCTAATTTGACTAAGTTCTACTGCAAATTTTGAGAGCTTTAATCCAATTGTTTTTTGAGAAATAAATAGAATTTGTTTCTTTTTCTTCACAGCTTGATATCGTTGTTTTCTTATCTCCAATTCAGGAAATCCAACATTGACTAATTTTTCTTTAGTTATAGGATAGCTAACAACTTCTTTCCAGTATTTTCCAAAAGTGAAAAGATAATCAGGAAAGTTACTCTTTTTAGCAGAATCTTTTTCATAAGAATATCCTACATGATATCTAGTCATAACGCCATGTTGAAGCTCAATTACAGGGATCATATTTAGTTTACAAACTTCGATGAAATCTTCTTTTCCATAACTACAAACGATAATTGCTGCTTTTGGTTTAATCTTATTGATAAGTTTTTGATAGTAGGGCATAACTCTTTTTCTTGTGGTTAAATTATGATACACAATGTATTCCAGATCAATAAAACATCCAAATTGTGACCTTATTTCTGCTGAAATATTCTTTAGGTATTGCTTTTCTTCATCACTCATTTTAACTCTAGATCGTCTGAAGTATTTCTTTAAATCAACTAATAAATCTAGATAAGTTAGATAGACCATATTTTCTGTTTTGACTGGTTTACGATATTTAAGAAAGATATCTTTTTCAAATAAAATAGTTGAATAATTGATTTCCTTTTCTAAATGGTCTGTATAAATATCCCACCAATAACCATCTTCTTGTTTTTTTCTTCTAGAGTTACTGAAAAGGATAATATCATGCTCCTTGACAAGAAAAGGATTCCTTCGTATTCGAAGTATAGCTACAAGATAATTGTGAAATTTCAAGTAATAATTTATTAGTTTGAAATCTTTTTTCTTTATTACCTTATCTTCAACTTCTGCAAAATAAATCCTTTTTTGTAAAATAAGTCTGAAAATTTGGAACCTTATTCTTTCCCAGAATAACACATTAGCTATTTTCTTGGAGAAAAGATTTTTATCTTCTTCAAATTGTATGAATTTTTCGTACAGATTTTTAAGAGATAAATCAGACTTTTTCATTAGAACATCTTCTACACTAAATTACAGATTATTAATATTTCTGTCCAGAAATTTTTCAAAATTTTGCACTTGTAATAACGAGAATTAAGTACAGGAATTGGTATAAATCCTAGCTACTGAGTTGGGAGGAGTTTGAAACCAAACATTCACTTTGAATTGTCTAACTGTGATTTGTACCAATCAATTGTCTCTTTCAAACCCTGTTTAAAGGAGTATTTAGCTTGAAAACCAAATTTTTCTTTAGCTAATGAAACATCTGCACATCTTCTTGGTTGTCCATTTGGTTTTGTAGTATCATATTCCATTTCTCCTTTGAATTCCGTTAACTCAACAATATAAGATACGAGCTCTTTGATGGTTGTTTCTTCAGGTGTCCCAATATTTACAGGGAAACTCTCATTGTATCTCTTTGTAGCCATTACTACTGCTCTTGCTGCATCTTTCACGTAGAGAAAACTCCTTGATGGAGATCCATCTCCCCAAACAATTAATTTTTCATCTTCAAAACATTTTTTTATTAATGCTGGGATGACATGAGAGGTTGCAGGATCAAAATTATCACCAGGTCCAAATAGATTGAAGATAATCAAAGGAATACTGTTGAAATTATATTGAGTTCTATATGATTCAGAACCAGCCATAAAAAGTCGTTTTGCTATTCCATATGGCGCATTAGTTTCTTCTGGATAACCATCCCATATTTCTGATTCCTTCAAAGGAATTTTCCCAAATTTAGGATACGAGCAAGCTGTCCCAATTGTAACAAGTTTTTCAATATTAGCCCTGTAAGCTTCCTCCATCATTAAAATAGCCATAATAGCGTTATCATAAAAGGTTGTTGCAGGAAGTCGTTGAATTCCCCCTATACCAGATACTGTACCAGCTGCATGAATCACAATATCTACATTTTTTAGAACTGTTTTCACATTTTCTCTAAATCTAAGGTCATATTTTGATATATCAGGTATTATTATCTCTTCAGGTGATTCCTTTTTTAATTCTTTTAGAATATGCTGACCAAAAAATCCGTTTCCACCTGTTAGAAGGATTCTTTTTCCTTCTAATGAAGTTTCATCTTTCAATTTTTATCCACCTTTTTCAGGAATTTTTTACCAATGAATATTTCTCTAATTAATACTTTAATGTAGCTAAAACCTACAGAAAACGAACCTGCTTTGGAATACCCACCGATTCTATCTCCTTCATGTGTTGGGATTTCTTTTATTCTGTATTTTAATTTCCCTGCTCTTGAAGTCATTTGGAATTCTATTTCAAATTTTGAAGGAGGTAAATTTAATTGCTTATATTTGTCACGTTTAATTGCTCTAAATCCGTTCACTGCATCAGTAACCTTAGCTCTGAAAAACAAATTAACTACAAAAGTAAACAAATTATTTCCGAACCGTCTAAACCATGTAGCATCCTCACTTTCTCCACCTTTACCAAAACGTGTTGCAATGACTAAATCATAATTATCTAGTTCAGAGAGTAGTTTTGGAATATCTGCAGGATTTTCATTTCCATCAGGACTAAAGAAAAGAATATTTTCTCCTTTAGTTATATCAACTCCTTCCACAAATGCAGCTCCTCTACCTGGTATCTTTTGAAGATATACATTATGTCCTTTATCTTTCCAAAACTCTATTGTACCGTCAGTACTGTTTCCATCAATTACATAAACCTCATCAAAAAGTTCAAATGGAATCTTGTCATACAATGCTTTTGATCCATCAATTTCATTGTAAGTTAGAATTAGTAAGGTGTTTATTGTCATTATGAGAAGTTTTCCGTTAAATACTTTTTATCTATTTCTATTAATTAGTTTAAGAATCATAAAAGACTAATATCTTTAAATATTGAAGCATGTAAAACAAGTTGATGCTGAATTTATTCATATTTGTTTCTAGCTTTGGTTTCGGGCATTTAACTCGAACCATAGCACTAGTTAGAGACATTATGGAAAAATCTGAAAAGGTAAGTATCCATTTTATTGGTCCCACTGAACATTGCGACTTTTTTATACAAAGTTTGAAAACTAGTAATAAAGAAATAATTAATCGCGTTAAAATAAAGAAATTTCAAACAGATCTAGGTTTACATTACAACAAATATTCATTAGAACCAGACATTAATAAATCCCTCGCTAATGCATTTGAGTTCTATGTTAAACAAAAAGGTAAGAAAGTTGAAGAACTAAAGAAAATAGTTGGTAATTATTCAAATTCCATTATATACTCGGATATATCACCCTTAGCATTTGATTTGGCTGAAGAATTGAATTTGTTTTCAATAGCTGCATCAAACTTTGATTGGTATTCTGTTTTTGCTAATTTGGACATTAAAGACTCAGAATCTGAAGAGATACAACAAAAAATCTCAAAAAGTCTATATG
This sequence comes from Candidatus Heimdallarchaeota archaeon, assembly GCA_018238545.1. Classification (GTDB taxonomy): domain Archaea; phylum Asgardarchaeota; class Heimdallarchaeia; order Heimdallarchaeales; family Heimdallarchaeaceae; genus UBA460. The sequence continues at coordinate 8,854 of JABCTC010000029.1, forward strand.
AATCATATAGAAAATCAGATGTCCTAATCAGGTTTCCACTCTCAGATTTGGAAAGTTTCATTCCATTAGGAAGAAAGAAGATTTTAGATGTGGGATTCTTCGCAAGAAAAAAAACGATAACAAAAGATGAATTTCAACGAAGATTCAAAATTCCAAGAAACTACTCAACTGCGTATATCTCTTATGGGATGAACATATCACTGGATTTAGAGAAACTGGATTCATTGCTTAAACAGAATCCTTCTTTGCCAGTTCATTTCTTCACTTCTAATATCAATGGTTCTAAGAGTGATATTCCAAGTATTCCTTCAGATGAAACTGAAAGCCAAAATTGGATTGGAAATAGTGATTTCTTCATAGGAAAACCAGGTTGGGGTTCTCTGAGTGAATGTATTATAAATGAAGTTAAGATGTTACTTATTCCAATTAAATCTAATGTTGAATCTCAAATTCTCCTTCAAAATACACTTAAATTAGGAGGAACAAAAATTCTATCACAAGAAGAATTTCAAGAGATGGATTGGGTTAATGAATTGGATAATATTATGATTCCAAAGTATAAAGATAACATTGATAAATCAGGTGCAAATACAATCACCAATTATATCTTAGACCTTATTTAGGAGCTTAAGAAGATGAATAAATTTGAAGAACACACTAACGAGGATGAAAATGCTGATTTTTCTGAATCGTTAACAAAAAGCCGAAAGATATGGCTCGCGATGAAAAAAATTCTTCAACATAAATTCACCAAGTTATTTCTATTTTTAGGTTCAAACGCCTTGATAATCTCTCTTATAGTTTTTCTGTTTCTGGAATATGATCTCTTTAACCAAGTAAGTAATATAAAAATCTCCACTCTAGTAATTTATTGCTCTATTTTTGTGGGTTTAATGATATTGAAATCGTATCGATATACCCTGTTACAAGTAGAAAAATTGAATTTAGGAAAATCATTTCTTGGTGTATCTCTAGGTTTTCTAATTAATTCTTTATTACCTGGAAGATTAGGTGATGTATCTCGTTTTGTTTATCTAAAAAAATCTTCTCCAGAGCTTTCCTCTGGTGAAATAATAGGTTCTTTAGTTATTGAAAAAGTCATTGACTTAATATCACTATGTCTTTTTGCTCTAGTACTGGTTCTATTTTTCGCAATACAGGTTGTCAGTAATGTAATGTGGATCTTCTTAATAGTTGGTTTACTAATGATATTGATTGCTGTAATAATTTTCTTAATAATAAAATATCATAAATTCTTTGATAAAATCTTAACCGCATTTATTGCTAAATTTTCGGATAAAATAGATGTGGAAGTGAAACTGTCAGAAACGATAAATGTTTATTTTAGAACTCTTATCAAATCAAAGAAGAAAGTAATAGTGAATATAGCTTTATCTCTAGTAATTGTTTTCATTGATACTTTCTTAATATATCTCATACTTCATGAACTCCTACCACTCCTACCTGTTCATCTGGGCATTCTTACAGGTGCTATTGGATTCTTAGCAGTAGTTTTTCCAATTTTACCTGGTGGATTAGGTACTTATCAAGGAAGTATGGTTCTTACTCTTAGTGTTTTTTCGTTTTCTGAAGCACTAACATTCGCCGCAAGTACATCTGAATTTGCAATTAGAACTTCAATTTATATATTAATAGGACTTCCAGTATATCTCCTTATTTTCTTACAAAACAGAAGGAAAAAAGAGGAAGCACCTATTGTCACTGAGACTTGACAAATTGTACAATTAAATCAACGATTTTTTCTCTTTCTTTTTCTTTTATTCCTGGATGATTACCAAAGAAGAATGCATTCCTCATAATGTCAGAAGATACATCCAATTGGCCTACTTTTCTCCACTTAAAATACTGCATTGCAGGTTGTTCGGTCATATTTCCTGCCATTACAGGTCTGGTTTCTACATTGTTTTGTTCTAAGAAGTCTACTAAATCTTTTCGTTTGAAAGGAGCATTTTCTTTTACTTTAAGTGGAAAACCAAACCAGGCATGCCTTACATCTTTTTCAACAGAGGGTAATAAGATATGCTCTTCTACTTCTATCAATGCATCTAGCCAATACTTTGCGTTATCTTCTCGTATCTTTAGAAATTCCTCGAGTTTATCAATTTGATGGATACCAAAAGCTCCCTGTATCTCTGTAGGACGAAGATTATAACCCTTATTAACAAAAAGAAAGCGTGAATCAAGGTCAGGATTTTTCTTTAATATCTCTGCTCGATCAGATCTTTCCCTTACCCATCCATGAGCTCTTAATGATTTAGCTATGTCATTGTAAGCATTATCATTTGTAACAACCATTCCACCCTCTATTGTAGATATATGATGAGAAAAGAAAAAACTATACGAACCCAGATCTCCAAAACTACCTACTTTCTTACCTTTCCACTCTGCTCCATGAGCTTCACAACAATCTTCTATTATAAACAGGTCATTATCTTCTGCAAAATCTTTGATGTAATCCATATTACATGGATAACCTAACAAATGAACAGGCATGATTGCTTTTGTTCTTTCAGATAAAGCGCTTTCTAATTGTTCGATATCAATTGTCAAAGTTTCAGGATTTGAATCTACAAAAACAGGCACGGCTTGAATGTCGATTATTGGAAAAACAGTTGTGGACCACGTAAGTGCAGGTGTAATTATCTCATCACCCGGTTTTATATTATTTTTCAGGATAGGATTAGCTAAAACTTCAAGTGCAATAAGATTAGAGCTTGAACCTGAATTCACCATAGTTCCATACTTTACACCCAGATAATTAGCAAATTTTTCTTCAAAGGAATATACTTTCTTTCCCATTGTAACCTGTGTAGATAACAATGATTCGATAGCTTCAATCACTTCATCTTCATTATACGAAGGAGAGATTAGGCGAATTTTATCTCCCATTTCCAGTGGAGGGTTAGAATGGAAATATTTCTCAACAATTTTCCTAATCTCAGTAATAGCATCATCTAAATTCATTCTTTTCTCCTACGTTATATTCATGAAAATATCATTAGATAGAAAATAATTCACAATATTTTCCATAGTTTCTGTTAGAGGATATTGAGGATAATACCCTAGCTCTTTCTTAGCCTTTGAATAGTCACAGATGAGAACATTCACTTCTGCAGGACGGAAACGATCTTGATCAATTTGAATCTCAACATCAATGTTGAAGTGTGATGCAGTTAATTTAATCAAATTCTCAATACTTATCCCAAATCCATGACCTAAATTATATACATCTCCTCTCTTACCTTTTGTTAAGGCTAGAAGATAACCTTGAACCATATCTCGTACATCTGTGAAATCTCTTATGGGCTTGGGATTACCAATTGTCATTACTTTTTCACCAGTTTTTAATGCTCTGGCAATTTGGCTACCGATGACAGATGTAACAAATTGAAGTCCCCTTTTTGGTCCTGTATGATTGAAACCACGTGTAACAATAGTAGGTAATCCATATGCTCGATGGTATATAAGACTTAAATGTTCTGTAGCTACTTTACTAACTGCATAGGGAGATTGAGGACGCATTGGATTATTTTCGTTTATTGGTATTTCATCAGGATAGACTAAACCATATTCTTCACTACTACAAGCAACTTGTATTCCCTCTAAATCAAACTCATGTTTTCGAATTACTTCATATAAATTCAGAGTTCCTTGAATATTAGTTTGTACACACTCAATAGGAGCAGTAAAAGATGTAGGTACAAATGATTGAGCTGCTAAATGAAATATATAATGTGGTTCAATCTCCGTGATTGCTTTCTCCATAGAAGGATAATCAAATAAGTTTCCTACTTTTAAAGTAAGATCTTTTACAATATCTCTGATATTTGGAAGAATAGGAACGGATTGTCTTCGAACAAATCCGTAAATATCAATATTTTGTTCAAGAGATATTAGCTTCTCAGCAATATGACTACCAACAAATCCTGAGATTCCTGTTACAAGAATACGCTTATCAGCAAGTTTGCTTGCATCAAATAAATCTTTTTTTTCTTTGCTAAACATTGAATTGTATGTTTCAAGATTATCGGGATCAATAAGTACATCTTTATGTTTTTTTTCTAATTCTTCGAATATCTCTTCTTCAGAAACCATGATATTGAAAATGACGATGAACATATAATTGTTTTGCTTTGTAAATCCTTTTTTGTAAATCAACTTATTTTAATATAATGCAAAAAAGAATATGTTCTTTTCATTTATTGAGGTTATAGTATGATATAGATAGAAATTCGTATCAGAAAAGATTGCATCATAGGTATCCTCTGTTAACATGTTTATAGACAAATCATAATCAAGCAAAGCAAAATAACTGCTAGACGTGTTTTCCATGAAATCAATTAGATAATTTTCGGACGATATTTCATGCAAAACAAATATCTCGCATGTAACATCATGTTTCTCAGCATAGAAGGCAATTGGATTGGAACCAAATAGCAGTACAATAGAATCTTCTGAAGTATAATTTTCTGCCATAAATAAAGCTATGGAATCAAAAGGAATTCTGGTTTCAATTGAAGCATTATCACTTTTGATACCTTCTATTGTAAGCGGAATAGTAAATCCTATTGACATTAACAACCATATAACAGGTAAAAATCGTTTTATTTTTGTTTTGAGTTTTGGTTTTTTCTTTATAAGAATTCTTGCACTTTTTAGGAACAAATAATCAAATATTTGCATCGAACAAATTAAAACAAAAGGCAATAAAGTTATCATAAATCTAGGTTCTACAACTTTCCACGAACTTTCTGCGGTATAGATGAGATAAATAATCACAGAATATGTTATGCTGGAGTAAGTCAGATGATCTCTAATAAAAATAATCGACAATGGAATTCCAATGATAGTGAATATCCATAGAAAAGACATCAATTGAGGGGCAAGTTTAGCATATTCAATGATATGGCTGCTAAAGAGGTTAGTAAAACTAAAAACATACTTTCTCCATACAGCTGCATCTGTAAACAACATCCATGTAATTGAAGGAATTAAGGCTAAAACCAAATATCCTCCCCAGATTTTAACTTCATCCCACTTCATTTGTTTTGTTTTCCGATATTTATGAATGAAAACAAAAGCCAAATAAATGTACAATGCCCCTAGAGCAAAAATTAAGACTTTTTTATAAAGAAAACCTGTGAGATAAATGAGTAGAAGTTTGTTCAGTTCTTTAGTATCTGGTTTTGAAATCGCTAGATGAAAATGGTAGATAAAAGCAATTGAAAAAAATAAGACACCAGTTGCTAGATAATATTGTCCTTCAAAATCGTAAATAGTAGGTAATAAAGGTACTAATACGCTTACAAAAATAGCAAAAAAGTCACTTCTATATTTTCTGATTAATTTATACAGATAAATCATACTGAATAAGCTGAAAAGTAATGAAACAAAATGTAACCAGAATTCTGAATATCCAAAAGTTATCAGGAAAATTACTCCAATTATTGGATTTAAGGGGCCATATCTAGCAAAAGCGATGTTGATATTTCCTTCAGGAAGCTGAAAGCCTGCTTTTAAGCTTAACAGATCAAATAAAACTGCATATGATACAACTAAAATTATTGTAATTACAAAGGTTCCCCAGAGTATTAACTTCTTTCTTCTATCGAAAATCTTCTTTATTTTTGCTCTTAGATCTTGGTTTCTTTTGACTACAACCACAATGGTAATTATAATAGCAACCAACAAATACAACAATATAGCAAGAACCCATGATGGAAGAATCCCCCCTAAAGTAAACATTTTCTCCATAAGTACCACTCTAAAAACATGAAATCCTTCATCACCAAAAATTCTGATTTCACTTATTAATACTGGAAATTTTATGATTAGAAGAAAAGCACTGTAAAGAAAGAAGCCACCAAATAGAAAATATTTTGATATGTTTTTTCCTTTAATTTCAATATCTAGTTTCTCTAGATCATCGATAATTATTTCCTTTTCATTCAACTTATTAGCATATTTCCTGTTCAAATATATTAGAAGCGCTGAAAATGAACAAATCATTCCGATAAGCCCTGCAACAACAAGATAATGGACTAATCTTGATGCTGGAATAGAAAGCCAGGCAGGATAAAATATGAAACAAACAATCAATTCAAGAATAGTAATTGAAATGATGGTAACTTCTTTTTTGTCTATATTCATATGAACACCAGTTTTTATTTTTATTTTGTTTTTAATGTTTTATTTAGTAGATCAGCAAATTTCAAGGCAAGTGTTTTTCTGTTATATTTAGCTATTTCTTTCTCATCACAGCCATATTCCAACTTGTTGTCTTTCCATAGCTTATACAAATTTTCAAGCCCTTCAGCAATGGCATGTCTATCCCCTTCTACATGAGTGAATTCTTGCTCAACAGATATACACCAATTGTAGATAGCTTTTTTCTCACCTATAACAAGTATGTGTGAATTTCCTAAACCATAATCAAATATCTTCGTTGCAAGATTGTGATCAAGAATTTTTGGGGCAAAAACGTAGTTTATGTGAGACTTCTGAATTTCCTTTATCATTTCCGCTCCTTCTAGATTACCTAAGTCTTCAAAATATTTTGTTATACTACCAAATTCTAAATCACGTTGTAATGTCGACCTTGACTGTATACCCGCATATCTTAAAGTTATGTCACTTGGACCTAGTTTATTCTTATCAACCATGATTCTAAATCCTAGAACAAACTCCTTAACTATTTTACTATGGGCCTTACTATAATTTCCAAAGAAAGATAGGGTAAACTTTTCTTGAATTTTTGGGGCAATTTGCGTTGGTTTATTACTTGCATAGTAGCCATTTGGAATCACAGATATTTCCTTCTCATCAATGTTTGTAGCATTGCTGATTAACTTTGCATAGCCATCTCCAACTGTAATAATAAGCTTAGAATAATTAGCAATTTTTCTTTCTAGTCTTCTGTGTCTTTGCTTTACGATGAATTTTGGAAATCTCAAACCTGTATGAGATGACCATGGATCTCGGTAATCTAAAATTAAAGGAAGATTGTATTTTTTGGCTAATTTATATCCTACTACAGCTGAAGTGTATGGGGGAAGAGTTACAAGAACCGCATCAATTTTACCTTCTTGAATTAATTTCTTTCCTATTTTACATGTTCTTCTTATCCAAGAAAAATAAACATCTGGAAAGAATAAATAATGCTCCAAGTTTAATAATTCTATTAAGCTGAGAATCTTTGTTTTATAACCTATTTCTCTAATTTGTGGAGCTCTAGAAAGAAAGAAATATTCTTTTCCGAATTTTTGTTCCAATTCTTTTCTCTTTTTTTCAGATGTGTCAGCGGTTAGTAAGGCTATGTCAATATCCTTTTCAGGAAAATAATTGACCAAACTAGCAGCTCTAAATCCACCAACTGACTTATCAGGAGGAAAGAAGTAGGTTATAAACAGAACTCTCATTCAACTTACCTCATAATCTGGAAGTATTTATGTTTTCTCTATTTGTTTTATTTCAAACGTAAGCAATTTAAACAACAAATCTAATTTTCAAAAGACAATAAAATGAAATTCGAAAATTACTCTATAATTGAGGCAAAATATTATGGAAAGAAATTTTCAGATTTGCTTAAGAAATTTCCTGAGTTAAACGAGTTTCTTATCTCAAAGGATCCCCCAAAATTTGACCTTGGTGATCCTAGAATATTGTCTCTTCTCAACCAATATCTCTACAAAGATATTCTACAATTAAAAGTGACTGTACCTGAAGGATATCTTATTCCAGCTTTAGGAATTCGTCATGTTTATTGTGATATAATTGATGACATAACAGAGTCAGAAGAGCCCTTAGTAGAAATTGGAACTGGAGCAAGTGCAGTTTTAGCTATGATTCTCGCAAAAAAATATAAAAGAAAGATTTTGGCAACTGAAATAAATGAAACTTCAATCAAATCTGCATACAAGAATGTTAAAGACAATAATCTTTCTGAACTAATTTCAATCTTACAATCTAGAGGAGAAATTCTGACTAATTTACTTCCTGAAGGAAACTATTCAACCCTCTTATGTTATCCACCAATCTATGATAATGATCAAACTAAACTTTGGAAGAAAAGAGGATGGAAAGGAGTAGAAAGTGAGATGATTGGAGGGACAACAAATGGAATGGATTTTACTTTGAAGCTTCTAGATGAAGCGCTGAATAGTGATGAAGTGAAATTTCGAAATATCACTGTGATGTTCATGAATGAAGAACAGATTAGACAGATCTTAGCAAAATTCCAAAATAGGTTAAAAAGCAAGATTTTCCAGATAAATGCTGGAACTAGGAAGAGATTTGTTTTATGGATCCAGAATTATTAACTGAAACATTTTGTTTGTTAAAAAATAAGAAGTAAAAAATGTATAACAAAGATGTTAGATAGAAGAGACCTATCGACAACCAACACATCACTTCCAGATAGAGGAATTTTTGAGTGTCAGCTAGAAGATAATCTGTTGCTTCCCCTAACGTTGTACCCAAGATATAGTAGATTAGAAAAGACCATTTTATCTTTCTCTCAGCAAACACATATATGGATGTAAAAGGTATTATCATTGCAAAATACGAAACTTGGATTTTGGGGTAAATAACAAAAAATATTATCAAAAATACTACAGTTTTGTGATACTTCCATTCACTCTTTTTCAGAAAGAAGAAAAGACCTGCTAACAGGATTAGACTCATTGTAACAATCTGAATAATTAGATTATACTCGTTAATGTCTGAATTAACGAAATTCTGTATTAAAGTTAACAAACCTTGGTTTCTTGGTGAAACTATAGGGTTTTTGAATTGGTTGATAAAAGCTTCAGGGGCGATAAGATAGAAGGGGAGGGATACAGCTGTTAGCCCTATGAGGAACAACAAGGTTTGCATGCTTCTCTCCTTCCAATTTTTTGAATAAATCCATATTAAAGGAGCTAGCAAAATTGGAAAATACTTGAATCCAGTACCAAGAACAATACTGAGAGTTGCTAAAGAATTGTTTCCCTTTTCGTACAAATAAACTGGCAGTAGTATAAGTAACGGCAGCAGGCATTCGTCAGATCCCCAGAAAGAAAAAAGGTAAAGGAAAAAAGGGTTTAAGATGTAGAGAAGAGAGATTCTAAGAGCATTCTTATTGTTCCTATTATGTTCTAATCTATAGAGTAAAAGAGCTGATATTATCAGGCAAAAAGCAAAAAATATTCTGAACATGTATGAACTCAACATCATGCTTTCATTCAAGAAATAATTGTCGCTAGTCACGAACTCTGTTGAATAATCACCTGTTATAAACATTGAAAGAAACACTATAGGAGCCCAAAGATACGGACTCAAAGATGCAGCATCAACAGAAACATCTCTGTATGGAAGGAGACCATCTATAATTGTTACCCCCCTATTAAAAAAAATTATTTGGTCAGAAATGATTATTTCATATCCTGTATTCAAATAAGTGGTATAAATATAGAAGGCCAGAAGAATAATGGAATATACAGCTGTTGATACAAGAATAATCTTGAATTCATCGCTAATTTTTGGACTATTTTTCCGCTTACAGCTGTTATTTCTCATTTTACACCCACTTTTTGTTTTGAGGGAAAAACTATTATCAGATAACAATCTTACATAATTGCTGACAATGAGTCCTAAATCAAGTACAACTACTATTCGTTCTTCGTTCGGAAAATGGTTTCCCCTTATATCAACTTTACTCCTAACTGGAATTACCTATGGTGTTCAAAGAGCAGCTTTGTCTCTTTACGCTGAAAGTATTCTTCCATATGGTTTGTTTGACACAAGTGATAATTTACAGAACTTTCTTATCTTCTTGCAGATAGCTTCAACAATCGTAGCCTATGGTTTGTTTAAAGGATTAAGCGGTTTTCTGAGTAGCAGAGTAAGCTCTAAACTCAAGCGAAAAAACACCTTGAGAATAGGTTTGGCTCTATTAGTCGTTGGTTCAGTCTCATTAGCTTTTGCGAATTATCTCAAACTAGCTGGTTTAATAATTGGAAACGTTTTCATAGGTGGAGGATTAGGATTTTTCTTCACGGCTTCCATGTCTGCTTTAACAGACATAGCTGGTTCAGAAGGCAGTGCATTTTCTTTAGGCACAATGGAATTTTCTGTATATATGGGTTCAAGCTTGGGAGCGTTCTTTGCTGGTTTGATAAGTGAAACTCAGGATGGATTTGCAGCAAGTTTTATTTTTGCACTTATTGTTGCTGGAGTAGCTTTACTATTAGGATTTTTCCTCTTAAGAAATGTAGAAACAACAGAATTAGTTAAAGGATCTAAGGAAGAAATTTTGCTTGATTCAACTAAAGTGGAGACACAATGGAAACTCAGGAATATTGTTAGGACCCCAACACTTCTTTTAACATATTTGGCGGGTCACTTTTCTCGAATAATGGATAGTATGATCGTTCTTCTTCTTCCTATACTGCTCTTTAAAATCTATGGTTTTGATTATGTTCAGATTGGTATTGTCATGTCAGCATTTACCTTAGCTTGGAGTATTTCCATGCCTTTGACTGGTAGATTTAGCGACAGATTTGGACGAAAAGAAACGATAATTTTTGGTTTGTTCATTGAAGGATTAGCACTGGGTTTGATCACAATAGCAAATAGTTTTACCATAGTTTTGATTTTGATGATTGCAGCAGGAATAGGAACAGCTGTTTATTATCCAAGTCTTCCTTCAATAACAAGAGACGTTGTTCCTATTGTAAAGAGAGAACAAAGTTTAGGAATTTATCGGGCTTCATTAGATTCAGGCTATTTTACCGGTCCTTTGATTGCTATTGGGCTGGTTTTTTCAGCTACATCACTCAATATTTGGGGACCTGAAACAAGTAATAATATCAACAACATGCTAAAATTCCCATTTTTAGTTATTGCAATTATTCTGGGAATACTTGCCATCTCATTTCTGATTTTTGCAACCGAAACACGCCCTGGATGGATTCAAGCAAGTATTTCACTTAAGCATGGTAAAAAAGTAAGAGATTCATTTCGAATGTTGAAACAAGCATTTGATTCATATGTTGAAGGGGAAAGCCCTGAAGCATGTAATGATCTACTAAGTGAGGCTAAGGATTTAGAGCGTGAAGCTGATAAACTAGTAATGAAAGTGACTCGTGCCCTCTATGGAAATGTTCGCCCTGCTCCAGACGATTATCACTTTTATAAAATTACCGAGATTCTTGATTCTTCTATCGGATTCACTCTCCGCTCCTACCGTAAATTGTTGCTGATTTCTAGAGACAATTTATCTGATGAGTTCATCGATTATCTAAATGATGAAACTGAGCTATTATTACAGCTGATAACAAAAGCTACTGAAGTTTTAGAAGTAGTCTGCATTCAACCATTAGCTTCCCACCCAATATTTGACGATGTTCATAAGTTAGAAACTGCTCTTGATAAAAACAGTCATAGAGGTTTAGCTGCTATTATGAAGAAGACTGATAGTCTTAGCACAATAGAAATACTATTTCTATATCATATTGTAGAAGCTCTTGAATTTTCATCTAACACAATTGAAGATGCGGTAGACGTGATGCAGATTATAGGATTGAAATATCAGATTAGTCCTTTGAGGATTTAGAACGTGGAAGCTTATTGTGAAATAGTTAAATTAATTATGCTTTTCAATCTCTTTTGCTTCGTTTTTTCTCTCTTTCATTCAAAGTTTAAATAAGTTTATAGGTTACATTTCTATAGCTTTAGCTTGGTGACTTTATTGTTGAATAAAAGAGTTGGTTCGTTAATATTTGTAATTTTGTTTAGTACTGTATCTACTTTAGTACATATTAGTAGTTCTTCTACAGAGAATGCTGATAATCTGGAATTTTATGTGGAATATCAAGATGTAGAAATTAATGACCTTCTTGGAGAGCCGCAGAATTGGACATGGGCGAAAGACCAGGGTATTTGCACTGGTAATGGAATAGAAAACGATCCTTACATTATAGAAGATATTCTTTTTACAGGAACTGGTTTTTGCCTTAGTATATTAAATTCAATAAAATACTTTATTATAAGAAATTGCACTATTAGTGGGAATTTAGGTCTCTCTTTGTCTGATGTAAGTAATGGACAAATTATTGACAGTAATATAATATACAATGACCAAGAAGGGATAAACATTGATACATGCAGTTCTATCCTCGTTTCAGGAAATAATATAGCTGATAATGGTGCAGGGATATTAATCAACGACTGTACTTTTACTTCTCTCTCGAATAATAACATACGTAATAATGACGGAGAAGGTATTCATTTAGAAAAAGCTAATAACAACATCGTTATCTCAGAAAATGACATAAGAAACAATACCCAAGAAGGGATTATGATCGATAAGGATAGTTATAACAACACCATCAGGGGAAACGAAATTTCTTACAATACTCTAGGAGTACACATAAAAGGTCCAGCAGCAGATTACAACCTATTTTATGAGAATTTCTTTAGAAATAATACTTCTATCGCAAAGGATGATAATGCTAATACCATCTGGAATACTACACTTATTGGGAACTATTGGGATAACTATGATGGTGTAGACGCAAATGGTGATGGTATCGGAGATACTCCATATACTATTCCAGGTACAGCAGGAAATCTAGATTATTTACCAATTTGGGACGATATAGCACCAATAATTATAATAAATTCACCTAATCCTAACGACGTATTTGGTAACAGCGCACCAAATTTTGATGTGACTATCACTGAACCAAATTTGGATGAAATGTGGTATACTCTTGATAGCGGATTACATAATTATACTTCTGAAGAGATTGGAACAATTGACCAATCTGCCTGGGACGCTACTTCTGAGGGTAATATTACACTAACGTTTTATGCAATAGATAAGCTTGGAAATATTGGTTCTGCTGGCGTTATTATAATAAAAGACGTTTTAGTTCTAACGATTACAATCAACTCACCTGATGCTGGTGAGGTATTTGGCAACGATACACCAAGTTTTGACATAACGGTTACAGGAGTTAATTTAGATACTGTATGGTATACTCTCAATGGAAGTATTCCCTATTATATTGACTCTTTTAGTGGAACAATTAATCAAACAGAATGGTCAGCTTTAGCAGAAGGAAATATTACTCTTACTTTTTATGCCAATGATAGCATTGGAAATCTTGCATCTGAAGAAGTTAACATCGTAAAGAGTTTTACAGCTGACACAGGACCAAATTTAACTTTGATCATTGTTCTTAGTACTACTCTCGGTGGAGCTGCTGTTGCTGCTGGAGTTATAGGGACATTAATGTATAAGGGGAAGATAAAAAAACCAGAGTGGTCAGGGAAGATAAAAAAACCAGAATGGTTAAGAAGAAAAACGGATTAAACTTGATTTCTATTTAGATAAAGGGGGTGAATTCTCTAGCATAAATAAGGATTAATTATGTAAAACTTTGATATGCTAGGTTATCCTCATTTCAGAAAATCTTTCAAATATTTCATTATCTGCTTCAAGGACTGCCATGATATTTTCATGTTTTTCTATTGTCACTGTTCGTCCTTCATGGAATCATCTTGTGAATGAGTTAAATTAAAATATGCTTTCTGTCTGTATATAGTTATGAATAAGAAGATAATTTTCTTCTCTATATTTTTGCTTTTTATCTCATCTCTTGTTATGGTTGGTGAAACAAGCATCACTCAAGAAATAACTACTTCTATCTCGAGTATACCAGATAATTTCGACACTAATCTAACAATTTATGTTAGATTCCTCGGTTTTGATCAAGACATTATTGATGAAGATGCAATAGAGGGTGAGCTTCTAGGTTACTTAACTAAATGGGATGTAAATTATGGAACAACTCTAATTAATTTCAACTATGATTTTGAACACTTAGATGAGATGTATGTTAATGGTTTGAAAAACTATATCTTAACAAATGGTATTAATGGAACGGGAGTGGGTTACTCTCTTAATATTACTAAACTAGAAGAGGATATGATTTCAGGTGAGAGGACTGATATTTTTATACCAGAAGATGGATTAGTTGTAGATGCAATAGATGTGGAAAAATACATTTCCACCAATATTCATGGTCCTAGTCTTGAAACGAGTGGATACACACTTTATCTTCTAAATTTCTCTTCATTTGATACTCCTGACCATTCGCTTGAACATTGGTATAATGTAGAGAAAACTTCATTTGATACCAATGAATCTATTTCTCATTGGTATTCTGGATACGATGAAATACCCTCTAGACCAACTATGGGCTGGGGAGGAAACAATCGTTTTTGTTATTTAGACTTATCTTCACAATCATGGTATTTTGACTGGTTATTAACTGCTTGGACAGCTTTTTACCCAGGTTCTTTTAGCTATTATAATTATCCTGATATCGATACTCTTATTCAAACCCATAATCCTTATTCTCCAGCTGGTCAAGATATATTGACTACCTATATTGCAGATTGGTTGTATTCATATCTCGGTAACGTATTTTCAACATATTATTCTCATTACCAGATTGGCGAAACATATTCACTCCAAGTAAAGGTGTTCGATAATCTGACCAACAATGGGTTTACAGCAGAAGATATAAAATGGGTAATTTCAGAAAGCAGGATGTTCTCACAATTAGAGAAAGATCTTCCTTGGATTGAATGGGAAGTGGAAGTAGATTATATCTTTTTAACTGATTATCCAGAACTTTATGATAAAATTGCCTCTTATGTTCACGAAGATGTAAATGGTATGTATGTAGAGGTGACAGAAGGTTTGTTTGACTACCTAAGCAATGAGCTGACAAACTACTTTGATTTCGATGCAGCTGATACTGTTCTCCCATGTTACTTCTTCTTAACTAATGAAATCGGTTTCAGATATACTGGGATTTCATTCGCAGGGTTAGGAGGCATGGGGTGGGAGATACTCCTTGGAACTCAGAATAGTATTTTCAAGGATGCTAATCCAGCTCTACCAAGAAGAGGGTATTCAGCTGTTATGATACATGAATTGGGTCATAGCCTTGGATTGCCTCATCCACACGGCAGCACTTATGGCTGGGGCTCATCTTTCTTTCAAGATGTTATGAATTATTTTTCGTTTAGCGAAGAAAGCTTCAGTATTTTCAACCAAGATGGTTTAGCTAGAGCTCATTTCAAATATTTCCTCAAACAAGCGAAACAAGAATTTGAAGATGCTTATCAATTTTTTATTGATAATGATTCTCCTATAGAACTCGTTGGATTCATAGCAGAAATAAACAGTGATATCGAGTATTCAGTTATTGAATATGCTAACATGGAATACATTGATGCAATAAATTCAACAAAAACAGCTCTTAGTGACATAGAAGATTTGCTTTACTATATTTTACACCCTGATGAGTACACGGAAGATCCTCTTCCAACTGATGAGACTAATGTCTATTTCCTACTATCTATACTTGTATTAGTGCCAGTATCTATAATTAGGAAAAGGAAAAGAGGGAGATAATCTTTTTCATTTTAGCGCAAAATGAGTTTCTGAGAAAACATCTTGTACGATAGGTTGAAACTCTTCTTGATCTATTTCCTTTAACGATATATTATCTTTGATTTTCAGTACTGCTTCTTTCAAGAATTTTTTCACCTTTAACCTACACACAAATGTTTCATTATCAGCTACAAGCACAGCCATGATATTTTCTTGTTGTTCAATTATTACAGCTCTTCCTTCGTGATTGATGCTTCGAAGTGTTTCCACTCCTTTTCCTAGTACCTCAGCTGAAAAATTTACAATTGCGGTAATCAAACCTGAAACTAATAGATCATCCATAGCCTTCGTTTCCGTGAAATGGTAAGAGTACAATGGCAAACCTCCTTCATCCATTACAAGCAAGAGATAAAGTACTATGGGTATATCCTTGTGATCTCCAAAAGAAAAAGACCTGATTCTATTGAAAAGTCTCTTTGATCCTTTAAGTTCTTGAAGGAGAGAAGTTTTGTCTCTTATCCTTATTTTTAATTCCTCAATTTTCTCTTCCAGTTCAAGTTGTTCTGCAAAGGATAATGCAACATGCAGCTTTTCTTTTGCTCTTTTTTCAAGACCTCTATATTGGAAATAACTAGCCTTAATGATCATTGCATCTATGTACATGGGGTGTTTAAGTTCTTCCGCTACATCTAAGAGATTATCTATAAAATATAGGAATTTCTCTGCAAATTCATTATTTTCTGTAATTCTGTACATCTCAAAGTAGCTTTCTGCAAGTTTTCCATATGAATATACAATTCCTTCTAAGATAACCTGATTTTCAAAAAATTCTAAAGCTCGTTCGAACTGTTCTACAGCATCAGAAAGATTAACTATTTTCTGGAAATATAATCCTTTGTAAAAATAGAAATACGACATTGCATTGAAATCAAATTGTTCTTCTGCTAATTGCATACCGAAATTTAGTGCTTCACCATCATCTTTTTTGTTTAACAGTTTTAGATAACCATAAGTAATTTCTAAGGTAGCGTAAATGAAACCATTTTCTTGGTTAAGTTTGTGAGCAGTTTCATAATATTCTTCTGCCTTCTCGGATTCCTCGTTTAGAAGGTGGATTTCACCTATTTTTTCCAAAATTTGAATTTTTGTTGGTGTAAGCAAGTCTTCAATTTTCAACATATTTTCGTATATAATTAACGCTTCGTTGAGTTTTCCGTTTATTTTCTCCTTAGTAGCGATATTCAATTGCATAGTAACAAGTAGACGATCAGATTTCAGTTTTTTTGCAAGACTAACACCTTTTTCGATGTACTCTACAGCTTTTTTCATATCATATTCTTTCATTGAAATGTTTGCAAGCAATTCAAAAAGAGAACAGAGCATGCCATCATTGTTGAAATTTTCTGCTCTCTTGATCGCACTTTCAATCCACAAATCTTTCAGAGTATCATCAACAAGAACATATGCGAAATTAACTAAATCACTCAGCAAAGCATCAAGAACGAATGGGAATTGTAAAGAAAGATCATCCATATTTAATAGATAACGTAGAATTTCATTGAGAGCTTTGTACCCTAATTCAGGACGTTTTTCTACTTTTTCTGAAAATTCCTTTATTGATAAATTTAGAAAGTCTTTTTCTCTTGAATCCTCTAGCTCATTTACTAGTTTTTCTACTTCATTTTTGTATTTTTTAAACTCATCAAAGCTAAACATATTTCTAAGAGAAAGTAAATGGAGAACTTGAAGGGATAAGTTTCGTTTATCTATTGTATTATCGAATTTGTTGAAATAATTAATAATAGAATCATACTCCTTGCTCCAATAACTAAGTAAGAAATATGTTAAAATAATCATTTGATCTGTTTGATCTTCTAATAAAACTTTTTTGGAGAGATAATGCTCCAAAGAAGCACGAGTTGTCTCTTCATTTTTGCTTAAACTTACAATTTCAGAAATCCTATTAAAGAATTCACTTTCATTTTTGTCAAGGTATATCTCAACCTCATTTACAATAAAAGCTGGTAAATTAATTTCCATTAGATAACCTTCCTACTTCATTATTCCTTAAAGTTTGTTTGAATAGCTTCGCTATAGACCAAGTATGGACCAAATAACGATTCTACTTCCTTATCAATATAAGTGCTAAGTTGTGGAGATAAATCGCCATAATATTGTCTAGGAATTTCAGCTTCAGACATCTTATCTGTTAACTGATGTATCTTCCTTCTGAGTGAAAATGAGTCGTGTGCTGAAATCGCTACAGAACTAAAGCCTTTAGGATGTGCTTCTATTATGATTTTATAATTACCATAAGTTATAACAAGCACTTGGCTCTTCTGTTTTTCGAATAATTCTGAAAGCATGTCTCTTATAGCTACAATAAATCCTCCAAATAATAGCTGGTCTTTAACAGTACGTTTTGATATAACGAAGGATCTAAGTGGTATCCCAGATCGATGTAAAAGAATAAGAGCTAATGGAGCGATTTCAATTTGAACATGAGATCTCTGCATATAACGTATACCTATGTCTTCTAAGCTATAAACATCAGATCTGAAAGGCTCATTTACCCACGCTAAACTTGAAAGTTCCTCCGGATTCTTAATATTGTTTAAAGCTTCTAGATACTTGTTGACCATTTGCAGTAATTGTTTATTTTTGTAATGTTGTAACAAATCACGTGCTTTCTGTAAACTATTGAATGAACTTGAATGATCCCGTTTAATTGCAAAAATCTTTCCTTCTAGAATTCGCAAGGCTACTTGTTCTTTAATTAAGTTACTTTCAATGAAATAGGGCAATATATGACTAATGTTTTGAATAGCTAAATCTATTTCTTCAAGATTCTTATCCACATCATATTTATTGACATTAAGTAAAATTTTGTTCATCAATATTTTTGCAGATAATTCTCCCCTTCCTTGCCGATCAGCTATTACTAATGCTTTTGAGAAATATTCGCTTGCTTTACCGTAATTAAGTTTCTTTACGTCGTTTAAACCTTTTAGAAAAAGTATGTAAGCATCAATTATAGAAGAATGAGAACCTCTAACTTCTTCTTCCAAATTTTGTATGAGAACCTCGAAATCATTTAATCTTCCAGTTTGAAGGTATAACTCTGCCAAGATACAATATTGATAGGTTTCCTTTAGGTTGAGTTTTTCTATTATGTTTAAAGCTTCTTGATATTTTTCAATAGCTTCATCATAATTTCCTCTTTCAATGGCAATATTTCCTAAACTTTTAATAGCGAGAGCAGTAAATCGATTTTCTTCCAAATTTCTGAAAGTTACTAGAAGATCAATATAGAGAGATTCTGCTTCATCTAAGTTTCCCCTGATAACATCTATTGTACCAAGATTCCCTTTAGCTGCAGATAGTAAACTCTTATTCCCTGTTTCTTTGAAAAGAGCAATGGCTTGATTGGAATATTTGATAGAATCATCAAGTTTTCCAGAGTCTCTTTGTAAAAGAGCCATCAGATAGTAAAATGAGCCTAAATGGTTTCTTTCACCTAAATCTGTAGAAATTTGTAATGCGACATTTATTTTATTTTCAAGTTTAATTTTCTCATCAGAATATCGATTAAGAAAGAAATTGTCTTTGTGTGCTTCTAGAAGAATGTCGTTTATTATAGGTTTATCTTCTGCAGATAATTTGGGAGAAGTGAGAGAACCTTCAAATAATTCGTCTAAATAAATTTTACATTGTTCACGGTTTCCAAGATTAAGATAGCCATTTGTGATAGATCTCAAACTATGTAATTTAAAAGAGTGATTAATATCTTCCTGTTTGAAAATATCAGAAGCTTTCTTTATTGCTTCTTCACTCAGTCCTCTTCTAAGCAATAATCGAATTTTCCACAAAGCTAGACCTTGATATGAAAATTCTTCGTCAAGAGTGTTAAGAGTGTCGTAATCTGAAATAGAAAAAAGAATTTTACCGAGAGCAAAAATTAAAAAATCTGAAGGAGAAGGAATGTTTGGGAATAAATCTATTAAATAATTTCGTACTTTAACTAGTGAATCATCAATCTGGAAGTTTTTTTCTTGGTCTTTAAGGATACCTTGTTCTTCTGAAGACATTTTTGGGATATAAATAGCTAACTCCTTTGGAAAACCTATTTTGCTCTTTTTGTCCTTCATTTCCTTCATATTGATTGTACATTAGTAAATAATAAATTTATCTTATATCCAAAACTAATGATTAACAAATTTATAATGGGTTTTGGCTTCTAATACCAAATAAGTTTCTTACTAAAGAGTCTAATTCAAAAGCCAATGTCTCTGCTAAATCTCCTTTGAATTTGTCCTTGAATAATCCCTTTACTGACAGATGTTCAACCAATCTATGCATTTTTCGTCTTAACATGTAACTGTCTCGTAAAGCAATGACCACTACAGAGAAAACATTCGAATAAAATTCTATCAGGAGCTTATATTGTCCATGATCTATCGAGAGAACTTTTTGTTTCTGATCCAAGAACAACTCATTCATCAAATGTCTGATAGCAGACACAAAACCTCCAAAAAGAAGATCATCTGTAACTCTAACCTCCTCTGAAAGATATGTTCGTATAGGGATTCCACTTGAATGGAATAATAAAACAGCAATTGGTTTTTCTCCTTTTGGTGCTGCTAGTTTCTTTGATTCTTTGCGAAGTATTGTCGTAATTGAGTCTATATCTTCTATGAATTCGACTAGTCCCGTATCAATAATTGTATCAACATCACTATCAATTGCTTTTTTCACTAGACTAATTTTCTCTTCATAATTTTCTACTAGCAATGGAGTATAGATTCTTGCTAACTCCTCTCCTCTCTTTAGTAGAAATAGGGCTGTTTCAAAATCTAAAACTATAATCTTGATTTTCGATCTTATATAAAATATCAAAGAAAGAGATTCATATTTTGCTTTCTCTTCTAGGTACGTTATAATGTCTTCCAGACATTTATCAGCTTCGATAAGCTCTTCCAAGTCTAGTGTTAGTGTGTACTTTTTGAGGAATACTACCGATAACAGAACTAAAGTTTTTGAACTCAAAATTTCATTTCCTAATTCATCTGATAAAAGCATGGCTTTTTGTAGGAAATCTTGAGCATTGCCATAATTGTTTTTCTTATATTCTAAGAATCCTAAAAGGAAAAGGAAATAAGTCTTCTGTGTTGGAGACAGTTGGCTTTTCCACTCTTTTTCAATCTGTGATAAAATAGATTCTACTAAAGAAACGTCTGCTAGATATAGAAGAATTTCAGCATATTTCATTTGCATAAACAGATCCTTAAAATGTCTATTTTCCAAAATCTGCAGAACCTTTTCCATTTCAATTTTAGCTTTCTCAAACTCTTCTTTTGCAAAGTAAATATCTGCAAAACTAGCATGAAGAACATAAAGTGATCTATAGTCATTTTTCCATTCTTTCACAGTAGAATAACTCTTATTATACCAGAACAGAGCTTCGTCTAAATGACCCATCAGGAGATATATTTCACCAATACTTCCTGCAACATGGCCCAGCAATCTATCCATCTTGATTTCTTTTGCAATTGCTTCACTTTTTAGAAATATTTGGTGTGCAATTTGAAAATTTCCTCTCTCAAGCTCAATTATACCAATGGTGTTGTTAATTTGAGCCTGCAATATTCTATCATTCAAAGCTCGATTCAAGTTTAAACATTCTTTTGTCTTATCTCTTGCCATTGACAGAATATAAGTGGAACGGAGGTAAAATGCGTCCATTTCCAACATGTATATTTGAATCAATTTGTAAAGATCGCTACTATATTTAATTTCTTGTGGATAACGAACAAGGAAGAAGTTGAAACAATTTTCTCTGTTCTCAATGTATTTTGAGAAATTTTGTGATAGTAAACCTTGAATTGCTTCTACATAAAAAATAAATGAGAGTAAAATAGAGTTATTTAGCTTATCTGATAATTCTAGAATTAGAGAGTTATATTCTTCGACTTTCCCTTCATATATATGCAACAGAGCGTACCACAGCCCCATTCCAGCAGTTTGATTCTTCTTGTAAAGATCAGCTATTTCATTGAACTTTGCTCTGTGGAAAAGAATTCTTCCAAGAAGAAAACAAAATGAGTCTGTGATGTCTTTTTTCTCCTCTCTTATATTTAACATTACATTTTCAATAACTTCAAGATCGGCATTAGCTGTTAGCTTATCAGATTTCAGCATCCTCTCCTTTTCATCTTCTGATAAAGTGTGAAATATTGAAAGTATTTCTGGAGGGAGGATACTTTTCATTAAATCCTAATCTCACCATGCATTAAAAAATTTGCCGAAGATACCATCAAATTAAACTACCAGTAACACAAAATTTAGCTGCTTGTTAACAGAATGGTTTTATAGCAGAAAGAGGATTTGTGTTTGAGTTTTAATGGTACCTAATTCGATAAAATACCAACTTCAGAGCATTCTTGACAGACTCAATAATCTGGGAATTTCTGTTATAGAATCTAAATCACTACTATTGAAACTCTATATACTCAAAAAATTTGGCTATTTGTCGGAAAAACATAGAGAAAGTGATCTTGTATCTCTAGAACAGCTCATTAAAGAAGGTAATCAGGATATTTTTCATTTCTATCAACAAGTTGAAAGTTTTCTCGTTTCCAAAGTTTTGATTTCAAAGGATATTATAAAGTTAATATTGGATATAGATGCCATTGAATCAACCCATGATCTCTTTTCTATTTTGCAAGCAGATGATAAACAGAGGGAAATTGGACAGTATTTTACTTCTAAGGAGACTATCAGTAAAATTAACAAGGAAATATTTTCTGATAATCTTACATCAAACAGTTTACATTCAATCATTGATTTTTCTGCAGGGTTAGGAGATTTCATAATTCCATTAATGGAAAAGACTGATCTCACAATATATGCTTTAGAATTGGATAAGCTTTCGTATGAGTATTGTATCTTTAATTTAATCTGTAATCCAAAGCTATCAAAACAGAGAATATATTCTCTCCTATTGACAATTAGGAATGGAGATGCAATTTCAGGTTTTGATGAGAAAGTTTTTTCTGACCTATGTAAGAACTCTGAAGCGAAAAGATTAATGCAAGATTATTTAGCTTTGAGACATAGTTTAATTAATGAGACAAATTTGTTCCTTAAAGAAGATATAATCAGAGCTTTTTCGATTAGAAAACAAATAGGAAATATAGATAAGAATTTTAAGAAATTTAATTGGTTCATCGATTTTCCTGAAAGATTTCTAGATTATGATTTGAACTTTACTAACGCCCCTTACTTCGACTATGTTGTTGGGAACCCTCCTTGGATAATTTATGGCTCGTTCTTAAAGAAGGAGTATAGATCAATATTGTCCTCTACAGCCTTTTCGAGGTATTTGTATGGAAAGTATAACTTTTCACTTCCATTTTTGATTCTTGCTTTACGGTTAACGAAGAAGAAGGGAGCTCTTGTACTACCTCAAGGTATCGTTTCAGAATCTTATGGAAAGCTAATTAGGGAGAAATTACTAAAAGAGAAAACACTAACAAAAATAGAGTTGTGTGAGTCCAAACTTTTCGAGAAAGTAGTAAATGATTATTGTGTTATCTATTGGAATAAGGATAGCAACAATGACACTTTTAAAATACAGTATAATAAAAATCAGAAAACGATTCAAGTTGCTTTTACTTCCTTAGTAAACTCTCACTACAAGATACCAAGATTGCCTTCTCAGTATTCCACTTTAGTCAAAAAGGTTTACTCAAATTCAGTCTTACTTAAAGAAATTATATTTGTAAGAAGGGGGTTGACCTTATCGAAGAAGTATCAACAATTCTATTCAAAGATAGATTTTGAAAATAGTAATATTGAACAAAATAAGCTCATAAAACACAATGCCTTCAAATCACTGAAAAAAGAAGGAATTATGAATTTTCAGGTATTCTATGATGGAGACAAATTTGTTTATGATAAAAAATTATTGGGGGCACCTGGAGATGTTTCTCTTTTTGAAAGAAGAAAGATTATTCGAAGAAATCGTGGAAGAATATGGCTTATAGGGTTAGATATGTCAAAGGAAATCTATGTCAATGATATTTTTGATATAATATACTCCAAAGTCGATAAAGTCTCCTTAAAAGCTCTGTTTAGCTATTTATCTTCATCATTAGTTCAATACCTAACAGAGTATTTCATTCAAAGAGATATTACTTCAAATGTTGTTAGAGAATTACCATTTCCCAACTTCAGTTCGAGTGAACTTCTAAAGATGGAACAGTTGGTAGATCAATGGTTAAATTCCAAAATGGGTGAAGAAGCATTTCTAAAAATGAGGAGAGAGATAGACAAAATAGTATACAATGTTTTTGATTTGAATAAGGAAGAATCATATTTTATTAATTCAAATTGTAAATATAACTGGAAGCATGAATAATTAGCATAGTACAAAGAACTTTGTTTGCTTTTTATAGCAATTTAACTATTATACTTCTGAGAATGACTTACATTTACTCTGATCTACAATCTTATATTCACAAAGCAGATGAAGTTGATACTAGGAGCATTTATAGCAATCTCTACTTCGTTGCTTCATTATTTAATGAGATAACTGGACCTTTGATCATCTACAACAACTCTCCCTTAGATACCAGCACTTTAGAAAAATTAAATCTCAGAGTTTTCAGTTTTATAATGCAAGGGTCAGAATTTGGTCCTGATAATTTCGCAAAACTTCGAGGGATAGTACATATTCCGCAGACAAATTTCTATACTTCTGCTATTGATATCTTAGTTAAGAAAAAAGATATCATCGGTTTAACTGATGTTTATGTTCCTTTGTTAATTTTTCTGATTTTTCCTAAAGAGGATATCGTTACTTATGCAAAAATAGTAGATGAAATTGAGCAATTCATCTCAAGGTACTGGGAAAGAGGGATAATTGGAACACCTGATATCAGAGATGTGGAGCTTCTAATTAGAAAATTACAGAGAAGAATAAGTTCTATTAACAAGTAACATAATTTTTGAATTGGCTTAAATACCCGCACAAAACAGTGAAATACTTCACTTTTGATTTGTTGCAGTTAAAAATTAACAATAATCTTTAATCAACTATGTATTGTATTTGCCCTAATGCATTACTAATTTGTACAAAGAACCCATTAAGTAAATGACTAGCAAAGTTTTTTTAATGTATTTCAGTTATCTATTATTGTTGATTTAGCTGTTCTTTCTCTTTTATCTTGGAATAAGAAGGTATTTCCCCATTATAATACTCCTTTGCCAGAAATTCTGCTAGAGCATCTCTCACCAGTTCACTACGGGATCTGTAATTTTCAACGGACATCATCTCATTCATCCAGTTTATCATCGAATCTGTAACTTTGAAGGTGATTAATCTTTTCTTCATTTGTTGACCTCTAATAGTTACTATGAACTGTATTGACCTATCTTATATACTTTTTGTCGGTAGCTATGCCTGTAATATCTGGATAATACATATTTAGCAATACATTTGTTCTAAAAAGAAGCAACAAGATACATGAAGAGATAGTTTTTGCAAAAGATTTGATAAATATATGAAGTAAGTAACGAATATATGAGTCAGATTACTATTTATTAGCCCAAATTCAACAATAAACAGATACAATGTTTTTATGTTAACAGTATATTGAACAAAAACAACAAATTCAGATTCAACTAGAGTTATTCTGTATCAATCTCGAATTTAGCTAGATCTTCCTCGTCTTCTTCAATTTCTCCTTTCCAATTAGAATACTTTTCCATAATCTGTTCAATATCACCGGAGATTGAACGAGCCAATTCTGCACTTGTAGATTTCTCTGCAACCTCTTTTGGTGTAGAAGCTCTGATAGGTGGTCTGTAAGGAGCGGGAGACTCAGGTCGTTTCTTTAATGTTTCTTCTATCTCATCGCTAATAGTTTCAACATCGTCTGGAACAGGAATGTCAAATATCACCCCATCAATTTCTAGTATAGCTTCTCCTACAATCTCTTCTTGTTTATCTTTCTCTTCATCTATCTCGTCTAACCAAGCTTGGTGTTTATCTAACTCTGCTTCCTCTATCTTTTGATCTTTTATCATCTGAAATATTTCAGTTCGGATCGGTTTGCTTGTGTCCCAAGCCATTTGCCATAATAGAGTCGATTGATATTCAGAAAATTTGAGCCCCATTTTGTTACTCATGAATTCAGTGAAGTTCCAGAATTTTTCCCCTAAGATATCGGTGATTTTTTTCTCAGCTGATTTAGCATCTGATTCCACACTCAGAATTGTTTGAATTCCATCTAATTGCTCGACAACATACTTTCTTATGTATGGCCACAAATTGGGAAAGTTCACAATTTGCTCTTTTTCCCTTTCTTGTTCAGATTCTGGTGTTTTCACTTTTAATTTGTTTTTCTTATCAATAACGCTATGAACTAGTTCTTCAACAGTTTCAAAACCATTATTCTTAGCTATCATTTTAAGTGCTGAATCGATGGTGAAGAGTAAGGATGCTGGATGTTCCAACTTCGCTTCTTTTAACAAATCTTCAACAGCTAACTCTGACCCGATAGAACCTAATGACAAAGCTACTCTGCTTTTTATTGAAATCTTAGGGTCTTTCCTCAAAGAAATAAGCAGTGAGGAAATTGCTTGAGGTGATGAAAACTTCCCTAATCCCCTAGCAGCTGAAAGTCGGATATTTTCTTCATTGTCCATTAAGCAGAAGATCAGTGTTTCTATTGCTCTATGGTCTCCTATCTCAGAAAGGGATTTTAATGCATAGGTTCTATTTTCAGTGGTGTCTTGGCTTACAACTTTAATTAAAGCCTCAACAGCCCGCATATCTCGCAATTCACCTAATGCTAAAATGGCTTCTTCTCTCTTAGCGGGGTCGTCATCTTTAAGCTGTTTGATTAGCTTGTTGATATTTGCCATACCAAGTCATAATTAAAACTTAAATATATAATTTTATTGCTATTTTTGAGACAGCTACTAGAAAACTCATGTTTTTTGATAGAGATTCCTTCTCCAAGGATAATCTTCCTTCGCAATCAATGTAACAGCTGAGTCTTCCTTTGAGTCAATTATCTTCAAATCTGTTCCCTCTATTATTTGTTCAGAGAATTTTAGTATCTTTGGAAACCTAGGCATTTGTTCATAAGGTAATCTCTTTCTTGCATCTCCCACAGACATAAATCCTTTAGGTTCAAGAAAATGTGCTTGTGATTTCAAGAAAAGTTCAGCATATTTTTTTGGTTCGATCATATTATATTCAGGAACTAAAGTTAATCTAATCACTTGTCTAGTTTTTAACTCTGGTAGTATTTCCAATGTTCGCATAACATTTTCCCAAGTATTCTCAGTTGATGGACGAGCAGTTTTCTCAAAAGATTCCTTTGTTGGAGCAATTAGAGTGACATATAGTTGAGTTGGGAGTGTAGATAAATTTTCTAGAACATCAGGATTTGTTCCATTAGTTACGAGAAAGGTCGTCATTCCTCTACTATGGAACTCTTCTAGAAGCTCACTAATTCTGGGATACAGCGTAGGTTCTCCTGAAAGAGAGATTGCTGCATGTTTAGGCTGCATTGCGTCTAGATATTTCTCTTCTGGTACTTTATCGTGTTTATTGTACCCAGCGAGAAGCTTTCTCTGCTGTTCAATCATTGCATCTACTATTTCCTTTGGTTCATCAACCTTACATTCCATTCCTTCCTTGTTATACCAAGAAGCACTTCTCCAACAGAAAATACATTTCAGGTTACACCAAATTGTTGAGGGAGTACATTGTAAACATTGATGAGAGGTGATACCATAAAACTGGTTTTTGTAACAAACCCCTTCTCCCTTTAATGAATGTTTTAACCATGTACAAGTCTTAACAGCTGAATGGTGTCCAGCTAGCCTATATTGCTGTTTCTCCAATTTTTCTAGAACAGTTTCTGGGATAAAGCAGTATTCATCAGTCATTGAATCACCACAGATAAAGCATATTTTACTGTTTTGTTTGAATTAAATTTAACAAAATGGAATAATAAAGGAAGTAATTTTGATTTAGAGTGAAAAAAGGAGGTTTTTATCTGTCTGCTAGAGAGTCTAGAGTGATTTCATCTAGAAAGCCATGTCTACTTTGATCGCTTATCCATGATTGAGCACTCCAATCACTGGTAAAAAGCTGTATTTTATCTTTCATTTCTTTATTCTTGATTTTCTTCTTTTTAGTGAATAGAAAAGCAACTTTTATTATTATTTTCCCTTTTTCATATAATGCATCAGCTATTTTGTTTGCCAATTCTTCTGATTCTTTTGGCCCATAAGAGGTAACATCTATAAGATAAAACAATGGTTTTTTGGCATTGTCTATATGCTCTTTCAAGCATCTTTCAAATTCTTCTTCCATCTTTGAATTAAAAGTTCCCTCAAAATTCATCCTCACAATAAGTTGGGATAAATATCGAACATGTATCGTCATATAATCACGTATTTCCCACGCTGTAAATAATTTCTCTTTGGATACTTAAAAGATGTTTGTTCTAGCCATATTTTGGTTTTGGTTTTTGATCTCACTTGCAATATATTTAAGAATCAGATTGTTCTATCAAACGTGAGTTAAGGTATGGAAAGAGAAGAGATAAGAGAAGAGAAAGAGCCCTTCATGAATAAGGAGAGGAGAGCTAGAGCGATTAAATTTCTTATAGTAAGTATGGGTGGTTTAGGGTTAAATGAACTTTTCGCGTTTCTGTCTTTGCTTGTTTTAGATACTACAATTGAACAAGATCTTGTTATAAGTTTCTGGATTATTGAGATCCATAAAGTGATTATTGCAGGAGCAGTAGCTATTGTCTTTGTAATGTTTTACAATTACTTTATCAATAAATTCTGGACTTACAGGAAACAAGAAAAAGACACAAAATTCAACAATTATCGTCAATTCTTCAAATTTGCGATAGTAGGTGCTGTTGGAGCTGTAATTAATCTAAGTCTTATCCAGCTCTTCGCTGTTGTAATAGGATGGAATGAGTATCTTGCTTTTGCGATTGGGTTCATTGTTTCAGTTATTTCTAATTTTATATTTAATGATATATGGACATTCAACCCAAAGTTTGGTAAGAAAAAAGATATGGTCAAAGACTAGGAGAGCTTTTTCCCACAATTTTCACAGATACCAGATGAATGGGATTGAAAAGCACCACAGTATTCACAGATTTTTCCCTCAGGTTCATTGAAATTTCTTGTCTCTTTAGTATAGTCTTCGCGCTCAATTCTTTCATCATAATGCACAGACAATTTATCTGAGAAATGATCAAACTGCCTGGAAACATGTCTCTTTCTAAAATATCTTGCAAACCAGATGAGCACGACAGCAGCTGTTATAACAATAATATAGATATTGTACTCACCAGTGTCAAAATAGATCCAGAGATAAATAGCCAAAGAAAATGCACCTAAAAGAGCCCAAGGAATTCTTCTCCTATCTAATACACGATATTTCTTTGACATCTAACTGATAATCTGCAAAAGCTATTATAAACTGTGCTAAATATCAGACTTCTTTAATAAAAAGAAAAAGGAGAAGCTTTAGGATTTGATTCCTAGTCGCGCCATTTCTTCTTTAGTTGGATAACCTTCTTCATCCAATCCTCTTTTTGCATAAAGAGCTTGCATGGAATTGATGAAATCTTCTTCGTCTATGAAAGCTGTTCTACCTTTAGCTCTTCCTGATGGAAGAGGTTCTTTCATGAAACGTTTAGGAAGAGTATCAAATTCTATTGGTTTCTTATCTCCAAATTCTCTAATATTAAACAAACGTTTCAAAAGCCAAACTCTTCGAGCAATATCAGTTAATTCTTCTGTAGTTACTTCTTTATCCCAAACAGCTGATACAATATCAACACAATCATCAAAACCCAAAGCTGGTTTGATGCTGTGAGTGAAATGGCAGATTGTTAAGCAGTCTTTGATAGTTTTAAGATCTTGCTGCTCAATTAAGGAATCGATAATCTTAAGTGCACTTTTATCAGGGATTTCTGAAGTTGAAGGCCAGCCACGTAAGTGTGAAGCACCGACTGCAGCTGTAGCATAACTCAGACCAAGACCAAGTTTGGCACGTGGATCCCAGGCAGCAAAGGGCAATTTTTTCACGTGCATGGCTAAGTCTTCTATCTTCCAATGTTCAGCAGCTTGAGCAACTCCATCAGCTAATATGTCTCCAATATCTTTACGATAAGCTATTTTGTCAATAAGCTCTAGAAATTTGTCAATATTTCCAAATTCAACATCATCAAATTCTGATCCCTCAACAAGTCCTTTTTCCATTGCTTCCATAGTCATGGCGATTGCACTACCTGTACTGATCGTATCTAATCCTAGCTCATTACAAAGGTAATTAGCATGAATTACTGCTTCAGAATCGCTTATTCCACAGTTTCCTCCTAACATAGCTAATGTTTCATACTCTGGTTTTGCTATTTCTTTTCTATCTTTCTCAACCCATTCAAAAACAGATGTATCTAGAGTTTCACTACAGCCTATAGGACACTGATAACATGGGCGTCGGAATCGCTTATATTTTTTGGCTAAAGTTTCATGTCCCAGATTGTCAGCATCTTCAAATTCTCCCGATTGCCAGTTACGGGTTGGATAGTGGTCAAGATCACTAGCCACTTTGACTAACCAACTAGTTCCATGTTTATGAAGTAGATGACCTTCATCTTTAGCATTTTTTGCTCTTTGAACAATATCCTTTCTGATCAATTCAATTTTGTTTTCATTACCATCAGTTGGACGAGTTGATCCTTTGAATGCAACAGCTTTAAGATTTTTTGAACCAAAAACTGCTCCTAAGCCTCCTCTTCCAGCATTGCGAAAATTATCAGAAGTGGTGCAAGCAAATTTAACAAGATTCTCTCCAGCAGGACCTATTGTTATTATCCTCATTTTTGGCTCGTGTTCTAATCCTTTAATCAAAACATCAGTTTCAAAAACAAATCTCCCCCACAAATCTGTTGCATCAAGTAACTGAGCATCTCCATCTCGTAGGAAAAGGTATACTGGTTTGGGTGAACGTCCACTAATAACAATGAAATCAAATCCTGCATATTTTATCTCTGGTCCAAGGAAGCCACCAACGTGGCTTTCAGCCCAAACACCAGTGAGCGGGCCTTTGCTGGCAAACATCATTCGGCCGGACGGTGAAAACATTACTCCTGTAAGAGGACCAGTACCAACCACTAGAACATTCTCAGGTGACAAAGGCTCTGTATCAGGTCCTGTACGGTCCCAAAGAATCTTGGCGGCAATTCCAGTTCCTCCTAGATATAATCGTGCCCATTCTTTTTCCATCTCCTTCTTTATGATTTTACCTTTCGTAAGGTCGACTTCTAGATAATAGCCTGCGTACCCTTTGTATGGAAATGTCATTCTATACTTCCTCCTTTTGCATTTCAAAAGTAGATGTAACAATGGACGTCCCCTTGTATCTTTGTTCTGTGCCTTTGTCGAGAACGTACTCGATTGCACCATATTCACATGCTTTCAAACAAGCTGGATCCCCTTCACAATGATCACATTTGATTGCTTTTCGCGTTATGGGGTCGATTGCAATTCCTCCATAGATACATGCACTGACACAGTTCATACATCCAATGCATATTGAGGAATCTACGTATAGAATGCCATGTTCGTTCTCACGAATAGCTCCATTTGGACATGCATCTTTGCACAAAGGCGTGTCACATTGAAGGCAGACCATGGGGGCAATAAGATTCTTGCTTTCATCTTTCAGAATTCGGATTCTTGACCTAGATGGATTGAATGTTGTAGAATGTTTCACTGAGCAAGCTAGTTCGCAATTTCTGCACCCAGTACATTTTCCAATATCAATGGAGAGAACGTGTTTCAAATTAGATATACACTCCAGAGTTGAACAATCACGGTTTCTTGTTTCCGTATCCACTCTACTTTAAGTTGTTGCCAGACACGCTAGATACACAATAGCATAATAAGAGGCCAACTTGCAATCCATTCAGATGGGCTGAAATTGTTGGGTATAACTAGTGCATAGAAGTGGAAGTTTCAAATGAACTCAGACTCTAAATCCCAAATTTTTCCTCACAACTCTCGGACTGCGTTTCGACAAGTGGCAGATACAATGCCCTTTACCATTATTGAAATGGATTTGGATTATACTCTAGTGTATGCAAACAATTATGCACTTGATACACTTGGTATGAACATTGAACTGATTGAATATGGAGTCCACCTAAAAGAAATCATCGCATCTGAACAGTTTATGGCTGCGAAAGAAGGGCTTGACCTGCTAGTGGAGGGATCCCCTTCAAATCCCATAGTTCTCAGGTTAAAACGAAGAGATGGAGTCGAAATAACGACTGAAACTTTCGCTGAATTAATTGTAGATAACGATGTTCCAGTGGGTGTCGTTTCCTACTCGATTGATATGACTCGTAGGATTGCAGTTGAAGAAAAAGTACAACATCAGGAAGGAGCGTTCAGAACCCTAGTTGAACAATCAAACTTCACTGGCGTGTTTGTTGTAAATGATCAGTACCGTCTTGAATATGTAAACGATAAATCCTGTGACATCATTGGCAGAACAAGAAGCGAGCTACTGGGGGTTGACTTTAGAGAATATCTTCATCCTGAAAGTATCGCTTTAGTGAGTGAACATTATTGGAAACGACGGGCAGGGCAAGATGTTCCAAGTGTCTATGATTTCAAAATCATTCACAAGGATGGTCATCCTCGAGATGTAATAATCAGCAGTACTACTATGAAAGTAGATGATGGAGTAGTAAAGACTGTAACTCAGATGATTGACATCACTGAGGAGCGCGCAAATCAACAAGCTCTCAAAGAGAGTGAGCAAAAACATAGGACACTGGTGGATGCAATCGATTCCGGTTTTATAATCGATGACGAGAACGGATTTGTCCTGTCTGCAAATCAACCAATATGCGATATATTGGGATATGATAACCCTGACGAGTTGATTGGCTCTAATATTATATCATGGACATACGGTTGGGATGAATCTGATGTGACGGAAAAAATCAATGCACGTAGAGCGGGTAAATCCGAACATTATGAGCTTCAGCTTATTCACAAGTCTGGTAAATTAATACCTGTTTTAATCCATGTATCTCCATGGCACAGTCCCGCTGGTGAATATATTGGAAGTTTTGCACTGATTAACGATGTTTCTGCCCTCAAGCAAACTGAGGCGGAGGTGCGTTTCTTACTAGACCTTCTTCTTCATGATCTATCCAACCAGCTCCAACTAATATTGGCTGGTGTTGATCTCCTTGAAACTGATTTACCTACAGACCAGTTTGCTAGAGCACGTGCCTACATCATGGATGGAGCTAATAGATGTCTTGAGCTGATAACTAACATCCGACGAGCTGAGGACTCCAAATTTGCACCACTCGTATCCACCAACGTCATTCAAGTGCTGACATCTCAAATACATCTTTTTGGTGGACAATATGGGTATCACCCAGAAATCACGTCACTTCCAACAGAAGTCATAATTAGTGCTGATGGTGCTTTGGGGCATCTCTTTTGGAACCTAATGGAAAACAGTATAAAACATAACCCGACTGATAAGAAGGACATCTGGATTTCTGGTGAGGTAACCGGTGATAGCTTCCTATTGAGCATCTCAGATAATGGGCCTGGTCTATCTCCCTCTATGAAAGATAATCTGTTTGACCCCACAAGACGCTCAAGTGGAGTTGGACTACATCTTGTCAGGAGACTGGCACTCAAGTATGGTGCGAGTCTTACTGTGGGTGACCGCGTGCAAGATTCACCAGAGAATGGACTAGAGATTATTATCAAATTCCCAATTCTACGATAGTTTTGTTTGACCATAATCGTTATGACGAATGGTGCATATCTCACAATCACTTGTGAGGTTATTCAATGAGTTCCCCGAAATCGATTCTGATAACAAATGGCTATGTGTTGACCCTTAATGACCGGCGAGAAATAATTCCTAATGGAGCTGTCTATATTGAGGGCAATCAGATCCGTGCTGTAGGAAAAACAGATGACTTGGCGAATTCCAGTGCTGACCTTGTGATTGATGCTAAGAACGGAATCGTAATGCCAGGATTAATTGACACGCATGTACATCTTGCACAAGCACTAATCCGAGGCTGTGTAGATGATGTCGCTCTAGTCGATTGGTTGAAGAACTATGTGTGGGTGTTGCAAGGCAACTTCACT
>JABCTC010000007.1 GCA_018238545.1 Candidatus Heimdallarchaeota archaeon
GTCATAGCGAAAAAACAGTGTAAGACCTTGAAGATTGAGCAGTTAACTGTTGACCCCTCAGGTACCAAAGGGGCATTAGCTAAAGCAATATACACCATGCCTGATAGTCTCTTTATTTACAAGAAAGCTGTCTGGTTAGCTTCTCAAGAGTTAGGTTATCAAGTGCAATTAGAGTCTGTTTGTCCTTATCACACTAGCACTATTCATTATGGTTGTGGAGGCGTGCTTGCTCGCAACCAAAGCCAGTATGATTATGCTCCTTGCAAAAAGTGTGGACGAAAAGTTAACACTCATACTAATGCTGCGCACAATATTGCTTCTCTGTCCGGTACGCTCCTTCCTTCTGATCCTCTTCCCCTCACCGCACGTGAGGGGACCCACCTAAACGACGGTTAAACCGCCTCTGGCAAGTTTGACCAAGTTTCATAACGTGCGTTAATGAAAATGAAGAAATTATAGAAAATGGAACTATCTTAATTAAGGATGGAAAAATAGAAAAGTTTTGTAAGCGTATGTTGAATTATATTCAAATATGCATTCTTGATCAAGTTGATTTAATGAATCAAGTTTTAATACGTAATCACTCTGACTAATTTTTAGTGTATGAAAAATGAAAATAAATAAAATTAAAGAAATAAACAATAAAAACTTGTTATATTTTCTAATTTTCAATTTCATCTATCTTATTATCTTAAAATTCGTTTATAAAGTGGGATATTTTATTAAGTTGAGTTTAATAACTAATAATCATGTCATAGTCCATTTAGTGTATGCAAGTAGGTACTTAACAATTTTTGGTAATATTATCGTGTTTTCACGGACTAACTCGAAACCAAGAGCTTCCTCACGCATAATTTCTATTTTCGGGTAATTCTTTAAATTTTGATAACTTATGATATAACCATAAGTAAAAGTTGAAATATCTTCCGCTGTCATAAGAACCTGTTAATTTTCCGACAATTTTGATAGCTCTTTACCTAGCTGGACGTACAATTTGTATATTCATCAAATTGAGAAGAAATCTAATTAAATTTGTGTGTATTTTGCCATTTTAAAAAAAAAAGAAGGAGCACTAAGGAATGAAGTTGTCTGCAACATACCAATAAGATTCATATGCATCTATAATACCCCACCCAATATAATCTGGTCCAAAATAACCATTTTCAAAGTATATTTCTATCGTACTATATGCCCCTGAAACTTCTCCACCATAATATATAGGTGGTTCACCCATTTCATCACCTGTATACCTCAATGTAGTTTGTAATTGCTGTATAGTTACTGGACGATAAAGTTGTTTTATAAGTGCTATAATACCTGTAGTTAATGCAACAGCATTACACGTTCCTGCAAAGGAAGAACTTCCCTCAATAATATTCCAAGCAATCTCTGTTTGCATATGGATTGAGGTTGCATCAACACCATAACCACTATTCGCTGAATAGTATTTATACCAAGATTGCTCCACATTTTCACCATCATATATTCCTGTAATTCCAATAACTGATTCAAAACAAGTTGGATAGTTCGCATCTTCTTTATCGGTGAAAATAGTCGGAGAAATTTCTTCTTCACCTGCTGGACTTAGAGTAATAGTTTTATGAAGGTTATCCCCATCATATGCAATGGTATCAAACCAACCTTCAAAATCATTCCAATTATACGTAGTCCCCCAGAAACTTTCCATTTCGAGATTGCTCATAATCCAAGATTTTGAATAGGACCAATATAAGCTTAATATATTAATATCATAAGATTCAAAACGATTATTCTCAGCTAGCCATTTAATTGCTGCAATTTCTTTTGTTGTTACACCTTTGTGTTCAATAAAGATGTAGTTTGCATGAGGCGCGATTTGTGTTAAAACACTTAATACATTAGTTCCATGTGAATAGCCAGTATGACCTATATTAACGTCTCTAATTTCTGACCATTTTTGTGCTGCTGATAATTGATCCCAATTAGATGTTAATTGTTTATATCCTAAAGTACTGGAATCAAAAACTAGATATTCAATGTCACGATAAACATTGGAGTATTGTTTTAAAATCATTGGATGATAATCTGAATTAACAGCATCATCGAATCCAAGACCATCACCCATAACACAAATGGTAACTCCTTGACCTCCCTTGCCAAGATTATGAAGTTCATTGATTCTTAAATCTTGCATATCGTCTTCATCGATTGAAGAAAATGTAGTAAACGCCCTTGTTGTAAAATATTTCTCATATGAGAAAGGACGAAATCTGACACAATTTACCTCTATTTTCAAGGTATGAGCTCTGATTGGAAGGTTAGAAATGTAAATATTCACTATGGTACTCGAAAAAGTTCCTTTCCGTACTCCATCAATATATACAACCGAAGACTCATATTCCCAACCTGAATATACGACTACTCTGTAATTTATATTTATTGAATTCCAGTATTCATATTCTCCATTGGTCGTTGGCTTATAAATAATAACACGACCGCTCTGTGCCGCTGTAGTGTTTATAGGTAAGAAGCAACAAACAAAAGAAAATATAATTAGGATGCTCAAAATTAATAATCGTGTTGCATTCTTTCTGTTAAAACTTTCCGCTAAAAAATTCATTACTATAACCTCCATTTTTTATTGAATTAATTTAATAATACTCTGCAAAACATATAAGTTTTCTGCAAAAAAGTAATGTGTGTTTCGAGATGTTTGATCTTCATAGTTGTGTTGCTCATTTTCCTTTATTCAACTTATTGAATAATTTAAACAGCTAGCAGAAAAACATGAATTGAATATCAACAAATACTATTGGAGAGATTTTATATTGTCCTTTCGTTTATTTTTCTTTTTTAAAATAAAATAGAGTATAATTAGTGAAAATATCCCTATCCCGACAATAGTTAAAGTCAAAACTAACTCATTTTGTGATTGTATTCGTTCCAAGTTCTCATCAAGTGGGCATTTGTCTTTATTTTTCGTTTCTCCATCAATCTTGTAAAATGAATTATTTTCTAGATCTGTCCAATAATTCCCTTCAAGGGTTTCTTTTTCATACCATGTATTATTTATTCCTGAATCATAAGCTTGTGACGTACCTGATAAGTTGTTATCGATAAAACTGTTATGATGAATTAGGTTATTTTGAGAATCAGATTCGATATAGACTCCATATTCCACATTTGCTTGTAGAAGATTGTATGTGATTAGAATAAATGATGAAGAATAATACAAGTAAATGCCTTTACTATTATAATTACATGTATTTTCAGTAATAGTGGACTTTGTAGACTGAGGAACAATTATACCAGCATTATCATTACCATTGCAGGTATTATTAGTAATAAATGAAGATTTAGCGGATTCGCACCAAATACCTATATAATTGTTGTTTGCTGAATTGTTATTAATAATTGATGAAGCAGCTAAGTAGAGAACAACCCCTATATCTTTATTATAGTTGCATTTATTCTTTGAAATATTAATAGAATCTGATGATTCACACCAAATACCCCATTTATTATAACTACTGCATACATTGTTCTTAATTATTGAAGAATCTGAATTGTAAAGTTTAATTCCATAAAGATCATTGTTAAAACAATTATTAGCATATATAAAAGAAGAGTCTGAGAATGAAAGTAAAATACCTCCATCATTAGAATAATTACAAGTATTATTAATGATGTTAGAAAAGGGAGAAAATAGGATATTTATCCCCCAAGTATTTAGAGTGCATGAGTTGTTATAAATAGTGGAAAAAGCGGCGGACTTAATTAAAATACCTTCATAGTTGTTTATGCAAGTATTATTAATCACTGTAGAAAAAATAGAATTATCAAGGAAAATCCCCCTATAATTGTTTTCACAGTAATTATTGACGACTGTAGAAAAATCAGCGTAATAAAGCCAAATGCTTGCATAACTGTTTTTACATGTATTATTGAAAATTACTGCTGTATTTTCAGAAATTTGGTTGATGTATATACATGAAAGATCAGCTTCTATATAGTTGTTTTGAACAGTGAAATATTTTGTTGTTCCTGTTATATGAATACCAGTAGAATTACTTGTTGTGATATTAAACCCCTCTATCCTAAACGGATCCTCGCTTGATCCAGAACCTGGATAAGTCGCCAAATCACTATCAGAGGTAATGATGATTGGATCGTGTGGAATCATTGTTGTTGTGATAACAGAGCTTGTTGTAATCTGAAATGAATTTGTTTTCAGTGGTAAATGCAGAAACGTTACAATTATTATTATTGAAATAACTATTATTCCTCTTTTTGAAGCAATGAACCACGAGGATTGCCTTTGCATTTCTATCAAGAGTAATAGATTTGTTAGGACTCTTAAATATTTCTCATAAATGCCTCTTCATATCAGGTCTATTAACAAAAACATTGAATTAATGCATATTCATGCAACTGAAGGTCATAAAATTGCAGATTATATTGCTAAGAAAGGCATTCCTGTTTCTGTTGGTCCTTCTTTAGTTGGTTTTGAAAAGGTTGAATTGCGTAATATTAGTTTTGAAACTCCTGCAATATTGTGGAAAGCTGGGGTTCAAATTTCAATACAAAGCGATTCATTTACTCGATTAAGATACTTCCAAATCCTCCCTTGTATGGCTATAAAAGAAGGTTTACCCATTAATGAAGCTCTAAAAGCTGTTACTATTAATGCTGCTAAAATGCTTAGTGTAGCAAATAGAATTGGAAGTATTGAGCCAGGTAAAGATGCAGACATAGTTGTTTGGACTGAACATCCACTAGAAAATTTCTATGCAGAAAACCAACTTACTTTCATTAATGGCGAAATTGCATATAAAAAGAAATAATCTCTTTTTCTTTCTTTTATTCTATGAATTTATCCTAGTTATTTGGTTTTGTTTTAAAATTAATAGAACAATTGACGTTTAACCAAGAAATTATGATTTTTCGTAATAACCTGGGGTTCTGTGTTCTCCAAAGTATTCTAGTCCCTTTTCTTGAAGTTGTTTCTTGAGATTATTTGCTTGTTCTTATCCTTCCAAAGTATAAGTATCCTAACCTTCAAGAGTTGTAAGAGAATATTTCATCTTCCTTCAAATAGGTTTAAAAATTCCTTTAAATGAAACACAAATGAGATGAAGTTTGCTATTGTAAAAAGTAAAATAATTACAGTTAACG
Organism: Candidatus Heimdallarchaeota archaeon; assembly: GCA_018238545.1. Lineage (GTDB taxonomy): Archaea > Asgardarchaeota > Heimdallarchaeia > Heimdallarchaeales > Heimdallarchaeaceae > UBA460. The sequence continues at coordinate 5,155 of JABCTC010000007.1, forward strand.
AAACTGAGGAAATTATTGAAAATGGAACCATCCTAATTAAGGATGGAAAAATAGAAGCACTAACAGCAGGAACAGCGCCAATACCTGAGGGGTATGAAGTAATAGATGCAGAAGGAAAGGTTGTTCTGCCAGGTTTTATTGATACTCATACTCATCAAGGACTTTTTGATGGTTCAGTTGGTTGGGCAGGTTTTGATGGTAATGAAATGACTGATCCAGCAACTGCTTATGTCAGAGCGTTAGATGCAATAAACCCAGAAGATCCCGGGCTATTAGAAGCTAGAATTGGTGGAGTTACCACAATTCAGACGGGTCCAGGAAGTGGAAATGTTATTGGAGGAACAGACACTGTCATCAAAACTTATTGTAAAAGCAACATCGTCGATGACTTGATTGTAAAAACTCCTTCATCAATGAAAGCTGCTCTTGGCGAAAATCCAAAAAATGTCTATGGTTCAGATAAGAAATTACCATCAACAAGAATGGGAACTGCTGCTGTTTTTCGCAAATCATTTGTTGATGCTCAAAACTACGCTAATAAATGGCAAGAGTATGAGAAAAAGAAAGCAAAAGCAGAAGAAACTAATGACATAGAAAAAATGCCGTCTAAACCAGAACGTGATCTTGGAAAAGAAGCTCTAGTAAAAGTATTAAACAGAGAAATTCCGCTGAACTTCCATTGTCATCAAGCTAATGATATTGTCACTGCCATCCGTTTGACTGAAGAATTTGGTATTGAATTAATGCTTATTCATGCAACCGAAGGTCATAAAATTGCAGATTATATTGCAAAGAAAGGCATTCCAGTTTCAGTTGGGCCTTCATTAGTTGGTTTTGAAAAGGTTGAACTACGCAATATTAGTTTTGAAACTCCAGCTAAATTGTGGAAAGCTGGTGTTACAATTTCTATACAAAGTGATTCCTTTACAAGACTTCGTCATTTCCAGATTCTCCCCTGTATGGCAATAAAAGAGGGTTTACCGATTAATGAAGCACTAAAAGCAATTACAATCAATGCTGCTAAGATGATTAAAGTTGCAGATAGACTTGGAAGTATTGAAATTGGTAAAGACGCGGATTTAGTTGTTTGGACTGAACATCCGTTAGAAAACTTCTATGCAGAAAACCAACTTACTTTCATTAATGGAGAAATTGCTTATAAGAAGGAGTAATTTTCTTTTCTTTTTTTCTCTCTAAATTTATCATTGTTACTTGATTTTATTGTAAAATTGATAGAACAATTTGTGTTTAAACAAAAAATTAGGATCGTTCATAATAACCTGGAGTTCTGTGTGCTCCAAAGTATTCAAGCCCCTTCTCCTGAAGCTGTTTTTTGAGATTATTTGCGTATTCTTCTGTTATTTCTCCTTTCCTCAATAAGTAATCTATAATCTCTTTAGCTTCCTGTTCTGATTTACATCTACAGATGAAATCTATTGCACCAGGTGTGTGTCCTCTAAATTTTCTTGCTTGTTTTGAACCAGAACTAGTACGCTGTTCCTCTTTTAGAATACCTTTTTCGCCATCTTTAATTTCGCGAAAAAGTGTAGGAAACACATCCTCAAATTCTTCATCTTCAATTTCCTCTTCAACCCTACCTTCACTATTGTATTCAGGGTTATCATTTTTCATAATTTAGTGATTTTTAATAATCTAAAAAAGGTTGAGATATAATACTTTAATCAAGAAACTCAAGTATCCTTCTTTTGCAAAAAACCTTTATTAGATTAAGATTACGTTCTTCTAATGTTAATCGGTATTGTAGGAAAACCAAGTTGTGGGAAAAGCACATTTCTCAATGCTCTGACTATGGTTGATGCAAAAGTTGGAGACTATCCATTTACGACAGTTGAACCAAACCGCGGTACAGCTTATGTACGCAGTCCTTGCGCATGTAAGATACATAATGTCGAAGATAACCCAATAAATTCTATATGCAAAGATGGTATTAGATTCCTTCCTGTCAAGATTTTAGATGTCGCAGGATTGGTTCCTGGTGCATCTGAGGGAAGAGGTTTGGGGAATAAATTCCTTGATGATTTACGTCAAGCTGATATTCTGCTCCACATTGTTGATGCCAGTGGTTCCCTTGATTCTGAAGGGAACCCGATAGATAAGGGAAGCTGGGATCCAATGGAGGATGTCAAGTTTTTGGATAAAGAAATTGATGCATGGCTTCTAGCAATTATTCAACGTGATTATGGAATAATGAAGAAAAAAGCTATGGCAGAAAAATTACGTTTATCAAAACTTCTTCATGAAAAACTAACTGGTCTAGCTATAAACAAACATGTAATTTCTGAAGCTATACGTGAAGTGAGCATAATAGATGACGATCCTTCAACATGGGATGAAAATTTAGCAGAATTGGTAACAACTATGAGAAAGAAAGCTAAGCCAATGGTTATCGTTGCTAACAAAATAGATCAGCCAAAAGCGGAAGAAAACCTAAATAAACTTAAAGAACAACTCTCCATCGATGTGTTTCCTGTAGCCGCTCTTGCAGAAGTGTTCTTAAGAACCGAACAAGAAAGGAATACCATTTCTTATAAACTTGGAGATTCAGAATATCAAATAGTTGACGAAGAAAAATTAGGCGAACAAAAAAAGTTACTTTTGGAGAAAATTGACAATAATCTTCTCAAGAAATATGGATCAACTGGGGTACAAACCATCTTGTCTCATGTAGTTTTTAATCTGCTAGATATGATTGTTGTTTACCCAGTTGAAGATACTAGTAAATTAGCAGATAAAGCGGGGAATGTTCTACCTGATGCTTATCTAGTTCCAAGAGGCACTACAGCAATTGAATTTGCAGGTAAAATCCATACAGATTTTGCTAGTAATTTCATTCATGCACAACTAGCTCCTTCTGGAAGACGAATCGGTGCTGATTATGAACTTCAAAATAATGATATAATAAAAATATTCTCAGCTGCAAAATAAAGCGAGTTATTTGGTAGCAATCTTTTGTTATGCTGTAGGCAAAGTAAGTACTTTACTTTTTCTTATATCAACCAAAACTACAGGAAAAATCTTGTTAACTGCTTCTTGGACTTCTTTAGCGATATCCCCATTTACCATGTTCTTAGCAAAATCTGTGAACATTTGCTCTCTAGCTTTGACTTTAATAAGATCTCCAATTGTTTTTCTTACAACTTTTTGTGTACTGGTTCCACATCTCATAGGAGTAATTACAATTGAAGAAACTCTTAGTCTTGCTCTGTCTTTTGTGGAAACATTTTGTATTGATTCGATTTTAGACCGATTTCTGCGAATTTGGGATCTTATTTGCTCTTTTGCAACTTCATGACCAGCAAATTCGGTTCTACATATATTACCTTCAACAGATGTAATTCTGAACCTTATTTTTAGGTTGATGTCATTGAACATGTCATTTAAGACGCCTAATTTTGCCATTTCAATAACTCTACCCGGCAATAATTCCGGATCACTTGCAGGTGTCTCACCTAGAGATTTTTCTACAATGTATCCAGGTGACATTACTTGATACCAAGATTTTTCTTTCCACTTATCTACAACTTTGCTTCTAATTTTACGTGTGGATTTTCGTGATGACAATAATTTAACCTCTGTAAGTTGTTTCATTCTTCTTTAGTTTGGTTTTAAATATTATGATTAAGAAGACTATTTCTCTTAACGTTGTAAGAAATTTATTTATCTATTCAGACCAACTATTGCTCTTCAAGTTTGCTGGTAGATAGGAACACTTTTTCTATTGTAGAAACTGTATTCAGAATATCATCCAATGTGTATCGTATTGATGATATCTCTGCTATGGATTCTATTCTAATTTTAACATTTTTCCCGTCTCTCTTCATTATTATTTTTGTATCATCATCTAGCAAAGCATTCTCGGGCTCTAATCCCTTTAAAATGATTTCTGCTAATTTTGGATTTATACAGTTTATTGTAATCTGAACCTGTGTCGGTTCTAGTTTCATGATATTCATCTCTACTTTGTGTTTAACTTGCAATCTTCTTTCTTATTTTAATCCGTTTTTTTCTTGGATGCTTGTTTCTTCTTTGAAGATTCTGTACTTTTTCCTTCCTCTCTCTTTTCTTTGGTTCCTTCGTGATGATATTCAAGAGATTCTTCAATGTTTTGTATTAAATCAGAAAAATTATTTGTTTCAATAATAACTTCGAAGAAATCACCTTCTCTAGATAATTTCTTAATCAATTTGTCATTTCTAGCTTCTAGGAAAACATCGTGTAATTTTATTCCCTTTTTCTGTTGTTGTAAAGATGATTCATGAACAAAAAGATAAGTCTCTTCGTTATGATTGAGAGATGCTACTACTGGGACATCTATGGGGATCGTCTTACTCTTAACAAGGGCTTTAATTATAGTCGACGCTGTTTCCTTATCTAAAACATTATCTCCACTTATTATGCGATAGAATCTTTTCTCTTCAACTATCTCTGGTTTCTGAGCTATTTTATCTATTGCGAGTGCTGCTCTACCATGATAATCACTCAAATCACTTTCAAGCCGATTATATCGGTCCTCTCTGTCACCTAAAATAACAGCTAAAGCTAAACCAAACTTGCCTATTTGACACGCACCTTCTAACAACCATAAAAACTCCTTAATGTTGCGAGTTGGGTTGTGTTTTGATTCATTTTCAATTATGTATATAGGTCCTATTAGCTTATTTATGTCCTCATTCTCCATGAGAATTGATATAAGACCAGTATTCAACTTTTTCGTCTCATCAGAATCCAAGGAAGCAATGGTTCTCCATTCATCATCTTGATCTTTCATTGTGATGTTTAGTTGTGATAAGAAGGCAGTACATGCGTTTATATTCCCTGTTAATCCTAGAAAATAAGGGTTTATTGAATATTTGAGTGCAAGGTGAATAGGCTGGCTTTCTCTTCCAGCAATACATGTTCCTTTGGTTACAGTTAGAAATTGTTCTTTCACACCTTCCTCAAGTATTATTCCGTTAAACCCAATTAATGATTGGTCTTTATTATTCACCTGTTTTTTTGCTAAACTACCAATAATAGCTAGAGGGGAATGTTTCTGATAATCACCATTGAACCCCGCAGATATGAAGTAACACAAACCAGCATTTGAGACTGTGTTTGTTGGTAAATCTATTCCTTTTAGAGATAATTCTTCTATATTCTCATTGGATATTTTTTCCAGTTCTTTCTTGGATAGCTCATGATGTATTATTACCCTTTTTTTATCGCTATCCTTGAAGATATTAGGGGGGATTTTCCTAAGACTAAGTCCAATAAAAACAATGGTTTGATATTCTAACTTCTTGATTCTTTTTTCGATGTAGGCTTTTTCCTTTGCATATATAACTTGAGATCCTATCTTATGTTCCTTTAAATTCTGTAATAATATCCCTGTTGCACAGAGATTATCTGGGCTTTCTAGAGTAACTATAATGACATTATCTTCAGAATTGACTAATAATTGTGCAATTTTCTTAGCTTTCTTCTTTAATAAGAGATATTTATCATAAAGTCCATCATTAGCTGTCATAAAATTCACAGTATAAAAACAGAAATGAATTAAAAAATAAAAGAGTATCGAATCTTATAGTAAAAGCCCTGCTGTTTTTGGGTCATATTTCCAATTTGTTGGGAAAACGCCTTTCTTTTTGTAGAACTTAACTAACCGTCGTATTTTAGCTTCAATTAATTGCAATCCCCTTTTACTATGAAGATCTTTCTTGTTTTCTTCAAGATGTTTTCTTAGATGCATAGCTTTTCTAACTAAGTTGGTTAAATCTTCGGGATATTTTGGTTGTAAATTTAATTCCTTTACAACTGTTGACAGTTTCTTTCCTAATACTTCCTTGACGCCAGGGACACCATATTGGTCTCTTAGGATTGTTCCTATCATTGCTGTTGTAAGACCTTGTCTTTTTAATTCTTCAACCTTTTTTGCAATTTCTTTCTTGTCAATAGCCATCCATTCAGGAGCTTGATCTCTATAAGCTCTTGTTGAACCAGCTTTTCCACGTTTCCGTGCATGCATTCTTGCCATATTATTCACCAAATATTTTATTGTTCTCGAAGGCGGTTAACGAGGTGAACATTTCACGAAGTGACTTTTGGCGATGGGAATATAAATTCTTGGTTGTAAGTGACATCTCTGCAAATGTTAATCCTTCATCTGTAGGTAAGAAAATGGGGTCAAAACCAAAACCCTTTGTTCCTCTTTTTTCCGTGAAAATTGTTCCATTTGTTTTACCAACAAACAGTTTGATTTTCCCATTAGCAAAGAAAGCTATGACAGATTTGAAATATGCTGCCCTATTTTCTTCATTTTTCATGAGATCTAAAATTCCTTCATTCCCTATTGTTTGAAATATGTAAGCAGAATATGGACCAGGAAAGCCATTCAAGCATTCTATGAATAATCCTGCATCTTCAACAAAAATATGTTTCTTCTTCAATTCAGGTTTTATTTGAATGAGTTTTTTACAACTAGCGAGAGCAATATCTTCTAAGTCATTTGCTTGTATTTCCTCGTATTCAATGTTAACCCATTTTACGGACATTTTGTAGTTTTTCGCAATCTCAGAAGCTTCACTATATTTATGTTTATTATGTGTTATAAAATATACTTCCTTCACACGTATCTTTTGAAATAGATATTTTTAGTCTTTCCATGTTTAAGAGTACTTTTTTGCTTTATCAGTAAGAAAGAGTTTAAATGTTACAAGTTGATAGTAAAGAACAATAACTGTTAGTATAATTGGTGAGTATATGTTGGAACAATTAACCTTTTCTTATATTTATGATACAACTAACGAAATAGCGATATCCTCTGAAATATTAAACGCTTTATCAGAGGTTTCTAAAAACAGCAATATTCTAAGTATCTATTCAACAAACGCTAGAGCGATTTATTTCTTCCCCGTTTCCTCAGATGTCTACAAATTAAGCATTCAAATTTTCCCACTTACACCTGAAATAGTAGCTAAAATAATGACAAAAATCGCGGAATTTTCAACCAAGGTCGTTTATAGTACAGGATTATGTTTAGTTGAAAATAGATGTTTCTGGGAAGGTTTCCTACAAGAAAAGGATCTAACACAACCAATAACTGGTATTGAAGAAATTCTTAAATCAATAGCTGAAATTAAGGAAATAAAGATTGAAAAGGTTTATAGCTCACCCTGATTTTAGCTCAAACTGATTTTTATACCTAAGACACGAATGAATTCTTTGTATCTGTTTCTAAGTGTAACTTCTGTTATTTGGCAAGTCTTGGCGATTTCGTTCTGTGGGCATTTGGTCTTATTTTGGATTGCTGAAATATATAACGCTGCTGCAGCAAGCGAGTTTGGGTTCTTACCAACAGTTATTTTTGCTTCTTTAGCCCTTGCGAGTATTTCTTGAGCTTCAGTTAATACTTTGGGTGAAAACTCAAGTATTGAAGCAAATTTTGCTATACTACTATCTGGGCTTGCTAAAGGCATCTTCAAATCTAGATGTTTCAAAAGTAATCTGAAATTTTTAGCTAATTTCTTTTTGCTTAATCTTGTTTTATCTGAAACATCTTCTAAACTTGCTGGGTGTTTGTGTAATCTACATGCAAGATAGAGTGCTGCAGAAACTAAAGCTTCTGTTGAACGTCCTCGAACCAATCCTGTTTTGAGTATTTTTCGATAAATCATCGCAGCAGTTTCCCTTACTTTCAAAGTTAGATTCAATTGGCTGCTAATTCTCTTTATCTCATTCAAAGCTCTTAGTAGGTTCCTTTCAGTTCCATATTGAAGGACAGCTCTCCTTTGCAAGGTTCTTAATCTAAACATTTGACTAGCTTTTTCAGGAGACAAAGAGTTCCCAAAAATATCTCTGTTAGAATAATCAATCAATGTTCCATAATGGTCGTAGCTTAGAAGGTTTTTTGGTGTCCCTGTTCTGGCTCTATTAACATGTTGTTCTTTTGTATATGCACGCCATTCAGCTGTTTGATCTATATAGGAATCTTCTACTACTAATCCGCAGCTCCCACAACTTACTTCTCCTCTTGTCGAATCAAAAGCTAATCTGTTAGAATTACAGTCAGGGCATCTTGGTAGAGATGGCTCAGAACTAGTTACAATATTAATTGGTTGTGAGGGCATAATTACACCAGATACTGTCCTTGGGTATATTTTAGCTGTCCCCTATTTAAATTTGGCTGAATCTTCCTTTTTTGTGAACTAATCACTTATTTATCTAATTAGAAATCTTCTAGTTGGGAAAAACACAAAGAATGAATTTGGTTAAATATGAAAACTGTTAAAAACAATCATCTTTGCAAATGTTAATTAGGTAAAGCAATAAACCTCTAGTAATTGTGTTACGAGGCGTAAAAAATGTCAGAAAAATCAAGACAACTCGAATTTAAGATTAACATTGGCGATAATGAAGGAAAGTGCTTTTCAAAAATTGTAAGAGATGCTCAAGCAACTGCCTTGATAGGTTTAAAAATCGGCGACAAAATAGATGGCAGTTTAATGGGTTTTCCAGCATATGAGTTCATAATTACTGGTGGAAGCGACCGTGATGGATTTCCTCATCGATCAAACATTCAAGGTGCTGGAAGAAGAAAATATCTATTGAGTGGTGGAATCGGTTACAAAGTTCATAGAAAGGGACGAAGAATAAGGAAAACTGTACGTGGTAACATACTCTCAGAAACGTCTTATCAAATCAATATGAAAGTTTCAAAGAACGGAAACAAACCTCTCAATGAGTTAATTGAAGGTAGCAGTTCCGAATAACTCCTTTTATAGACACTAAAAAATTAAAAGAAAAACTACTTAATCAGTTTTAATTTTCTTTTCAGTTTTAGTTTTCTTTTTGGTGGTTTTTGCTACTTTTGCTTTTTCTGGTCTATCTACTTTGTCTTCTTCTAAGAAAAATATGTAGAAAATTGAAGCGATTATTACTGCAATCAGCACACCAAAAATAGTCCATTGCATTCCAGCTGTAAAGTTCGATGGTAAACCACTACCTCTTGGACGAATGGATGTAATCAACCATGTAATTAGAATTGCTATTATTGAGCTTGTAATAAAAGTCCCCCATGAAGGAAGCTTTGCTCTCATTTCACTCCAAATTGCCAACGAAATCAACAAGAAGAAGTAAAATAGCGATAAGAGAGTTATTTCTGCTACAACTAATCCCCAGCTATAATGTGGCACATCTTGATCGACAAAATACCATATCCTCAAGAAACCTGCTGTTTCATAGCTGAGAGAAGCAAATATGATGGCTACAATTAAGGTCCCTATTACTATAATTGAACTAATAAGAAGTGTTCTATTTTTATCATTTTTCCAAAGTGTTTGATATATACTCATCTTCTGTGTATCTCCTTGCTCTTTTTCCAGTTCAAATATTTGAGTGGATTATTAGTAACCAGAGAGTTTTATCTCAATGCGTTTATTAATTTTTAGCTTTGCGATTTAAAGCACTGTCAAAATTTAACTATTTAATGTTTTTCATTTCTTTTAATTCCTCTTCATAGAGAGAAAGTTTTTGAAGAAACAACAATCTCATACATCTAGAGGAAAGTACATGAAAGACCCAGAAGCATTTACCTCTGATTCGGCTCTATCTTGTGAGAATTACGTTTCTGTAGATAATCTGAGAAATCTAAAACTTTTCTCTAAAATTGTTAAGCCATTAAGAATAAATCTCTTTTCAGTAGATGATTTAAACCTTGATAATGTGAACGAACTAATTACTTCGGATGAAGCAAAGAAATATAATGTCACATCGTTGATTGAAATATGCAATAGAACTGTAGGAAAGAAGTTTGGTTTAATGGATTTTAGGCAAACAATAAGGGACACAATAATTGATGCGAATTTTGATATTCACATTTTAATCTCTAGAAAGACACTTGAAGAAGATTCTATTGAAAATCTAAAACGTAAATTGTCTGAATTAAGAAATAAACATGAAATTATAGCCGTAAAGGCTGATGATATTAAGATCCTCAAATGGGCTGCACATGATAGAAGAGTAGATTACATAACTGTAGATCTTTTATCTAGCCACTTAACAATTGATAAAGCCTTATGTTCTTTGATGAAGCAACACAACAAATATTTTGAATTGACACTATCTCCGCTTCTTTTAAGTGATAACAAGTTAGTAAGCGCCGCAATTCGGTCTGGGAAGAAAATATTCAAACTAATTAGTTCAACAAACACCCATTTCATTCTTACTATGAATCCTAAATCCTGTTACCAGCTGAGAAATGGAATTCAGATTAGATATCTAGCACAATTACTAGATATTCCATTCAACAGAAGTAACAAGAGTGTTTTCGATAATCAATTAATAATTGCGTTGAAAAACACAATGAAACTAGATAGATCGAATATTGTCGATGGTATTAGGGAGGATGGTTGAAATGGTTGTAATCACTCGAGATAGATATGTTGTTTTCCAAGTTCTATCAGAAGAAGATTTGCCAAACCTTTCTTTGATAAAAGCCAAAATATGGGATGAATACCAAAAAATATTTGGTATAAGTGGAACAACAGGAGCAGGATTATTCTTTGATAATTATAAAGAAGGGGGAACAGGGATAATTCGATGTGATCATAAAGCTTTGTCGAACCTAATGGCAATTCTATCTAGAATCACAAACATTAGCAATAAGGATGTAATTTTGATTCCCTTATATACGACAGGATTAGTAAACAAAGCAAAGAGCTATCTAAAAACATTAGAAAAACAAATCATTAAAGAATTATCAGAAGGAAACAGAAATGGTAGATCATGAAGAACCACGCGAGTTTAAGAAATTAAACAGACCCTCTTGGGACGACTATTTTATTCAAATTGCAGAAATTGTGAAAACAAGGGCAACTTGTTTTAGAAGACAAGTTGGAGCTGTTCTTGTAAACGATAACAAACAAATCATTTCAACTGGTTATAATGGTGTTCCTAGAGGAGTGACGCACTGTACAATAAAAACTTGTACAAAATTATACGAAAAATCTGGAGAAAAAAACGAGATTTGTCCTGCTGTTCACGCTGAACTTAATGCTATACTTCAAGCTGCAAGTGCTGGAATAAGTCCTGAGGGCACAACATTGTATTCCACAACTCGACCATGTAGTGGGTGTACAATGGCAATTATCAATGTAGGGATAAAACGGGTGGTTTATGTGGAAGACTATACTGATCCTATACTCCGATCTGGATGGTTAGACATACCAGAGGTTATTTTTGAAAAATATGAAAAATAATATATCCTGATTGTAAAAGAAAAACTTGATTTCATCCACTTTATGTAAGAAATGAAATAGTATCTGAATTTTTTCTGGTGTAAAGCATTTTATTCTGAGAATCTACTAATACTCTTAAAGCTTTGATAATTTCTTCTGGATAGTAAGAATCCTTATCCGTATGGTTGATGGTTTTCAACTTGTTGTGATTTATGAATATTGAAGAATCTCCGTGAGAGAAATTGATTTGATAAAGACTGGTTTCCACTACTTCCTCTTCTGTTTCTTTTGATATTTCCCCCTTGATTATTTCATCTTTTTGTAAATCTAGTACAAGATTTGGAGTTAAAATTATGTATCTCTTCACCTGATAAAGCTTAGTTGGCTTTTTAGATAATTCGATTGTTTTTAAAATATTAATATCTGAATCAAGAATGTGAATTGTCGAATTGTCTCCAACACAAATTAACCTATTATCATAGTAGAAAATGCCTTGAATGGATTTGTCATATAGTTTTTTTGTGCTTAGTAGTTTAAGATTAGTAATGTCTAAAACGGTAATTTCACCGTCCCTAGACGCAATCACAACGTTCTTAGGCATAATACAGAGACTAGAAATTGGTACAATTTTATCCTTCTTCTTTACTAAATTGAATGATTCATCATAGAGGCGTATTTCTCCAGATTCTAATCCTACTATCATTTTATTGGATGGTAATACTGAAAGCGAAATAGGTCTATGTTCTAACTTATTTTGTATGATTAATTGTTTAGTACCAAAATCACTTTTTCTTAAATGAGAATCCATTGAACTTGAGTATATATTATTATTTTTAATTTCTATACCTGTTATGTTTTTACCATGAAGGAAAACAATTTCCCTATTCTTTAGCTTATGTTTGTCCCATACTGAAATCATTCCTGCTACATGTCCTAATATAATGTTATACTCTGTAATTTTGCAGATAGTTGCGGGGATACCATTTACTCTTGCAAACTGCTGCAGAATATGTCTGGAATCTTTTCCTTGAAATTCAGTTATATCTTTTGATGCCTTTTTTATAGCTTTTATTATTGTTGAAGGTTTGACTGATAGATATTTTACAAACCCCAAATCCTCTGCTCTATATATTGAAATTAGACCATTATGGTGAGCAGTAATTATAATGTCATCTGCAATAAAAAATCTTTCCAAATCAGGAATTCTAACCTTATCGACCTCGACCAGCTTATTATTTTCTAGTTTCCATTTTTTGAGAAACTGATCTCTACTTGCGCTGATGATGTAATTTCTCCACGGTTTTGCCCCAATTATGGTTGATGAATGTGCTCTCTTTGATTGTAGTAATTCTAAAGTTTTAAGAGACCATAATTTTATTTCTAAATTCTGCGACGTAGTGACGAAATACTTCGTATCAAAAATTCTTTGAATGTCAGTAATTGATGTGTTGTGGGCATAAATGCAAGCAATTTCTTTTTCTAACTCCTCATCCCAAATACAAATTCTCCCGTCTCTACCACCGGTGAAGATTTTACCATCCATTTCTTGAATTACTGTTACGCCCTTTAGGTGTCCTGGTTGATGATAAATAATCTCAGTCACATTAGAATTTGTTCCGCTCACAAATATTGTGAATCTTAAATACTAATTAATATTTACATTATTGTAAAATTTTGTGGCTCATTTCGTCGTAGGAACATCATTTGTCAGTCTGGGACGGTTAAATCACAGCCACAAAGACAAATTATCTTGCTTTCTTTTATCTATTCCTCTATGAGAGTTGGGAATATAGAAGAATTAAATTGGAACGAGTCCAATTGTAACTTCAAAATCATCAAATTCCCATTCTTTAATATGACCCTCTTTAGGTATGGCCAATTTGAGTTCTGAACTTAATGTTTCTTCTTTTATGTATTCTGTAAATTTTTCAAGAGCTTCTGAACCAAATTCGTCAGTTTTTAATGTTAACAGAATTTTTTGTGTATACTCTAAATCCAATTCTTTTCTCATTGTTTGAACTCTTCTTATTATGTCTCTAACATAGCCTTCTTGTTTAAGTTCTGCAGTTATGATTGAATTGAAAAGCAATAGATATCCTTCTGCTTCCTCGCCCGCAAAACCTTCTTGCACGTCTATTCTGTATTCTAAGTCTTCAGGGGTTAGTTCAAACTCCTCTTTCTCTAATTTAAGAAGAACATTTTCTCCTGAACTGAGTTTTTTCACAAATTCATTTGCTTCTTGTGGATTAAGGTTTTCTAGTTTTACTCGTATATCATTTATTACAGATTTTACTTTAGGGGCTAAGATTTTGAAATTAGGTTTAATAACATAGCTAACCAATTCATCTGAGCTCGCTTGAAGAACTACTCTTTTTACATTGAGTTCATCTTTGAATAAATTTTCATACTTCAAGATTAATTCCTCTTTACCCAATGGTGTTATAACTATTAATTCCGAAAGAGGCTGCCTTAATTTTATGTTGGCTGAAGAGCGTATACTTCGTCCTGTAGTAACTAAACCTATTACTTTGTTCATTTCTTCAGAAAGCTGTGAATCAACTTGTTTTTTGTTAAATTTTGGAAACAAGCACATATGCACACTCATTAGTGCTTCCTTATCCAAAGATTTGACAAGATTCTTGTACAATGCCTCTGTTAAGAATGGCATAAACGGTGCTAGTAGTTTTGTTAAAGTTTTGAGCACTTCATAAGTTGTGATAAAGGCTGATTTTTTGTCTTGATCTAACTCAGTTTTCCAGAACCTTCTTCTTGATTGTCGAAGATACCAGTTACTAAATTTATCTAGAACAAATTTCTCGAATGCTTGCACAGATTGATGAACTACTAAATCTTCCATATTTTCCTCTACAGTTTTTATTAAGTAATTTAACTCACTTATCATCCATCGATCAAGCTCTGGTCTTTCCTTTAATGGAACTGAAAAGGCAGCTAAATCAAACTGATCAACATTTGCATTAGAAACAAAGAAACTGTAACTATTCCAAAGCGTTAGTATTAATTTCTTCATGGAATCACTTATGTGACTTGGTACCAATCTAACGCTTGACCATGTAGGATTTGAAAATAGATACCATCTTACGGCATCAGCTCCAAATTGGTCTATAATGTCGTGAGAAAAGATGACATTTCCTTTACTCTTACTCATTTTTCTACCATTGCCGTCCAAAGTTAATCCCATAGTTAAGCAATTCAAGAACGCTGGTTTATCAAATAGAACAGTGCTTATTGCTAATAATGTATAAAACCATCCTCTAGTTTGATCTATAGCTTCAGTGATAAAATCAAATGGAAAGTGCTTTTCAAATAATTCTTTGTTCTCAAATGGATAATGATATTGTGCAAAGGGCGCACACCCTGATTCATACCAACAATCTATTACATATGGAACTCTTCTTGCTACTTCTTTACATTCTGGACATTCAAAAGTCACTTCATCTACCCAAGGACGATGTAAACTGAAGCCTTCAGGTAATGGTTTCCCAGAAAGATCTTCAAGTTCCTTTCTACTTCCTAATATTGTATGATGATCATTCAGGCATGTCCATATTGGCAGAGGTGCTCCCCAGAATCGATTGCGTGATAACGCCCAATCTCTTGCTTCTCGTATGAAATTCCCAAATCTGCCTTCTTTTAAATGAGCAGGTTGCCAGCGTATTTGTTCGTTATTTGCAACTAATTTCTCTCTCATTTCCGACATTTTAATGTACCATGTTTCAGTAGAATAATATAACAATGGTCCATCACAGCGATAGCAAAATGGATATGTGTGTTTGTAAGTTCCCTGTTTTAAGAGTAGACCTCTCTCTTTTAGATTCTTTATGATTTTTGGATCTGCTTTTTTGACGAATAAGCCGGCAAAGTCAGTAATTTCATCAGAGAAATTACCATTCTCTAATACCGGATTCATCAAAGGCAATCCATATTTCTTTCCTGTTATTGAATCATCTTCTCCAAAAGCTGGTGCAGAATGAACAATACCGGTACCATCTTCTGTTGTAACATAGTCTGCTAAAGTTACAAAAAATGCTTCTTCTTCTGGTACAATGAAAGGAAATAGTTGTTCGTACTTCTTTCTTTCTAAATCCTTACCTTTAAATTTCATGAGAACTTTATAGTCTTCGAACAGATTTTCAGCATTTTTTTTAGCAAGTATGAATTTTTCTCCTTCATGTTCTATTTGAACATAATCTATATCTGGGTGTACTGTCAAACAGATATTTGATATCAAAGTCCAAGGTGTAGTGGTCCACGCAAGATAGTATGTGTCATCGAAGTCAAGTGATCTGAATTTGATGAATATTGAAGGATCTGTTGTTTCCTTCATACCTTGTCCTACTTCATGAGAAGATAGTGGAGTGCCACATCTGGGACAATAAGGTACAACTTTGTAACCAAGATACATCAAACCTTTATTATATATCTCTTTTAGTGACCACCAGACACTCTCTATGTAGTTCTCATCCATGGTGATATATGGGTTATCTAAATCTAACCAGAATCCTATCCTTACTGACATATCGTGCCATTCTTTAACATACTTGAAGACAGACTTCCTACACGCTTCATTGAAGTCCCTCATTCCATACTCTTCAATGTCTGATTTAGCTGTAAAACCCAGTTCCTTCTCAACCTGTAATTCAACTGGAAGTCCGTGACAATCCCAACCTGCAATGTATGGTTGAATATCAAAATCATGCATGAGTTTGTATCTCAAAAATACATCTTTTGTTGCTCTTGTTAGAGCATGCCCTGCGTGAGGTAAACCATTTGCGGTTGGTGGTCCTTCTAACCATCTGTATAACTTTTTACCTTTTTTACTTTCTCTCACTTTGTTGAAAACATCACTTTTTTCCCAAAACTCCAGAACTTTTTCTTCTTCTTCAGGAAACGAGACTGTTGTTTTTACAGTTTCAAATACTTGTTTCTTCTTATCCATAGTAATCTTCTCCAAAATATCTGTTAGAAACTATATACGGCACGCTACGGAGGTTCTTCAAAAAATGTTTTATTTTAGTGAATTTCGCGATCCATCCTAATTCCTCTGTGCCTATGTTTCTTCCTCTACCACGTTTAAAAAGATTCTGTATTTTGATATTGAAGTGCTCTAACCTTATTTTATGTGATTAAGCCTCTTTCTATTAGAAAAGATTTGTAATTAACTTGTTTGGTAAACGCCCTTAATTTTATTGCCAGTTTTATTATATTTGAGGAATCTGTAATAAACAGCTTATCTACATATATGGCATTTTTATCAAATCTCAAGAAGAACGTATTTCTTTTGGAATCAAACCTGTTCTCGAATTCAGAACCTAGAAATTCTTTGTCCTCATCTGACAATCTTGAAGATATATATTTAATTATTTTATCAATGGCTGTGGTTTTGGTGAAAGCTACTTCTATAAACTTGATAGGGTTACCATAACCTCCCTCTAGTGTGGATTCAGTAATTGTTGCATGATCCTGGTTAATTCCTTTTGTAAGATTTAATAACGCAGTCATGTTTTTTTCTATAACTTCAGTTACATGAACTGAAAAACTAAAAGTGAGTTTGCTAGCTATGATGTCCATTTCTCTTCAGTAAATAAAGGAATTCTCTTTACAAAAATGAATATTTGCATAGTGAACAATTACAAGCATGTTGAAAAATAAAGAAAAATGAGGTTAATTTCCTCCTCTTCCATGAGCACGTAGTGATGGTCTAATCTTCTCCGCACCATATCCCTTATTACGAAGACCACGAGATTTTCTAGCAGCGCTGGTTAAACCTCTATGAACCCTTCCTCTATGTACAGGGTTTTTGATGTAGAAAACATTCTCTCCGCGAAGCTCTTTTAATGAAATCCAGCTTGTTCTGGGGTCTTTTGCAATTACTGGATGTTGTGGATCTATTAGGATAATCTCAAAGAATTTGTGCTTTCCGTCTTGACCTACCCAGTAAGAATTTAAGACCTCTAAATTGCTATATCTTCTACCCACTCTTTCTTCAGCAATAACTTTGATGCTCTTCTTTGGAGTAATTTTGTTTACACCCATGTTTCGAGATTTTCTTCCCCTAACTGGTCGTTGTTTTCTTCTTCCTCCTCTTCTAACCCGAGCTCGAACTATAACATAACCTTGTTTAGCCTTATAGCCTAAAGTTCTAGCCCTATCCAGTCTTGTGGGTCTCTCAACACGTTCAGTAGCCCCCTCTCTTCGCCATTGGATAATCCTTTGGCGCATCAGATCTTTGAATTCAGGAGAATTGCGATTTTTCCAAAAATCTCCGATATACTTATACATACTTTTAGTCATTTTAATCACCTAACGATTCCCGGGTGGACATCTCGTCAGTTAATCTCACATTTTTCGTACCAATTTTAAAAGTTATGATTTTGTTCTTTTTTAAAATTAATATTATTATTTTCTCTTATGTGAGTGGTACACATACCTTCTGAATGTTTTAGCAACTAATGGTTATATTCAAAGGGATGTCCCCAGATACATGATTAATGGAACGAGAACACATCTTTATGAGGAACATAACAAGAAAGTAATGGATAATAACCAAAATAGGACGCTAGAAGAACATATGAGTAAAACGGTTGAAATTATGGTTTAAAGAAAAATTCAAATGTTAATGTTTTCCTAGTTATTTGATTGCCATGAGTTCCTTTGATGTATTTCAGATAGGAGAAGTAAAAATCGATCAAGATTCTTACTATATTGAAATTTATGAATCCCACATATTAGGTTTGCGACATATTGAGAAATTTGGTCACATCATTGTGTTATGGTGGATTTCAATGAGAAACACCCCTAAGGATAGAGCAACATTGCTAGTGACGCCGCCTAGGTTGACCAATCCAGTAGAAACAGGCGTTTTTTCGTCTAGAAGTCCTTCGAGACCCAATCCAATTGGTCTTACAAAGGTAAAACTCCTAAAGGTGGAAAATAATAAATTATTCGTTGATAGAATTGATGCTTTGGATGGCACACCTGTTTTAGATATCAAACCATATCTCCCCGGTGATAGTGTTTCACTAATCGATATTAGGTTGCCTGAATGGTTTGAATCATTAAAAGATTAAACTCCCTCATTATTTTCCCATTCCTCCTTTCTTTATTTTTGTGTTTTTATACGGTATTTTAGAAAATAGTTTGATTATATGAGTAAGAAGAAAGGTTACAAGAGCCATTCTTATTTTGAAGATGGAAAAGTTATATTGATTACCGGAGCATCTTCAGGAATTGGAAAGAGCGTAGCTTTAGCATTAGCAAACTATGATACAAAGTTGATCATCATAGCTAGAAGAAAAAGTAAACTGATACAAATAGCTCGTCAATTACGAAAACTGAAAATCAAGGTTTTACCAATAGTTGGAGATGTAAGAAATAGAGATGATCGAGCTAGAATGATCGAGCACTCATTAAAGAAATTTGGTAGAATTGATGTGTTGATTAATAATGCTGGATTAGGTAAAGCTAATCTCTTCTTAGAACAGCCAATCTCCGAAATAGATGAACTAATTGAAACAAATATTCTGGGTTTAATAAAAATGTCTAAGTTAGTAATACCAATAATGAAAAAGCAGAATGAAGGCCATATAATCAATCTTTCTTCTTCCTTAGCACTTCTGCCGGTGTATCCCTTTGCTGTATATTGTGCCACAAAATCTGCTGTTAAAACATTTGGTGATTGTATCAGAGACGAAGTAAAAGAATATGGGATAAAAGTATCAACTGTCCTTCCTGGACCTTATAATACAGAGTTTCATAAAGTGGCAGGTTTAGATGATTCTTCATACCCAAGTTATTCCGTGTCAAAACTAGCTGAAAAAATTGCTAAACTTGTAATAAAACCCAAAGAAAATCTTATACAACCTTGGTTTTTCATTCCACTTGTTTGGATAGCTACTAGATTCAGGTTCATAAAAAGAAAAATTACCTTGCCCATCTCCAAATCCATTATGGAAGGGAAAATCAGAAAAGAAAAAAATGAATTCAAGAAAAAAGAAGAGGAAATGAAAATTACTGTTAAAATTCCTTAATTCTTTGAAAAGTTATGCTGCAACAAAATATTTTCCTTCAGCCTTTTGTTTTTTATCCAATTGTGAATCTTTCTTATTTACTCTAGGTCTTAGAGTTCTGGGATCTTGTCTAAATGTAATATCCATTCTCCTTAAGAATTCGTTCATACCCAATTGAAGGGATCCAATTCTGCTACTTTTTCCGATTTCCCCTGGTTTTCCATCGAAAACAATTAATCTGTCAGAAGCGAAATTTAGCATCATTACGTCATGTTCTACTACTAGAGCAGGCATTTCGTAATGACTTACAACTCTTTTAATAACTTTTGCAACATTTGCCCTGTCTTCAGATGAAATATATGCACTAGGTTCGTCCAAGAGGAATAAATTTGCTTTTGAATTTCCTAAACAAGCCGCAATACTGACTTTCTGTAATTCTCCTCCTGAAAGTTCACATAATTGAGAATCAAGTAATTTTGCAAATTTTAATGGATTTATTATCTCTGACTTATGCCACCCACTTGTTAACATTACTGGGTTAATTTCACGTAAGTATTCTTCTACAGTTTTTTCAGATTCCGTGTATAAATACTGGGGTTTATAGCTAACAGTTAGCTTCTTTCTATGTTCATCGCCAATTCCTAGAGATATTTCAGATTTATCCTCTTCCTTGGTAGACGTTTGAATAAGCAATTGTAAGGGTTCAGAGATTGTTGTAGGTTCTAGCTCCCCAGCTAACATTTTTACAAAGGTTGTTTTCCCAATACCGTTTGGTCCTAGGATACCTACAACTTCTCCTTTATAGAGCTCTCCTCCTTTTGCTGAAAGACTGAAAGCATCAAAATCCTTTGTCATGTCCCCATATTTTATAGCGATTCGATGCGAAGTATATTTATCTTCAAATGTTGTCTTTTTGAAAATGATTGGTTCTGGTCTAAAGCGCATATTCTCTGAAGGGATATATCCATCAAGGAAAATATTAATTCCTTCTCTAACAGAATGGGGGTGACTAACTATACCGTATGCACCAGCCTCACCATAATACATATGGATTTGATCACTCAAATAATCCAACATTGCGAGATCATGTTCTACAACGATTAAAGTTTGTTTTGGAGATTTCATCTCATTAATGTATTGAGAAATTTTGACTCTTTCCTTAACATCCAAATATGAAGTTGGTTCATCAAAGAGGTAAACATCTGCTTCTTGTACAATACTAGCCGCAATAGCCATTCTTTGTAGCTCACCACCGCTTAGTTTTGAGATATCTCTATCCCAAATCTTGCTTAAAGAAAAAATTTCTTTAACTTCATCTTGAATTCCCTTTTCGTCTACTTTTTTAATTAAATCTGCGACATTTCCTTTTACAACGCGGGGTAATTTATCCACATTTTGAGGCTTCAATATGGTTTTCAATTCTTTATCAGCAAGTTTTTGGAAATAAGTCTGAATCTCAGTTCCTCTGTAATTTTCTATAATCTCATCCCAGTCAGGAGGATCATCAAACCTTCCTAGATTTGGTTTAAGGTTTCCTTGTAAAATATTCAAAGTTGTTGATTTTCCAGAACCATTCTGTCCCACTAGCCCTATAACCTGACCAATTTTTGGCATAGGTAAGCGATGTAGTTTAAAACCGTTTATGCTGTATCTGTGTGTAACTTCTTTATCAAAATCCTCGGGCAAGTTTACTATGGTGATACAGTGAAATGGGCACTTTTTCACACATATAGCAATTCCAGAGCATAAAGATTCATGAATAACCGCTTTGTTGCTCGGAGGATCAAATGTGATAGTCTCTTTACCCGCCCTTACTGAGGGGCAGTATTTGTAACAAACTTGACCACATTTATCCGGTCTACATTTATCCTGATTAATTACGGCGATACGAGTCATCAATTTCGAAAAAACATTTTACGTTTAAAAGTGTAAGGATTGAAAATAACTTTCTCTGTGCAATCAAAAGCGAATCTATAAATAAGGCGTTGCGCATTTATATTTCGTAAGGAGTTAATAATTAAATGCCTATTCCAGATAGTATCTTAGCTAAAGAATATAGTCTTGTTATGGAACGAGCATATGCATTCGAACCAATAGATGGGAATTTAACAAAGTGGAGAGGATTTGTTTCAGCAATTTCTGATGAAGGAGAAATTCCTGTAGAAGTTGAGATAAGTTTACCAAATGCATTTCCTGATTCTCCACCAGAAATTGAAATTTTAACGCCAATAACCCATCCAAATATTAATACTGAAGGTTTTTTGGAAATGCGAGTACTTGCTAGATGGAGACCTAGTTATCACCTATTCCAAGTGATTGTGGAGGTAATCCGTTTGTTTTCAAAAGTACCTGCTAGAAAAATTACAACAGGACCAAAGTGGAAAGCACCAGAGAATCAACTTGATCCTTTAATTGCGCAGAAAGAACAATTATCAATTATTTTACAAAATAAGAAGACAGAATTAGCAGATATACAATCAAAGAGTTCTTCACAAATTACAACTAGAGTTCTAAATCAAGAAAAGAAGAAACATTTAGAGGATGAAATTCTTAATGTAGAAAACGAACTTTTTGCAATTGAATCTCAGTTTGAAGATTATGAAATTTCAAGTTTAGAGTTTTCAAAGAAG
This sequence comes from Candidatus Heimdallarchaeota archaeon, assembly GCA_018238545.1. GTDB lineage: Archaea > Asgardarchaeota > Heimdallarchaeia > Heimdallarchaeales > Heimdallarchaeaceae > UBA460. Next base: position 27,046 of record JABCTC010000007.1, read on the forward strand.
TATTTTATGCTAAAAAAGAGATTGTACCTATTGGAAACTAAGTCTTAATATTCTTTTTCTTCTCTTTCTTATCTAGCATTTTGGCTTGTTTCTTTTCTCTCTTAATTTTTTTTATTTCCTTTATGTCCTCCTTACTAAGCATAAGTCGCTTTGTTATATAGTACCAAATATATAACCAAATAGCTATCAAAATTATACTAATAAGTACCTTGGAAGTACCAATGATGAAGTTAATTGTGGGGTTTGTATGCACAGGAATTCCAACAATTAATGCATCGATAATTGCACAAATACCTATGAAGGTTCCGAAAACAAATAACTCAAGACCAAGGATCCTATATATCTTTGGAGTTAGTATATGTAACCTCATTAAATCACCACTCTTATCAATATAGCAGTTATTATTGCTAGTATGCTACTGAAAACTGTAAGAATTCCAAAACTTTTTACAATATCTTTTTCATGTAACGGACCTTTTTGTATTATCAATCCTACTAATGTGATTGGAGCTTTTTGATCATTAGTTGATTCAATCTTCCAGTCTTTCGTCATCTTTGTTGGTCTAGCCATTTTTCTTCGTTCTAATAATCCTTTAACACTACTAATTATTCCGAAGGAATTCATTATAAATGGGATGATGGCTATTATTATCACAATTTCAAGACGACCTAAAACAGCAATAGCACCTAAAGAAGCTCCAATTGTTAGACTACTCGAATCACCACCAAAAACTCGGGCTGGATAGCGATTATAAATTAGAAAAGCTATTAGAACTCCTGTTATCATTAACACAAAAATATTTGTTGGATCTAAAGAAGCGAAATCTCTATTGAATATGATTAAATTTGCAATAAAAGTAGCAATTAGAACAATGATCGTAGTTATAGCCATTGAACCATTAAAAACATCAATCATATTCACTGCATTAGCAGGAACCGTTATGATAAATGGCAAAAGTATAAGGTAAACTATAGTTAATCTTGTTTGTCCTATTAGTGGGAATAATGGTTCAGGATTGTATAATGGTCCGGAACTGAACCAAGTAGAAGCAATTATGGGAACTGAAGCTATAAGCAAAAGAGCTGGTTTTAGAATGGCACTTAAAGTCAAAAAATCATCAATAATGCCTATGATTCCTGCGATTGTTATTGTTATGCAAAATATACCAATCATTAGTTGTGCATTCGAATCATCAACAACTAAAATTGTTATCACTGAACTAATTATAAGTGAGATAATTATGACAATACCCCCCATTTCTGCGACTTTTGGTTGCTCTTTCTTATGAATGTCTATTCCAAAAATCCCCTTATTAAGCATAAATTTGATGAAAAACGGAAAACCTATTCCTGATAAAAATAAGGGAACAGTAAATGCTATTATGTAAACGATTAATGAACTTACCATTAGCCAAACGTTCGTTGTCTATATTTGAAATTTACTGTTGACAATGATTTACAAATCTTCCAGCTTTTTCAAAGCTTTGAGCAGCTCTGCTTTATCTCCACTTACAGCCTCTCCAAATAATTCAGCAGATTTTCCTTCTTCAAGAGGTTTCGCTTCTTCAGTTTTTGGTGCTGGAGGTTGAATACCCGTTTCTGGTTGAATTGCTTCTTCTGCCGACGGTGGTGTAGGAATTGTCCCTGATACTTGTTTTGAAATGGGACTAACATCTCTTTCTACAGCTTCAGTAATATGAGATGCTGGAGTAGTCGCAGGTGCAGGCACCTCAACCACAGGTGTTGGAACTCCAATAGTACCTTCTGGTTCGGGTGTTGGTTCGGGTGTAGGTCCTGGTTCGGGTGTTGGAATTGCACTTGGTGTTGGTATTGACGGCATATCTCTGGTTGGTTGAGTAGCAACACTTTCCTCTTTCACTATTGGTTCCTCGACTTCTTTCAAAGTTTCAATTATCTCTGGAACAGGTACTGGTGTTGGAGGTGCTTCTGTAATAACAGATTCAATTTCTTCCCTGGCTTCTGGTTCGGGTGTTGAAAGTGTTTCCACGGGTTCGGGTGTTGGAAGTGTTTCTACTGCTTCACCTTTGACGGTTTCAATAAACAATAGTCTCTCATTCAATGTATCCAATCGTTTTTCTAATGTTTCTGTTCTTGCCATTATATCAGAACTGATTGTTCCTGAAGGAGTTGTTGGAACAGATCCACTGGAAGATTCTAGCTTATCTAACCTTTCTTTCAAGGTTACGACAACATTATCATAATCTTTGAATCTCTCTTGTACAGCTGCAACTATGCTTTCAACCATGTTTTTCAGCATATTCACAGAATTAACTAGTGACTTTAAATCTTCTTTTGGCATCTTGAATCTACAAACTACTATTATACTATATACATATAAAATAATTGCTAAAGGCTAGAATGAAGTTTTCTGTTACGAAGTTAGAGATTGAAGAAAAAAGAAAGGAAAATCAAAAAACAATATATCCAAGATACTCAAGCAAAAGCAAGAAATCCTCAAGGATTTGAAATTCTATTATTTTCCAATTTATCAAGCTTAGTAATGTAAGTATATCGAGTTTTGTATTTTTACTATCTATCAAATTAGTGATTTCAAGAATAAATCCTCCATATGCCCCTGCTGATTTTGTAAAGAATTCTTTCAGTTTTGTTAATTGTTTATCAGATATCTGTGATGATTTTTTCAATCTAAAGCTTGAGCTCATAGTTTCATATAGTTTTGAGCTATTAATTGGTCCCTTCCATTTCCTTTTTGGTATCTGTTGAAATGTATCGTCATACTCTGATTCTATATCTTGATTAAGAACCTCATAGAAATACTCTTGAATATTACCTACAAGTGACTTTAAATCATTATTGAGAAAATCGATTGCCTTTCTATCTGAGAATTGAAAATGTTTCTGCATTAATTTAATAGATTTATTCTCATTTTCAACGAATTTTTTGATAATTTCCATAATAATATGTTTATAAACCATTTTCTCCTTTTTTTGGAACCTTTCAATTTTTTCGGCTTCTGTTGAGACCATATTTATGAGTTTAGCTTTTCTTTTTTGATATCCAGTGATATAAGCTTTTACTATAATGTCTGAATACTTATCCAAACTAGATCCAATAATGGTTGTTGCTAAAGTAGTAATTCCAACTCTTTTCAATGTAGTCTGATCAACTTTTTCAATTGTATCTAAATTAGTATGATGAAAAGTATCTGGGTGACCAAACATTACAGATGGGATACGGAATGGCTCATCATTGAAAAGAATATGATCAGATCCCCCCGAGTATGGAACAATTCTGTAATTCCATGGAAATTGCCAACCGCCCTGTTCAATTGCTGCAAGATTGTCCTTAACGTGTCCTATTACCTCTGTAATGATATCATTTAGATAAGAGGGCGTTGAAATACTTGACTGGTTAAATGTAAAAGGATAACCTACATGAACAGGATGCTCTCCAACCATATCTAGATTAATACAGAACATTGGGGAAAATCCCTCTTCCTTCTCCTTTTCTATAATCCAAGGTAAGGTGCCGCTGAATTCTGGTACCCATAAGAATCTAATTGTTCTATGAGGTTTTTCTACTATCCCTTTATCTATCATAGATTTTAGTGTTCTATATACTTCGAACAAAAGAGCACTACCTGAAGCATTATCATTAGCCGAAGGTGCTGGATGGCAAATATGAGCTATCAAAATAATTTCTTCCTTGGTTTTTTTAGTTCCTTCTATTTTGGTCGACAAAACATGCATGTTTCCCTCATAGAGGTTTGCCTTGATTTTTGCTTTAACAATAACTTTTTTCTTTTGATTGATTTGCAAAATCAATTTACTGGCTTGCCTTCTCGAAAGAGAAAATCCAAAAGTAGATATTTCCTTGTTATCAGCATTTGGCCATAACCCAACATATTGTATCATTTCAGAATGCCCTTGGGCTCTTTCTTCTGTAGGATAAGCAATAACACCAATCGCTCCTAGTTCCTTTAACTGATCTATCATCGCTCGAGGTCGTCCAGTTGTGAGAACTATTTTTCCACCAATTTCCTTACCTTGAACCTCCTCTGGTTTTGCACTTCCAATGTGGATAACTTCTCCCTCAAAGTCAACATCCTTTGAATGAGTGCATATGCTTTCAGGAGTTTCAGAAAATCGGCATAAAATCTGCTTCTCTGGTTCTAATTGTATTAATTCTCCATCTTCAATATCCCAAGAGAGTGGTGCATGCCATTCATAATATCTCTTAGTGCCATCAGCAACATATTCATGAATTTGACATTTATTATCCCCTAGCTCCTCTAGTTTATTATAAATCAATTTAGAAGCTACTAAAAACTCTTTACTTGCTTGGATTCTATGATATTGAGATAATATTCCTGTTAGTCGTTTTGTTCTCTCTCCCGACAATTCTTTTGTGATAATTGTGATTAGTTTTTCTAAACTCATATAACAAAGTTAAACCCTCTCATTTTATCTTTTTTGGATAATCGTGCCGAGTTTTCAATTTTGTCAAATTCTGGCAATGCCAGATATGAACTTCATTAATAAAACAGAACTACTGATTTGCATTTTCTGTCATTGAAATAATTTGAAGTGATAGGTTTATCCATTTCATGAACGAGTTAATCGAAGCTCTAGCTGATACAGAATCCTTAGCATTTATCTCCAAAATTAAACGATTATTATCAAGTGTCAAATTAGCTTGCGATCTATCGTTGGGATTATATCCTGACTCTAATACAAGAGACTCATAAAGCAAATTACATGTCTGACTATCAGACACCTGAATTTCCACTGTTATATTAATTGAATTTATTGACTGAAGACTCATTAATCTCTCACATTTACAATAGTGATGTCATTCTACGTCTCTCGGAACAATTCTTATTTTCATCCTAGGACCTACTTGTTTGTTATTATTGTCCAGAAATTCAAGAAAAATTAAACCTTCGTCTCGATCAAGATAATCAGCATATAGGGTTACATAACTTTTTCCTTTAATCTCCCCAATACTTATATTTGTGATTCGAAAAACCTTCCTAAGAATATCATTCTCAATTAAATTTTCTAAAGAAGAGATGAGTATTGAAAAAGCTGGTCTCGATTTGCTGCTCTCTTTTCTATATTCTCTGGAAAGTGTTAACCCTCTGATTTTTATGGCAAATGGTAATTCTTTAGGCTTGTCAGTTAAATCATAAATTCTAATAAAATTCGGGTTTCCTTTAACAGAGTGAACTATAACGGCGGTCTCATATCCTTTCATTTTCATTGCATTAATCGTGTAAACCAGAGTAGCTGACCCTCTTGCTACTCTTGAAGACTGAGGGACAACGCTAACTATGTCATGTATAAATGAACGAGTTTTATTTGCAGGGGAACGTGATGTAGTGAAACCGATCTTTGTCATTTGAGAAAAAAAAGTACATAGTAATTAAAAGGTAAACGTTGTAAACAAAAATAAAATAGTAAAAGTAAGAAAGAGTTTAGAAGTCTTCTTTTAATGCTTCAGAAATACGAGTAACTCTTCTTGTGATACTTCTTCCAGCACTTGTGTTTGGTTCCCAGGCTCCACCTGCAAATTTTTCTCCACACTTGGTGCACTCCCAGATCCCTAAACCTGCTCTTTTTAGAGCCTTCATATTACATACTGGGCATTTATAGATGGCTTTGCTTTTTTCCTCTAATTGTCTTACTCTTTTTCTAATAGTACTACCATATCGAGCACCATATCGTCCAGTTGAACCCACTTTTTTTGTTTTACCCATGATTCGCACCTTCTATTTACGAGAGCGATTTCATCAGCTCTTTCCTTAAAGCTTTCGATACATTCAAAGATTCACGGACTATTTCCATAATCTCTGCAGGTTTGTAAGTTCCTTGATCTCCTTTCTGTAAAGCTACGATTCTATCTTCTTCATCAAAACCAATTGTGATTCTTGAATCACTTACACGATCTTCTTTGAAATTTGGATCATAAATTTTGTACTTATCAATTTTGTAGCAGGTTACAGCAACGGGATAATGATTTATCTTTAGTGGTTCTTTTTCTTCTAATTTCTCTATTGAACCATCTTCAAGAACTTTTACTTTTGGTATTTTTGTTGTTGCCAAAGCGGCCATTGCACCTAATGCAGCTGCATCGAATAAATTACCATCATGATTTAATACGTAGAAGTCGATGAAAAGAATCCACACATGTTTTTCAGGAACTACACATAATTTTGACAAATCAATACAATGTGATTCTCTTATAGTTCTATCAGTAACTCTAGCTAATTCAATGGCTGCATTGCTTGGAGGTCCACTTTCAAAGTAAGGTGAAGCTATTGGTGAAAGTTCAGCGCCAGTTGTTATTACTCCACTTTCAGGAGAATCTGGATATGGAGTTCCTAATATAGCTTTGACTCCAACAATGATTTTGGTATTTCCGATAGTTATTACTGCTGAACCCTCTGCTTTTTCTACAAAGTTTGTTTCGATTTTTATTTCTCGAAAACCATCTAATGTTCTTCCATCTATTCTTTTCTTTTGCTCAAGCAATGAAAGGATGTGGTCTTTTTCTATTTCATTGATTATGTATTTGTCACCCATTTTATTCGACCTCTTTTTTATCATCTTTGCTAGGTTTTGGTTCCTCAGTTTTAGGTTTCTCAACTTTCAATACTGGTTTGGGAGCAACCTTTGGTTCCTCTTTTGGTTCCTCTTTTGGTTCCTCAGTTTTGGGTTTCACGGGAACTTCTACTTCCGCGCGTATGTCTGTATATTTTTGCTTAAGAGCATCTCTTTGTATTTCATAAAGATCCTTAGCTCCCTTTATTGCAATGTTTAAACAGTCTTCAAATTGTTTAACAGTAAACACACCATCTAATTGAAGAAGAGAGATTTCATCTAGTACAGGACAATATCCAAGGGGCAAATCACCTGACCCCTTCTGATCTTCGACATCAAATAGATCAAGAACAGCTTTATCATTGATTAAACCAGCTGCTACAGAAGCTATCAATCCCCTCATAGGAATGCCAGCATCAGCTAAGGCTACAGAAGCAGCTGTTAAGCTTGCAGTTCGAGTTCCTCCATCAGCTTGCAACACTTGCAAGTATACATCAATTGTTGTTCTTGGGTATTTTTCTGTCAGAACAACAGATGCTAATGAATTACTGATAACCATAGAAATTTCTTTTTCTCTCCTTGAGGGAGCTGGACTTTTCCTGTCACTTACTGAAAATGTAGACATTCTATAAAAACACTGAATTAATGCTCTATCTGCAAGTGCTCTGTGTTTTGGATGTAATTCCCTTGGTCCATAAACTGCAGCGATAATGATGTTTTTACCCATTCGTATCTCTGCTGAACCATCTGCGTTTTTAATAACACCAATCTTAATATTTACTGGACGTAACTCATCTACTTTGCGTCCATCTAATCTTATTCCTTTCTCATCTATGAGTTTTACACTTCCGTCTCCGGCCATTATAATCACCTTAAATTTATTGTTGATCCTCTGATATCATATCACGAATTCTATCAGTCAAACCTTGTGTATGAGCCTCTAACTCAATTCTTGTTATCGCTTGAATTGCTTTCAATTCATCTTCTATCTTCTTTCCATTAACCCATATTTTCCCGTTTTGACCAGTTATTATCTGGGTTCTAGTCAATCTTTTTATCATATTGATCATAGTACCCTTTTTGCCAATAACACGGGGAATGTGAGAGGCCTCTATTTGAATCAATCGTCCGCCTCTAAGTTTTCCTAATCCTCTTTCATTTGTGATTAGCATGGGATCTCTTGTTCTATCAAAACTCGCAATTTTTGTGAGAATTATATCCCCTAAACTGAAAATTTTTCTGGCGTCATCATTAATTGGATCGAAGCGTTTTTCTGTTGCATTATTGGCACTAAGTATCGCTGTATATGGCGAACCTATGTCCACTATCCAACTCGTTAAGCCAACTTCTGTGACTTTTCCTATAACTAAATCACCAGGTCGAGGGAGATATTTCCCTCTGAGTGCTTTAACTTGGATAAAATCACCTTTATCCTGAAATAAACCAACTACTGAGGAATAATATTCGCCATTTCTTTTGACAATTCCTTCTCCATAATTAATTGGTCCTTCAGCTAAAAGATCACCTGGTATAACTATTGCATGATTTTTTGCTATAACTTTAGACATGTTATGTCACCGTTTTGTTTCTCTATTCCGACATTCTCTCCAAAACTTTAATTTGAGCCTTTCCTTTTGTTCTAGATGTAATTTGCTCTAAGAAATCAGCTTGAGTTCCTGAAGGGATATTAACAACAACAGCTAAACTACCGTCAGATAACCATTCTTCTTGAACAAGATTTCCAGCAGAAATTAAGAAACCATATAGGGCTCCAGTATAACTTGGAGGAATCTTTACAGCTAATTTTACTGATTCAAGCCTAATTGGCATAATTGGTTTCAATAAGTCAATGACTTCTAATGCCTGACTTTTTACATCATCTTTGTAAGAAATATTGACACCTAAATCTAGAATTGCATTCTCAATTCTGTCTTTTGGAATTGGTGTATTTTCACGTGGGTTAATACAGTGAATGTGAATAAAATTTACTATCTCAATTCTCTTCTCTTTTTGAATCTCATTTCGTTGGCTTATTGTAAGCTGTAATTTGCCTTCTTTTAGAATCTTAATAGCTGTTTCTCTCTCGGTTAATCCTTCGAAAGCTACATTCAAGTCATCTTGTGTAGCCTTAACTCCCCGAGAAATGTTCTCATAGACAATATAAACTTCAAAGATATCATCTATTTCAACCTCTTCACCTTGGATAAATAACCAGGCGGGTTCAGGATTAACAAGTAATTCATAACGCCTCCCATGTTTTTCATATCGGACAATAGATTTACCTTTTAAATCAATACGTCTATCTATTGTTACTCCTCTGAAATCTTTGCTCATCTTAATCACACTCAAGTGTCGGAGTATTGTTTTTAACTTTTGAAAAAAGTAAAAGACCAGATTTATAAGACTTTTTAAGAAGGAGAATAAAGTATCATCTGTAGAAACAAGAATCTTATCTGATTTTTTGGGTGATTATATGACAAATCTTCTTGTGACAGGAGCTCCAAGAGCAGGAAAAACCACTCTTATTTCAACAGTAATATCAAAACTCAATTTTGGTGTGGTTGGTTTCATTACAACTGAAATAAGAGAAAATAACATTAGAACGGGTTTTACAATTGAAACCTATTCTGGTATTAAGAAAACCCTAGCTTCTAAGAAAAATCTAGAAAGCAAGTATAGGGTGGGAAGGTATGGTGTTTATTTAGATAATCTAAACTCCATAGTTAGCACACTAGAAAAGGAAATAAATGATAATATGCCAAAATTGGTTGTTATTGATGAGATTGGGAAAATGGAACTTTTTTCACTTTCCTTCAGGGAATTTGTTATGAAAGCTCTCAATCAGAACAAAGTTTTTGGAACTATTATGCTTAGGGATAACGATTTTACAAAAAAAATCAAACTAAGAAGCGATACAAAGGTTTTCGAAATTAATCTGCAAAACAGAGAAAATATCATGAATAAAATAGAGGAGTTAGTTAGATGCCAGAAGGACCAGAAGTTGAATGTGTAAGGCGTTCATTGAAATCAATAATTGGGAAAAAATTACAAAGAATCCACTTAACTGAACTCTCCCAGAAATATCATAAATATCAAAACAAACAAACTCAGTTTAATCAATTTAGTGGGCATCAAATAAAGAAAATTGAAAGAATTGGAAAGTTTCTTATTTTTAAGTTTGATAGGAAAGAAGTTATTTTGAACCATCTAGGAATGTCTGGCAACTGGCTTCTATTAAAAGAGAAAGATCAGATTTTACCTTCACACTCGAAGGTGTTAATAGAATTTGAAACGTTACCAAACGTTGTTTTTTATGATATGAGAAATTTAGGTCAGTTCAAAATATATGAAAGTTATAACTCTGTGCTTAAGCATCAACCAATTCGTAAAATGGGTATAGATGGACTGTTGAGTACTTTTCCTATGGATGAATTTCTTCTAAGAATAGATAAGAGAAATTATGCAAACCGAGAGATAGGTTCTGTTCTTCTTGACCAGAAATTGGTAGCAGGCATAGGAAATATATACAAATCAGAATCTTTAGCATTAGCAAACATTAATCCTACAAGACTAGTAAAAACATTGAAAAATAAAGAGCGAAGAAGACTAGGTCAAGCTATCTCTAAAACACTCCACAAAGCAGTTGAATCCATGGGTAGCACATTTAACTCATTTAGAACTCCTGATGGGAGAGAGGGGTCGGCACAGAATTGGCATCAAGTATATGGGAAAAAAGGTGGAAAGTGTAGTAGTTGTGGGAGTGAAATAAGGAGAGTTGTACAGGACAAAAGAAGTACTTTCTATTGCCCCAATTGTCAGCTGTAAATTGATGAAATGGATGATTTCTAGAGATTAATATTGGCTTTCTTTAGTTTCCTTAGAATAATTGGCTTAAATATCAGTTTTCTAAGTGCAACTTTTATATAAAGACTTTTTTTGAAGTATTTTGCGACCAACTTATATGAATCAATTACGTCCCAAATTGTTGGATGAGCATCTATCTCATTAACTATTATTTTATTATATCCTCTTTTCTTGATATTCTGCAGAATGTAAGTAATCGGTAATACACCTGATCCAAAAGAGTAGTGTGAATCTTCACCTTCATTGCAGTCAGAAAAGTGAATTTCTTCTAACTCATTAAATGGCATTTTGTCAAGTAGGTCTAAATATGTCTCAGAGCCATTTTGAATATATGAATGAGCTACATCAAATAACCATCCTTTCAGTTGCTCCCCCAAATCTTTCTTCAGTCTATTGTAATAGTTTAGAAAATCCTCATCTGTTCGACTCATAACATTTTCTACAACTACAGGAATTTTTAGTTGACTGACATTCTTAACTAACGTTTCATATTCACCTTGATGTTCAACTGGGTGAAATACAGCAATTATAATGTTTAATTTGTCAACATTTTCATTAACTAATTTAATAACTTCATCAATCTCCTTTTGTTTCTCAGGAAAAGAAAAATCATATCCATCTATTTCATCGACAGGAAGATGAAAAGTTGTTATCATATCGCCTACAGCTTCTATTACGCTGTCAAGATTATCAAAATTTACACCTTGTGGATTTAGCTCGCAAGATTCTATGCCCAAAGTTTTAGCAAATTTGATTAAATGCTCACACTCCAACCCTTTGTGAGTTTGAATTGTTTGACCAATAAGCACCATACTTTTTCTATAATGGAGATATATATAAGTTAACCTTCTAATTGAAAAATGATACTTCTATGAAAGCTAAGAGAGCGATAGTGCGTGAACCTAGTTTGAGTTATACACAGTGTGTTTCTTCACACCCATTGCATCATGCTGTGAGTCTTGAAAAAGCAAAACAACAACATGCGGATTATTGTGACGTATTAGCGAGTCTTGGTCTCGAATTAATCAAGCTACCACCAAAGAAAGATTACCCTGATTCTTGTTTCGTTGAAGATACCGCAGTTATTTTTGAAAATAGAGCCTTTATCACAAGAATGGGTGTTAAAAGTCGTCGTGGCGAAGACAAAGAAGTAGAAGAAGTACTCAGAGAATATTTCACAACTAAACGAGCAACAGAACCAGCTACTCTTGAAGGTGGAGATGTTTTACATCTCCCTGATAAATTGATTTGTGGAATAACTCAAAGAACAAATGAATTTGGAACTCAACAAATGGAGAATTGGTTACAAGTCAAAGTAGCTACAATAACTAACCCTAACATTGTTCATCTCAAAAGTTACATGAAATATCTAGGAAAAAATACGATGATTATCAATGAAAAATTTGTTAATCATCCTTTATTACAAAAACTTAATCTTCTAATAATTCCTAATAAAGAAAGTTATTCGGTTAACTGTTTATCAATTGAAAACACAGTAATTATGTCTGATAATTTTAAATATGCTCAAAATGCTGTAATTGAAGCAGGATTTGAAGTTATCTCCCTTGAAATGAGTGAATTTGAAAAATGTCAAGGAGCTTTAACCTGTCTCTCAATCATTTTTTAGAATCTTTCATATTTAAGCATAAATGACATTATTGCAGTAAATGCAAACATCTAAATAGTAAAATTGCTATTTTTTTCTGAGTAAAATGTTCTTCAGACGTATAGTGAAATCTCTTATTGGTTTTGTTACTTGTACGATTGTTGTTCTTCTCTTGATATTAATATTGTGGCCAACATTTGATCAACCTGGATTAGTGGAGTTTAATCGGCTTATGGTTGAACAATATGGTTCAAGTGGTCATTTTACTGTAGCACTTTTATCTCTCTTAGTTGTAAATATCTTTTTACCAATAGATTTACCTGACATTTTTAATGTTGCTAATACTCTTTCTGGAAGTCCAGTTCCTGATGGTTTCCCATTTAGTCATGTGGGAATGTATATTCTGATTCTTGTAATTTGGTTAATTGGTTCTTTTGCAGGTGGCTTAGCTTCTCGGGGAGGTTTAAGGTCAGGAGCATGGTCTGCTATGCTCTCTTTTGTGTTTCTAGATCTGATATTTTCAATTATGGTTGATGCCATGGGTATTTCTGTTGCAGGTTTTACAGGTTCATTCTTTGTTGTTTTCTTCTTTACTCTAGTTGTAGGTTCATTCATCTTTATACCGATAGTTGGTCTAGCAGGAGGAATAGCAGGAGGAATTTTAGGCAAAATGCTCTTCCGGAAAGGCAAGGATAAAAGTAGTAAAGATTCTATTAATAGTGATAAAGAGTAATTTTAATTAAGAGAAAAACTCTCTTTTTTTTCCACTGAAGCATATGTTTTTTATATTGAAATATAGAACTCATAATTGACTAGGATGGCTTCTCAAACCAACATTCATGCAATACCTTGGGTAGAAAAGTATCGACCAGGTGTTTTTGAAGATTTTATTGGAAATTCAGACCTAGTTCAAGAACTTGAGAACTGGTTACTAACTTGGAATTCTCAAAAAAAGAAAGTTGTTCTGATTGCAGGTCCTGCTGGTGTAGGTAAAACTAGTGTTGTATACTATTTGATCAAAAAGTACAATTATGAGTCTGTAGAAGTAAATGCGAGCGACAAAAGAAACAAGGCTGCTGTAGAACGACTAGTAGGTCTATCTTCAACAGAAGGGACCGTACTTCAAGGTGCTAGGGTCAGAAAAATAATTTTAGTTGATGAAGCTGATGGGCTTTTTGGAAACAACGATCGTGGGGGCGGACCAGCACTAGCAAGAGCTATAGATAAAGCTAAAATTCCAATAATTTGCACAGCTAATGATCCTTCAGCAAAATCTCTGAAAGCTGCAAAAAGAAAAATGAAAGTTATAACATTTAAAAGTTTAACAGAGCAAGAAATATTGCTACTCTTACAAAGGATTGTAGAAGAAGAGAAACTTGACATAGATGAAAAAGTATTAGTTGCCATCACAAAAAACTCCGGTGGAGATGCGCGATCAGCTATTAATGATTTACAAGGTGTTGCTTTTAGCGCAAAGGATCTAGAGGTGATTTTTTCACCAAGAAATCAGAAACACAGTTTAGATACAGCCTTAACAAACATCTTCTCTGCTAAAGATTATGGAGAAGCAAAACGTGCTCTTGATGGAGTTGATGTAGATTATAGAGAGCTATTAACCTATGTCTATGAACATGCTTGGCAACAAGCCGCAACTTCAATTGAACTTTTTAACATTTATGAGTTAATTGCTGAAGCCGATATGTACTTATCACAGTGCTATATTAAACAGAACTGGACTTTCTTGAAGTATTTCTTTATACTGATCTCTTCCATTAATCTTGTAAAACAATCACCTTTCAAATATACAAAATTTAGTTTTCCAAGTTATTGGGCTTTAATGGGAAGATTGAGGGGAAAGACTGCAAAAATGAAACAATTAGCAGAGAAGAGTGGAAAAGCACTTCATTGCTCTACTAGAATATTCACTAAAGATATTTATCCCTATCTGAGAATTATTTTTAGTACAGACGCTACTATGGCCACAGGGATTGCTGTTTGGTTACAATATAATGAAGACGATGTTGACTTCCTGACTAATGGCTCTTCAAAAATGACAAAACAAATTATGACATATTATGAGGAAGCATACATACAGATTACTGAATCTAGATTAGAAAAAGCGAAAGAAATTAAAATTGATTTGATGTTTTTTGCTAACATGAATAAATCAAAAAAGAAAACATCTTCAAAGATCGTTCAAGAAGACGTTCAAGAAGACGTTCAAGAAGACGTTCAAGAAGACGTTCAAGAAGACGTTCAAGAAGACGTTCAAGAAGACACTAAAAAGAAATCTTCACAGATTTCTCTAGATGCCTTTTTAGAAAAATAGTTCTGAATTATTAATCATCCATATTCTCTTGTGCTTTTGTAAACTGCTCTCCTAAGGGAAAAACCATACCTTCAGAGAGAAGATATTGTAGCATTTTCTTGAAATTCGATACTCTATATGTATCAGAACCCATCTTTTTGCGAATCATTCTGTTCTCTATCAAATATTCCAGACACTTAGAAACATCTTCCCCACTTATACCAGTAACCTCAGTAAGTTCTTCTAGGTCCATTCCCTCCTCATATAGACTCAAAGATACTGCAATCACTCCAACATTCACCCTGTCTATGACTTCGGCGGGAAGGTCAACATCATCTTTCTCGTTATCTTGATTAATCATTACCACCAATTTTGTTTCTTTCTTGAGCAAGAATAATTGAGAAATAAGTTTCAACTAATGGGGAGGGGATACCTATGTCCTTTAGTTTTTTGCTAATCTCTTTAACAGACATGCTATCCCGGAGCTGATTGTATTGGAAAGCTACAAACTCTCCATATTCCCATGGATAAACAACCCACAATTGAGTTTCTTGAATGAAATAATTTGGTCTGATAATACTATGTTTTTTGTAATATAGTGTTGCAGATTTTATTTCCTTAGGTTTCTTTAATTTTATGTGTTCGATAGCAGCTTCAAGACTTTTCCCAGAGTCTGCTACATCATCAACAATGAGTACAACTTTACCTTCAACATTGTCTGATATTTCTTGTGTGATGATTGGAACGTCCGTTGCTCTGTTATTATTATCATAAAACTCAATCTTAATATTAGCTGTCCTTCGATTGCCGTAGAAATCTGCGAGTAAACGAGCTGGAATCCATCCACCTCTAGCAATTCCAACAATAATCTCAGGAAAGTATTCCTTCTCAACCATTTTTTCAAACAAGTAAAATGTCATCTGGTAAGCTTGATCCCATGAGACTATTTCATAATCGGTCATATATCCCCACAACTCCAAAAACATTTTCTTGTTAAAAAAGATTCTCAATGTATCGTAGCCTTGACCTATCCATAAACTTCTCAATTTATATAGTCATATTAGAATCATGAAGGTGAGTAATTATGTCCTTTATAGAAAGATTAGAATTAACGCAGGAAGAAAAACAAATTTATCAACTTCTCCTGGGATGTGGGCAGTTAACCTCTTTTGAAACTGCTCAATTTAGTAACTTGCATTTATCGAAGGTAAATGTTGCTCTAGATGCTTTAATAAACAAAGGTGCTATCGGAGTTTCTGAAGGGTATATTAACAAATATTATGTTAAAATCCCATTAGAATATTTAGCTGAAACCAGTGAGAGACTGAGTTCTGATATTAAAACAAACCTTAACGAAACAACTAATTTCATACAAAGTAAGAAAGAAAGTTTCAATCTGTTAAGAGAAAATCTTACTAGACAGTTGGTAGAAAATGCTAAACAAAAGAAAACAGCTATTGATAGCTCGCTTGCTGAAACCCATTCGTCTCTAGATGCATCAAGTCAAAAACAAAAACAGACGGTAGCAGAAAAATCTACTGCTTTAATTTCCAGATACAATATGTTAGGAGAAGAAAAGAAAGCAGTTCTCAATGCAGCAATTAAGGGATACTTAGATGAAAATGTGAACAACTTAAATCAAGCTAAAACTACATTGAATACTGTAGTAGGAAACATAAAACAGCAAACTGAAGAATCGGTATCCGTTTCAAATAATGAGATATCTCAGCTTTCACAGAACTCTATAAATACAATCCAATCAGTTTCCGAGACTTTACAACCAAAGCTAAACGAATTACATCAAAAATACTTATCTGAAGTTAACGAATTGATGCAGCTAATAGAACAAGGAATTGACGTTTCTAAATTGGATGTTAGAGCTTTCAATAGAGCACAATCAGAAAAATATCTTGGATATTCTTCTGAAATAACAAGAAATGCTGAAAAGAACATTGATTCTGTTTCTGAAACTGTTTCAACAAATCTTCAAAATTTGAGAGAATCACTAGACTTGATACTTAACCGAAAAGTAGAGGAACTTTCATTAAATGTTCGAGAAGCTGTTAACTCACTCAATGAGAAAATTGAAAACATAAAAATTACTCTTGCAAATGAACTACAACAACAGAAGGACACAACTATTTCTGCAACAGTTTCACAGATTAAGGAGAGTATGACTCTAAAATATACTGATCTCCAAAACAATGAACAAAATCAGAGAAACAATCTAGTGAGTGAGCGAGATATATTTATGCAAAAATTGGAAAGTCATTTTAACGAGACAATTCAAAGTTATAACGAAAAACTCAGTGAAGTTAAAGTAGGTGCAACTGAAAGATTCACTTCATTTAACGAAGAATTTAGTGATAAGTTCAATGAAATCTCGAATAGTGTTGTTGAGAACTTAAATAGCAACATTCAATCATTTCATACGCTCTCTGAGCAACTTAACACAGTTTTTTCAGATTCATATGTTGCTGGTTCTAACCAATTAAAAGAAAAATGGTCGGATTTAGTAGGCAAAGCTGAAATATTGATTCAAGAAAGTGAAACAACTATTACACAGCACTTTCAAGAAGTTTCAAATCTAGTTCAAACAACTACTTCTTCCTTTAAGGAAGAGTTAAACAGCTTTTTACAGCAATCACTAGACTCAGCTGTAAAGGAAATTGGACAAATAGCAAATACATCCAAAGCAAATATAGACGAAGGTAAACAATTGCTTGCAGGCAGTCTTAATTCAGAACTAGATGATTCAGTTAAATTTATCGACGATAATAACCGTAAGATGTCGGATACAGCAAATTACCTTCTGAGCATGACAATGAAATTGAAAAACGATTTCAGAACTCTTGAAGCTACTTCAAAAGAAACAACCATTCCTCCTGTCCAAACAACGTCTATTGTTGGTCTAGAAGCTGTAAAAGAGAATATTGCTAGAATAGTTAAAGACACAAAACGAGGAGTTACAATATTATCTCCACACAAAGAATACATCCCCTTAGATGTAATTCAATTGCTACCAACAACAGCTAAGGTTACTGTAGTAACAAATCTGGATGAACACACAGATGGTGATTGGATTTCTTCAGCAGTAGAATCTCAAGCTAATGTGGAAATAAGAAAGTTAAGAGATTCTGGTACAGGTGTTGAACTACCAAGATTCATCGGTGTTGAAAGAGAAAATGAAGAAGTTCTTATTGCAGCACAAGATGAAGCTACTGGAGAAGTTGTGGGGATCTTAAGTAAGTCTACTTACTTTGCAAAGCTAGTTTCTTACATAGTTATTGCTGACTTTGCAAGAGGAAGATCATCTCAAATAAAATAAATGTAACATCTTTCTTTATTCTTTTTTCTTTTTTATTACATAATTTGAAAAATTATGATAAAAGCGAGAATCATATAGAGATTGAGAAGACTTTAAGAAGGTGTTCAAAAAATGAGAATCAAAAATAAGGTGTAAAAGAAAAATGCCAACCGTAGTAGACGCTGATTGTTGTATAGCTTGTGGTGCTTGTGTAGATATATGTCCCGAAAATGTTTATGATTTAAAGGATGTTGCAGTTACTACAAGAAAAGAGGATTGTACAGATTGTGGATTGTGTATAGACGAATGTCCAAGTGAATGTATAGACTTTGAGTAATCCTTTCTACTAGTTTCTATCTTTTTTTGTTCTTTCAATTTCCTTTTTTACGATGTTTTTATCATTTTTTACCTACATATTTATTTATTGTATTCTAATTATTTTATTAAGTATGGAATCTCTTACTTGTGTTTATTTGAAGACTTTGTCCCAAACGGGAGGAGATAATCCCCGAGTTACTATCTTAGTAGACTCTGAGAATAAGAATTTCATCATTAATCTTTGGTCTCCTTGGCATGTTATAGGGGAATACATTCAACCATATACTTTACTTAAATTGTTCAATATTGAAAAAATACAAGATAAGGATTCTGTCTATTTCTCAGCAGGATCAAGTTCTATAGTTGTTGTGAATCCAGATGTGTTGATTAATGCATCAGCTGTAAACAATGTTTCTTTTTGCCCAAGGAGTTATTATCTTAATGAAATAGTCGGTGAAACAGCATCACCCTATATAGCAATTCGAGGATCAATCATTCACGATAGTTTTGGCTCTGCAATAGCGAGCGGTACTAAGCCTTCAGAACAACTATCTTCTGTTATAGATTCTTTTTCCTTACAGTTCGAAAAATTCGGTTACACTAAAGATGGCGTCAACAAGGAATTGAGAGAAATGGCGGAGAGTCTGGATTCTTTTGTCGAAAGATTGAAGGGTGATTCTATTCCTGAAATATTGTTTCTATCACCCACTTTTGGTATTCGAGGGAGAATAGATCTCTTCAATTCAGGGCATATTTATGAACTTAAAACTGGGAAAGTTCATGCAGATGACAATATTAGATTTTCTGATTTACTTCAAGTTACACTCTACAAATATGGTCTTGATGATTATTTAGATTTGTCAAAACCTGATGATGGTACTGTGATATATGTTGGAACCAACAAAGCTATTCTTAAGAAGGCACAACCTTCTTGGAACCTTCTTAGATATGCGATAGAACAGCGAAACATAGCCTACCGAATTTCTTACTTGGGATATAATCCTCCAATTCTGCCTGAAGATAAAATGAATAAATGCAAAAAATGTTCTGTAAAACACTTTTGTGCCATGGTTTGTGCAGGTTTAAACCAAGAAAGAAGATGCACAACCTGTCCACATGACTTGCTATGCACACACAATGCTATGCCTGACACATACCAAGAATACTTTAATCGTTTCACAAATTGGATACGTGAAGAAAGGAATGAATCTTCTCAGAATTTTGCAAGTTTGTGGAAGTTAGATATAAAACAGAGAGTTGCAAAAGGAAAAACAATAGATGGTTTGAAACTTGAAAGTGAGATAAAAGAAAATGGGAACACCAAATTGATTTTTTCATGTAATAATATGTCTGAACTGAGAGAAGGAGATATTATCGTTTTAAGTGAGGGAATACTCAAAGGTAGTGTAATTACGGGGGCTGTTTCAAGAATTTCTAAAAATTCACTTGAAATATCAACTCGGGCTGTTGCTGGAACTATTTCCGTTGTAGACATCTATTCATTAGATGTAGGATTTAGGAGACAGCAAAGGGGGTTATTCAATTTAGTCTTCAAGAGAAACAATTTCAGACAGACTATTCTTGATACAACATCTCCAATTATAAAATCAGTTAAGGGTGAGTTTATCAAAAACAACCCCGTACAAAATGAAGGCATTGAGAGAATATTAGGGACGAAAAATTTCTCCTTAATTCAAGGACCAGCAGGAACAGGAAAAACATATGTCATTGCAAAGTCTGCTATAATACTAGCAAAAAAAGGTGAAAAAGTTCTTCTTACTGCTTTCACTAATCGGGCAGTTGATAATATATGCTCTTACCTAATAGCAAATCATTTTACCAATTTTATACGGTTAGGACGAAAATATTCCACGCAGGATGAAATTAAAGAGTATACTCTTGAAACATATAGAGAAAATAAACCAGATAAATCATATTCTCAATTATTAAATGAGGTTCCTATTATTGTCGCAACTACATCCACAATATCAAGCCCAAATTTTGAGAAATTAGGAATACAAACAATCATAATTGATGAAGCAAGTCAGATGACAGAACCAACTGTACTATCGGCTCTAATGGAAGGAGATAGGTTTATTCTTGTAGGGGATCATAAGCAATTGCCCCCAGTTGTACAAAGCAAAAAAGCTCAGGACGAGGGGTTAAGTGTTTCATTATTCGAGAGATTGGCTAAAGTTTACCCAGAGTCTATTCATCTATTAACTCATCAGTTTCGTATGAATGAGAAGCTTGTAGATTTTTCCAATGAAAAATTCTATGAAGGAAAACTGAAATCATTTGATAACTTGGTAAAATTACAAAACCTTCTTGACTTAAGCAATTTTACAGGAGATTACTCTCAATTAGACTCTCCAGAAATTTATGACCCAAAAACGCCATTAGTTTATGTTCCTGTAAGAGGAACGTTTTATCATGATAAGAAAATTAACAAAAAAGAAGCTGAATCAGTTGGGTTGATCGTGAAAAATTTCTTGAAACTTGGTTTGAATATCAATCAAATGGGAATAATTGGTCCTTATAGAGGACAAGTTGGAGAAATGAGAAGATATCTTCCACCTAATCTCACAACTGATACAGTTGATCGGTTTCAAGGAAGTGATAGGGAACTAATTGTTCTATCCTTAACCGAATCTCAGTCGAGTGGGAGTAGGGGATTTGGAGATGAACGAAGATTAAACGTAGCCATAACAAGAGCAAAGAAGAAGCTTATTGTTGTAGGGGATCCACAAATCAACAAAGGAATTTTGAGTGATTATATAGCTTATCTGAAAACTAATGCCTCTGTTGCTGTTACTGAAAAACAAGATAGAAGCGAATCACCAAAAATTGATGAAGAAAGCATTGTGGTTGCTGACAATCTTTCCAAAACAGCACGTTTCTTCAAAAAGATCCAGAGCAAAGGAAAACAGCTTATTGAAAGTCAAGAAGCTAAGTACAAATGCATGATCTGTTTTCAACAAGTTTACGAAAATGGTTTGGAATGTCCCTTTTGCAAGCATATTTTTCATTATGACCACCTTGTATTATGGATAAGTGAAAAAGGTAGATGCCCATATTGTAAAACAAAACTAAGTATATTCAAAACTATTTAAAAACTAAATTAAAATAAAAAGAAAAGAAAAAAGAAAAAAAGTTTCTTTATTTCTTGTATTTTCTAAATCCAACTACTGCTGCTAGTCCTAAGAATGATAGGAACACTAAACCTGCGATACCTGCTGCTGGAGGAATTTCCACTTCAACAACGTATCCTGCGGCTTCGATGTAGTCAATTGCCATATCTAAATCATATGCGTAAGGTTCTAGATCTTTGTTGAATCCTACTACTGAATCTGGACATGGAATAACACCAGGTGCGCCTAATCCCTCTAGAATTTCGTTTACAATTGTATCACGAGGAACTGCATGACTAATAGCTTTTCTAATGCCTTTTGCTGCGGCAACTGTACCTACTGGAGTTAATTCTCCGGTTCCCATTATAGGATGTTTGAGGTTTACAGCCATTTCTTGATGAGATGGATCTTTAACTAGAACTCCTTCAACACCAGTTACGCCTACAAAGTCGGCTAATACTGGGAAGTATTGAGCATCCATAATATCAACAGTACCTGCGATCAATTCGGCAACTGCGCTGTCTTTACCAGCTACAAAGGTTAGATACCAATCAGTTAAGAGAGGGGCAGTTCCAACATAATGATCGTTGGGTTTCATGTGTATGACGCTATTTACTGAATCATATGCAAATAACTTGAAAGGTCCACAAGATGTAACTAAATCGGCACCAACATCACCAGTTAATGGTACTTCATTGAAGATATCGTAACCATGGTCTACAATAGCTTGTGCAACAACAGTTTTTTCAATTATACCAAATGTTAGCAAAGCTTTTGCAAAGTTGAATACTGCTGTTAATTCGAAGCGCAATTCACCACCTGCTACGTCTGGACCAACAATTGATATAGAGTTGTTGGTTTCAAACCATTTGGTTAGGTAACCATAACTTGAGGAACCTACTCCAGGTGTCATGTGCAATTCATAACTGTATTTAACATCAGATGGTAACACTGGATCACCATTGCTGAATTTTGCATCAGGATCTAAGAACACTGTCATGTTAATTTTGTCAATATCATCAATAGGATCATATAGTACATCTGAAATTGTTGAGTTTAGAGCAATTTCTTCAGTGTATTCTGCTGTGACTTGTGCTCTCTTATAGAGAGATCCATAAACAGTTTGCATCCATTGCATGTCATAGAATGATTCTGCGACATAGATATTTGGTTCTTTTAGATCTGCTGGTACGGCATATTTGATGATATGATCTACTGGATCGTCCCAGTTTTCTGCTCTGTGATTAGAACTTGCAATCAATAATCCGTCAATTCCAACTAATCCTTCTTTGAAACCAAAGAGTGATCTTGGATAGACTAGACAAATTGCTGGCAAATCTTCATAGAGAATATCTTGAAGCTCGTGTGCATAACCAGTTCTAGTTGTATCATCAAGTTCTGTTAGATACTGATCTAATTTTGCATCATATACAGGATTGATGTATTGATAGAAGTTATCACCGTTTGGAATTAAACTTGCGGTGTCATACAAACCGGTTGGGTCCCAATCAAGTCCCCAGCTCCATCCTACAAAGAAGAGGTCGTAACCACCCTCTGAATAGGTTGGAATGTAATCAAAATCAAGTAGTGGATAACTCCATGTACGGGGGGCAATGTTTCCCCATCCAGTTGATTCATGGAAGTTTATGCCAATACCAATCTGTGGTAACTGTTGTTCCATCAACAGTGACCATTGATTACGGGCTGCGCTTGTGTTGGGTGAAAGTAAGTTAACTGAAAAAGCGATTTGTATTTCTGTTTCTTGTGCTTGTGCAAGGTATGTACTCATACTGAACAAGACTATTAGGGTTAAACCCAATAATGCTTTTTTCTTCATATTTTTTTCACCTATAAATTTCCCACTAAAAAGTAAACTTTACAGTGGAAGCATTTCCAAAGTGTTAATACAGCTTAATAAAGGTTTTGCGTTTCCATTTCAATAGTTGGAATCGATTTTGTATTATATAAGAGAGGTTTGTACTAATCTGTAATGCGGGTGGTTTAAACGTGGATTTACTTCTTGAAATAATTTAAAGAGAGTTTTATCCGAAGTACTCAATAAGCTTCAAAATTTGTATCAGTACCATAAGATAAACTAGGAGCAAAGATGCAGCAATATAGTACGTAAAAGAATTGAATGTTGCTTCTCGGAAACTGTCTTTACTCATCGGTGCAGATTTGAAAAGTCTAGCTTTCAAATTTGTAATAGCAATTGATTGCCCGAAATTACCTACACAAGCTCCAAGAAATACAACGAAACCTACTTCACCAAAGAACAAATATTGCGAAATATCTTGTATTGTTAAGAGGTCATCAAAACCTAAACCATAAATAATTATTATCATTATAATGATATTAATAACTGTAAAAATTATCGATGTAATAAATCCCAATAATGTAATGCGTATCCAATTTACCTTTACTCTTTCTTCTTTTTCCTCAGCTTTTTTTTCATTGTTATTGGCATTTGTGCTCTTTTTTCTTGTTTTTCCCACTTTTTTACTTATTGAGCCCATTATTGTCCCCTTTGTCAGTTATTGGTGCTCCGCAATTTGAACAGAACTTTATTCCATTCTTAACTTGATTCCCACACATTGTGCATGTTATTACGCTTTTAATATTATTGGGCGTGAAATCTGTTTGATGTATGGGGTGCAGGATTATTTTACCATTTTCCATTTCTATTGAAAAATGTTTAGGGTTATCCATTTCTTGTAAAATAGTTTTGGGGAGAACTATGCGACTTTGTCGATCAATTTCTAATAACCTGCTATCTTCTAGCTTTCTGAGACTTATTTCACTTCCATGCTGACCAATTATTACACCATCTCTCAGTTCAAGGATTCTATCAGCTCTAGCTGCAACTTGCTGTGAATGTGTTACAATACAGATAGCTATTCCAAGTTCTTCGTTGATTCTGTCAAATAAGTCTAAAATGCTTTCTGCAGTTTCCACATCTAAATCGCCTGTAGGCTCATCTCCTATCAATATTTTGGGATTGGTTATAAGGGTCGTAGCTATGGCAGCTCTCTTCTTTTCTCCTCCAGAAAGCGTGTCTTCTCGTTTCATTCTTTTATCCCAAATTCCAAGAAATTTTAGTAGAAATTCAGCTCTTTGTTTCACAACCTTTGGTTGTACTTTCGCATAATAACCTGCTAACTCTATGTTCTCTTTTACTGTTAGATGAGATAATAGCTTACTGTCTTGAAAAATAACTCCTGCAAATCTTCTTCTTGCCTTTATTATTTCTTCATAGGTAGATCTTGTAATATCTTTTGAAAGCTCTTTCCAAAACACTTTGCCTGATGTGGGTTTAGTAATTCCTGCTACTACATTTACTAGAGTAGTTTTTCCAGATCCACTTGGACCAATTAGAAATAATTTTTCTTGAGGCTTTACTTTGAAAGAAACACCTCTTAATGCCTGTGTTTCTATTTTTCCAGTTTGGTAAATCTTGATTATATCTTCAGCAACTAATAGTGGTTCTGTATCACTGATTGCTTCAGTTCCATGGGTTGGAGAGCTAATAGTTGCCATTGTTGTAAATCTCCTCTCTTATACACTAATAAAATTGTTTATTGATAAAAATCCGTTCAAAATAGAAAAGGATAAAGAAAAGAAGGTGTATTTCTTTATTTAAGTAGGTGTTTCATCAATATGATTCTCATATTCGTCGTTGTCGCTTTTTTCTTGAAAGTCTAGCACCGGAGTTTTTCTAGCTTCAATGGCGCCACCAATCTTGCGAACTATGTAACCTCTATTCGCCCATATTTTGTCAATGTTTCCTATTAGTAAAAATATTGCGTATATAACTAAAAATGGTATCAAATAAATCAACCATGTTGAAAATGCAACAGCTATTGGATGATATTGTCCTTGCTCATTTGCAAATTCAAAACCATATATTAGGAAGTTATTGGATTTTCTATCCACAAAGAGAGAGAACAGGATATATCTAAAACTCAAAGTAATATTGCCAGTCATTAAAGACATAGCTGTCCCAGTAATGAGGCTAGCAATAAAAGATATAAGTAGGAACGATTTAGCGCTTGGTATGTGTTTTTTCTTTTTCTTAACAAGTTTGAACATAATGAAGTTGTATGTTCCAGAAACAACTGCACCAAGTACTATGGGCATTAGGACAATCCAAATGTACGTATTTGTCCACTTTGGATTAGCTTGATTAATTAGTTGAGATCCCCAGATATCATCCATACTGTAAAATCTGTGTGATTGTGCAAAATCTAACTCATCAACTGGAAAGGCACCATTTCTGAAAAAACCACTATCTGCAAATAAGAATAATGATGAACCTAGAATTAAAGCCACCATTGGTGCGAAAAACCAAACCAGTATTGGTTTTGCAATGATTCTTAAACTCGGATCTTGACCACCATTTAATCCATAAGTAAGAAAAACACTCATCCAGTAACTAGGTCCTTCCCAAAAAGTGTGTGTTGGGCCTCTTAATGAATTTGTGATTCCCATAATTAATATACTAATAAGCCAAGTTGAGAAAAGATAGATGCCCATTGGAGAATGAAACTTTTTCCATAACCATTTCCCAAGCACGACAAACCAATCCCCCCATACGCCAAAAAAGGTTCTTGGACCCATTTCTATTGAATCTACATTTACCTCTTCTGATTCAGTTTTTTCTGCTTGCATATTAATAGCCACGTTGCATATTTTCTTAGACATTTTAAACCTTTTCTCTTCCAATTAGGTTTACGTTAAAAAAAATGATTCAACTAAAATCATTTAAATGTGTTAACTTTTGATTTTTTAACGCTTGAGGATTAAAATGAATGCAGATAAGATATTGAACTTAGTCAGCGCTGGTATAGATGTTGGAACAACTACTTCACATTTGATTTTTTCTAAACTCAAACTTGAAAAAATATATACTCCAAGAGGAGTAAAATTTGAGGTTACTAAGAGAGAGATACTATACAGAGGCAACATTTTACTCACTCCTTTAATAGATGGACAAACTATTGATTATCTCAAACTTGTTGAATTTATCAAATCTGAATATGAACTTGCAAATATGTCAATTGATGATATTGATACTGGAGCAGTCATAATTACAGGGGAAAGTGCTAAGAAAGAAAATGCAGAAGACCTAGTGAAGGCTCTTGCATACAAAGCAGGTAAATTTGTTTGTGCAGCTGCAGGCCCCAATTTTGAATCAGTAATAGCCGCAATGGGCTCTGGTGCATCTCAATATTCTAAAGACACAAAGAAAACTGTGATGAACATAGATATTGGTGGTGGTACAAGTAATATCGCTATCGTAAAAGATGGTGAAATCATTGATGCTGCTTGTGTCAATGTTGGTGGAAGATTACTAGCTTTTGATAAAGAAGACAAAATTGTAAGAATTGAAGACCCTATTAGAAATTTGGAAGGCAAAATAGGAATTAAATTCGATTATGGAGCCCATATAACAATTGATCAGAAAAGGAAATTGGCTAGAATTCTAGCTGAAAGTCTCTTTGAAACATTGGATAGGAATTTACAAACACAAATCGCTAAAAATCTACTTATGACAAATCCATTGGAATATGATGGAACTATTGATGAATTCATGTTTTCTGGTGGTGTAGCTGAGTATATTTACGAGCAAACTGATGAATATTTTGGCGATTTGGGTAAATATTTGGGTGAAGAAGTTATAGACATTATCAAGGAAAAGAATATCAGCATCCACAAACCAACAGAACTAATTCGCGCAACTGTAATTGGTGCCGGTCAATATACTCTTCAAGTATCAGGTGTTACTACTCATATCTCAGATATCGACATTTTGCCAATTCATAACATCCCCGTTCTTGAACCCAAGATTGACAACAAACAGATAACTGAGGAAAGTGTGAAATTAGCCATTCAAAAGAGTCTTAATATGTTTGATGTAAAGGAAGGGGAAGAGACGGTTGCATTATCCTTCAAGGGTGCTATTGGTGGTTCATATGCGGGACTTACTACTTTTGCTAAGGGCGTAGTAAGTGCATTACCAAATACAATTAGAAAAGAAAAACCTGTTATCTTAGTTTTTAACAATGACATAGGAAATTCTGTTGGAAACGTAATGAAAAGAGAAACATCTGCAAAAAAGAACATTATTTCTATTGATGAAATAATTATCCAAGAAGGAGATTTTATTGATATTGATAAACCAAAAGCAGGCGGACAAGTAGTTCCAGTAGTAGTGAAATCCTTAGTTTTTTCAGCTTAGAAAAATGTGGTTGTTACCACCCTACTACTATTCCATCTGCCCGAGGGCTTGTACCACCACAGAGAACACCACTATTTGGGTCTCTATTTATTATCTGACCTCGCCCAAATATCATTCTTGCATATCCTGCGGTCGGTACAACTGAGTGCCCCATTTGACTTAATCTACTCATGACTGCAATATCTATCCCTTCTTCTAAAGCAACATCTCCCTTGCTGGTTCCATCTCTTATAGTAAATCTAGGTGCATTAAGAGCTTGCTGGGGGTTCATGCCAAAATCAATCATGTTTACCATAACTTGTGCATGTCCTTGAGGTTGATTAAATCCTCCCATTACACCGAAACTAGAAAAGAGTTCACCATCCTTTGTGGCCATTCCCGGAATAATTGTATGGTAAGGTCTTTTATTTGGAGCTAATACATTTGGATGATCATGTTGAAGTGAAAAGTTTGTTCCTCGATTTTGCAAGGTAAAACCACAACCTTTTGGAATTAGTCCTGTACCAAACCCCATATAATTAGAATTAATGAAGCTGCATGCATTCCCTTCTCTATCTACTATGGAAAAGTAAACTGTATCGGAACTTGAAACAGGTGATCCTTTTTCAACTTCGATAGATGCTTTAGTTGGATCAAATAGTTCTCTTCTTGATTTAGCATATTGTTTTGATAATAACTCATTAATGGGAACATGGACAACATCAGGGTCGGCTACGTACCATCTAGTATCTGAAAAAGCAATACGCATCGATTCAATCATTGTATGCAAATGTTCAACAGATGAATGTTTCATATCGCCAATATCAAACCCTTCGAGCACATTGAGAGCCATCAATGCGGTAATTCCTTGTCCATTTGGTGGTATTTCATATATGTCAACACCTCGATAGTTAATAGTAATAGGTTCATCGAAAGTGTTTTTGTGATTTTTCAAGTCATCTAAAGTCATAAACCCTTCAAAGGATTTGATTAATTCAATAATCGACTCTGCAATTCGTCCTTCATAAAAACCACTTTTTCCATGTTCTATTAGCTCTTGGAATGTATTAGCTAATGTTGGGTTTTTAATTATTTCCCCCTCTTTAGGTGCCTCTCCATTAAGTAGCATCTCATCAGCATTTGGACCTAATCGTAATTGTTTTACACCTCTTTGCCAAGATCTTGCGGTTAAAGGCGAGACAGGAAACCCCTTTCTTGCTAATTCTATTGCTGGAGATAATATGTCCTTTAAAGACATGCAACCGAATCTCTCGACAGCATCTACCCAACCTGCTGCCGCACCAGGAACAGTAATTGTGTGAATACTGAGTGGTGGAAGATTGTCTAGTATGTTTAAATTGTTGAGTTTATCTAAATTTAATTCTGCGGGAGCTCTGCCACTTGCATTTAAACCGAATACTTTCTTTTTCTGATTATCATAAAATAAGCAGAAACAATCTCCACCTATTCCAGTAGATGTTGGTTCTGTTAGATTCAACGTTGCTGCTACAGCAACAGCAGCATCTGCTGCATTCCCTCCTTTTCGTAAAATGCGTAACCCTATCTCTGAAGCAAGAGGTTGACTTGATGCTACCATCCCGTTTCTTGAGTAAACTGGAGACCTATAAGAATTGAATTTCATAGTTGAGCTAAAATTAGGTTAAAAATAAATCTGTCGGTTTTATGTTTACTTTTACTTATCAGTTCCTATAAATCCTATGTCCACAATACGAGCAATACTCTTCAACATCAACAACTTTGTTTTTACAATTGGGACAAAACCATCCTTTGGCTTTTGAGGTTTTCTCAATTTGTAGTTTTTTAGTTTTGGTGATTAAGCCAGTTGAATATTCATTTTTGGATTGCCTTCTCTTTATTAACAAGATAACCGCTAAAGCTGCAATACCAATTGTAAAAATAATGCCAAAGCTAATTAATGTGATAATTGTTGGAGTACCCTCAAATGTTCCCGATTCTATAGGTGTATCTTGAACAATTATTTCAACATCTACTGAATAGGGGCTATCTCTATTATCTAGGATAATATAGTAGTGCTGACCATGATCAACAGAAAAGGCGACTGAATCTTGTTCCGCATTTATTCTTTCAATAACAGATTCTGAGCTAAAACCGTCGCTCCAGTTTAGATAATTATAACTGTCAAATACGCGTAGTGATATGTCAGATCCGCGTAGTGATATGTCAGATCCATTGATAACTAGAAAAGAGATATAAACAGTAGACCCATCATAGGCCGTTATAACCCATCCATTTGAATCATAAGCACTAACTGCACGAGTTTCATCAACCCAAATAGTTCCAAGGACTGACTCTGAAGTAAGAAAAACAAGTGCTACTATTATGAATATAACAGGTTTTCTTTTCATCTTATGCCTCTTCTAGTTGTCCTCTGTTGATCAATTATTATAGTTTCTTTCTTAAATATGTTCTCAAATGAATAGTATATAGTTAAATAAATGTGATATCTGTTCTATCTAACTCGATGTGATTTTATGGAACCAACTGGAAAAAAGGAAATTCTTAGTCATTTACCTGATCGACCCAAATACATACTTAAATTATATTTACTTCAAGTAATTCTAATTGCCTTGTTTACATTAACTATTTTATTTATTTTAGATATTCTTCCAATTTTATTACCAACCGTTGAATGGCTTGCAGTTTTGGAACCCTACCTCCCACCCATAGGTTCAATGTTAATGATAACTGGGGGGCTAAGTATTGTTCATGTAGTATGGAGAAAAAGAGACAAATTCATTTCTCAGGATAAGAAAAGAGCCTTCCAAAAATCTGTAAAATATACATTCACAGGTATTCCAGTAGCTATGGCCGGAATCATTCATATGTTTCTACCTGTTGGTTGGCTAGCTGAAAAGATTTTTTCAATTACTGTTTTTAGAAACCCTCTAACTGATTTTTTTCAAATACCTATAGGACAACTAGCTGCAGCTGCTGCTGGAAACTCTAATTATAATGACACAATTCCTAGAATCGTTTTCAGTGTGCTGTTTTTGATAATGGCTTTATTGACTATGTTTAGAACAATTTTCGCATTTGGAATAGATAATGCAGCAATGCTTTATGTTTATTATCCAGAAGAATCGAAAATAGT
This sequence comes from Candidatus Heimdallarchaeota archaeon, assembly GCA_018238545.1. Taxonomy (GTDB): domain Archaea; phylum Asgardarchaeota; class Heimdallarchaeia; order Heimdallarchaeales; family Heimdallarchaeaceae; genus UBA460. Next base: position 57,513 of record JABCTC010000007.1, read on the forward strand.
GAACCACAAAATTTACTCAATCATTAGACACCCATTATATGTGAGTGTATATTTTCTTATGATTAGCGCTTTAATTAGTGTTTTTTCAATATATTCGGTGATTATAACCGTTATTTTTGTTCTTTGTTTCAGTTATCATATCTATTGCATAGAGGAGAAAGAGTTGATAGAACGATTCGGAGACGGTTTTAAGGAATATAGAAAAGAAGTACCAGCTCTAGTTATACATCCAAAGAATTGGGGAAAATTCTTTAAATTTTTAATAGGTAAAGAGATCTAATAGAAGCTTATACTCCTCAATCTCTTTGTTTTTTCTGTAGTTTAGAAGAAAGTGCAATTTTTTAAAGCAAAACAAAACCTTCATTTTTTGATTACTATACCTATTTAAGTGACTATTCTAATAAGGAGACCTATACTAGAAGAGATGTTCCAATAAGGTAGTATGATTATTTATATTGTGTTTATTTTTTGAATTAATTACAATATAAGAAGACAATCCTATATAGTTCTAAAATAAGTTGATCTAATCTTATCCAATTTAATCCTGTTACTCCCTCATCCAGTATACATGCTATTTCGTGAACTTCAGAATTGGTATCTATACCTTTAATTTCAAGCTGTCCCAATAAAGTGTGCAACAAGTTTCTAATTTTACAAACATGTTTTTTCTTACCTTCTTTGATTTCTTGTAGTTCATCAAATAATTTTCCTAAAGTAATCAATTCAGTTTCTAGATTTTCGGGCATTTTGTTAATTTCAATCCTTCTTATTGGTTTCTCCAATCTTTTTATAATCGATAACATAGATATCTCCTGACTGAACGCTGTTCATTTATCCTTTCTCTCTGTCTTTTTAAACTTTATTAAATGAACGCTGTTCATTAATAACCCTTATTTACTCATTTATCCTTTTTCAATCATGAGTCATTCTAGAGCTCGTTCAAAAGAGGCTAAGCAAAAACAAACTGAATTGATCATTAACACTGCAAGGGAATTGTTCTATGAAGCGGGCGCATTTGGTTTCAGTATGCGAATTTTAGCAAAAAGGTTAGATATGTCACAAGGCAATCTTTACAACTATTGGACAAGCAAAAGAGATCTTTGGTATAATATACTTGAGCAAGATTTTCAAGAATTTGAGGGTCAAATGCTCAAAATAATAAAGACACATAAAGGATCTTATATGTCACTTCTGGAGAAATTAGCTGAATACTATTTTATATTTGCCAGAGATGATTATCAAAAATATCAAATGATGTTTGTAACCATTCCGCCACCTGCAGAAAAAAAAGGAAGAAAAGAGAGAGACTTTGAACCCAAGACCATCCATATTCTAATGGGAATTGTTCAAGAAGCGGTCGAAAGTGGAGAGTTAGAACTAGATAACATTCTTCATTTTACACTCTATTTGTGGTCTGTTATACATGGAACTGTTCTGGTTTCCAAATCTATCCTTTTTGATACAAATTCAGAACTCTCAACATTCGGTGATGCAGATACCTTTCTTACTTATGTTACTACAATACTAAAAAAACAGATAGCTGCTTATTCAAAATTGGACATTTGAGAATCTTTCTGAACAAACAAAATGCCCTGATTTTTTCCATATAAGCCCCAAGTTTATTATTGATCCAACTGTGCCAATCTGCAAGGAAGACAACTGTTTCGAATCCAGCTTTTGCTAAATCTGTATATGTCGTATAAGACGACAATTTTCCATTCTTGAAAATAATCCATTCCAATTATTGGAAAGCATTCTATATAAGTGTGTGTGCGGGGTAGATTAATTGAGGTTAAGGAAGGAATATAAAGATTAGTCCGTCCATTTATCTTGCAGGAATTTTTTTCCGTCCTTCCAAACCCTCAACATTCACCTTCACTGCTTCTATCTTCTATGAAATTTTCAGTTTTTTCTTGTTTTGAGTATTCTATTAATATTACATAGCATTAATAAATAAATTAAGAAGGTTTTACTGGTAAGATATAAGTTACCTCTTAAACAAAGGTGATAAAATGAGCTACATTGAGAAAGATGATCTAATCTCATACTTGAAGAATAGTGAAGATTCTAAGAAAGAAATTGACATGGAAGCGGTAGATTTTGTTCTTTTAAAGCTAAATGAGTTAAGACACGAAATTAGCTTGAAATTCTATGAGAAAAAGATTAGCAATTCCAAGAAACGTGGAGCTTAAAATATCTATCTCAGTCCCTTAATGACTCACTATTAAGACTTAAATAAAACTATTTTACAATACTTGCCATGGTTTCATTACTTGATGAAGTAAAATACATATCTGACAATTTTGGTCCTCGAATTGCCGGTTCAGAATCTGATAAGAAAGCAATTGAATATCTTGAAACGCGTTTTCGTTCATTTTCAAATGATGTAAGCACTGAATCCTTTCCAGTTGTTGGAAGGTCTCTTCAACATTTGATTAATTTTCTAGTGTGGGGATATTTTTTGTCTGTTATCGCCTATGTGTTTCTTGCATCTATAGCATTGGGATTATCCATATTAATGATTATGATTTACTATTTAGCTCGGTTTCAGGATAAGAACCTTATAAATCTCCTTGTAAAAAAGTCAGAAACTAAAAATGTAATTGCGAAATTTGACTCAAAGAAAGAGAAAAAACTTACTATCATCTTTTCAGGTCATCATGATTCAGCATTTCACATGCCATTATTTGAGAAAAAATTGAAGCAAATTACTTTGATACAAAATGGTGCTTTACTTGGAATTATAATGTTAATCATAGCAAGTATCTGGAAAACAATCTATATGGTAACAGCTGTCGTAGGAATTTTTGAAATAGTCCAATACAGTATTGGTTCATTGCAAATAACATGGTTATTATTTCCAGATTTGTTTTTCGTTTTAGCCGTTCTAGGGCTTTTTCTTGGTTTCTATTTTCTAGCAAACATGGTTACAAAGACACCATTAATTGGCGCAAATGATAATCTTACATCAGTAGCAATTTTGCTTGGTTTGGGAGAATATCTAAAAAACAATCCCTCAAATAATCTGGAGATATATCTTGTTTCTTTTGGTGCAGAAGAACCAGGTCTAAATGGTAGCAAATTCTTTGTCGATAAAAGGTTGGATGAGCTAGTAGGTTCTATCAACATAAACTTCGAAACTGTTGGAAGTGGTTCATTAGGTGTGATTGCAAAGGAAAAGGACAATAACGTTGTCCATGATTCAAAGATTGTAAAATTTATTCAAGATGTGGGTAAGAAAAATGGGTATGATTTACCCGCTATGAAAATTCATTATGGAAACACTGACGCTGGAAGTTTTTCAAAAAGAAAATTGATTGCTACTACTATCTTTGGTTATGGAAAAAATGATGTTTTTGATCTTTGGCATTCGACCGATGATGTATATGAGAACCTCAATAGCAAGCTTCTAGATGAAGCATTCAATCTTACTATACATGTTCTAAAAGAATTGGAAAAAATTGAAGAGGATTGGTTCTGAGATTATTCAGTTCCTTTTTCACTCTTATTTTTCTTTACTGACTGAGTAATTTTTCTTGCTAAAGCTCTAATACCTTCAACTAGGAAGAATATTCCATATAGATATGCAAAAAGAATAATTAATTGAGTACCAAGCATACCGCTTGAATACATATCTTCAAACATTTCTCCAAATTTAATCAAAGGTAGAACTGCCAAATATCCAGGATTCACTTCATGTTCAATAGGATATGGGGATGGAATCCCATCAAAGATCATTCCTGTTTGTCTTGCTTTTAATTGAGCAAATATAGCTTCTTCAGTAAATTCTGTGACATTTAGAGTTGACCAAGAATAAACTGGCTCTGGAATGTGCATATCTGTACTAGCAAGCATACCCAGTCCATTATCTAAACAGAAATAGTAAGATTCATTATCAAACACTTCTTCGTTTATAACTTCAATATAGTCAATTCCCCAATCAGCTAACTGTTGTCGTGAAGGTTGATTTGAACAATAGTCCTCTGACCATGGTATGTGATTAACCATAATAATGCCACCCAATGCCTGAGTTGATGCAATAATTTCTTGAATTTCTTCATCAGTGGGAGTATAACTATACGACTTGAATGTTGCCAAAGTCTCATATTGTTCTGCTGTAACTGTAGGTGGGAGTATAACATTCATATGCAAGCGATCAGTTGTCCATTCCATGCCTGTAAGAACTTTAATCGAGTCATTAAATTCTGTTCTTGCTATCTGTTTTATTTCTTCTATTCCTTCAAATGTATTATGATCTGTTAATACTATCGCATTGAATCCCATAGCCATGTGCCAAAGTAGATTTTGTCTAGGAGATAAATCACCATCAGAGTAAAATGTATGAGAGTGAGGATCTAGAATAACATTCCATTCAGAGTGATTGTATTCTGGAACATAGCTGAAACCCTCCCAATCGGAATCAGTATAGATATAATGAGAAACGGGGTCGTAAATCAAAGGTATAGAGACGCCAATTATAGACCAGATTACTAAAGAGAATACAAGAAAATTAACAAAGAGTTTTACTAGTCCCTTATTTTTTTTTCATCGGTAAGTGTAGAACATAATAAGTTGCTTTAAAATTCTTTTGTAATAATATAATTAGAAAAGTCAGGATTAAGGTTGTAAGTAATCTCACATGTTTAAATGAGTGACGAAACCATTGCATATAATAGTCCAATTACCATAATCACTGAGAATAATGGGGAAAGACAATGTTCCTGAATAAAACGCAGGTAGCAAACATGGATTCATTTCCATATAAATGGAAATTGCTACTCTTCTAAAATTTTCATTCATATCAACAGTGTAGCCTTGAATTCTATCGCAACATGTTTGTGAAGACAAAGAGATGTTAACAATACAACAGTAAACAGTATCTGCTCACGCAACATGATCATACATAACTACAGAGTCAATGATTACAGAATCAACTTTAGCATGATGAGGAAAGACGTTGGAAATAAGGAACATAACGAGTATAATCATAAAAAAAACAGAAACAACAAAAATAGGAATTTTATAGCGTTTTTTCATTGAAATATAATCAAAACTAAAAACTACTTAAAGATTTAGTGCAAATAAAAGATAGTTGGTAGCGCCTGATGGACTTGAACCATCGATCTTCGGGTTTCCCAATTGTTGGTTTATGAGCCCGACGGGTTTTCCACGCTTAAGGACCATATGGAATTCCTCCATACGATTTACCCCAAGGCGCTCTTTCTACTCCATCTTTACTTCCATGTCTTTTAAACCTTTTTTTCTGGCATTTATTATCAAAATAGATTTTCGAACATAGTGCTTAATTTGTTTCTATCTTTACTGGTATTCCCTTCTTAGTTATATTTCTAAAGAAAAATCTTTCAACAATTGGATCCTTTATTATTCTCCCAAAATTAATGTTTAGTTTATCTTTGTAGCTAACCATTGCTGTTCCAACCTTATTTACTGGCACTTGAGCTGGAACAAATTCCACATCCTCTATGTGCTTTTCAATCTCTTCAGGTAATTTTACACGCCCAAGGTTGGTTAGAATTCCTGTGTATGCTGGTGTGCCGATGTAATAATATCCCCTTTGTCCAAAGAATTTCTTTAATGCTAAAGGTGTTAGTCTTAAAAACATTCTACGTTCAATTGTGGTGTTCTTATACATTGTAGAAGTGAATGCCTTAGCATGTACTTCTTTTTTCATAAAGTGGTGAACCTGTCTGACTATTTCATCAAAGCTATATCGACCTAATCTAGGATCTATTTCAGGTAAAATGTAAAGAGAAAAGTTCCTCATTGTTTTTGATGGAAATAAATTACGTAAGTTTACTGGTACCATTATCCTGATTGGTTTGAGATTTTTCTTTAATAGACTAGCTGGGAAACTATAAAGCAGTTCCTGCAAGGATTCCATATAATTTGAAACGATATATTCAGTAATACTTATTCCATAACCCTTTGCTTCTTCTAGCACTTTTTTTATGGGCATTATCCCTTTAGTTACGTGATAAATCCCCACTTTCTCACGTTTGAAGGGTATGATGAATGCTTTTGACAAAAACTCTCTTCCAGTTTTTACTTTCTGACTGTATCTCCTGTATGCATCCTCATACTCTTCTAATATTGGGATTTGATTAGGTCTTAGAATGTCACCCCAGTCCTCAGATTTAACTCCTCTAACGCTTAAATACTCCGCAACTAAAGCTTTCAAAAATGTTAATCCACCAGTCCCATCAGTTAGACAATGACTATATTCGATTGCTATCCTTCTCTTGTATGCTTTTACTCTGAAAGGAAATTCGCTCTTATTGGTTATTGGAATAAAATTATTTGGAAACTTTGAATCTGGGTAAATTTTAGGGTAATCTAGATTTGTTTCCCAAAAGTGCCAGAAGAAACTTGTTTTCATGTTTACTCTGAAGTAAGGAAACCTAACGATTATGTTGTTCAAGGCTTTTTGGAGCTGAGTTATATTGATTGTTTCTTTCATTGTAGCCGAAAGACGAAAAACTTGTGGTATTTTTGGTGAGGATATTAAACTAAAACCGGTTGCTGCATTTTCTAGTCTGTGCCATTCTTTATCTCTATCACTTACTCCCACTAGAAAACGATCGTTTACCTTAAAAGATTCAGAGTATGGGGCATCATTGTTTACCATTCTTATCCCCTAATAAACTATGTTTTCAATTTTTTCTTAATTTCCAGTACTCGCTTCATATCAACAATTCTAGTAAGTCTGTAATGAAGGTATAACAGAAATCCGCCAACAATTGTAAGAGGAATTATTACATAGAGTGACCATTTAATTGTTATAGTTTCATGGATATAACTCAAAATAATAAGATCCAGTCCTAAACACATTGTGCTTACACCAAATAATACAAATGCTGCAATATTGACACCTTTATTTTTTATCCTAATAGAACTTATTACTACAATACTTGTAACTAATATAGTTAAACCAATAATCGGCAAAGCTAGTTGGTAATACCAATCTATTGACCCATTATCATAGAAATCTATCAGCACAAGAAAAGCGATTAATGAAAGTGTTTCACCCACCACAATAAGTATAGGTTTTTTAAGAAGTAATAAAGGCACTGAAATTAATAACCATGCAAGGATAATACCTGTTAATGGGTACTTTCCCCATGTAATAGTAAAACTTCGTTCAATAAACATATTGATACCAATAATAATAAGCAAAGGAACACCTGCTGAAACACTCACTGCTTCCCAAGCTACAAATCTTTTTCTTCTACTTGATATCTTTGGTTCATCTTCTGCTCCTTCTTCTTCAATGATTTCCTCAGGATATTTTTTCTCCTCAAAAATTTGATCAATATTGTCTGACTTCTGAATGTCTGATTGACATAAAGGACATTTTTCGATAAATGAATCGACTTCAACATTACATTTTATACAATATGACATCTATCTCACAAGGCTAAACAATCTTCTTTGTCTCTTGTTTATTTAGTTTTCCTAGAAACGAACAAGGTCAAGAGAATTTCAACGCAGCTCTTTTTTAAGTTTGTTTTATTTGCAAAACAGTTTGTTTTGATTAAATTCTCTCAAAATACAATACTCCTTATTATCCTTTTACAATATTCTATTGTCATAAATGTTTTAACGAAACATTCATAACTTTTCAAGCCATTCGTGCTATTGAATGTCATATTCTGCTGATAAATCCAAATTCATGGATAAGGAGCACGTAAGGTTGTCCTCTATTCTTATACTTCTCATAGTGGACGCTTTAGTTTATTTTGTACCTTATCGTAATGATGTCTTAATAGGGAATTTATTTGGCATTTCCCTTTGGTTCTACTTTGGTGTTCTTAATGGGATTTTGCTTCTTCTGGTATACATTCTCTTCAGAGGAGAAGTGGAACTTGACTTTTCTAAAAATGAAGTAATATTTAGAGATTTCAAGAAACTTAAGAAATGGTCATTCGACAAAGTTTTAGGAATTTACCTTCTTGCATATGATGGAGAATATTTACTCCGAATTAGACCGAAAAGATTGTTAACTCTTGACCTGAGATTAAACTTTGAAAATGCTTACAGTCTAATTGATAAGTTCAAAGAATTGGGATTTGAGTTCAAAACTATACGAGATGACAAACACAAACCTCTCTCCTATACTTTTCCAATACTTCTCTCAAAATATGATCGAAAACCAAGCGGGTATAATCCCGAAATTCCTAACTGGAATAGAGGAGTTACTTTGAGAACAAAATTACTTTCTATTACTTTGTCTCCTTTACTTTACATAATAAGTGCAACCTTAATTGTTAGAATCCCTCATTTATTAGATGGATTATCAGGAACAAAGGGAATTGTTTCTTTCATATATGGTTTTACAGCTTTTCTATTATTTGATGGAGGTTTGTATCTTCTGTTTGGAATCTCATTGCTAGCTCTTTTACTTAAACAGATAACACGTTTCAAATCGTATTTCCATTCAAGTGATAACTGAAAAATGTATTCAGAATGAGAAGATTAATTTGCATTAATTACTTGAGTTTCTTATGAAAGATTGTCCAGGTTTTGTTATTTCCAGTGCTAGAACCCATGAGAAAAATGCTTCTAGTGAGATATATTATGTTCTTTCAGAGTTGCTTGAACAAGAAGAAGTTAACGCGTCTCCGGTTTCCGGTATCTCTGGTCTTTCAATAGCTACCTTTCAAGGAGATTCTATTCAAATTCTAGAAAAAATTCAGGAAATGATTGAAGATACACCATTTTTTCAATATACTTTGAAAATTGTTCCGTTTCAATACAAAGTTAGTACTTCGATTGAAAATCTAAAAGAAGCAGCAATAAAGCTTAGAACAGAAATAGCCGAAGACGATACTTGGAAAATAAATGTACGAAGACGCCACACACAAATTCCTAGAACTGAAATAATCAGTGCAATCGCAAATGAAATCAACAGAGGAAAAGTAATGCTTGAATCTCCAGACCAATACATAATAGTCGAAATCATCGGAAAATGGACCTATTTAGCGGTGTCGTCTATTCCAGAATTGTCAGTATCTGTTTCACAATTTTATGAAGAAGAAGATGATTTCACATTTTAAATTGATAAAAAAGTAAAAATAAAAAAATAAAGGAAGAAAGATTTTGAACTTTCTTTTTTTCATAGAGGTCTCTGGATTTTTTAAAGGTCTCTTGCGGAAACAGTCTTACGACCATTTGCTTTAGCTCTGTTAGCTGCTTTCTTAAGTAGTCCAGCTAGAACATCATCTAAAGCTTTGAGTAGGTCTCCACCAACCTTGTAATCACCGAGTTCTTTGATATATTCTCTAACTTTTGATTGTACGATCATCATTTCGATAGCACTTCTGTCGGTTTTTTACTTGCTCTAAAGCAAGCACGTTATAAAATAGCTAGAACCTATTAAAAACCTTTTCGGTTAAGTCGAAAAATAATGGTATTACACCCTCTCTAATAAGCAAACTCGTTAAAAAAATCCTTTTTAAAGCGTGAAACACAAGATATCTGATGTTACAAGCCAATTTGGCTTTAAACAGCGTTTTTTTGGAGAATCTGCCGGAATCACAAAGGTTAATAAACAAGTTCAAAAAAATGAAATTTTCAGTGAAAATTTAGCTTTTATCAAGATTTTCATGAAGGAGTTTACCTAATTTTCTCACACCTATGTCTATCATATCTTTTTGTAGAAATGAGTAACCTATTCGCATACCACCATTAATGATTTTTAGAGGTTCAATATTTCTAGCTTCAGGATCATATGAATGACCATTGGGCGGATAAAATGCTTTACTTGGAACTACAAGAACCTCATTTGGCAATAAAACTTCTTGATTAAATTTGTTTACATCAAATGTATAAGCTTTTTCTCCCTTAGGTTGCCACCAAACAAAGAAACCACCTGTTGGGTTAGTGTGCTCTCCTTCTGGAAAAGTTTCTATTAGCGCATTGAAAGCTGCGTCTTTTCGTTCTTTATATTTATTAACGATAATTGGAAGTTGCTCATCAATATATTTGTCATAATAAATCTCTGCTACCCTTTGAGTCAAAGTTGGTGTGCATAAGTCTAAGTAACCTTTGGATTTTTCAGCTTGACCAAGTAATGTGTCGGGCATTATTGAATAACCTATTCGCAAAGGTGCTGCTTCTTTCGATGAAGAAGAAGTGTATATTACGCGAGTATTGTCTTTATCCAAAGTTTTCATGGTCGGTATTTTTGGTTCAAATTGTATTTCTTTGTATGCTGCGTCACAAATTACAATTACATCATGTTCTTCTGCAATATTGAACAATTGCTGTCTTCTTTTGAAAGACAATGTTGTACCCTTAGGATTATCACTATCCTCTACCACATAAAGAATTTTTACCTTTTTTCCAAATTCTTTTTCTGCCTTTATGATTGTATCTTCAACATATTCAGGAATCAGTCCTTCATTATCTGTGGGAGCCGTTACTGCATGACCTCCAACTTTTACAACAGTTGTAATAAAACCCAAATATGCTGGAGATGGTGTAACTACAATATCTCCTGGATTGATCAAAATATCTAATGCAATGTAAATTGCTTGTTGGGAACCTGTTGTGATCAAAACCTTTTCCCATTCTTCAGCTCCACTTATTATTCCCGCTCCATCTCTTCGGTGAATTCTTTCTGCTAATACTTTGCGAAGTCCAGTAATTCCAGCTGTTGGACCATATTGAAATTCTTTGATAACATTTTTCTCATCAGCATCATAATAATCAGCTAATTCTCTTAGAATTTGAGGGAAGATTTTTGTTGGAAGATTCCCAGGTAATCCAGCAGCTAAGTAGTACTTTGCCTTGCTTTTAAGAAGTCTTCTTATCTCGCTCTCAGGAATTTCTTGCGTCCAGTTTGCTAGAATGTTTTTTATTGTATCCACCTCTTACACCAATTAAATATGTGTTCTTGAACTGTATTTCTTTCATTAGAAACCTCTAAAAGATTTTCCATTCCTCTGTGAAGTAAATGAAATGGAAAAATATTGGCTGTTTTACTCGTACAACCAATCTGCATCTATTTTAGTGTATAAAGACATTTCTTCTTCAGTGAAGTAGATTAAAAACTCGGTTTTAGCATTTTCCGGTGAATCACCTGCATGGATAATGTTACGACCAATTTCTAATGCATAATCGCCTCGAATTGACCCCGGTTCTGCTTCAGCGGGATTAGTAGCACCAACAATCTTTCTAGTTATTTTGACAGCGTCTTTTCCTTCAACTACCATTGCTACAACGGGACCACACGTTATGTATTCCAGTAATCCATTGTAGAATGGTTTTTCCTTATGGATTGCATAGTGATTTTCAGCTTGTTCTTTAGAAACCTTGAACATTTTCATTGCTATGATTTTTAGTCCAACTTTCTCTATTCGTGTAATTACTTCTCCAATTAACCCTCTTTGTACACCATCAGGTTTAACCATAATAAATTCGCGTTCCAATTTTGTCACCTTGCTATATATTCAATTTTTTGACTTGAGAATAAAAATCAATTGATTGGAACATTTCACATGTAAATACTTGAATTTGAATATATAGAATAAATAAAAAATTAAAAAGAATAGTATTGGAAAGAGAAATTACATGACTTTTCTTTCGTATCTCTCTGTCCATTTTAGCTTCTTTGGATCACGTTTTAGAACTAATTGAGATTTTTTGCATTTGTTTGAACAAAAAGTTAGAACTGTTCCTGTTTTTTGAACATAAAGCAGTCCACATCCATGTTCGACATCTTTTCCACAATATGAACACTTTTTTATTTTTGGCATCGTTTCATTACCTCTTACGTATTTTCTTTGCTTCTCTTTCTGTCTCTCGTAGCATAACTACGTCGCCTTTGCGAACAGGACCCTTAAGATTTCGAGTTAATATTCTGTTCTTATCTCGACCTTCTAAAACCTTGACTCTAGCTTGGATAACTTCGCCAACACTGCCTGTTCTGTCAAGAACTTGAATCACTTCAGCAGGGATAGCATCATAGTCACTTTTAGCGCTCATTTCTTTCACCTAGCTTACTTTTTGAGTTCAGCTAATTTGTTGTTCAAACCTTTAATAGATTGCTTAGCTTCACCTGCATCAACTATTGCAATTGAAGCTGATCCAACCTTGAGTCCAGTTGCTTTTCCTAGTTCATCCTTAGTTGGGACAAATATGTAACTTATTTTGTGCTCTTCACACAAAAGTGGTAGGTGCATAACAATCTCTGGAGGGTTAACATCCTCTGCGATATAAACCAGAAAAGCTGTTTTTCTCTCAATTGCTTTGGTTACCTCGTTTGTTCCTTTTCGGATTTTTCCAGTCTTTGAAGAAGACTCTAATATTTTCAAAGACTCTTTAACAATTTCATCGGGAATTTCGAATTTTTTAAACATATTTTTCACCTCGGGCACAATAAATGTGCCTTCATTAGGTATAGAAAAGAAATTTAGTAGAATTTAAAAGAATTATCTTTGAGTAGACTTTTTATTTGATTCTTGTACAAACTGTATTCTTCTCTTTGAGGACATTTAATACTCGTTTATTCTTTTGTCCATTTACTATTATTATCTCATTTACTGATTTAAGAATAGAAAGAATACTTTCAACTTTTCCTTCCATTGAGCCAGTAACATCTATTGTTTCTTCTGAGATGCCAGAAATAAAGGACAATGATTCTAAATCTTCAACAGCTGCGTTTATCAGGCATTCCTTTTGGTTTGTTTCTGGATTTATAACCATTAGACCATCAACATCTGTAATGAAAATAACTCGATTAGCATGAAAATTATTTGCAAGAATATCAATTATAACATCACCGCTAATTATGCTGAAATCATCGTCTTTAGCAAAAACTATATCTCCTGAAAGAACCGGAATTATTCCAAGTTGCACAGCTTTCTGAATTGGATTAAGAAAATATTTGTATTGCATGTCTTCATTTTCTAAGTAGATTAGGGAGCTAGTTTGAAAGTTCATTGCCTTTATATTTGCTTTTGTTAGTTCTTCAACAACAATGGAACTTAATTCATACATATCTTTACGAATTTGCATTAAACCTTGGATTTGCGAAGATATTTTAAATCCTGAAGTTATTTCGTATTCTTTAGCTTTAATGTGTCCAAAGGATCCAGCTCCATGAACAATAATACAAGGATTCCCCCACTCTCCTATCTGCTGACATATCTCTCTTAATTTAAGCATATTGATTTTCTTATACTTAGTTTTGTCTGTAATAACGGCTCCACCTAATTTGATAATGTCAATGCTATTATTATTCACCTTGAACACCTCTTTCAGATAAACTGGACATGAATGCTTGGAAACCTCTACTATTCATCTTTTCTATAGCTCTATTTGCTTTTTGGTAATCATCAAACAAACCGATTACACACCCCCCTCCTCCGGCTCCTGTTAATTTACTCCCCAATGAACCAAGTTGTACCAGCGAATTAGTAAGATTTGTGAGAATTGGGAGGCTTACTCCTAACTTCTCAAGTAGAAGATGATTTTGTGTCATTAAGTTTCCTAGTTTTGAAATGTTGCCTTCCATCAAACTTGATTTGGCAATTGCTGTTAATTCCCCTATTTCCTCTAGAATCTTCTGGTATTTTGTTGTGTCTTCTTCCAGTGACTTTGCAACCTTCTCAACATACGTTTTTGTGTTTCTTGGGATGCCACTATTTACTATTACAACATAGGAAAGAAAATCGGGTATGTTTAATTGAGAGAATTTTTTTTCTTTGTAGAACTGAATCCCACCGTAAGTTGAGATTGTATTGTCAACACCAGAAGGATTTCCATGAATGATTTTTTCTGCTTCAAAAGCTAATTCATTTAATTCTTCCATAGAGAGCTCAAGTTCCATAAAAGCAGATAAACTTGCTAAAGAAGCTACTGAGTTGGCTGCGCTAGATCCTAAACCGATACCTGGAGGGATTTCTGAGTTGATATGAATATGGGGGTGTTTGTTAATAGTTGACAGGCTAAGAACTTTCTCAGTAATGAAATAGTAAGCGGGGTTAACTGGTTGTTCATAATTTGAATCCTGTTCACTGAACTCTTTTTGTTCTTTATTCATTATATATTTCTTCTTCAATCTTGTTGAGGAAGCATTTAATGAATAGTTTGAAGAAATTGAAAGTAGCACTTCTTTTTGTGATGATTTCGTTACTATACACTTTGTTCTCAAGTTAATTGCTGTGACGATTGCGGGATGTCCATATACAACTGAATGTTCACCAAAGAGGATAATTTTTCCAGGTGCTGAGAAAATGGTTCTGTTGGCATCCATGAACATACTTACTTTTTAATAAATAAAATGTTTTGGAAAAGAAGAAGGAAAGATTTATTCCCTTAATAACTTAAATGAGAAATCTTCAACAGATGCAGGAAGCTCTTCTGTCTCTCCTAGTTCTCCTCTTGCTCGGAGGATTTCTCTTGTTAACAAGAAATAAACTTGAGCTAAAGATTTTCTTCCTTTATTATTTACTGGAATGATTAAATCAACATTGTTAGTTAAATTATCTGTATCACACAAAGCTACAACAGGTATTCCCATCAATGAAGCTTCAGTTAGCGCTTGTCTATCTGCTCGAGGATCAGTAAGCATGACTACATCTGGTTCAATATACCCTTCATAAGAGGGGTTAGTTAATGTCCCAGGTATAAATCTTCCAGGAATTACTTTGAAACCTGCCATTCTTGCCATTTTTGTACTAGGCACAGAAGCATATTGTCTTGTAGCAAACACAGCTACTTTCGATGATTCGAAACGACTCAAAAATTTGGCTGCAATTCGAATGCGTTCATCGGTTGCGTTAACATCTAGTACGTAAATTCCATCGTTACGAACACGATACTTGAATGGTTCCATAAATTTGGTACAAACACTTGTCCCAATATGAATACCAGAAACAAGATATATGTCACGTGGAATTAATAGTACCTCTTCTTCGGTTTTTTTGTTCATGTCTTCTGACATTTTTAATCCTCTTTAATTAAAGCTTTCAATCTCACAATATATGAGCAATAAGCCCTCGAAAATTTTGATTAAAAACTTTCTGTTCTTTAAGTTTGGTAATAATGGATGATTAATTAGGTAAAAGGTAAAAATTCATCAATCAAATCAATATGAGAAATGAGCATTCTTCTACAACACCAGCGTTTTACTCCAAGATCATCTAAAACTTTATCTGGATTATCTCCATCTACTGTTCTCTTATTAAAATCATCCCACTTATCAGCTATTAAACCACCACAAGTAAAACATCTTACTGGAACAATCATTTCAGTCAATTTCTCCATTATACTTCAACATTTAACTATTTTGATTGTTGTGTCTTCAAAAACCCCAATCTCTAGCTATCAAGAACCCTCTATATAACCAGTAGAGACCAATGGGATTGGTCAACAAAGTAGGTCTAAGCAGAATTTTTCTGAGCGTTTTATAAATTTCAGCACCCTCTATTCGGTTTATATATTTATTATCGAATACTTCTCCGAGTTTTGCAAGAAATTTATTTGACCTAGAATAGAAGAATCTGTGACATTGAAAATTGATTCTTTTCATGAATTTAAATTGTCTCAATTTTTCCTCATATATTCTGTGGTTAAAGTTGACTTGATCAGTTTCCATTTTCAGGATCTCGCTAGCCGCATTTCCTGCGACCCGTCCGCTTGTCATCGCCATGCGAATTCCACCGTAAAATATTGGATTTACCATACCTGCTGTATCGCCTGCTAATAAAACCCGATTATGATACAATTTTTTCAACGGACCATGCATGGGTATCTGCCCACCAATTTTTTTCAGAACACTTCCTGTAATTCCTCTTTTCTTAAGAAAATTATCTAAACGTTGTTTTCTATCTTTGGCTGTTGTAACTATGCCTACATTAGTCTCTCCTTCTCTTGGGAAAACCCAACAATAACCAAAAGGAAATTTTTTTGAATCAAAATGAAACTCTAGTTTGTCACTCCATTCTTCTTTCACCTTATATTCAAAACCTTTAATCATGGGTGAAGGTGTTTGGAAATTTAGTGTTTTTGCAAGTTGTGCATTAGGTCCTTCTGCGAGAATAAGTAGTTTAGCAAGATATTCGGAATTACTTTCACCTTTTGTCTTTATAACGACCCCATCTGTTTTTCTTTTAATATCTGTAACTTTGGTTGCTGTAAATATTTCTGCGCCCAAATCCATAGCTTTTTTTGACAAATACTGATCGAACTTATCCCTACGTATCATAGTTGCCCGAATATCTCCGAGAATAGTCTTATTTTCAGGAAATATTAGATGACATGTATCTAGTTCTTTGACACTGAAAGATTTGTCTCCTTTTGGCAGGTTGAAATCATTAAAAGCATGTATGCTTAGCCCCTCACCACATTGAATAGGTTCACCAATTGTAGAGTGTTCCTCAAAGAGAATTGGTTTAATTCCTTTATTAGCTAGAGTAATTGCAGCTTGCAATCCTGCTGGTCCACCTCCAACAATCGCTACTCCCACTTCATTCATAATTATGCTCTTTCTAACTAATTCAAAAATATAACGTATTGAAATTTTATATCTTCAACCAATTTGTTTTTATTTTAATTTTGTTGAAGAAGGAATGTTGATATTGACATTTTGAGCTGTAAAAGGGTCATTTAGGAAATTCAATCAAACGGAAAAGTGATTGAAATGTCGAAAATAATAGATAAAAATACTGGTAAAAGATTAAGAAGTCCAATCGGTGTAATTCTTGGTCATGTAGATTCAGGTAAAACTAGTTTACTTGATAAAGTCAGGGGAACTGCTGTTCAAGCTAGAGAAGCAGCAGGGATTACTCAACATGTTGGTGCATCTTTTTTCCCATCAGAGACAATTATTGATGTTTGTGGGACTTTGATGGAATCGGCAAACATAAAACTAGACATACCTGGCGTTCTAATTGTGGATACGCCTGGACACGCAGCATTCATGAACTTAAGAAAACGCGGAGCATCAGTTGCAGATATAGCTATCTTGGTAGTTGACGTTACTAGGGGTTTTCAAGCTCAAACGTATGAATCTTTAGACATACTTCGTGCTAGAAAAACCCCATTCATCATTGCAGCAAATAAAATTGATAGAATTTCAAGTTGGAAATCAGTTCCGAATGCAACTTTTAGACAAACATATGACAAACAAAATTCAAAGGCTAAAGCTGACATGGATGGTCGTATTTATGAAATAATGGGAGAACTATCTGAACTAAACATGGAAGGCGATAGATACGATAGAGTAAAAGATTTCAAAAAGGCTGTCGCTATTGTTCCAACAAGTGCAAAATCAGGTGAAGGTATCCCTGATCTTTTCTTGGTGTTATCTGGTTTAACGCAACAATTCATGATGAAAAAACTTGAGTACAGTGAAGGGCCTGGTGTTGGAACTGTTCTTGAAGTTAAAGAGGAGGAAGGCTTAGGAACCACCATCGATGTTATCCTTTATGAGGGAATGATTAAGAAGATTGATCAAATCGTGGTTGGGGGGAGAGAAGAACCCGCTTTGCTGAAAATCCGTGCACTTCTTGAACCTAAAGAACTTGATGAGATGAGAGATCCCAAAGACAAGTTCAAAGGTGTAGATGTGATTTATGCATCTGCTGGTATAAAGATAGCTGCACCAGGTTTAGAAGATGCTTTGGCTGGGGCACCTATACGTGTTGCACCTAAAGGCATGGAAGATGAAATATTCGATATGGTAGCTGATGAGCTTGAAGGTTTCAGAATAGAGACTAAAACTGATGGTATCATTCTGAAAGTTGATACTCTAGGGAGTCTTGAAGCAATAGTTGACATGATAAAAGAAAAAAATATTCCTATACAGAAAGCAGACATTGGAGATGTAAATAAGAAAGATGTAATTGATGCCGCGATTGTTGGTGAGAAAACTCCAGAATATTCTGCTATATTGTGTTTCAATGTTAACGTTCTTGACGGTGCTCAAGAAGAAGTGGAAGTAAATGACATCAAAATATTTTCAAGTAATGTTATCTACAATCTTATTGATGACTATGAGCGATGGATGATTGATGTAAAGGAATCTATAAAGACTGATTCTTTGAAAGATTTGATGATGCCAGGGAAAATACTACTACTGCCAAATCATACATTTAGGGCCAGTAAACCTGCAATTGTTGGAATAGAGGTCTTAGGGGGGCGAATTGCTCCTAAACTTATGTTGATTAGAGAAGATAATAAGCGCGTTGGTAGAATACGTCAGCTTCAGGATCAGCAAGAATCTGTTCGTGAAGTTAGAAAGGGAAAGCAAGTTGCAATGTCTATACGCGGACCTACTGTTGGTAGACAAATAAGAGAAGGTGACATTCTATATGTTGATGTACCCGAAAAACATGCTGTTTTACTTATGAAGCGATATCGTGATATGATTACAGCTGATGACATAGAAATTCTTGAAGAGCTAACTAAGATAAAAAGAGAACATGTTAGTAAGTTCTGGGGATGAGTTAATTTCTCCTACATTTTCCAAATAGAAAAAAGTGAGAGCATTTCAAGACTCAGCCTAGACCAGTGTCGTGTAATGAAAAACAAGATTTTCATAGGGATGTAACTGCACAAAAATGAAAAGGTATACTATCCAATTTGTGACAGAACCGGTCGTCAGGAATCATCTCTTGTACTAGAGGGAACTCATTATCGAACCTATCAATGTTAAGTAAATGACAAGTCCTCTACCTCCGTTTCACTCTCTAATACTTCTTGCATCTTTTCTGCTGTATATTCTCCTCCCCATAGTTCCAATGCTGTTACTGCTTCCCCACATCTTCCCTCTTTCTCTCCACTCTCTGTTCCTCGTAGAAGTGGTTTATGAAGAATTGTAGATCATCTGCCCCTGTTATTTTGTTTCTTGCTAATTCTATCTTTTCTTCTCCTTTCCCTTTTGCATAGATTATGAATATCATCTTCCAGTTCATACTTCTTCTGACTTCTTATCCCACAATTGCTTTATAAACTGGTAAAATACTTTTTTACCTCCTTTATATAGCAATTTTTCTTATATTTAGTTTAGCTAAGTAAAAAATGTCAACCTCTACTTGGCTTGTTCCTGAGTTTACCTGGGGGTATTTCTGGCACTAAATTATGTTTTCCACCAATTGTCAATCAGAACAAACGAATTTTTTAGTGGTAAGTTATTTCTTCTGTGGGGCTTTACTAGATGCCTTTGTGCTTGAGCTGGAGGAATGTATAACCCCCTTGATAGTTTCCTATCAATCGGTTTTCTAACTTTTGTTGACTCTCGATTTTTATAACCACATTTTCTACATTTATATCCCTTGTTTAAACCATTGCTTACCATACGGTTATTGCAAGAAGGGCAAAATGGGGATTCTTCTTTGAAATGGTCAGCTATAGACAAAATCTCACATTTCTCTAGTTGAATTGTAAACCCTTTGAATTCTTTTTTGTATTTTACACCTCCAAAAGCCATAATTCTATCCTCTGGAAGAAGTTTTTTGATAATGTCTCTGAAACCTTTACTTGGTTCGAAGGCCGCAATATCTACCTTGCTCTTGTTTTTTAGTAATTCTCCGTGAGATATAACATGTCCACCTGGAATTACTTTTGGTTTCTCTGTGACCTTTATCTCCCCCTTGAATACGTTGAAATTTACTACGTCTGAACTAGCATATTCAAAATGTTGATCAGTGGCTTGATTTGTACGAAAGATGCAATATGCGCTGATTTGTTCCTTTGTCTTTATTTTCTTCATCATTTCAAGAAGAATTGTTGGTTCCTCTCCTCTGATTCCATATAGGACAGGATCTGGACCAGCAGGTGCAATAATAATATTATTAGATTCTTCATCAATATTGTTGAATACTTGAGGTGAGTATTTTTTATCAGCTTGAATAAGTGATTCGTAATCTATTTCTCTTTTTTTCTTAATGTTTTGAGGTAGTCGATATGTTAAAAGTTCATATGTAAAATCTTCGCACTCTGGTTGCAAAGTATTACCGATCGCTGCAATGCTTCCAATCAACCCTCTACCATTTCCAATCGTATAATGTTTGAAACAAAATTTTTCTGCAAAATCTTTAGCCGTTTCAATTGATATGACTTCAGTTAGTGCTTTATATGAAAACTGTTTCAATTCTTGAGGAATTTCTCCCTTGGCAATTACCAAACCAGGATTTGTATTATTATTTTCTTCAGACATTTCATTTAATATATTTATAGCCCTCTCTACAATTGATTCAATTTTATCCTCTTCAACTTTGAGAGTTAATCCTATAGCACCATTACCTCTTGTTTTCCATGGTATATTTGGGTTATTACGAATAAGACGGGGATAGTCTAAGAACTCAACATCATTGGATATTCTCTCTACTAATCTCAGAGCTAAAAAAGTTGTACAGCCACCTCTTAAAGAGTCTGTATCATCAAATCCAATGTGAACAGTTGTTTCCCGTAAATCTGACAATTTAATACATAATGTTTTTCAGTTTTAATATTAAAAAATATTAGATAGAATACCAAATTTCTCCTTGTCGATCTTCTTTAATTATTATACATTCTGTTTGGTTTGCGAGAACTTCAATTCTGTTATGTAGTTCTCCTCTCCACATTCTCATCCAACTAGCTAATTCAGAAAGCGATACTCTGTTATCTGATCTGTTAATAATTATCTTGAATATTCTTCGATAAATCTCACGATCATGATAATTTGGAACTATTTCTTCAATTATACGATTAAATCTATTATATGCTTCATTGATTTCTTCAACACACACTTGCCTTCTTTCATCCAGAACTTTTAACTCATTTATCTTCTTTGAAATTAAATCTCGAATTTTCACTGATTCTTGTTTTAACTCCTTCCTAAGTTCTTCTTTTCTTATCTTTAGAGCCGTTTCTGTTATTTCTAATTTGGTATCTTTTTCTTTTCCTACACTTACACTAGTTGGTAAATATTTTACATTAAAGGTATTCTGTCCTACATCTATTATTAATGAAAACGCCTGATTCAGACTTGCGTACTTGCGAAATGGTCCTTTGTCACTTTTTCTTTCTTCAATAGAAACTATGCCCAGTTTCTTCAATTCTTCAAGATATTTTCCGATAATTCGTGGTGATATATCCATCATTCTGGATATTTGGAATGAATACAAATCCTCATCTGACAGAAGTTCAAGAATTCTCCTCCTTGTATTATTTGAAAGAAATTCTAGCAATTCGAAAACATCAGTTTCTTCACTTTCATTACCTGTTCCTAGCATTTATATCCCCTTTTAGCTGAAGAAGAAGGGATTAAACAAATCCCAAATCTTTCTTAGTTTCATCTTTTCTCATGTCTTTGCCGATTGAAACAGCTCTGTCTTTGGTTGGTTTCGTTTGTTCTAGGGCTTCTAGAAGAATTTCTTGAGTGATATTACAATCTAATTTTTCAGCATCAAATTTCTTACTTTCTTCTATTTCATTCCCAAACTTTTCAACATAGTTTTTTATTGCAATAAGCTTGCTTTCACTACACAATGCAGCAATGTCTGCTCCATTGAAACCTTCAGTTTCTTTCGATAAAACATCTATATTAACATTTTCTGATAAAGGTGTTTCCTTAAGGTGTATAGAAAAGATTTGTTTTCTGCTTTCAAAATTTGGTGAATCAACTCGCACTAGACGATCGAACCTACCTGGACGGAGAAGCGCAGGATCAACCATGTCTGGTCTGTTAGTTGCTGCTATTACCACAACGTTTCTTAGTTCTTCTAATCCATCTAATTCTGTTAATAACTGACTAATAACTCTCTCAGTGACTCCAGAATCTGTACTTCTTCCTCTGACGGGCGTTATAGAATCCACTTCATCTAAAAAGATAATACATGGTGATGCTTGTCTAGCTTTTCTGAAAATCTCACGAATAGCTTTCTCACTTTCTCCAACCCACTTCGAGAGAATTTCTGGACCCTTTACTGAGATGAAATTTGCTTCAGATTCATGTGCAACTGCTTTTGCAATTAGAGTTTTGCCTGTTCCTGGTGGACCATATAATAAAACACCCTTAGGTGATTTGGCATTCATTGCCTTATATATTTCTTTGAATTTAAGAGGCCACTCAACAATTCTTTGCATCTCTTGTTTTACATTATTTAATCCCCCAATATCTTCCCAAGTGACATTTGGGACTTCAACAAAAACCTCTCTCAAGGCTGAGGGTTCAATTGTTCGTAAAGCATTGCGAAAGTCCTCATTAATAACATTGATTTTTTGTAAAACTTCCATGGGTACTTCTTCATCTTCAAGATTCAATTCAGGAAGCATTCTTCGTAGAGAATGCATTGCTGATTCTTTGACCAATGCAGAAATATCTGCACCAACAAATCCATGAGTCAAATCTGCTAGTCGATTGAGATCTACATCCTTATCAATTGGCATACCTCTTGTGTGAATCAATAGGACTTCATACCTTCCATCTCTATCTGGGATGCCAATTTCTATCTCTCGATCAAATCTTCCCGGTCGTCTTAGAGCTGGATCTATCGAATTAACTCGATTAGTTGCACCAATAACAATTACTTGTCCTCTAGATTCTAACCCATCCATAAGAGCCAACATCTGAGCAACTATTCTTCTTTCAACTTCGCCAGTTACTTCCTCTCTTTTTGGTGCAATAGCATCTAACTCGTCGATGAATAAAATACTTGGGGCGTTATCTGACGCTTCCTTGAATAAATCTCTAAGTTTTTGCTCTGATTCCCCATAGAATTTTGACATGATTTCAGGACCTGAGAGCACATAAAAATTTGCTTCAGTTTCATTAGCAACAGCTCGGGCTAAAAGTGTCTTCCCTGTTCCTGGAGGTCCATGTAACAGCACTCCTTTTGGTGGTTCTATCCCTAATCTCTTGAATAGTTCTGGGTGACGAAGTGGTAATTCTATCATTTCTCGAATTCTTGATATCTCTTCGGAAAGACCACCGATGTCTTCATATGAAAGCCTCTCAATTTCTCGAGCCTTGATGTCTTCCCATTGCTTGTCACTAATCTGTATGTTGGTTTCTGATGTCATGATGACAGCATCAGAAGTAGGAGTGACAGACGCTACACCAAGATAGAGTTTACGGGACATTCCAAGACCTATCGGTATAATATCACCAGTTGTTATCACTCTATCCTCTAATGTTTGCTTCAACCACTTTTCTAAACCTTGAACATGAATTTTTTCAGTAGGTGCAAACACTATTTTTCTGCCTTTTTGAGCTGATGATTTTGTAATTGTCACTCTTTCATCAATACCTATTTCAGCATTCATTCTTATCATACGATCAAGCCGAACTACATTTTTTCCAAAATCTTCTGGATCCCCTCTCCATGCTCTAGCATAAGTCTTCTTTGCTCCTTCGATGCAGACTATATCTCCAGTACCAATTTTCAGTTCATCTGCTACATCTTGAGATATTCTTATTATTCCTCGCCCTACATCTCGTTGAAGAGCCTCTTTTACTCTTAGTTGTTTTTCTTTATCTTCACTATTTATTGACATAATTTATCACCATAATTACAAAAAAAATCAGTTAATGGAAATGTTTTTCTCACCATCACTAACTTCACTGATTATTTTTAATTTGATTTCTAGTATTCCATTTCTCATCGTTGCTTCTATCTTCTGTTTTTTATCAATTTCTTGCAGAATTGGTATTTTTGTATCAATTTGCTTCTTACCATTTTCAGCAATCAATTCCAGATGATTTTTCACGAGCTTCAATTTTACTTGTTCTTTGGTAAAACCAGGAAGTTCAACAATTAAGTAGAGTTGGTTCTTATCCTTATCAAATTGTAAATCATAATCAATTTGATGTTGATTTTTTGCTTCTTGATCTGATTTTATTGGGGTTTTTTCCCCGCCTGAAGTGAGTTGAGGGGTCATTAGACCCTTGAACATTTTTTCGAAGTTTGGAAATATTTCCGCAAAACGCTCAAAAGAGCGCAAAAGAGGATTAGTGTCCCCGTCCAGCGATCTGTTCAGGTTCAAGATTCTTTCAATATAATCTGCACCAATTTCTTCAGGTATCTCTCCTATCTCACGATAGTTTTCATTACCATCAGAATCTCGATTGTAATCATAACCATATTCTCTCTTTTCACCATTGAAATTTGTATAGAACCTTACACTTCTAAATTCATTGTTGAACATTTTACGGAATATGTCTCTGTCTTTTTCATTATTATCGTTCATAATATCTCGCCTCAATCCCTTTTTCAGTATAATACTGTCGGTATTGAACTACTTGTATAATACTCTCTTATGCTGATATATAAATATTTCGGCTTCAATGCTTTTGCCGTTGCTAAACTAAATGTTGGAAAAATAGAGTTAATCCTTATCAAGTGCTTCTTTCAATTGCCCATAAAGTGTATTGATCCTATCATAGAACCCCTTAGTATGATAAGTATTCACCAAACTCAAAACGTGTCTGTCATAGTGATGTCCCCATTCGTGAATCAATGTTCGAAGAAATGTTTTCGGGAAAACATATTTCTGTTTTTTAGCTGTTCTACTAAATACTGAAATGGAGTACTTTTTCTGGGTGTCACCTCTTGTTCGGTATAATCCATAGTATTGACCCCCAGATCTAGTTAAGCGCCTCTTACCACCTGTATGCACTGTTAAATGTGGTAGATTGTACATAGAATTTAACTCAGAAAGAAGGAGATTAGAATATTTTTTGATGGCTTCATCATCACCCAGTTTTAAAGAATCACCCAACATCATGGTTGTCTTATGTAAAAGCTTGACCGACGATTTAGCGAGAGGCTTCATTGCAGCTGTTTTTGATCTTTCATAATCTTTAGATTGGGTAGCTGACCATTTCTTCTTAGCATTCCTATTTGTTGAAGTTGGTTTAGGAGGCTTTAATTTTGGTGTAGATAGTGAGTAAGGTACTCGAAATTTCAGCGTGCCTGTTTCAACTGTAACAGTTTTTCTGTTGAATCTCTTTACCACACCTGTAAGAATTTCACCTTTATAGGGAAAACTTATCCTAATTTCTTCACTCATACTAATCCCCTTATTAATTTTGGAGAGAAACTGCATTTTTACTTTTTGTAATTCTCTGATGATATTTCCAAATCATCAGTGTTTTAGTTCGTCTAGCATTTTTTCTATCTCTGGAATTGATAAACCTATTTTTTCATTTAGTGATAAAAGTAAATTTTTGATGTGAAAAGCTGTTTTCTTTATCTGTTCTTTCGCTTCCTCTCTAAAACCCATTTCCTCTGGACCAAATTTAATGGTTAGAATTACTTCAAGCAATCGATAACAGATTGAAAGAATTACAAAGTAATTTATCTCTGCTGGAATTTTTCCAGATAATTGTTCATAGAATTTAAGGAATGCTTCCTTTACTTCCCTTGAAGTATACGCTTCCATAAGCATCAAAGTCCATCCCAAATCCTCTCGATAATCTCCTATATAGGCACCAGGCCAATCAATAACGAATCCCTTTCCACTCACATCTAGAATGATATTGTGGGGATGAAAATCACTGTGTATTATGGCTACTTTTTCTAAAGAAGCTTTGTTTCTGTTTTCTTTCAACCATTTTAACAAAGGCAATAGCTCTATGACTTCATGATCTAATATCTGTTTTTCAAGTTTGTTTAATGATTTATCAATAAAGAAATACTGGTTCTCTTCTTCAGTATATTTTGTTTTATTTGCTAATATTTTCCAATTTAGCTCATGTAGTTGTATAAACAAGCTGGCAAAGGGTGGTAGAATCTTCTCAGATATGGTTTTATGATCCTTTTCTTCTAAGGCTCTTGCAAAAATTCCTCCCATATCTTTTCCTAGAATCCTTTCCATAATTATGAATGGATGTCCAAGCACTTCTTTATTAAGTTCAAGAATATGCGTTTTGGGAACGGGATATCCTGATTCAAAGAGGTTTTGTAACACTTCAAATTCATGTTTAGTTCTTGATGCCATTTTTTTTCCTGGATACATTCTTAGAATTAGCTGTTCTATACTCTCTTCATTGTTGCTTTTTCGATAGAGCTTAAAGGCAAATAATTCCGTCTGCCAACCTTTCGCTAATGACTGAATGTCTTTAACTACGAACTTATCTTCTGAATTGTAATGCTCTTTGAAGTAATTTTCAAGAATCTTGCCTATACGTAACGCTGATAAGGTCATTTGCAATCAACTACTTGTTAATACTTTAAATAGTGAAAAAGTAGAAAAGGCTTGTGATAAAATGAAGATTGTCATTTCTAAACACAATGATGGATGGACCGGTATCTTGTTGAACAATGAGAAGCTGTTCTATACACATTATTCTTTTAAGAGCAAGGATGAATCTATTAATTATCTCTACAAAATCGCGGGTGGAGAGGTCACAGTAGAAGAAAAACACCATCCAATTATTGGTGTTATAAATGGTATAGTTGATGGAACATCGTTTGACCTTCCAGAAATAGATTTTGATTTCAGTGGATATACTGACAAAGAAGTTAGTGTGCTAAAAGCACTCCTAAAAATTCCAGCTGGAGAAGTTGTATCCTATGCAGAGTTAGGGAAACGAGCAGGAATCACAAATGCTGCGAGATTTGTAGGAAACGTTATGGCAAAAAACAGATTTGGTCCCATTGTACCCTGCCATAGAGTTATTCTGTCAGATGGACGTATGGGTAAATTTTCAGGGAAGAAAAATCATCCAATGAAAATAAAAATGTTGACACAGGAAAAAGCTGAATTTAGACTTTAACTTTTTCTCTGAAAAAAATTGCTCATGGAAAGAGAGTGAATTCTCATCAATAAGAAAATTCACTTACTTCCTAATTTTGTTAGTATATTTTCTACTATTTTATCAAAAGAATCTTTTGCGATCTCACTAGATAATACTGCGGGCTTTCCTATATCTCCAGCTTCACAAATAGCTGATACAAGAGGAATGCTACCCAAGAAGTTTAAAGAAAGTTGTTCTGCAAAGTTCTTTCCACCATCTTTTTTAAAGATATTAGTTACTTCTCCACAATGTGGGCAAACGAAACCAGACATATTTTCAACTATACCTATTATTGGGACTTTTGTAACCTCTGCAAAATTAACAGATTTGCTGACATCCAATAGTGATACATCTTGAGGTGTAGTAACCACTATCATTCCATCAAGATCCTTAATTGTTTGTACAATTGATAATGGTTCATCACTACTGCCTGGAGGTAAATCAACTATAAGAAAATCTAATTCTCCCCAATTTACTTCTGCAAGTAGCTGTTTAAGTGCCTTAATCTTCATAGGACCTCTAAAGATGATTGCTTTGCTCTTGTCTTCTAATAGAAACTCCATAGATACAACTTTCACTTTTCCTGCTTGGACTGGTACAATTCTATTATCTTCTGTTCCAGTTATTTTATCATCCTCAACTCCAAACATCAGAGGAATATTTGGTCCTGTAATATCTGCATCTAATACACCAACTTTGTATCCTTTATCAGATAGGGCCTGTGCAATATTGACTGTAACAGTTGTCTTTCCTGTTCCACCTTTGCCTGATAATACAGCTATTTTGTATTTAATTTTCGACAGCGTTTCCTCAATTTTCTTATCTTCTTCACTTTTAACATCTAATTGCATTTGTATCCCTTTAATCTAAATCCACATTTTCTCAGATTATTTAAAAACTCAATGATATAACAATAGATTTTCCCATGTATAATCTTTTAAACCCCCATAAAACTTTGACTTGGAATAACTCTATTCCTCTTTCAAAGTGAGTGAAAATGACAGAAACGAAACATGACGTTGTAATCATCGGCGCAGGAATATTTGGAATGGCTACGGCTTACCACATACTAAAAAATAATGAGAACCTGAAAGTCATGGTTGTAGACAAAGCTGCTTCTGCTGGTTCTGGTAACACAGCCCAATCAGCAGCAATGTATAGAGATACTTTTTCCTCGGAAGTAAATCTTGTTCTTAGTAGTACTACACGAGATTTCTTCAGATATGTGCAAAATGAGTTAGGAGTGAATCTATCCTTAAAAGGCATTACTTATCTGTGGTTAATGGATAGAGTTCAGTTTGAAAGTAACAAACACGCCGTTGAATCAATGCTTGACAAAAACGTTCGTATAGAGATTCTAGATAAAGATGATATCAAGAAAAAAATACCAGATTTAGTTACAGATTTTGATAATGAAAATGTAGAATTACTAGGCTTGAAGAATATCGATTATGGCATTCTTGGACGTGATTGTGGGGAACTAGATTCTGACAAAATAACAAGAGATTTTTATGAAAATGAATTCAAAAAACTAGGGGGAGAAACACTTTACTCAATAAGGATCAAAAATCTTGTTTTAGAACCCATTGGGGAGAAGCTAGGTATTCCAGGAGAACCTGTAGGATGGCAAGATAAGAAAATTGGATCAATTGAAACACAAGACGGTAAAAAAATTACATCAGAAATATTCATCCTTGCAACTGGTCCTTGGGCTAATGAATTACTTCTACCAATTGGTGTCGATAGCCACTCACTGCCATTAAAGAAATCACTATTCAGAGTTCAAACACCAAGATTGGCTAGTCTTCTGGATAATAAAAACTTCAATGAAGAGGAAACAATTCCATTTATCATATTCCCAATCCATGGGATTTATGTCAAGCCTGTGAAATATAACAACAGTGTATGGATTGGTGGAGGTTCAACAATTGGTCACCCTTATGTTATCTCTCATCCAGATACATTCGAGAAAGAAGAAAATCCATTGGATGATACACAGGCTAATCCCCGAGTTTATGAATATGATCAATATCTTGTTCTTTCAGAATATTTACCCGTTCTAAAAAATCAACCATTAACAAACCAGTGGGCTGGTTATTATGCTATGAATACAATGGACAAAAACCCCGTAGTCTTCAAACCCAATGGTATAAAGGGTTTGATTGTCGTTACTTCTGGATCAGGTAGTGGGATAATGAAAGCAGATGCTGTGGGTAGGATTGCTGCTGCTCTTTACTGTGGAGAAGAATATGCAAAACTCTTCGGTGGTAAGGAATTCAAAGTTTCAAGACTTGGATTAAAAGCAAGAGATGTGGACAAAGAGGATTTCGTAATTTAGAATCTTCTACCTCTTTTCATATCTGGGGAATTTCAAAATCACATTCACTTCTAAGATTTGCTTTAAATCTGTTAACTTTGCGTTTAATCTTTTCTTCTCCTTCCTCCGTTATTTTTTCTAAATAATTCCAAAAGAGATTTTTCTCTTCTTTTTTAGTAAAATAGGTGGAAATTTGAGAACCTATTACTACTGCAGCAGATTTTAGAACATCTATCTTAGGAACCGATTTCGAGTGAACTAAACCATAACCCTCTATTTCCATAACCTGCAATTTCTCTTTATGTTGAGGATAAACTGAGATCATATGATTAACTGTTTGACAATAGGTATCTTTTAGCTTGAGAGTATATCCAAGTTTCCTAATTTTTAAGATGTAACCTTTTTGGATTAACTCAATCTGTTTTTTTTTCATTTCATTATAACTGAATGATTTTCCTATGCTCAACCCCTCCATATTGTCTTTCATGATTTCAAAATGATTTTGGGATAATCTCTCATGAATTAATGCAAGTAGGTTATCAAGAATTGCAAGAAAATAGATTGCTATCTGATTACGCGTAAAATGTTTGTTTTCGTTAATCCTATTCACAATTAGTAATAATTGTAAATTCTCGAACTGTGTTACTGCTTGAATAAGAAATTCTTGCGGGATATGATCTTGTAGAATTGAATTTATTTCATCTATACAACGTTGAACACGCTCTTCTTGTCTTTCTAAAGCCTTCAAGAATTTTTCTTTAACGTTGACTTGTACATTAATTAGAGAAGAGATTAAATCCTTTTTTAATGTCTTGTTTTCTTCTCTAATGACATCTACCATTCTATATCCTCAAACACTAATCCGCAATTTCATTTATATACGCGTAAAATATTTGAAGAAAAAATGTTGATTATGCTTATTTAAAAATGTGATTTATCAATTTTCATTCAGAATGGTTTCTAGTAAATGGAAAAACAGAAATGTGAGAAGGAGAATGAAAAAACCTCCAACTTCACTCAAGATAATGCTCTTAACACTATTTTATACTAATCCTACCTTTTCGTTGAATGATTCTATTAATTCATCAATAGCAGCTGTATGTTGTTGAATCTGTTTCCAATAATTTGGATCATACCATTGTCGATTTAACTCATCAACGTGTTTTCCTTGTTGTTCTATCCAAGTATAGTACTTCAAATGATGAATTCTTTTTCGTTGTAAGTAATTCAATTCCAGCATATTGTCCATTTTTTGCCCTTCTAGTTTTGAGTAATACGCCTTTATTGCATTATCTCGCGAAAAATCACCTAGTTTATTTCTTGCTTCAATTAACCTCGATTGATAAAGCTCCATTGAATCTGTAAATACTGTAAAAACTACGTCATCTTCTGTTAATTCATGATATTTGGCAAATTTGATGGCCATTAACATATTAGCAATACTTGATATTCCCAGGAGTTGGAGTTTATCAATCACATCTTCATGAATGCCAATTTCCCTTAGATATTTGTGTCCACTAGGTTCGTTAAATAATCTCATAAGTTGGAATGTGTCATTATCATCTATAGCTATTACCATATCTGTATTCTTAACATTGTGAATCCAAGGAATATGTTTATCACCAATTCCTTCAATAGTGTGAGCGCCATAACCATTCAATAACATAGTAGGACATTGTAAAGCTTCACCAGCAGCAATCTTCAAATGTGGATGAATTTGTTTAAGATAGTCTCCACAACCTAGAGTTCCAGCTGATCCAGAGGTTAAAACAAGACCTGCAAAGTTCTTTGAGTTATATTTTGTTTGATACACCTCATCGATTGCATGCCCTGTTATTTCATAATGCCAAAGATAATTACCAAACTCGTCGAACTGGTTAAAAACAAAAATATTCTCTCTGGTTTTTTTTAATTCCCAAACTTTGTCAAAAATTTCTTTGACATTACTCTCACTACCTGGGGTTTTAATAATCTCTCCAGCAACGGATTGAAGCCATTTAAACCTCTCTTCTGACATTTCTTCTGGAAGGATTGCAATAGATTCACATGAGAGTAATGTCGCATCATATGCTCCTCCTCGACAGTAATTTCCAGTACTGGGCCATACAGCCTTATGTAATATAGGATTAAATTGTCCTGTAATTAGACTAGGAACTAGACAACCAAAGGTTGCTCCAACTTTGTGTGCTCCTGTCGGGAAAAATTTTCCAACAAGTGCAATGATTCGAGCTTTTACACCAGTTAATTCAGAAGGAAGTTCAAAATAATTAACACCGTTAAATCCCCCTCCCTTTTCTACTGGCTCATTTTTCCAGGTGATTCTAAATAGGTTTCTGGGATGAAAATCCCATAAACCTACATCTTTCAACTCTTCTAAAATGGTTGAAGATATTTTAGTTGGATCTTTTTGCTGTTCAAACGTTGGAATAATTATATTTCTATCACGCGCTCTTTTAATAGAATCTTCCAGATTTTTATCATTAATAACAAGGTCTATCATTAGCAGCAATAAATATCTAACAATCTTTAATTTTTCGAAATAAGGGAAAAAAGTGAAAATAGTATTAAAACCTAGAATAAATATTTAGAAAAGTCTTTAATTTACTGTTTTCCTTTAAGTTATCCATTTGAGATACGAGCTGAAAAAGAATGTCTATTAGTAAACAAAGTCAAGACAATATTTGGATGAATTTGGAGAGACTTAAATCTGATATCGTTAAGAAATATGAATCAAAAACTCCTACTTCAAAGAAACATTTTGAAGAAGCTAAGAAGTGGCTTCCTGGAGGAGGCACAAGAAATGTTGCCCATTTTTTCCCTTATCCTTTTTTCGTTGTTAAAGGCGAAGGTTGTTATCTTTTCGATGCTGATGGCAATGAGTATATTGATGTTCTGAACAGCATGACTGTTAATATTCATGGTCATGCTCATCCTGAAATAGTGAAAGCTATGCAGAAACAAGCAAGTAAAGGAACTGCACACGCAGCACCTATGGAACTCCAATATGAACTTGCAAAGATTATTTGTGATAGAACTCCTTCTATTGAATTGATGAGATTTTGCAACTCAGGTACAGAAGCAACTATGTTCGCAATTAGAGCAGCAAGAGAATATACTGGGAAAGACAAAATAATCAAAACTGAAGGAGGTTATCACGGTTCTCACGATTACGTTGAAGTTAATATTACGCCCAATCTTACGGCTGAAGATATTCCGATAAAATCTGTGGAAAAAGGTGTACCTGAAACAATTCTCCAAGATGTTTTCATTGTACCCTACAATGATTTGAAAACTACTGAGAAAATAATGAAAAAACACCATAAGAAAATCGCGGCAATGATTCTTGAACCTATGCTGGGATCGGGTGGAGGCGCAATCGCTACTAAAGAATATCTTCAAGGTTTACGTAAATTGACAAAGAAATATAATATATTACTCATTTTCGATGAGGTCATTACTTTCCGTATCTCTACAGGTGGTATTCAGAAATATTATGGTGTAACTCCTGATCTAACAGCTCTTGGAAAGACAATAGGTGGGGGATTACCTGTCGGAGCTTTTGGTGGAAAACATGAAATAATCGATCAATTTAATCCAACTAAGAAGGAATTTATCACTCATTCTGGAACATTTAGTGGAAATGCAATGACCATGGTAGCTGGTAAAGCAGCAATGGAATTGTACACTGAATCTGAAGTTGAAAGATTGACAAAATTAGGTGATCGATTAAAAAAGGGTTTACGAAAAGTACTGGATGAACTTGAAATCAAAGGTCAAGTTAGTGGATTACAATCTCTAGTTTATGTATACCTATTTGATGAACCAGTAGTAAATGCACGACAAACTGTTTTCAAACTTATTCCAACGCTAAATTTCTCAAAGTACTTAACTCTTGCATTAGCAATAAATGGCATTTATGCAGTTTCTAGGGGAATAACAGCTTTTATTTTATCAACTCCCATGGATGAGAGAGTTGTTGATGAAATAATTTCCAGATACAAGAAAGCAATGCTAATGGTGTTACCATTGTATAATCAAAGTAAGGTTTACGAAGGCTTCGCATCTATCATTTTTGCTATGCTTAAATCTTTAAACACCAATCCTGAGTTTCTTAAAAAGCATAAGAATGATAATTACTCTTTGCTTCTAGTGGCTAAAGAAGACCCTAAGGCTATTAAACTGAAAATACAAAACGGTCTTATAGCTTTTGAGCAAATTGAAAATTCCAAGACAAACATCAAACAAGCTAAAAAAGAATGTGAAGGCGCTATAATAACAACTACCGCTACTTTTATCGGATTTGGATCAGGACAAGTGAATCCAATTGGAGCTATCCTAACTGGAAAACTGAAGATAAAGGGATTAAAGTACATTCAAATGTTTACAAAATACTTCAAACTACTTTGATAAACATTTTTTCTCTTTTGTTTTGAAAAATATACTAGTAATTTATTTAATAGTATTTTTCTTCAATGTTTATCATGGTTAGTTTTATGTGCTAGATTCTTTGTTGGAATAATGAAAATGATGAAGATGAAAAAATATGGTCCTATTGATGTAAAAAAAAGTCGGAAGGATCTTGAAGGACAAGTTTTTCTTTTTAAAACACCCAGAAACGTAGAAGTTAAACCAGTTTCTATTGAGGGAATACCTGCAGAATGGTTACTACCAAAAGGATGTCATACTGATCGTGTGATAATCTATCTTCATGGGGGCTCTTATCATGCTGGATCTTTAAGAACACATCGAGGACTAGCCGCACGTATTGGTATTAATTCAAGCTCCTCAGTTTTGTAATTAGACTATCGACTTGCTCCTGAAAACCCTTTTCCTGCTGCAATAGAAGACGTGGTTTCAGTATACAAATGGTTGCTTGAAGTTAAAGGTTTTAATTCAAAGAAAATAATTATTTCTGGAGATTCAGCAGGAGGTGGATTGACGCTAACTTCTTTGTTAAAATTGAAGGAAGAAAATCTATCCTTACCTGCCGCAGCAATATGTCTTTCTCCTGTAACTGATTTTGCCATTACAGGTGAATCCATCAAGACAAAAGCCAAAGAAGATATTATGCTTACGGAAAATGAAATAAGACAATCATTTGAGATATATGCAAAGGGTCAAAGTGTAAAACATCACTTAATTTCTCCTTTGTACGCAGATTTGTCAGGTTTACCTCCTTTGTTGATTCAAACGGGAACTGCAGAGATTCTCCTTGATGATTCAACTAGTTTTGCTCAAAAAGCTGTAGAACAAGGTGTAACTGTGGATTTGGATTTGTGGGAAAACATGTTTCATGTTTTTCAGATATTTGGTAACCTGATACCAGAAAGCAAAAAAGCTTTGAAGAAGATTGGAGAATTTGCTGAATCTCATTTTTCTTAATCAGCTTTTTTTATTTTAATATGCCAATTCTAACGTCTTCAAATCTAGTAGGGGCAATTCCATGACCAACATAAGCTGCTATGATGATTCAGATCTCATGTTGTAACTTTTTTTACAATGAATTTATTTATTTTCTAGTTCATCTAATCTTTCTTTAATTTCGGTTTTCCAGATTTTTATACTATAAAGCCATGAAGACATAATCGCCTTTATCCCTCTCTTTATCTCAGCAGATGATAGATCGTGAGCTTCATGAG
This sequence comes from Candidatus Heimdallarchaeota archaeon, assembly GCA_018238545.1. Taxonomy (GTDB): domain Archaea; phylum Asgardarchaeota; class Heimdallarchaeia; order Heimdallarchaeales; family Heimdallarchaeaceae; genus UBA460. Next base: position 92,221 of record JABCTC010000007.1, read on the forward strand.
CATTTCTATGTCTTTCTTTAAACGCAACCCTCAAATTAGTCATCATAGGATTTTGTTTAGACCAAAAATCTCTATCTGTCTTTTTAAGACCATTAGGTTCAACTTTAAATATTTCTCTAATTAGATCATTCAAACTAAGTTTGAAATCCTTTTTTAAAACGTATAAAATTAGTTTAAGAAAAATTTCAAAACGTAAAGAAAAAAGTAATAGAGATCCGAAGTCATGTGCAGATGAAAGATGCGAATCCCATCCTTTAAAAACATGCTTTCTAAAGCCTTTTAAAGAACTTTCATTAATCTGTAATCTTACTAACTTCAAAAAAAGATCACATATTTCCTCTTTCTCAACAACTTCTTCAATAATTGAGTTATCGTAAGGGTTCCTAAATGGCATGCATTCTTTAAGCATAAAGGCTTTTATCGATTCTTCCGAAGTTATTAAGTTAATTCCTTTAAGATTTATTTGAAAGGTTATTACTGAATATTCAATAAAATCGTATTCATGATCAGTGTTTTCTGGGAGAAATAATTCAAAAATTGCTTTTCTTGAATAAGCTGGAAAAAACTTAAATCGAAGATTTATGCACCGTGTCAAATGCTCAAAAGGAACTAAACTCTCATTTAAGTATAGTTCGGAGGAGTTTTGTGTTGTTCGATACTCATCATATAGAAAATGGGGGATCTTAATTCCAATCTGTAAATTTTCTATTTCTCTGTGAGATTTATTGCTAACCTCTAGAAATATTCTTATTTGCTTTTTTGTCACTCTTATTCTGTTAGGATAAAGAATCTTGATGAAAACATCTGGTTTCTCAATTTTTTTCGTTTTAAAGAACAAATTTCCAAGATTCCTTATCATCGAAACATACCTTCCAAATTAATCCAAATATTCCTTTATCGTTTTTTGCCTATTTTTTGGAATCAGGGGAAATACAGTTTCAAAAAATTCTATCAATTCACTAGGGGATAAGTTCCTTCGAATTGAAAGATAGTTCTTCTTAAGAGAAAAAGGCACCGTAAATCTATCAAGATCTACTGCCAATGTAATATTCTTTATATCTGAATCAGAAAAAGCATGTCTGCTATTCATTTCTGTAAATAGTCTATTCATAGCAAAATCCCCTGAAAATGAAATTCGAGATGGTCTACTTCCATCTCTTTGAACAAAATAAATGCTTCTTACACTTATCCCTTTTTGAAGTTCTTGATTAAAAATTAAAGGTTCAAGATCAAAATTAAACTGTGAAATTGTCTCTAACTGAAGTGTTTCGCTAACAAGATTCATATATCTATTGGAAATCCAAGCAATTTTCTCGATGTAGTTAATATAAAAAGGTAGGTTTAATAATGGTTTATATTTTATTTCTCCTTCAAAGGTTTGAATAACTTTACGTCGCTTCATTTCTGTGATAATATACCCACAAATCCATTCGCCAAAATTTTTTAGGTATTGTAATTCATATCTTTGATTACCAAATTCTCCTGTTTTAACTCTATCTGTTTCTGAATATGAGATTAGTTTTACTAATGAGAAATCTTTCTCATACTGGTTAAAAGGCCAATCTACATTCTCTTTTCTAGAGTTCATGTCATTCACTTCTCTTCTTTGTATAAAACTGTTTTTAATTTTGGAATACTCTATTGTAGGTGCGATTTACTTTGCAAATACATAGTTTGAAAACGTATGCGTGGAATATTTAGATTAGAAATGTGAAAGTAACGATTTCTATCATTTTAAGATCCTTCCTTATTAACAGAATATCATTAAGGATGCATTACGTATTTTAATTGTAGATAGTTATTAGCTGGTAAACCAACATATTCGATTGGTACTAGCGTTATTACACTGTTATATTGATTCATTTCATCTGAGAATACATTTTCTAACTCATTGAACGAATGGGGTAGATTGTAGCCTGTATAAGCTGCTTGTCATTTAAATAGAAAATGCGATATAAACAGTTTTCAATATTCGAATGATTTTCCTCCCCAAATGGCGCCCAAACGATTCAGTATTCTCATAAACCAAATCTTATTTTCTTTATTATAGTATGGTCCCTTATCTTTTGAGTTTATATATTCATAATCATCAGCTGGTTCATTCCATTTTATAATTGCTCTTTCGATTTCATCTTCTAGTATAGATGCTGAAGAAGAATCAGTTTCTAATGTAATTAAATCAGTAAAAACAGCAAAGGGGGTAAAAACTTTCATAGACATTAGAGTTTCAGCAATTCTGTTACCAAGTGGCGTTCCAAATCCTTCACTTCCTTTATAGTTCCCTGGTGTTAGTTGAATGCACCATTCTCCTGTTTTAACTTCTGTTAAGTCGAATTGAATATATTTAATAGCAGCTCCAACATACGAATTTTCTAAAAATCCAAAATTGTTTCTCAAGGATGTGTCAACTCCTAGTTTATTCAATCTTTCTTCCACACTATAGACAGAGTAATATTTCATTTCAAAAAAAGCAATCATAGGAATAGCTTTGAACCAAATATTATCTGTAATCTCAGTGTGTTTAAGAAATCTAACATGAGGATTCTTTTGAGCTTTTACACCACTTAATTCTTTACCAATAGCGTTTCCAAAGATGTCAAACAATACACGATAGGCAGAAACTTTTTCTTGTCCAAGCTCCTCCATAAGTGGATTCAGAAACAGACTACTATCTTTATCAATCCACAAGATTTTTGCACCACTATTTTTTTTATCATAAATCATACGTCCTCCAAGTTCTTTTACGAAGATTTGAAAACGATAAAGGTTTATCAAAGGATTTTCTCCTAATGTAGAAAAAAGTTTGGAGCTCTCCCAAGTGGTAATTATTTGATTTCCTACAGAGTCTCTCATGTATGATTTGAACTCCGTTGTCGTATCCATAAAAATGAGTCTTATTTTTATTTTGTCTTCACTAGTTTTGGGTTCATTATATTCAATTATACCAAGCATTTTCTCTTTTAACAAGTTGGAAAGAGTTTCCTCTGTGCTGAGTAAATTTGATAAATGTGTTGAAAATTTATCAAAAGCTTGTCGTTTATTTAAAGCATGAATTTTCATTGTTGAAATTTCATCAATCCCTTGAATATAATTAATCAGTTTATCTTGATAAATAAATCCAAATAATTCTTTATAAGTTTCCTTTAGATATTCAGCTCTTAAGGGGTAAATCGTGGGTTTTGATTTAAGACCTCTTTTAAACTGACTTGTTAGTAAATCAATTATTGATTCAGTTGTTTCTCCAAAATTGATAAAACTCTTTTGCATTAATTCTATGTCTGTTACTAAGAAACTACGAAAGATATCAATTGAATCTATTGCATTTGTGCGATAATAATTATATCCTCTTGCAGGATATTTACTATGAAATGCATGATGCCATAGATAGTATCCATCTCCACCTTGTACAATTTTTCTGGTAGACATTTGTTGAAAATATCCATTGAATAATCTATCAAACGCATAATCTAGTGATTGAACTGAATCTCTCAACCCTCTTTCTTGCAACATTGTGAAAAATAAGAAACCACTAAAAAGTGGATCAAATGATAATTCTTTAACACCTAGATGTCCTAAAGTGTCAATGATTTGGCAAAAAGCATCTATTTTTGGATATGATAGCAACTTAATATAATATTTTATTGTATCTTCCAATTTCTCTATTAAATGTAATTGTTTATTTTGCATATCACTATTATGAAGAGCACCTACTTCTCTTAAGAAATTATATAAATTTGAAATAATTTCTTCTCTCTCTGAAACAGATAAAACAGAGTCATGTCCAACTTCTTTGAGTTGTATAGTTAGATAAGTGATTGCATTTTCCAATGGTACCCATATATATCTTGCTTGATATTCCCGTTAAT
>JABCTC010000097.1 GCA_018238545.1 Candidatus Heimdallarchaeota archaeon
AATCCCTAGGAAGATCACTCTTGAAGAAATAGGGGAAGAATTGGGTGTTAAGAGAGTTGCATGTCAAGAAAGAATACGAAGAGCAGAACAAAAAATCATTGATCATTATGTAAAAGATAGTTTATTTGGTGACTATGGTTTCTGAAATTTAAGCAAGTTTGTATATGACTAGTATAGACAATCCTTAGCAATATAAAGATTCACCAATAATAGTTTTCTAAGAGCATTATAAAGAAAATTCAGTAGCCTGCTCTTAGCATGTTCTTAAATTGGTAGTCCTCCTAGATTGTCAAGAGAAAATTTAATGTATTTTCTTAACAGCAATCACAGTGAAAATACTACTTATAAGCATAGTTGACCCTAGAGTTATAGAAAACGCAATTAAATCTATATACTTAGTACTTGGTAATACTTGGTCATATAAAATTGTCACTATTCCAAATCCAATTCCAAATCCTACGAGTCCAGAAATTGAAAGAATGAATGAAATAAATTTAGCTTTGGGTTTGTTGAATGTCAATGAAAATATAATCAGTGACAAAATTAGCGGAACAACCAAATAGATTAACCATAAAACAGAAATAGAAACAATTTCAAAGAAATTTTCTACTGCATTTGAAGCACTTTCTAATCCAACTGATAGAAAGAATTCTATTAAGAAGAAAAGGAGGAAAAATGATACTAATCCAAAGTAACTTAGATACTTAGAATGTGGTGAGAACACTTCTGAAAAGAAGTTTTTCTTAGCTATTGGTTCTTTAGTTATTTCTTTCATTAAATCAAGCTCCCAAGAAACCTATATGAGTATAAACTCTTGGACTATAACCATTCTGAACTAACCAATCATCAGCAAATAATGAAACGAGATTTAGTATTTTAGTATTATATGCATAATAAGCAAAGTATTCAAGAAAACTCTTCACTGTAGCTTCTATTTCACATCCATATACTCCTGAAATTCTATTATGATCTATTCCAATAGAATCAAACATATTCTCAGAAAGTCTATTGTCAAATATTGCTGAATGTATATAAGCTATATCATCATCCGACACGTATTTTAAATTTATAGATCTAACATTCCATCCATAAGCATTTACTAATTGTTGAAATGCATCAATGTTTACAGGATTTTTAAATGATAATAATGCTGTTGTTAATTTATTTGGATTTTCAGATATTTTCTCGTTCAATGCATTAATGCATAACTCATTAAATGCATTTATTGAAGGTTCATTATCTAGATTAATTAATGATATAATTTTGAATGTACAGTCATCAATTTGCCTTATTTCTATTTTAAAATTAAAAAGAGGACATTTTATCGTGATAATTTTTTCGGAAGGATGCACTGATAGAGGTAGATCCTCATATTTTTCTGTTATCGGTTGTTCATTATTATCATCATAGCTACTTAGAGTACTAGTACCTCCTCCACCTCCCTGATATATTGTGAATGAGTAAGTTTGTCTCAAAAGGTGATCATAATCCAATCCATTAAAATTAAAACCATCGACTTCAGATGTTAACCAGTGAGAATTGGAGTAAGTTCCAACTCCCAAACCATTAATAGAATCCCAAAGTGACCAAACATAATAATAATGTCCAGGTAATAGATTATCTTCTGGATCTCTTACATGTAACTCCCATTCAGAATCATCTTCAACTTCATAGTCAACAAAAGTATCTTGAATGTTTGTATAGTAGAAACCACGATAATCAAAATAATGCTGATTAGATCCAGATATAATTCTTTCTTCAATCTCGTGAACATATCTATTGTTCCATCGCCACCATTTTGAAAAATAGTCTTGAAACGCTTGATCTACCATAAAGCTTGAGTAAAGCTTTAATGTTGGATACGCATAGGATTGTCCTACAGGAATATATGTATTATAAAATTCTGTTTGCATATAGTACGAATATGGGGAAAAATCAAAAGTATGTCCTTCACTATCATCTTGTTGTAGTGCATTTGTAGTACTCATATTACTTAATAAAAAAAGTAAAATAAAAAAATTCATATATATAGTAATTCTTTTCAATTTCACTTTACTCCAACTTCCACTTTCTTACACAATTGTTAACTTAACAAAGATATTTTACTATTTAAAGATTATAAACAAAATTCCAGCGTGTTCTGTTCTATGTTGAATTTCTTCCTTCAACCAAGTCTTTAATCTAGCTCAAGTTTTTATCTCTTATATCTCACAAGCTTATGATGGAGCAGACACACAGTCACATAACACTTTTTGGGACATAGCAAGTCTGGAAGGTAATTACTGGTCAGAAGGTTATGATGTAAGTATTGGTTACATCATCGATAACTTTGATGGTGCTAGGCATGATGGATACCCACTAGATGAGCCTGCTGAAGCACCCGTAATCAGTGAGTTCATAGGAAAGATTTTCTCTATTGTTTTGGTAATTCCGATATTTCTTGTAATACATTTACTTAGGAAGAAAAGAAAGAATCTAAGACTGAAAAAATAGACTCCCTTTTCTTTTTTTTATTTTTTTCATTTTATACTCACTCAAACATCAGGATTACAAAACCATGAGTCTTGTTGTAGACTCTGCTAATTAAGCTACTGTAGGATTATATGAAAAACATAATTCTGTTAAAGGATGGAAACGAGTAACTCATGTTTGGAAGAAAGACTAAATGGATGAAAAAATCTTGAGTTCACCTTTACTTCCGAGGAATACTTAATAGTTATATACTCAGGTTCTTTTTCTCCGTTTCAACACGATAACAGTAACTTGTAGTATAGCTAAACCTGCTACAATTGCCACAAAGCTGAAATCTGTTTCTAAGGCAGCAAGTCCTCCTCTAACGATAGCAAAGTTGTGTACATTAGTTGTTGTGATGTTATCTAATGTTATGATAGACTCTTTGCTAAATGTACCTTTCTCCAACGTTCCACCATTACTATATTCTAGAGTTGCACTTAGAACATACTTATCATAAGAGAAGTATTCCCAAGTTTGATCTTCAAAGTCATAATTTGTATCTAGAATGTAATCTGTTAAATCAAATTCAAAAGACCATTTAGTAGTTGTACTTTTAAATGCTTCTTGAGCGTCTGAAATGTTAGATTCTCCCATTATTTCATATGATGTAATCGACTCTAGAAAATCGTTAAATTCAATGTCAACTATCTCGTATCCAGTGTTTATTGATGTAATGATTCTTGATTGGTTAACTGATTCCACGAAATATTTGTTGAAGTTTACCCAGTCTGGTTCTAAAAAGGGGATGATGCCATAGAGATTGATGCTAAATGATGTTAAGATATGTCTGTTGAAATTGTAATCCCAATAATAGTTAAAAGAAAAGATATCTTCTGCATATTCTTGTCCATTTTCTATTGCATCATAGTTCAAAGTAATATCCATAACCAAACCTAAAGAGTATTGAAACTTTGTCTCAGCCTCTTTGTTTTCCGCATCAATAGTCTGAATAGTCATTTTTATCTCACTTTCCGCTGCAATTGTAGTAGTTCCTTCTAATGTTTCATTCACCCATTCTGTACTACTCTGAAGTGTCTCTCTTACTCCAAACACTATAGATTCACCTACCATCCAATCTGTTTCACCCACTGCGATGGCTGAATTAGCACTCATACCTGCAATAAAAAATACAACAAAGCAAATATTCACAAATAAACTAAGCTTATTCTTCATAATTCCAAATCCCTGATAATTGTTTATCTTAGGGACATTGGTAATAATCACTTTTAAAGGTTAATATTAAAATTGATAAAATATATTACGAAACTACTAATCTTAATGATGCTTATTTGTCTTCTTGTCTTATTAGACAAAGCTAGGTACATGTAGTGCTTAGAGGTCATGATATAGGGCGAAGACACTCTATACTCACTCTGAGTGGATACATCACGTATCCTCCTACCCC
>JABCTC010000065.1 GCA_018238545.1 Candidatus Heimdallarchaeota archaeon
CTTGGCGAAAACTCGCCATATTTATGGTTCGCAAGTGTTTGAACACTTGTCCCTCAGTTAATAAAGTTTGAACCATACAGCACGAAGCGCAATGGCAGGAATGTTGTCGGAGTAAATGCGCACTCCCTTCCTTCCTTCCCCAATCATGATCCTCATGATTCTTCCCCTCACCGCACGTGAGGGGACCCACTTAAACGACGGTTAGACCGCCTCTGGCAAGTTTGACCAAGTTTCATAACGTGCGTAGCTAGGATTGATATTGATGCAGAAGAAAAGACCGCAGCATTTTTCAGAATAGAAGAGAGTCAAAGAGCAACAAATGCTATTATAGCTGCTATTGAACGAAATATAGGAATTGTTGCTGAACCCATCAACAACCCTTTCTATCATGCTTTTTTCCTTCTGATCCTTCTGATACCTGTCAGGAACACGGCATACTAAGATTATCTTCAACATCAAAACACTGATCAAGAGTAACCCGACCATTTCAGGAGAGAATAAAAGCGAAATGGTGTGCTTTAGTTTCTAACTCAATAAAATCAATTTATTAACCAAAAATACTGCGAAATTCTCGTTTTAAATCTGATTGAAAGCCAAAAAAAGAATCTAATAATCTTCCATCTGTATAATGCTTTAACATGGCTTTTTCAGCTAAATATGGTCGCAATGATTGATTTTCAAGGAAATATTTTGCCTGAGAATTGAATTCATAGTCTAAGAAGCCTGAATTAAGATTAATATTAAATTTCTTTTTAATTGTTCTTCTTTTTATTTCATCAGCTAAAGAGCTCTTTTCAATTGTAATATAGTAATAATTGTCTACATCAAAAATTCTTGCCTTATGCTTAAGCAATTGCTCTTTCTTCTTCTTTGGATCACTTCCAAATCTTTGGGGTTCTCTATTCACACCTATGAATGTTGAACCAACTAATGAAGCGAGAACATCTGAGGCAGGATTCTTTGAATCTCTCATATTATATTGTAGAGCTCTTGTTAAGTTAGTAGAATATATAACTAAATCGTCGATTCGTTCTTGTAAATTGAAGATTCGAAGAAAGTATCTAATTCTTGCAATATTTGCCTTTGACATTGCAGTTCTATCAAAATCAAACCAGATACAAAACAATTCTTTTTTTAAGCAATATTCAGCAAGTTTTCCTAAAGATTGAATGTCGTACCTTAGAGGAATAGGAATGAAAATAGGTTTCTTATTTTTATAACTGAGAATCTCTATAACATGGTCTAGATATTGTATATATTGATTAACATCAATCTGCTCTTTCTTCTTGGAGATATCTGGAATTCTTATACTGGGAGCTAATACAAAAGGATTTGAATAAATATAGTGATAGTCCAAATATCCTGTAATTTCATCAAGATTCTGAAAATGGTTAAACGGGTTAAAAGCAAGAGTTGAAGATAAGACAAATGGGTATTCTCTGAACCATTCTTTATAGTTTAGTTTATCTTTTAGGTCTTTAGAACTTTGTAGAGCCATAATCTGATTTATATCTGATACTCGAAACTCTTTTGAACTTTCAAGAATCGTAGTCTTCTTATCTAGTTGAAAATCACTAAACAATGATTCTGTAATATGTCTGGCATCAGTTACTTTCATTGGTCTGTCTACAGTCAATGGTCCTAATCTGAACCGTTTAATTGCATAATCAGAGTTATTATCTGAAATCGTTTCTTTAATATTCAAACTGTACATTCTCACAGACCTTTATTCTTTCTATAGCGTCTTTTATTGTTTGTTTTGGAGCTCTAAACTTAGAATTATCAATCATGTTTATAATTGTTGTTGCCTCATCTTTTGCAAATATATCATAATCACAGCAACAAACAGAGATGAAACCAATAGTTCCTATCATTTTTGGAATAAGTTCTTGAAAGTTGTGTTCAACGTATTTTCTACCACCTCGATCATCAACAATAAACTGGAAATTCTTTTTTTGGAAAGCAAGAATATAGGATATTGCTATAACTTCTGTTTCACCTTTATTGATTTCTTCTTCTGAGAAAAATGCTCTTAATATCTCTCCAAGCTCATGAAAGTGAAACTTCTGGATTTTGTTCTCTAGAAGTGTGGATAGCTTTGCTCTACTAAATGATTCCTTTATTTCTGAGATTACAACTGTTCCAGCTATGAACACTAATCTTTGACAATTTAGAATTTTTACTAGCTCTACTGATTGTTTGATGTCATCGATGAAACAAATAAAGAAACTGCTATCTGCAACAATTGAACTATATGTCATTGATTCTTTATTACCTCATTATATCTTTTTTCTGTAATAATTCTTTTTTTCAGTAGACTTCCAGCAATTATTTTTCTTTTATCAGGTTTTAGAAGTTCTTCAGAGACATCTGATTTTTCCTCAAATGTTGGATAAGTAATGTAAACAAGAAATAACAATTCTTCTCTCGTTAATCTATCATAGATTTCACGAATTAATTTCATCGAAGCTAATAGTTCTTTAAATTTGTCATTTTGAGAGTAATCAGATAGTAGATTTTTGTAAATCTTTTCTCCATTTTTTGATAATGATATCTTACCTTTAATTCTTTGAAAAGGTTGACTATGATAAACTGGAAAATCAATTACCTCGCTAATATCACTAGAAAAGGGTCCTAACTGATGCTTTACAAAATAAGTCACATCATTCACATATTTAGCAGTTCTAGACAATATAAACATCTCTTTCTGCAAATGAATTATTGACTTTATTGGTCTATTGACAATACCTAAAAGCAGGATAATATAACTCTCAAGTATTTCGTAATCAAGTGCTTGATCACTTTCTGACATAACAACACTCTCAAACTCTTATTTTTTTATTCATATTTAACGTTAACTTAAGTTCTCAAATTAAAAACACTTCTAGCAAATTCGTTTGTTTCTACTGAATCAGCTAATTAAAATTCACACCGCGAACATTGCCATCTATTTCAAGAAATTTTCAAAGAGATGAAAAATAAGACTGTACATGAGTAACCAGATTGCTAGAAATGTATCAAAAAACCCTTCTAACTTGAAAAATTTTTTGGAAAAATTTTAATCTCAGATGTTTCCCTTTCTATATGAAATGATTCTTTATTACAAGATGTGTAAACAGAAACATCGATATCATCAAGTTCAATTAAAATAGATGTTTATATGCAGATTTTTAATCCCAGAGTTATCAAAATGAACTTTTATTTCCTCTTCTTCTGTTATGAAATTAACCTTCTTCTGATCCAATTCAGCTGTTAGTGTCATATCACAATAAGATTCAACAATGTCTCCAGCTGGCGCTACGTTGTTGTAAGAATAACCATTTAGGATTAGAACTTTGCAATTCTTCTCATCTGCAAGTAAATATAATTGCTCAAGAATCTCTCGCAAGATTATTCTTTGTTCTTCTTTGTAAATCTCTCCTCTCATGTAATCGGTTAGATGATCGATTATTATTAAACCAACTCTCTCAGGTTCAAGTTTTTTGACTTTTTCTACCTCAGATTGAAGTTCATCTAAGTTTTGTGTTGCAATTGGAAATAGAATTTTCTTAATATCTTTGTATTCTAACCATCTTTCATGACTTATCATCTGTTTTATCCTTTTAATCACTGAAGTAGAATGGCTAGTGATAAAATAATAAGTATTTCTCGGGTAAATCTCAATAGCTGATTGGATTGCGAAAGTTGTCTTTCCTGAACTTGGTGGACCATAAAAATGTATGAGTCTTGTGCTTTTTGGGATGTCAATAAACTCGATTTCTAGCTCTACTTCATTAGTTGTTATTTGCCGTATCTCATCATGCTTATCCATCTTTTCTAATGCCTTGGATTCGTTTTGTACGAAACTCCTCTCTCTATGCGTTTCTACCACTCTATTTGCGATTCTATGCTCGATATTTGGTGTGGGAATCTCTTTGTGAACTACTGGTATTTCGATTGGTGATTCTTGCACGATTTTTGTTTCTTCTTGAGTATTTTCTTTTGTAATTACTTTACTTAGCTTTTGTTCGGAAACTTCCACTTTTATATTTTCAATATTTGATATAATATTCGAATCTGGTGTAGAGTAACGAACACTTGGGTAAGGAATTTTGTTACTGATACCCTCCAAGGTTTCTTCCTGTTTTTCTATTTCGTTTCTCACTTCTATTAACGGGTCAGAAAAACTATCTTCTAGTTTTGATAGTACAGATTCCACATCGCTAAGTATAGAGTCAACTATGTCATTAATTTCTGGATTATTCTCCAAATGGATCAGCCTCTAGCACCTTAGCTTTCTTGGATTTGATGAATCTCTCGGCTGTTTCTTCTCTTCGCAATCTATATACAGGTATTAACATAACAAAGATAAACACTGCTTGAGCCAATGTTTCATTTCCAACAAAGAAGTGGACCAATAGGTATGATGGAACTGCTAATAGAGCTAATTTTCCAAACCATTTGAAGATAGAAACAACACTAACATGTAGAAGTTCTTCTGATTCATTTAAGTCAGGAGCTGACATTAATACAATGGAAAAACCTAATATGTAGAGTATTATACTTACCCAGAGATATTCTCCACCATAGAGGTAATTCGACCAATACAATATTATTGCTCCTAAGTATGTCAGAGTAAGAAGAGGGGCAACCACATTCGATGTTATTCTACAATCAAAATCTCTTACTTCTTCTGTTACAAAGATAGATTTCTCATAATCAGTTTCCAACACTTCTACTCCATAAATCCAATAAAATAATTTCTTAACAGGAAATCGGAAAATGTTACCAATAAATCTGACAATTTCTGATACCTTACCTGGAAAGAAGGACATCAACCATCGTAAAAATAATGAGAACAACCAGAATTTAAGATAGAATTCGATTATATCTAAGAAAAACATCTCTTCTAACATTTACTCGCCTCCGTCTGTGATTATGTTAACCTCCTCCTTCGTAGGTGGAGCAGGTATTGATGCAATTTTCGTATTTTCTTGTTTGGTGGAACTAGTTGTTGTAACAGCTCCATTAGAATATTTTGTATCTAGAAACTTCTCAAGTTTTTCCTTGATTTCTTCTGGAATTTTAACTGATACATAATCTTCTGTGAGTTTGTCAACGTAATTTTCAATATCGGATGAAGATGGCAATTCAACATCAATGAACTCAATAATTTTCATTAAGTATGAGTATGAAGGGAAGAAAAAGGGTAGACCTTCTTTATCACAGAAATAAAGAACAAGTTTGAGGAATTTATCTAGCTTGATCCCGTAACTCTTTTGTAAAATGTTCTCTACGGCTTTTTTATAATAGTTCTTCGAAGCTGAAAGAAAATTCTCTAACGAATAATCAAGCTCATTAAGCAAAACTTTTTTTAGCATTTTTTTATCAGTTGTAGTATTAGGATTTTCCACTATTTCTTCTGTTGTTGTTTCACTTTCCTCAACGATAGTTGCTGAAACCAATTCTTCCTCTTCTCCCTCTTCTTCATCTTTCTCTAAGCTAAGAGGTTGAATCGCTTCATTACTTATCTCTGCAACTTGGTTTGTTTCTATGTTATTTTCCATTATAGTTTCTGATTCTGGTATATATGGAGATGAAGTGTGTATGTTTTTAACTATATCAAGTGAAACAATGTTTTTGTGATTTGGGAATAATTCGTGAAGAATCTCTTTTGAAGGTTTTTCAAATTCTATCCTTTTATCTCTTTGAAATTCAGTAATTAAATCGAATGCTTCATGGAAGAAACTTTCATTGAATTGTTGTATTATTGTAGGAACAGCAGCTGCTCTACAGCTTTTGCTGCTACCTTTGAGAATAATAACTTCATAATGAGAGGTATCAACAATACTGCAATTGTATTTGAGGCTCATTTTTTGAAGTGATGAAACTGAGATTGAGGCGAATATTGATGATAATCCAGATGCAACAGAGTCGATTGCTAACACAATCATAGGTGTTAGATTATATCTTGTTCGTTCAGGTTTGCCTAGAATTATTCCTCCTTTAGAATATAATTTACCAAGCAAAATGGAATTCTGTGTGAAGCTGATTTTATTCTCCTCGAGAGAAATTATTTCTTCCTCTATTGTTTCAAGATCAGCTAACTCTTCATCAAGGTCTTTTCTTATGTATTTTTTACCTAAAAAGTTCACTAACTCTATTGTTCCATATGCTCCAACAACGGCAATAATGATAATAATCCAACGAGCTGCAGGGTTCCATGTGACTAAAAGAATCACAAATAATAATATCCAAAAGATAATTGCGACAACTATCTGAAACACTAAAGGAAGCTCACCTTGGCTCTCCAAAGAAGACTTGATATTGCGCTTCTGTTTGCTGCTAATATCTTTCAATTTACTAAGTATTGTGGATGTTATTGCCATCTTCACTTATTAATACTTTAATTCGTATTTAAACAAGGTAGAAAATATTTGTTTTCTAATAATCTTGAGTAAGTTGTGCAATTTCTAGCACATATTCATCATTCTCTGTCTGATATCTCTTCCTGTTTTTTCGTCCTCTGTATATCCTGAGGAAGATTCCCATAAGAATCCAGCAGTTAAACAGAACAAATACACCTACGATTATATTTTCCGGAGCTTTGAAAAAGGGAATGTTTAGAGGATCTGTGGGGTTTTCTGAATTGGGTGTCCCAGCTTCAATTGGAGTGAAAATAGTATACTCAATTTGTTGGAAAGTGACAGTTGCTCCTTGTCCTAAAATCGTGATAACGAATCTTAACTCATTGTAACCATTGTAGAGGTTGATATCTCCAGTAATTTCGACTTGACCTGTATCTCTAATTGATTTTGTAAAAGCTATACTGTTTCCTGATTTAACTGTAATCGTGATACTGTCAAAATTTATATCAGAACTGATGAACATTGAAAAATTACAACTGTAATAAACAGCTGAATCTTCTAGATAAATTACATCGTAGAAACTTTCGCTGATAGCTCCTATTACAGGAGTGCTGATTACTGTTTCAGAGACCAATTGTTTCTCATAAGTTTCTTGATTGAAACTAATTATCTCAGATATGCTAATTGATGAGACATTGTAAAGGAAAATAGTTCCTGAACCGGATTTGGTTGCACTTAGATGTAGAAATAAATCTGAATTATAATTTTCTGTATATGTGCTGAATTCTATCGATTGTTGAGAACTACTTTGTTTACTGGCTGTTATAATACCAGTTTCTAAAGAAATGCTATTTTGAGTAATTTCAAACTCTATTCCAGAATAAATTTTTGTTCCTTCAAAACTGAAAATTAATCGAAAATTAAGTACGTTTGCTGATTGAATAGAGATAGGTCTGAAACTGGATATGTCGATAGTTGAATCAATAACATTTTCCCAGTTAATTTCTTGAAAAACCTGATTATCAGGAGTTATATTAGATACTAATTTTCCTGCTAATTTTAGATTAGAAATTTGGATAATATCGATTGAAATCTCTATGTGAAACTTCAGCGTTAGTATATTGATACCTTCGTCTAATGACAGAGTAAAAACTAGATTATTATCTTGATTAGGCTCAATGGTAGTAGTGTCTTGTACTTGTGAGTTAATAGATACAGATAATTCTTCCACAAAAGAACTGAAGTCTAAAGTGGTGAAATTAACTGATAATTCCAAGGAATGAGTTATATTGTCAGAGCAGTTAAAAACCGTTAAAACCTCGTATTCAGCTGTTCCTAGCATCTCTCCTTCAAACATGAAATCAGCTGGAAGTAAAGGTATTCCTTGATCAGATTCATCAAGGGTGATTAGCGGAAGATTTTCAATTTCACTATTTGAAAAAATTCTGATGGTTCCACTTTTTCCAACAGCTGCTTGAGCAGAGAAGATTACTGTTATATTCGTATCTCCATTGTAAACATGATCAGAGAAGAATGATTTTGAGATAGAACGATTGGTATTATCTTGGGAGATACGTTCGATTACGAAATCAACATTTATGCCTTGAAATTGGAAAGAAATAGCTATCCCAGCACTAGTAGATTTATCTCCTTCAACAATAAAACTAAGATTGAGAACATTCAAAGTTGAAAGTGTAAGATTAGTTAAAAGAAATTGTTGGACGCTTTCTACGGAACTATCATTGAACTCGTATGATATTTTTTGATTTAGAGTCTGTGAAAGCGCCCAAGTGTGTGATGAGTCAGTTGGTGAGTCCGGCAGACTTAACACACTACCCGCTAGCATAAACATTAGAGTGATACAACTTACAATTAGTAAGTTATAGTAGTGCCTAGTGGATGTGACCATGTCTGTCGACTAAATAATAATGAAATTCCTATTTATAGCTGGTAGTAGTTAACCGAAATTATTGTCGGTGTATTGACAATATATCTACACGCTCCTGTAGTACCCATGAATGCTACTAAATCATTTTATTAACTAATAGAGAACACGCCCCAAATTATCAAATAATCGTTAAATAATTATTCTAGAGAGACCTATTGCGTCTGTTTTAGACCTAATGACCAAGTACTCGAACAAGAATAAACTCTGATAGATTTAAGTTAGTATGGATTGGAGATTATTAGTATAACAAAGCAAATCAATAAATAAAAAAGAGAAGAAGAGAATTATTTGTTGTTCGATCGCTTCCTAGTTAGTAATGAAAGAGGGATTATAGCTAAACCGACAACAAATAAAAGAATTAGCACACTGATATTGCTAGAAAATTCTGAAATTGGAGGGATCACAGGCTCTCCTAGAGGATAGAGATCGCTAGAACCAGCTGGACCATCAATTGAATAGCTTCCCACGCCTGACCAATCAGACCAATAATTGCCTTCAAATGTTACAGAATCATACCAAACATTATTTGTTCCATGATCATATGCTTGGGAATAACTACCAGGATTATTATCTACGAAGGTATTATGGTGAATGACATTATCATAACAGTAACTTAAGTAGATACCATAACCTTCGTTTTCTTGTAGAAGATTGTATGTAATGATACAAACATCAGAAGATTCTAGAAAGATGCCCCACTCGTTATAACAACACGTATTGTTTGCAATACTAGAACTTGTTGAAGAGTCTAGATAGATTCCATAGCCGTTATTGTTATTGCACATGTTGTTGGTTATAGTAGAACCAACAGAAGAGGAAATCTCGATACCGTTGCCATTATAACAGCAGGTGTTGTTTGCTATAATAGAACTATCTGAACCAAAAGTGATGCCAAAACCGATATTATTATTGCACGTGTTGTTTGCTATAATAGAACTATCAGAAGAGGAAACATCTAAACCTTTCTTGTTATAACTGCAGGTGTTGAAGGTTACAGTAGAGCTACTAGATTCTCTAAGAGACATCCCATATATACTGTTGTTATTACATGTATTATTCGTTATATTCAAAAAAGTACAGAAATCAGTTCTCAACCCAGCTGACGCATTGTTCAGTATTTGATTACTTACTGCGACATTGTTACAATCAATTAGGACTATTTGTCCATATATTGGGTCAGCAATGATAATAGAGTCAAGACCAGTGAAAAATCCTAACTGCTTTCCATTCACCCAATTGTTTGTGACTGTATACGATTGGTAAGCAATAATTGTTACTTCACCGATAGATAGACCACAATTTGCAAAAGTGTTGTTAACAACACTAGAACTATCTGAATACCAAAGAGCGATACCCCATAAGTCATTGTCGCTGCATGTATTGTTAGCAACAGTAGAGCTACCAGAATAATAGTGATGGATGCCCCAAATATTGTTGCTACACGTATTGTTGGCAATAGTAGAACCACTAGAATGGTAGATGTACATGCCTTTGTTGTAATTGTTATTGCATGTGTTATTAATAATAGATATATCCGTACAGAAGTGTAGAAATAAACCTATTGATGTATTATCCAATATTTGATTACTTACTGTGACATTGTTACAATCAATCATGATTATTTGACCATATGTTGGGTCAGCAATGATAGTAGAGTCAAGACCTATTAAAAATCCTAATTGTTTCCCATTCACCCAATTATTCGTGATTGTATAAGATTGGTAAGCACCTATGTTGCTTTCTTTAAATTCCAAACCACAGTTAGTAAGACTATTATTTGTAATTGTAGAACTACTTGAATACCAACTAAAGATACCAATATTACAATTGCTACATGAGTTGTTGGCAATTATAGTACTAAAAGAATCCCATAGTTGTATACCATAGTCTCGACCATTACTGCATGTGTTATTTGCACAAATAGAACCTCCAGATGCAGAAATATACATCCCTGTTCTACTATCTGTGATTGTATTGTTAACAATCATCGTATTAACAGAAGACAAAAGAAATATACCTAGATCCCTATTATTAGTGCAAATATTATTAACGATAATAGTATTAGCTGAGGATATCACATAGATCCCCATCCCATAGTAACTGTCGCTGCATATGTTATTGCTAACAGTAGAATTAGCTGAAGATTCAATGAATATACCATAATCCTGATCGCTACAGGTATTATTGATGATAGTTGCTGTCCCAGCACTTACATTATCAATATAAATTCCTCTGTCAGCTGCCTCAACATAGCAATTACGAATTGTAAAATACTTGGTTGTACCGGTAATGTGAATACCTTTGGAATTAGTTGTAATTATCTCATAACCTTCTATTACGTATGGATCTCCTTCTATACCAGATCCAGCAAATACCTCAAGTTCAACATCAGAAGTAATATAGATTGAAGCATGTGGGGTCAGTGAAGAGAAAGATGGTGAGTCATAAGAGACAGTTGTTGCACTTACTCTCATGCTAGCAAAACTGCTTATTCCAATAATAATCAGTAAAACTAAAATTAGTTTTCTAACTGATACTCTAGATTGTATTGTTTTTTTTCTCATAAATAAACTTCCAAAGTTTGTTAACTCTTCAATTACTTTTTTTAACTAATTTAAACCTTTTGTAGAAAAAACAACAGAAATATTTTGAGGGAAAAAAGAGAGAAGGGAAGAAGAATTATTTTCTTCTTTGCTTCTTGATTACTAAACAAACAAATGAGAATAGAAAAACAATCGTAGATAGGATAAGAATTGAGTGCGATTGAAACTCTGGTATAACTACAGAATCTATTATGGTAAATGAATAATACACACCCGAATTATCATTAATCGCTATATTATGTTCAATAGTTACATCTGTTGCATTTATGTAAAATTCAATAAAATCATCGATTGCGAAAGTTCCAATAGTGCAAGAATAAAGATCACCAGACACAAGAGACATACTGACTTCTATCCAAGTTCCACCATTTACTCTGTAATGAAGAGAAACTGTTTGCACACCATAAGGACTGGTAACTCTTGCTTCTATTTCAATTGTATCAAGTTCTGTTGCTGAGACAGGAGAGTTGATAACATCTATAATGACAGGAGGACCTAGATATACTGTAGGTTCATTGAGAGGATAAAGATCAACTGCACCAACAGAACCATCAATAGCATATGAACCTATCCCTGACCAGTCAGACCAATAATTCCCCTCAAGTTTTTCAGTATCATACCAAAGATTGTTAGAACCTGAATCACGTGCTTGAGATGAAGTTCCTTGATAGTTATTAACAAAATTGTTGTGGTGTAGAGAGTTATTATCAGAACTAGAGTCAATAGCTACCCCATGTTCCATGTTGTCTCTCAGAATATTATATGTTATATTTTGAAAATGTGAATACCAGAGTTGGATACCATTTTGATTATTCTCGCATATGTTATTATAAATTGTTGATGAATAGGTATAGCCAACATATATACCTGCATAATGGTTATAAGAACATGTGTTATTTGTTACAAATGCATTATCTGAATAATCTATTACAATACCTTCCCATCCATTGAAATTACATGTATTCTCGCTAATACTTGCATTCCCAGACTCCTTAGCTTCAATCCCATACCACCCATTGTCAAAGCATATATTGTTGTAAATTGATCCGTTAACAGATTCTTCTAGCTCAATACCGTCTTTTAGATTATTATTGCATGTATTGTAAGAGATAGTAGAATTATTAGATATCTCTATGTTTATTCCTTCATATCCAGTATTGGAATTACATATATTACCCTTCAAAGTAGAGAAGTCAGAATATCGAAGATTGATCCCATCAGCATCATTGTAATTGCAAGTATTATTGCTAATAGTAGTATTGTCTGAATATGTAATGGCGATTCCATCATCTCCATTGTTGTTGCAAGTATTTTCAGTAACTATACTATTACTAGTAAACCAAAGGAAGATACCTCTCTGGTCGTTATCAATACATATGTTGTCTGCAACAATATTATGACTAGACTGGTCCATAAAAACACCTTCAAAACTGTTGGTGAATGTGTTGTTTGCAATGGTAGAATACTCAGAATAGAGAACATATATACCCCTGCTATTATTGTAACAGGTGTTGTTTATAACAAAACAATAACTAGAAGAACAAAGTTTGATACTGTCTTGTATATTATTATTACATGTGTTATTCGCTATAGTTGAAAAATCAGATGATTGATCTAAATAGATACCTTCCCAAAGGTTGTAGTTACATGTATTATTATAAATTGTTGAATTTCCAGACCAAAGTGAATATATACCTTGATTGCTATTGTTATTACACTCATTATCTTGAATAACAGAAAAACTAGCATGATCTAAATAGATACCTTTGATGTTATTATTGCACGTATTGTTTACAATAGTAGAGTATTCAGAATAGTCGAGATTAATGCCATTACCACTATTTTCACATAAGTTGTCGACTACAACAGAATAATGAGAAAACCGAATATAAATATTATTAACTTCATTATTATTGCATGCATTATTAATGATTTTTGTAGTACCATTTGCCGCTGCATAAATGTAAATACCATTGTCTTTTGCTTCAACATAACAGTTGCGAATAGTAAAATATTTCGTTGTACCAGCAATATAAATACCGTTATTATCAGTTGTTGTAATGTTATATCCCTCTATAACATAGGGGTCTTCGGCTGTTCCTAAACCAGGAAAAGCTTCTAGCTCAATATCAGAAGTAATGGATATTGAAGCATGTGGAGTCAGTGAAGAGAAAGATGGTGAGTCATAAGAGACAGTTGTAGCATTTACTCTCATGCTAGAAAAACTGCTTATTCCAATAATTATCAGTAGAGCACATATTACTGTTCTAACTGATACTTTCGATTTTATTGTTTGTTTTCTCATAAATAATCTTCCAAAAGTTTATTGACTCTTCAATTACTTTTTTTTTCAAATTTAAACCTTTTGTAGAGAAAAGTCTCTTACCATGTTTGTAATTCTTTAAATATAATGATGTGATTTTTTATCTATGAAATCTGAAGAAGAGAAGAATGATTTTGTTTCTTCTTCTAAGATAGAAGAAATGGGGAAGGAGAAAGTCGCTATTGACCCAAATGAAGAGAAAGCTTTGACACCATCAGAACTCAAAGAAAAGAAGACATTTGGTGTGACTTACTTCATTTTAGAAGCGCTAATAATCATCACAACGATTTTTGCTTTTATAGTACCTATAATTGATAATTCTGGCAATTTTGAAGATATTGCAATCATTTTTATGATTTTTCTAGCTGGATTTAGTCTTCTTAATACTTACTTCTATTTATTTAAATTGGATTCGAAATTTAGGACAATAGCTTTCATACTTAGATTTAGCTTAATTCTCCTCTCAATAATCATGTTTGTAACATCTATGATTGATGCCTATGTCTCCGAAGCATATTTTGTAGCTGTGCTAGTTTCAATCTACGCCCTTTCTTCACAAATGATATTGAAAATCTACCTTCTGACTTCAAAGAAACCCATCAAAGATAGATTATTCAGAAGAGCTGTTGCAGGATCTCCTTCAGAACTTGAATGGAGAAAATTCGATGTTTTATCTGGATATTTAGCCATAATTCTTGGTATTTTTATATTACAGATTTTCTGGCTCGTTTATCATAGCATAATTCGAAAACCTGTCATTGAACGAACAAAGAAGAAGCTAATTGTTGAAAGTCTAGAATTTGGAAAAGAGATTAATCTCACCTCTGTTGCCT
>JABCTC010000098.1 GCA_018238545.1 Candidatus Heimdallarchaeota archaeon
GGTTCACTTACTACAGTTAATGCAGATACAACCAGTCCTTCATCTTGGACTAAATCTTCTACTGTTGGAGTGCATTACGTTACTTTGATTTTTTCAGCTACTAACTTCATGGATATAATTTATTCTTTCAGTTATTCTGTTGCAGCAATAGATTCTTTTTCTGTCAGTGTTGAGAGTTTCTACCTTTCAGATAGTTACGTTAATTCTTATGTTACATCTAATCGAGATGGAGATTATGACGTTTATGAGGATAACATTAACATTGGTTCAGGCAGTCTCGCTGCTATTGGCACAACCATTTCAACTTCTAGAGATTTAACTTCTGGATCAACTATTAACTATGCTATCAAATTCGTTAATGATACTTCTATTATCTGGTTTAACACCACTTACAGCAATCCTTCAAGCGATTTCTATATTAACGATTATTCTGTTGAAATTACTTCTACTCAAGTTATTATCAACTGGGCTACTTCTCAAAGTGCAATAGACAATTTGACAGTTTATGAAGATGGAGTATTGAAAGTTTCAGCTGATCTTATTGGTCCATCTAGTTGGGCTAAAAACACTACTGCTGGAACTCATTATGTTACAGCTCTTTTCGGAGCTACTACTTACGTTGATATACTGTACTCATTTACCTACCACATAGAAGCCATAGACAGCTTTCAAGTCAATATTGAGAGCTTCTATGTCTCTGATGATTACGTTAATTTGTATGTTACTTCTAACTATGACTATTCTTACTCTGCTTACACTAATACAACTCTCTCTGGTAGTGGTAATGGACTAAGTGTAGGCACTTTTATTATCATACCTAAGTATAAGGAAGCAGGAATTTTCAATCTCACCGTAGCGTTTGAGTATGGCGTTGAAACAGTTCTTTTTATGACTTGGTATAGTAATCTTATACCTCCTCCTGAACCAGTCACAGATATTTATCGAGAACAATCAGAAGGTTACTTCAACATCTCTTTGATGACTAATTTAGACCATTTCTGGATAGATATTTATCACGATTCTGTTCTGATTGTTGATGATTCTACTTTAACAGAATTTGCCATTCTCAAAAATACACAAATAGGTTATCACTTCATTCAATTGGTCTTGATCTATAATTGCTCAACAGATGCCGAAGGATACCCAGTAGCAGAATATAATCAAACAGTCACTTATCCAGTTTTCTATTATGAAACTGTTCTTTTCTATGATTGTCAGATCAGATACACTGAAAGGATTTACGGAATAGCTATTCCTGAGATAGACGTTGATAGTGTTCTAACATATTTGGATGGTGTTCTAGTTGATACACTCAATTATACCAGTGTCATTCAGGATCATTCAAATTATAGTTACATTCTAAACAATCGACTTTGGATTCATAATTCAGCTAGAAACCATACACTTGTTGTAAGAGATCTCTTTGATAATCTGATTTACAACACAACTATTGATGTCGGAATTATTCAAAGTATGACAATTGAATTACCTCTAGAAAAGCTCTATGTAATCAATTTAGATGATGATGACAGATTAATCAAGATTAGACCTTATCTTTCTGGTTTAGATTGGGATACTGATTCAGATGACCTTATAACAATGATTCTTGGTCAATATGAGAGTAAGAGTTATTGGGTAATTGATTCCACTTACGAATGTCGCATTTACAAAAAAGTAGAAACCGTTTCTGATGGTGTAATTATTTGGTATTGGGTTCAAGATCCTTCTACTGAACCTCCTCCTCAAAGAGTGCCATTTTCTATTGAAATAGATTTAGAATCAGATGATGATGATGATACAGAAAAAACTTGGTGGGATAAAGTTGTAGATTTCTTTGTGCAATATTGGTTCTATATCGTTCTAGCTGTTGTATTGATTGCTCTAATAATAGCTTTCAATGCTGTCGGTAATGCCATAGTGAAGAAACAAGAAGAACAGCTGAAACAACACAAGAAAACTAGTTTGATGGCTGAAACTGTCCTGCAGTTACTTTATGCAGGTAAGTATGAACGATTGAAAGGTTTTGAAAAACGAGGTAAAGAGAAATGAGAAAAAAAGTTATTGTTGTGATCATTGCATTATTCTTTTTAACACAAATTTCTAGTGCTTTGATTGTTGAAACTCCTTTAGTTCAAGAAGAAGGAGGAGTTTATGAATATACAGATGTTTTCAACGATAAATCTGGATTATTGACTGTCACCACTATTGGTTTTTTCAATGCTTCAGGAGTAAGTGTTGCTAAAATGCTTGTATCAGCTTTTTGTTTTGAAAATACTACTTTCAGGTTAAAGGTTTGGGATTCAGAGATAACTAGCTTCGTAGATCCCAATAGCGAATTAGGTGTTTATTCTAAATCTCGTTACTTCACTGTTATGCCTAATCCAGATACTGCTGGATTGATTTCTTGTGCTATTTCAGTCACTAACGAGTATGGAGACATCACTTTTGCAAGTATCTATATCGAATACTATTACGATGAAGATATCCCTGGATATAATCCTGGTGGAGAAGATGATGATGTTATTACTCGGAAAGAACATCAAGAAGCACTCCAAAAACTTTACTGGGCCATTGCACAAATAATCTTAGGGGCTATTGGTGGGGGCATATTGATCTGGTTAATAGCTCGCAAAAAATACCAAAGGAATGATGATTGATGAAAAACACTTTTCGTAATCTTGCTTTAACTAATGAAGAAATAGAGGGCATGAATGAAGATGGCATAAAAATTCATATCAGAGAGAACATCACTTCAGCTATGCCTTGGTGGCTAGATTGGTTTGGAGCTAATAAAAAGAAAGTAATCTTGTGGACTTTAGGTTTTGCTATTATTATTTTCGTGATTATTCTAGCTAATACTCAAGATTTACAACAAGCTTTAATCGCCTTTTTCGGTGGTTTTGGATCTTTTATTATTGCTTTTATTTCTTATACCTGGATAATCATTCTTTCTGTTTTCTGTGTACTAGTTGCAGGATTACTTATTCTTGACTATTTCATGCCTAAAGACATTGTAGAGTTATACGATAAAACAAATGATGGTCACAAAGAGTATGAATTTATTACAACTTCTTCAGGCAATGCCTTGAAAGTTAAAAGAAAATCTACTTTCGGGCAATTAATCTTTGGCTCTGCTAAAGTTTACATTGATGGTGTTACCTGGGATTATATCTTACAAAATGCTCGAACACATACTTACAAACGTGTCAGAGGAAAAGATATCCGAACCCGAGTTCTTCCTCTTTTACCTACTCACTATCGTCTTGGTAGAATATTTCTTAGAGATAAAGAGACAAAGGACTTGATGCTTAATGCTGGCTGTCTTATACCTCAAAGTGATTTAGATGAATTAGACGAAGTTAATCGAGGGAAAACACAAGTTGAAAAAACAATTAATGAGAAAATAGTTTTCAAAGCTGTTAGTCGAGCACATCTCTCACGTAAGAAAGTCATCAAACTACAAACTCACATTGATAATGTAGGTGATGATGTTCTACTCGAGTTTGCTAATGAAAGGTGCCCTAATTTCACTGATAGTTATTTTGACACTCAAAAGTTCTATGAAGGTTTATACAAAGAACGTGAGGATAGTACTGCTAGTCAAAAGGATCTACTAACATTAAGTGAGGATCAAAAAGGCGATGAAACATGAGTAAATCTCGTGATGAATTTTTAGAGATCCTTGAACCTCTTGTTTATAGTGATTTCAAACTTTCTGCCTTGATGGGTGGAAATACTTTTCATAAATGCCAAGGATTATTATTTGACTGGCAAAACTGGTTAGAAAGAAAATGGTTCTCTGATGACAATCTAGGAAAAGTAGACGGTCAGCCTGTTGGTCATTGTTGTTTTCATTATAAT
>JABCTC010000066.1 GCA_018238545.1 Candidatus Heimdallarchaeota archaeon
GAGTATTATAGGAACTCCTTCTCTCACATTCAAAGTGGTTTCAGATAAAATACTATTCTGACCACCTCCGCGTCCCCAACACTCATAAGAGTTACAGAAAGTAATGGTAGAAGCTGAAGCTAACAATTCTTCATTTTCTGCTTCAACTGTAACGTTATTGTGATCACCTACTACAAATAAATCTGTACTGACATTGGCATCAAATGTATTTGCTTCAGGTTCTGTAGGAGCTGGCAAGGTATCACCACCCTTACTCACGGGTGGAGGAAATGTAGTATAATTTATATAACTCCAAGTCACGTTGAATGTGCTAGTAGTGTCATTTAAATTGAATGGATTACCAATCGCTGTCACTTCTGTTAAATTAGATTCAGCATCATAAGCAAGAATTTGTACGATGTTATCAGTACTCATTAAAGTTATATTAAATATAATTATTGGGGATGTTGAATCGGCATTTAACCCTCTAATGGGACTAGGTTTATCCTCAATGACAGCTTCTAAGGAATAGGTTGATAAGAGTAAGAGTGATATGAAAAGTGTTATAATTGCTATTTTAAACCGGATTTTCATAGTAAATAAACGATTCATGAACAGAATACTTAAACTTTACCTACTTAAAGCCTAAAAGAGCGCCATGCCTTACTTATTGTTGTAACAAATGTTACGTCAAACTAGCTGAATCATCTCTCAGTTGTAATAACAAAGTCTTTTAAAGCATTGGGAAAAAATAATAATCAGAGATGAGGAAGATAAGATAAGAATACTATTCTGTTTTTTCAACATTTCAGAAACTATGATATTAATTGAAAAGAATCAAACATTCGCAACAATAATACTTGGTTTTGAATCATAACTAATTACAGATGAAACCAATGAAATTTCAAGATTATAATATAAAACAAGAAATTAAACAAGCTTTAGAAGAAATGGGGATACATACTCCAACTGATATACAGGAGAAAGCAATCCCAGCAATAATAGAGGGAGAAAAAAGTCACATTTTAGCTCAAGCAAAAACAGGGACAGGGAAAACATTAGCATTTGCTATACCCTTAGCTGAGAAACTTGACCCATCACTACGCAATGTACAAGCAGTGATAATGGTTCCAACAAGAGAATTATGTAAACAAGTATATCACGTAATAAGTGATGTGACAAAATATCGTCATCTTAAGGCAGTGGAAGTTTATGGGGGCGTCTCTATAGATCGACAAATACGCAACATTCGATCAGGTGCTCAAATAATAATTGCTACTCCAGGAAGACTAATTGATCTATACCATAGAAAAGCGGTAACTTTCAAGAAAGTCAAGTTCGTGGTTCTAGATGAGGCAGATAGGATGCTTGATATGGGATTCCTTCCTGATATCGATTTCATTTTATTTGACGCTATGAAAGATGTATTTCCACGATTGTTATTGTTCTCTGCTACATTATTGGAGGAAATAAAGGAAATCGCTTCTGATTTTAGCTGGGGTCAAGAACTAATTGAAATAGATGTCAGCAAGGACGAACTTACTGTTGCTTCTTGCAAGCAATATTACTATGAAGTTGATGACCCTAAGAAGAAGTACAATGCTTTCATTAAAATTCTGCTTAAGGAAAAACCAAGGTCTTGCATCATTTTTGTAAATACAAAAAGATGGGCAGCAATGTTGAAGAAACGGCTCATTAACGATAGAAGAATTCAATTAAAAATAGATACTCTCCAAGGAGACATGACTCAAAAGCAAAGAGAAATAGTCATGAGTAATTTCAGGAAGAACAAAATTACCTGCCTAGTTGCTACTGATGTTGCTGCAAGAGGTTTGGATATCCCTCACGTATCTCATATATTTAATTATGATTTACCTGTTGGAAATGCTGAAAATTATGTTCATAGGATTGGTAGAACATCCAGAATGGAAAGTGTAGGAAAAGCTATTTCGATTATAGAAAGTGAACAGATGAATATGATTAGGCGTATTGAATCATTCATGAATAGAGATATACTAAAATTATATTTGACAGAGAACGAAAGGAAAAACGACCGTGGTAGGGCTAAATATCCTCAAAGAAAGGAAAAAGAGCAAGTAACCTACAAAAAGGATAATGAGCAAGAAGATGATGATCCTTATTTAGCAGACCTCTCCCATTATTAATTTCCTTTTTTCAATTTACCCACTTTTTCATTCAGAGAAGGTCTTTCTACGAATCTGTTCAATCGAAGTCTTTTAAAATGCTGTTCAAATGCACACTTGTAGTTGAGGAAGATTTCGAAATAAGTAATTATTTTGTTTAAGTTTTTTTCAACGCCCAAAATAATTACTCAGAATCATGCCTTCAAAGAATTGGTACTTGATTTTAATGTAATCTATAGACAGTGATATCAATGAAATTTCAAGAATTAGATATAAACAATAATATAAAACGCGCATTAGATGAAATGGGAATTGAAACTCCAACTAAAATACAGATTAAAGCGATTCCTAAACTTCTTGATGGTGGTAGAACACATATTTTAGCTCAAGCTAAGACAGGAACTGGAAAGACACTTGCTTTCGCCATTCCTATTACTAACCAGATTAGCCCTAAAGAACGCTCAGTTCAGGCAGTTGTATTAGTTCCTACTAGAGAATTATGCAAACAAGTGTATAGTGTTATTACTAACTTAAACAAGTATAGAAAATTGAAAACTGTTGAGGTTTATGGAGGTGTCTCTATCGACCGACAAAGAAAAGAGATCAAAGCTGGAGCCCAGATCGTTATAGCTACTCCAGGAAGGTTTATGGATCTTTACAGAAGAAGAGCTATTTCATTAAATAAAGTAAGATTTGTTGTTTTAGACGAAGCAGATAGAATGCTCGATATGGGTTTTCTACCTGATATAAAGTATATTCTATTTGATGCAATGAAAGGTGTCTCTCCTCGCTTATTACTATTTTCAGCAACAATGCTTAAACAAATATCAAAGATTGCTCGCCAGTTCAGTCAAGGTGAAAAACTTGTTGAAATAAATGTGAGCAAGGATGATATAACAGTAGCTAACTGTAGGCAGTATTATTACAAAATCAGAGAGCCTGGTCAGAAATATGCTAGTTTTGTTACACTTCTCAAAATGGAACAACCCAAATCTTCGATTATTTTTGTAAACACAAGGAGATGGGGAGACAAACTTAGAAAGCGCTTAATACAGGAAAAAGGGCTCAATATGAAATTCAGTACATTACATGGAGATAAAACACAAAACCAAAGAGAACGTGTTTTGAGGGATTTCAGAGATGAGAAAATTGATTGCCTGATAGCTACTAATGTTGCAGCAAGAGGACTAGATATTCCACATGTAACACACATTTTCAATTTTGATATACCAAGAGAAGGACCAGAAATATATGTCCATAGAATAGGAAGAACATCTCGAATGGAAAATGAAGGAAAGGCAATTTCACTTGTTACTAATGACCAAATGAAAATGATTCGAGAAATAGAAAAATTCATGCAAAAACCAATTCAAACGCTCTATTTCAGTGAAAATCAGCAAATTACAATAAAAGAAAAATCCAAAAAGAAATATTCAAGCAGTAGTGAAACCAAAAGGAAATCCTCAAGTTATGGCGGATCTAAAAGGAAATCTTCAAGTTATGGTGGATCTAAAAGGAAATCTTCAAGTTATGGTGGATCTAAAAGGAAATCTTCAAGTTATGGTGGATCTAAAAAGAAATCTTCAAGTTATGGTGGATCTAAAAAGAAATCCTCAAACTATGGTGGATCTAAAAAGAAATCCTCAAACCAGGGTGGAAACAAAAAGAGCAGTCCAATTGCAATTCCTGCAAGCGATTAAACAATTTGATTTTTCAAGATATGCTAATTGGCTGACAAGTAAGGAGGTAACTATCCTCTAATTCTTTCCTTTTTCTTCTTATAAATTAGAGGTATTTTTTTAGTTGGTCAATTAATTTATCAAAACTACCTTGTATTGTTCTAATGCCATTACTTTTCAGTCTACTTACAAATCGTGTATTCATATACACATGACCTCTTCTATTCATACTAGCTAGGGAAATGATTTTTACTCCGTCTTCTTTCATTGAAATCATGTTATTAAACAGAACATCGTCGCTTCCACCCTCGTAATAGTCAGTTATTAGAACTAAAGCAGTGTTTTTTGGGTCTGTAATACTTTTTTTTGCTTCCAGAAGAGCTAAATTTATGTATGTTCCTCCTCCTAATCTGGTCTGCATCAAAGCTTCAAGAGGGTCGGTAACATATTTTGTAAGGTTAACAACTCTAGTATCAAAAGCAAATAATTCAATATCTGTATTTGGAAGCCCTGAAAATACTGAAGCCAATATTACTGATTGAACCATGGCATCTACCATTGATCCGCTTTGGTCTACAACAATAATGATTTTAGTTGGAATGGTTTTTTTTCCTGCTCTGTAATAAATCAGTTTGTCTACAAATAGACGCTGTTCCTCTTCTTCCCAATTTGGAAGGTTTTTCCAGATGGTTCGTTTAAGGTTTAGATTTCTGAAAATCTTCTTAGGTACAATATCGGGGTTAGGGATTTTGCGAATAGCTTTCTCAACCTTGTGTTTGAGAACTTCAGCAACTTTAAGCACATATTTTCTTATTAGTGCTTTTGCATGAACTAATGAAACACCACTGAGCTTATGTTTCTCATAAAGTAGTTCCTCAACAAGATGTATTGATGGATCAATAGTTTTATGCAACTCCTCGTCTTTGAGAAGTTCTATCACGCTCATTTTCTTAACCATTTTTGCTTCTAGAAGGTAGAAAACATCTTCGATATCTTCTTTGTTTATCGTAAAACCAGATCCAGTTGAAGTTCCACCTAATTTTCCATAACCTTTTCCGCCTTTTCCCACCATCTCCTTCCATTTCTCTGTAGATTTCTTCCATTCATGCATATCTGCAGCTCTTACATTATTTTGCTGACTAGGAGTGAATAAGTCTTGAATATTTTTAGATTTCATCAACATTTCCTTAATTAATGCTGTTTCATCTAAATCCATTGGGTCTTCAAGTCCTTGTTCTTCCATTTTTGCATCTGTAGCTTCAGTTTTTTCTTTATCTTTCAATTGATCAGGAAATTGTTTTTTCAGGTTTTCCAGAGATTGTTGAGAATTCATAAAATCCTCAGGCAAATCGTTTTTCTTTGAAAGGTCTGACATTTGTTTCTGCAGTGGTGATTTAGACCCTAGAGACCCAAGAAGGGAGTGCCAATGGGTCAAAGCTCTTATATTGGGGTTCAATTTTGTCTCGCTCATTTTTTATCTCTCAGGATTTTGCTACTTCTTTCTTTTAGTATAGAATAAATGGGGTTTTCAGTACTGATTTTTTCAGATATTAGTCCCAAAAACACATTACTCGCACCTATGGAAGTTAAAGGTTTGAAGAACCAACCGTTATCAAATCTTAATTCCATTAACATATTATTTTTCGTAACAGGTCTTTGTACTCTCTTCGTGGGTTGAAGTTCAAAACGAATTGGAATTTCTTTATCTCCTACCTTAACTGTTTGATTCTTTATATCCTCTAATTTTATGATACAAGGAAGTTTGAAATGAATTGGATGCCTGTCTATAGCTTGAATTTTCGAGATAAGCAAGGGATTTTTGTCAGCTGATTTTTGTACAACATCTAAAATATCAAACGTTTCTGTTGTGAGTTTATAATCTGTTAAAACAAGATTCCCATTTTGTTGAAGAACACCATTACTAACCTTAATAATATTAGATTTGAGTAATCCATCAATCAAATTCTGATTTTCTTGTTTGAGCTGGAACCAAAATTCTTCGATGGGTACAAGATCTATGATAAATTTCGATTTTTCAATCTCCACATATATTTTCTCTTTTTTATTTTCTAAAATGCCATTAAATACAATTGTAAGAAAATTTCTATGAACATATGGTTGTAGACCAAGTAATTTTAAGTTCCCATTTACCTCCCTTACTTTGGATGGTATCTGTTTCTTCAAGGTGAGAAGATAAGCTTTGCACCATAGATCCATCCATCTTACTTGAATGGAGTGCTCCTTTTCTTTAGTATCGGAACGAACTAGAATAATCTCGTTACTTAATCCTCTCAAAATCACTCCTAAGCGCTTCAATTTTTTATTATCTTCAACTGTCTGTAACACAGTTTCGAAGGATTGTATTGATTCTTTATTAAGATCTGAAAAACCTCCTATGGCTATGTCAATCAACCAATTTTGAATGTTAGACAAGAGTGTACTCATTTCTTCGGTGTGTTCTTCAAAAGTTGTATCGCTTTCTTGTGTAAGAAAAGTTATTTTTTTCTCCAGAACCTCTTCAGCTTTTGCGTATAATGCATCATGAATACTACCATGTATCGACGTAATAGCTAATACTAAAGCGGTGAAATTATCTTTATGGAAATCTGATTTTTGTAATTTGTCTATTCCCTGCGGAACAATCTCTCTTAATGGACTATTTACAAATCCTTTTGCTAGTTGATTTAAGACATCCTTCTCTTTTTGAATTAACTTGCTAAATCCATTATAAAACAGAAAAGATAAATCCTGTGTTAATTTAATTGCCTTATCTAGATCTCCTGTCAAATCATAGAAATTTACATTTTTGTCACTCATTTTTTCACCTCTAATTTAGTGTAAAACCATCTGCTTTCAGGTATGGACTCGTCCTGCATATCGTTTAGTTCCAAAAATCTTAGTTTCTCTTGAAAACGAGTGAAAACTTCAGAATACCTTGCTGATCCATCTTGTACCAAACTATAGGTTTTATTGATTACATCAAGACCTCTTATGGCATCAACTGTTTTTGCATTGGAAAGTAAACTATTCAAATGACTACACATTGAACCGCGTAATCCTCCACATGGTCTATTATTATTGGTGTGACAAGTGAAAGTATTTGTGTTAAAATCTAGAACACACACATATACTCTTTCTAAACTGCTCCCACTTGAAACAACACCTTGGATTCTGTTATTGTAAAACTCTACAAATGGTACTTTTTTTATGCCTCTATTCCTTAAGGGTGGTGGGTCTAAAATGCCTATACTTCCTGAATTTTTTATATCTATCATTCCTTTTCTTCTCCTATTTTTTTCATTTCTATGAGAGTATCATCATACTCTGTTACTAATGTAGAAACCCCAATATCCTCTTTCTTTGTACTATTCTCTCTCCTCCCAATTTCAATTGTTAAAAACTCTAAATCTGTGCCTTCCAAGTGTTTTAAACTATTAACACTTTCAGGAAAACGGTTAATTAGATTACCAAGATAATTGATTTCACTAATATTTTCTTCAATTTGTTCTACAATTTTTTCTTCATATTTTTCCCATCCCTTATGTCCTCCAATCATAGAGGCTAACTGAATAATTGTAGTTGGATTTTTTTGTAGAAAACCATCAAGTTCAGATACCATGGGTTTCTGTTTGATTTTAGTTTTCTTTTCCACTTTTGATATTTTTGTTTTACCTGTTAATTCATTGTAATAATCTTCATCATACCAAAGCTGCAGTGACTCTATTTCCTTGGTGGATCCTTTGTAGTATCGTTTAATTATCACTTCAATTCGTTTAATATATTCTCGTTTTAGCTCTGAAAAACTATCTATAAGCAAAGGCATCCATTGAAAAATAAGCTGATCATCTAATTTTCTGAAACACTGATCGAGGAGCTCTATTAAGATATTTACCGCATTGGGAGCAAAATTTGTAGCATATACTATTCCCGTGAGTAAATCTGATAAAGTTTGTATTGTGAGAGGATTCCAGAATGTTTTAGCAACCATTAGCTTTAACTCTTCTTCTTTTTCTTGGTTTAACAGAGATTCTGCCGCTAAAACTACCGCTTTTTTGCCTAAAGGCAATTTTAATCTCTCTATTAACAGAAAAGCTACTTCAAGCTCATTTCTAGACGCACCTTGAGCAAGAGCTATGGATTCAACCTTAAAGACGAAATTAAAAATCGTTGCTATATTTTCAACTGAAATTGTGCTATCGTCTACCGCTGATGCAAGTTCTTGACAATATGCTCTATATGCAGATAAGATATAATTGTTAAACCATTGTGGTATGCCTGTTTTCTGTGATCTATAAAAATTAAGGATCTCAATTGTCAAATTGTATAACTTCATAGGATCTTCAAAACGTAAATCGAAAGTGCTTGAAACAAGCATTTTTGTCAAATAATTTAAAGTAATATCATCAATTTCAAGATAAGTTAAAACAGTCCTAATCGCATTGAGGACTTCAACAGGTTTACTTTCTTTGTCAATTTTTTTCACAATTCTATTTCTGAAAACCTCTTCTACAGTAATACCTTCTAAAGCTAATCTGATTAAGATATTTTGTTGTTTGTAAATATAAATATCCCATGATTCTTGGTTATCTTGGCTTCCAAGTTTTTTTTGTCCAACGATCGGAGTAACATTTACTTCAAGAAATTTCAATAACCATAACAAGTCTGATATTAACTGATATTGAGGTTCTTTCTTTAAATCGTACAGAATGCGTTTTATTTTCTTATAAGTACTTGGAACCTTTAAGCTGGATAACCTATCCATAACGTCTTGTGCTAATGGAGGTAAAGCATGGTATCCTACCTTCCCTATTTTGTTAGAAAATAATATTTTTCCAACCATATCCTCAACTTTAGGAAGGTAAGGGTCATCTTTTTCTATACATGTAGTTGCTGCTTCGGTAAAATCAAATTTTGAGATGTAAGGTCTATTCTTTAATTCTTTTAATCTATAAGTTGTTCGGACTATTTCTATACTATCTGCTGGACTAGTTATATATCCTTCTTGTCTTGCTTTCTTAACAATATCAATAGACCATCGTACTAGTTGATCATGTTGGGCAATACTATAATTTTCTAATAAATCTGAAGGATTTTGAGGTTTGACTCTATACATTTTTGATTTTATTGCATCCCATCTAGCATCTATTTCTCCTGTCACTCCTGGAAGCTGTCCAAATTGCGCATCTACCATTAAAAAATCAGATTGCATGACGCCATACTTCCAATTGCTAGTATCTAACGCTTCATTCTTACCTTTCTTGCCGTCTATACCCCATTCTTCAACCATTTTTATCGCGTGTGAAGCTCCACAAATAAGTACAGCATCAGCAGGCTGAATTTTTCTACTTCTAAGTGTGTTTTTTATTTTATTCCACATGAAAATATCTCTGTTCTTAGTGATTTTTTCAATATGGTCTTCAGCTCCTAACCTGCGAAAAACACCCCCTATCAGAATCATAATTTGGCGAAAATTCTCATAAGAAAGATCCAAAAGGGTGTTTTCTACTATATCTAACCACCATTCAGAAAAATGATGCACGTTTGCTTTAGATAGTAATATCTCCACAAACCCTTCTCTAGATGGATAAATATCTGCAGTTTTAAAGTGAATTTGATGACTATTCTTTCTTTCTTCTTCGGTTGTAAGCTCATTCTTAATTGTAGCATCTTGGAATTTTTGTTGCCAAATAATTCTCTGTTCACATGAAGCGTCAACAAAAACAATTTCTGTATCTTTATTCTCGGTTGCATATTTCATCGCTTGATATTCAGCTGAAGCTTCAGTGTTAACACAAAAACTTGCAATAGGCAGATGTTCGTGAGCAATATTGCTAGATTTCTTAACATAGCCTTGAAAAGCTACAGGAAGAGTACAGTGTTTCAAATCTGGTAAAAGCTTCTGAAAATCTTCAGAAGCCTCAAGAAAAATAATCTTTGGCTTCTTTTCAGCTAATCTCATCCGTGTATGGATTGCTGAAGCCAAAGAATGATGCGATACTGGTATAATTTCCAATTTTTCTTTTTGAAGAATTTCTATGTCTTTTGTTATTAGTGTAAGTATTTTTTGAAGATTTTCACCTTCTTCCTGAATCACATCTGAAAGGATATCAAATAGAGTATTGTTTCTAAGATCATCGTTGAATTTGGTTTCAAGAACTGGTTGGGTTATCATATAATTAACCCTCTCTTAATGGAATGATTTCATGGTTTTCTGACCTTCTATGTAATACTCTTTCCATTCCTTTGAAACTGTTTTATTCTTTTCAATTACTGAATGCCAGAATTTGTTCATAACAGTTAGATCTTCAGGTAACCTTCTTGTTAACCCTCCTATAAGCGATTGAGCTAAAGCTTCTTCAGGAGATGCTTCTTTAAA
Source organism: Candidatus Heimdallarchaeota archaeon (assembly GCA_018238545.1). Lineage (GTDB taxonomy): Archaea > Asgardarchaeota > Heimdallarchaeia > Heimdallarchaeales > Heimdallarchaeaceae > UBA460. The sequence goes on from JABCTC010000066.1 coordinate 10,179, forward strand.
GAAAGCAACCTGTAATAACGTGTCCTCTAATATACCAATTTGTTCTGCGGTTGATAAGGACGATTCTAATCTGTCACTATCACTTCTAGAAGATAGACTTACAGCTCTTAACTCCTTAAAAGTCTCCAGTAATATATCCAGTAGTGAAGCTGGTATCTTCTTCGATAATCCCTTCTTCTCTAATAAATCTTGAATTCTGAATTCAATAATCTCTTTCTCTGTTTTTTGATCTGTAACAATTGGTATGGTAACAAAATTGAATCTTCGTTTAAGGGCAGAGGACAACTCATTAACTCCTTTATCCCTACTATTTGCAGTTGCAATTACATTAAACCCTTCTTGAGCGTAAACAACATTGCTTTCTGATAATTCAGGAATCGCGATATACTTCTCTGAAAGAATTGATATCAAAGAATCTTGAACATCTGAAGTACATCGTGTTAACTCTTCAAATCGCCCGATATTCCCTTTTACCATTGCAGTCATAATTGGTGAAGGAATCATAGTGTCTAGTGATTGTCCTTTTGCTATTACTGCTGCAATATTCCACGAGTATTTTATCTGATCTTCTGTTGTAGCAGCTGTTCCTTGAACAACTAAGGTAGACTTTTGACTAATTCCCGCCGCTAACAATTCTGCTAACCATGATTTACCTGTTCCAGGTTCACCTATTAGTAAAAGACCCCTGTCACTTGCTAGAGTAACGATAGCTCTTTCCACCAAATTTTGGTTACCATAAAACTTTTTCTCTATCTTTTTACTTAATTTATCTTTAGAAGAACTTCCTAAAACAAAAATTTTTAGCATGTGTGGAGACAAGAACCAATTTTTGGGTTTGGTAAACTTATCTATAGAATGTAAAAATATTAATTCTTCTTTATACAATTGTTCGACTGAAGGTCGTAAAACAGTCTTGTCTTTCTTCTTTTTCTGACTGCCTGTTTTTTTTGTATTTGTAGCAGATTCTGAACTGGTTTTTTGTGCAGTTTTATTTTTTTCGCTCAATTTTATTCACCTATTTTCTATCCATTAATTGTAAATGATTAGGCTATATAAACGCCGTATAAATGGTTGTTATGACTTTAAATAGTGAAATAATTTTTCTTTGAAATATAATAAAATCAAGTTTTTGCAGATGTTTTTAGATTAAAAAAGAATGATTGTCAAAGAATGTCGAATCTCTGTGATAAGGAAAAAAACTATCTATTAATTCATCCCCATCTTAGAGCAACTTTACTTAAACTTTAATTTTCTAAATAAGATTCTCCGTTTTGTTAAATAAGAACCTATTCAAAAAAGGAAGATGAGAATAACTTGAGAAAAATGAAACACAAAACACTAAAAATAGCAACAGGATTTTTGTTTCTAATCTTACTTGTTTTGACACAGGTAAGTGCAGATGATCAAGACTTCTTTTATGAAGAAAATAGTAACCAAGTGACTTTCAAGTATTATGATTTGGAATTCATTGCTAAAGCAGGTGGAAGCGTACCAAAATTCCAATTCCTAACCGAGACTGGATTTGAATTCTCTGAAGGCTTTTCATTTAATGTTCAGTTCAAATCTATAACTGAATATATGGATTACAATGAAGATGGTGCATTCCAAAACGATGAAACAGGACTCTGGAAAGATACAACACCTTCTGGGTCTATATATTCAAACGTGCTTGCTCTATCAGCTGTAGACTTTAATTTCAGCGGTTTCAGAGTTGATTATATTGATATTGAAGGACAAACAGAAGTATCAGCAGTTCATTTCGATTATACTTCTACATCAGTTAGTGTTCCCAATTATACCAACTTCGAAATCATGCTAACTGTCCATATGTATCTAGCAAATCAAACCATTGATGGCTACGAGATTATGGGTGGAGCAGAGATGAAATTTGATATTACTATGAACAATTGGCCTTGGCAAAGAGAAGATTCTAACCTTGCTCTTAGATTTGATATCACACCAACAACTAATACTCATAGAATCAATGACACAAATGGTCTGTTAATAAACAATTATGAGAATAGTACCGGAAGTGAATATAAGGTTCAAAGCCAAGATCAAGTTAAACAACAATTTGCTATTGGTGATGAACACTACCAAGCATTCTTTGCTTATGCTAACCAAGCCAAGTACAACATATCCAACACCTACCAGTATAGAACTGTTAACGCATCTTACTCCAGTGTCGGTGATGGAACAGTACAAACCTATCTTAGCTTTGAACACTTTGATGAAGAAGTTGTTTATGATCCTTCAATTGGTTCATCAATTGGTCCTACCATAGAGACAGCAGAAACTGGTACTTTGGAACTTGTTACAATAAGTGCTGTTACTGTAGCAGTAGTCGCAATAATTGTTAGAAGAAAGAGACAACAATAGAACTCTTCCTTCTTTTTCTTTTCTTTTTCCTTCTTAAACGATTTTTAAAACAAATTACTTAACTGATTTTCTTAAAGCTGCAAGAGCATGTAATGTTGTCGTATCGAACACAGGTAAAGGACTATCTTCTTGTTTGATCAATAGAGGTATTTCTGTGCACCCCAAAATTACTCCTTCTGCTCCTTTGGATTTTAATCGTTTAATCACTTCAGAATAACCTTTTTTTGATTCTGATGTAAGAACATGATGTGTTAGCTCTTCCCAAATAACTGTATTAACATACTCTTGGTCTTCTTTGTTAGGTACAATTACTTCTATACCATATTTGCTCAAAGTTTTTTGATAAAAATCTGATTGCATCGTGAATATTGTTCCAAGTAACCCTACTCTCGTTATCCCTCTCTCCTTTATTGCTTCTGCAGTTGCATCCATGATGCTTATCATTGGTGTGTTGATTTCCACTACTAATTTCTCGAAAATCTTATGGATAGTGTTAGTTGCAATAATAATGATTTCCGCTCCAGCATCTTCCAAATTTCTGGCTGATTTAAGGATGATCTGATAAACCTTCTCCCAAGAATTTTCAACCATCAAATTTCTTACAACCTCTAAGTCTAGACTATCTATTATAAGTAAAGGAGAAGACGCGCCACCTTTTATCAAATTATATTCTTTAACTAGGATTTTGTAATATTCAATAGTAGATTCAGCGCTTAAACCACCAATGATCCCTATTTTTTTCATAGATATATAATTAAGAGTTCTTTATGATAAATTTTTGTCTTGTAGTCATATTAGCTACAATTGTATCAGTTTAAATGGATGGTTTAAAGCGAATATTACGGGAGTTTTTATAAGAATCTCTAGGTCAACGAAGGATGGCAAAGGTACTGCGTGCAGAACGTATAGAAGTGGAGTATCATCCCGCATTAAGCAGAATCTGTCATCAAGCAAAAAATCTCTATAATCGAGCAAATTTTCTGATAAAAACTTCTTTGAAACAAACAAACAAACTCCTCTTTTATAATGATCTCAACAAGTTGCTCAACCATGAAGGGTGTTATCGCGTTCTCCCTGCTCATGTTGCCCAACAAACTCTCAAACTTCTTTCTAGGACCTGGAAGAGCTATTTCCGAGCTAAACAAGAGTGGAAGAGGAAACCTAATCTGTTCTTTGCCATGCCTAATCCCCCTAACTACAAGAAGAAGGATGGGGAAGTGGTAGCTATCTTCACCAATCAACAGGCGAAGATAGTCAATGGATTGATAGTGTTACCGAAGAAAGTGATATACACCTACAAGACAAGATTGACAGCTCAAGCAGAGTTAAGAGAAGTAAGAGTCAT
>JABCTC010000099.1 GCA_018238545.1 Candidatus Heimdallarchaeota archaeon
AATGTTCAGTGATGTGTGCTGGTATGAATTCGAACGCGGAGGAGAAACTGTAACGTTTCCGATCAGTCTTTCCCCGATCCAGATGCAACTTCTCAAGCTACTTGGTATGGACTCGTCAGCATACGCCTGATATGTTCAAATCTGGTGACTGAAATTATTAAATTTGCTTCTCAACAAGTGCGGAATGTAAGATTAAACATAATGAGTACTATCATTCCCATGGTAAGTGATGATATTAAGAAATGAAGAAAAGATGCTGCTCGGGAGTGACTGTGAAGTATTCAATCCAAGCGAAGCCGAATTATTAGTTGAACAGAAATCAGACCGTCAATCATTCAAACAAGCTATTTCCGAAATCAGCCAATCTGATCTTGGATTTTAGATGTCATTAGTTCATTGGAGTGCAAGAACTTTCTTCTTTCGAGCCAAAGGTGTGATAGGATCAAAGACACAGGCTTGTCAATGGTGTACGGAACAAGCTGAGCTTGATGAATTCCAGGTTATATTCAATTTCGCTAAATCGCAACGCTTTCCATACGAAAATGTAACATTACAGGAAAAAACAAAAATATCTTGTTCAAGATTACTAGACATAGTAGATATAAGGAGCAAGAATAAATCTATCAATCGAATAGAACCGGCTTTGACAAGCACTGAGCTAAGGTGAGTAAAGCGGCTCATTCAAAACGTTGTGCAAAAAGAATTAGTACAGAGGTACAGATGAAAGCAACCCAGTTATATAAACAACTTGAAAACGATTTCATTACTCCAGGAATGAGTGACGATTGGGCTCAATACATGGATTCTATTGCGGATTTTCTTTGTGATAATTTTAAAAATAGATCAATGGGTATAGTTTGTGACTTCGCTACAGAAATCAATAAAGTTTACACTGCTGTTTTCCCATCAACACGTGTAATGAAAATAATATTAGATGATGGAATTCAAGACGCGATGCTTTTTGTTCATCATCCATCAATATGGGATATCAGAAAAGCCCCAGAGGTTTTTCAGCAAATGGATAGAATATTTTTACAACAATTCAAAGATAAAAGAATCTCAATTTTTAATCTTCATGTGCCTTTAGATAATTTTGGCGAATACTCAACAAGTGTAACTTTAGCAAAAGCATTAGGAATAAAACCTGAAAATGCATTTGCTCCATATTATGGTGCAATGGCAGGAGTATTTGGGAAAACCACTTGTGCAACAGTTCAAGGACTAAAAATCAAATTACAAGAAATATTCAACCATGGAGTTAGTCTATACAATTATGGAGATAATGAAATCAAAGATACAACTGTTGCTGTTATCGCAGGTGGCGGAAATGATGTTGATATGTTAGAAGAAATCTCCAAAGCTGGAGTTAATACTTTCGTAACAGGTATTGCTGTTAAGAATGAACATTCAAGCAAGGCACATGCCCATGCTGAAAAACGAGGAATAAATATCCTTGGTGGAACCCATTATTCTACTGAAAAGTGGCTCCTCACAAGAATCTGTGCACCAATTCAGGTTCGGGCAGTTTCCCCATGCAATGATATAGAGCGGTGATGTAGTTCTTTGCGCTACGGAATCCGTAACATCGACGGCTCATTATTTTGGCCTTGTTATTCAGACCTTCAACGATACCATTACTGATACGTTCATCGAAGTAGGTGAGGATATTTTCCTCATGACGCCTCAGCATCCAGGCAAAGTCACGCAGAGGCTTCAGTCTTGAATGGGTTGCCCACCAGAACCACTTCTTCAGGAATTTCGCTGCCCAGCCTTTTCGCTTGTAATTCCAGAACTCACGGAAGCTTTCCTTTAGAAGATAAGCCCGATTGCAACGAAGATTGAGCTTCTCAAGATGTCCCAATCTTGATCGCTGTTTGTCTGTGAGATTCTCAGGGTTCTTCAACCAGATGTACCGGGTTCTCTTAAGAAGCTCTGGATTCGTCTTCTTCAGCTCACTTACCTCATCGCGCCGTACTTCATCAACCGCTTGCATAAGGTGTTGAGTAATATGGAACTTGTCAAAGACCAACGTGGCGTCAGGAAGGTATTTCTTAACCATATCAATGTAAGGTTGCCACATGTCGCAGCACACGGCTTTCACGCTCTTGATTGCTTCTTCATGTTCTTTGAAGAATTCTTTTAAAGTATCCTGGGTACGACCCTCACCCGACCACAATAAACGCCTTTCGTTGAGGTCATAAATATTGGTGACATACACATGACCTTTCTTGCGCGACAACTCATCTATGCCGATGTAGAGTACATTACCAATCTCCCGGTGTTCAAGTCCATAGGTTACTGCCTGGCGCACAGCCGCTGCCACTGTATTCCAATGTACATTGAACAGTCTGGCTACTTCATTCCAAGATAATAGCTTGCACCACGCTGCCAGGGACCAGATCAACCCTACTGACAATCTGCATTTCCCCTGACTCCAGGGAATTTCCTCAACACGAATCATGCCGCACTTCGCACATCTCACCCGTGCTGGAGCATAATTTAATGTCACCGGTATTCCCCAAAGAGGTACATGTTTCCATCTGCGTATACTGAGACGATCCCGAACTCGTCCAAGCTCTCCACATGTCCCGCAAGGAAGCCTGCGACGCTTCCGAATATCCAACTTAACTTCAATTCCAGACTCATTCTGTTCGACGTTCTTGACTACGTGACTCTTGATTCCTAACGTGTTTCTGACAATACTACTTACGAGCATGTGCTTTCCTCTCTGTTTTACGGTGTCGGAAAACAATGTAAATACAATGGTTAGCACATGCTCGTCAACTCATTTCATGCACAGATTCTTGTGAGGAGCCATATTATTACTAATTCCTTTTGCCTAATTATTTGCTTTGAATTAGATACAGAATATATTTAACGATATCATTTTAGTAAACTTCTATACCTCACTAACTTTTTGTAGAAAATCCATCTTAGCATATATATTTGTACTATGAAAATATTAATGGAGGATATATACATTGAATGAAAGCCATAATCAGCAGCATAGACGGAATTTCAGGCTATTAAGAAAACATCTACCAAAAAATAGAAACTACAGGCAGCTTCTCAACCATTATATAGTGGAGAAAGAAATTGCGGATACACTTAGAACAGCATCAAGACATGAGCGAAAAATACTTTACAGGACAATGTATGATGAGTTATTCAGAAAAGTACCAGATCACTCTAGATTGACACGAAGAAAAAGTAATAATCTTATATTACAAGACAATAAACTCAAACTTAGATTCTGTAGAAAATTCCTGTCAAAATGTACTGTATTCTGTGAATTTGCACCAGGTGATTGTGAATTTGCAAAGGAGGTTGCATCAATTGCTAAGGAAGTCCTAGCTATAGATATTTCCGATCAGCGAGAACAAAACCAAAAATGGCCAAGAAATTTTCATTTTGTTGTTTATGATGGGTATAATTTAGAGAAAAATTATAATGAAATGTTTGATGTGGTCTATAGTAATCAGCTTTTAGAACATTTCCATCCAGATGATACTTGTGAGCACTTTGAGCTTGTATTTCGGATCTTAAAGACAGGAGGTCTCTATATATTTCAAACCCCGCATGCATTATCGGGTCCTCATGACATTTCAAAATACTTTTCAGAAAGACCAGAAGGATTTCATTTAAAGGAGTGGACATATACAGAATTGCAAAGTCTTCTGATTGATGTTGGTTTCAGTAAAATTGAGAAATATTGGGTTGCAAAGAGAATAAACATAAGATTACCACTTGTATATTATTTTGTTGTTGAAAAAATATTAGCAAGAATTCCGTTTGGATTAAGAAGACAATTAAGCAGGTACTTGCTTCGAGATA
>JABCTC010000030.1 GCA_018238545.1 Candidatus Heimdallarchaeota archaeon
ACCCAAGAATTACTAGCTTCTTCTTTAGCTCCTTTATCCTCTTCAGGTTTTATAGTATAAATTTGAACTTCATTTCCCACAGTTATCATTTCAAAAATATTAGGTGATGTTTAAAAGATTACTCTTTTTAAATCATAACAAATTTTTTGTAAATCGTTAATCCTTATTAAGAATCAAGAGAGAATATGGTTGGTGTATAAATTGCCAGATGATGTTTTTATTTTAGATAAAAGTGGACTACCATATTATAGCAAATGCTTTGGGGGAGAAACATGTAAAATGAGACCAGATCATTCTTTACAGACAGGATTTTTAGCAGCACTATATGCTTTTTCAAAAGAATCATATGGACAACAAGAAATTAGAACAGTAGTGTTCAATGACATGAAATTGCATTTCAAAACTGATCAAGAAAAAGATATCATAGTTGTGTTTACGTCACCATTGAGTGAAAAAGAGGAAGTAGTTGAGGGACAAATGGATATGACTTTAAGAGCTTTCCTCGAAAATCATAATGATGATATAGGTAGAGGATATGTTGATGCAGACAAATTTACAGGATTTGATCAAATATTACAAGACATAGGAGTAGTAAAAACAAAACCTATGGGAATGATAAATCTAGGAGAAAAAGTGGGTTTGTGGAAGAGAATCTTTAGAAGATATAAACACAAATGATTTTTCACTTTTACACTTCCTTAAACTTCTCTTCTGCAATTAGTAAAAATTCCAATCTTTCTTCTTCCTACTATATTTATTGACCATTGTAAATTTTTGGAAAATCTGCAAAATCCTTAAAAATTTGCTTGTCTTTAGTTTAATGTGGTTCGAGTTCCAATTTTGATTTATACTCATTTCAAACTTTTTTTTCCTATAAGGAATAAAGATAGACATTTGAGTTGTATACGGTGTGGAAGTGAGAAAACTAAAACAGGCTATATTGTTAAATTTGTAGTGTTTATCTTTTGTTTCTATATTCCTATTCCAATAGAGTTTACTCCTTATTATAAATGCAAAGAGTGTAAAATCAGATTCACTAGACAGAAAGCGCTGATAAATCGTTTAACACCAGGTGTATCCAATCTTCTTGGATGGTATAGACCAGAAAACCAAGATATACTAAATGATTTTTCTTTATCTGAGCTCATAAGTGTATCTGAAGATAGCAGATTACCTCCAAGCGCAGTTTTGTATGTGAAGACACTTGTAAAGTCTTTTGAAGAGAAAAATAAAATTAAAAGAGAGAAAGAAAATAAAGCAATTAGAATAGCCTGTCCTGAATGTGGTGCTCTAATCTGGAGTAATGACAGAAGATGTAATTATTGTGAAGCTATTCTACAGGATGACAATTAAAATTTCAAACATTAAACCATATATCTTCTGAGATACAGACAATTCCTGATTGCTTGATTAGTTTAGTTTCAGGATCTACAACAGACTTGGGTATCCATATAGGTTTGTCAGTAAATTCTTCAATGAGTGCTTGAAAAGCTTTCTCTGTTTTAATATCTGTCTTACCCTCTTGATAAACATAAAACTGTTGCCGTTTTATCATTAATGCTACCATGTGTTGGAAAATTTCTTTTATATTTTCTCCAGTTTTTGCAGATACCTCATAATAGGGCATTTGCTTCCCTAATTTATTATATACTGCATTCAGATATTTTGATATCTCTTCGGATGATACTACTTTTTCTTCTTTGAGGTCATTTTTATTTCCTATTAGTATCATTGAAATTTGTTGGTCATCCAATGCATTCCTAACCTCTTCCGCCCACTTTGGAAGTGCAAGAAAAGAAGCTTTATTTGATAAATCGAATATTAAAAATACTCCATATGAACCACCATAGAATATTGGTCTTTCATCTGAGAATCTATCATGTGCTGAAGTCTCCATAATCTGAATTCTTACTTTGTAATCTTCTATGCGTTCCCGCAGAATAGTTTGAATTGTTAAATCAGTTGCCCCAAATCCGACCCCAATAGTTTGCGAATATTTTACGTTGAATTCAAAAATGCCTGGGAAATATCTTTGGATTATTGACGTTTTTCCAGTCTTTGAATTCCCTACTACAACCGTTTTAAATAAGAAATCAAATAGCATGAAACACTATATCCTCCCTTTCTTCTTGGATTTCATTTTTCTAGGCATAGAAGCAGCAGCTCCTGTCATGTCATCTCCTGGATCTTTAGGATAGGGAGTAAGCGCCAAACCGTCGCTACTACCATAGAAGCTACTTACAATCTTTAGTAATGTCTTGAATGCTTCATCAACGTTTTCTCCTGTTTTTGCAGAAGTTTCAATATAAGGAACAGAAAAGCCGGACCATTGCGATAGAGAACGGGCATATTCTTCAGATTGTTCTCGCATAATAGGATCTTTAGCTATCGCTCGAAGGTCACTTTTATTACCAATTAATACCATTGGAACAACTCTATTACTATTGTTCTTAAGAAGTTCTGCAATCCATGATGGAATATTTTCGAAACTAGAACGGTGAGAAATGTCAAAAACAAGAAGGCAACCAGAAGTTCCTCGATAGTAAACCTCACGGACTGCTGAGAAGCGTTGTTGGCCTTCTAAATCCCAAATCTGAGCAACGAAATCTTGATAATTAATTTGAAGTCGTTGTACAGCAAAATCTGCTCCGATTGTCATGGAGTAGCCGTCTTTGAACCCTTCCCCTAGATAGTTCTTACGCAAAGAAGTTTTACCAACATCTCCATCTCCCAACAAAGTTATTTTGAATATTTTCCTTTGACCCGCTGCCATTCTGTTTTTCCCTTCATGAAATGCTTATCTATTGTTCTTCTTATTCTTCTTTTGTGTTCTTATATCTTCTAGCCATACCTGCTGCTGCACCCGTCATATCGTCACCAGGATCTTTAGGGAAAGGAGTGAGAGTTTTATCTGATGAGTGGAAACGACTTTTGATAGGAATAATTAATGTGCTGGGGGAATAGCGTTTAATGACTCTAAAAATTTCAGTTCTATTTTTTAGATGACGACACAAGTGAATGAAATCTGTGTGAAAAATTGAAAGATAAGAAAACCATTTTTTCTTCCAAAAAGACTTTTTTACCTTGTAAGTAATTATGAAAGGAATTTTGGTATAAAGCTTATAGGGCTCATGTTTAGAAATCAAAAAAAGTTGTACCATTTCAAGATTTTCAACGAATAATCCTGGTTGAATAATCCTTTCTTCAATTAATCTTGATTTAGTTCTAAAGAGTGTTCTAGCCGAAATATCATGTGTTTTTAATATATTATCAATACTAGGTTTCTTAAAATCCATTTCACAGTTTCGTAAAAGATGAGTAACAGCTGATGAATCTTGATTAGGATAAGAAGTTTTCATGGATGAAATTAGTTGTCTATTTTTGGTGATTCTATACCTAAAGTTCTTTAAACTTTGAATTCCTTTTCCTATTCGTGAATAGGTTTTCCAGTTCAATACTCTTTGTGACTTAGGTGTATTATTCTCCCAATTTTCTATTGATATTCCTTGAATCAATATTTCTGAATTAAAAATCAATCTCTTATCCTTTACATAATAATATTCTGAATCCTTTTCTTTTTCTTGTTTTATTCCATGGATAAATGTCGTTGTATCAATGAGTGATGATTTTTCAGGAAAAAGAAGGAAATAGTCAATTAGAACAGATTGATTATCTTTGTTTATTAATTTATTAATTGCAAAGAATTCGTGAAGATTTAAACGGGAATAATCTATGAAGCTTCCAAGATAAACTCTCTTCTTCTTTAGATTTTTGAGTAAAATACTAATTTCTTTTTCTGAAACTCCTAGTTTTTCTGCTAAATCTTTGAATAATGAGCTAGGATTATTACTGAGTTCTTTTATTATTTGCTTCTCTAAATCTGAGAAATGTAGACCTAACATTTTCGTAAAATAATCAAGAACATCTTCCAAAATCATCTCTCTTGCATAAATTAGATCATGAAATGCTTTTAATTCACTCCAAAAATTGTCAATCTCAGAAAATTCCCAGAATTCATTTCTGTCTAATTCGGAGTCATTGAAGAAGTATTTGACGAAGAAATCAGTAATATCTATTTTTAGATTTGAAGTGAACTTTGGGAAAAAATCACGAAAAATATTAGTAGTTCTAGCTTTCGAATATTGTTGTATGTTTAAAGAAAACTCATCTGGTGAAATCCTTCCTTCTAATAGGTCACTAACTGGGGCAGGTTTCGTAGATGTTGAACTATCAAAGTTACTATCGTTCATTGACTATCCTACATTTATTAGAGAGTATGATATATAATGGTTCTTGTGAACATAGTAACCATAGGTGTATAAACTAACCATAAGTGTGGTGATCTGCTTGAACTGTTTTTTTTCCTACAGGGAGCAAATTTGGGATCTTGCTCTGCCTGTTATTTAGCTGGTGGAGCTGGTGGATAAAGCTAAACAGCTAAGCAGTTTTTCCGACAAAGTGTAAATTTGGGGAATTACACTAATCCCATCTTATGGTGTGGTTGCAGTTGTGTTTCCATTTGATACGTGTTTGTATAGATATGATCCATTAGTGCCGTTACCGTTACCATTGGTTCCATATTCAGGAGCAACACCATTGGCCATTTTGACATCTCCGAATTTGTTATTCTTGAGTTTTTCATCAATACTTTCTAGTGTTTTATTAAGGATGAAATCTTCGTCAACTTTCCAGTATTTTGTAGCCATATTCATATTATCAAGCTGGAATGGATAATACATACCATGTTTTCCAAAGAAGTCTAATGAACAAATTTGATAATCTTTGAAAGTGTGCCAAATAATATAATTTAGTTTGGTGTCTAAATAGGGAGGAATGGTGAATCTAAGGAATATGCCGTTATTTAAGAGCTCAAAGCCTGTTTGAAATGGTGGAGTTTCTTCATGTAGAAGTCTAAATAACTGAGCTTTATCCTTGTTTGGTACGTTCTTGATGATATATGCTCTAGAGACATGTTGTTCAAACAATTTTCTACTGAAATTCCATCTGGGGTTAGTGATAAGATGGTGTCTAACAACATTATAGTATTTACGACCAAAGTCTACTTTGATATGATGTTCATTACGTGTATCAAAGAACTCTCGTAGGTTTTCAAAGATGAGAGACTCTTTTTCAGTAAGGCTAATCTTCTTTCCTAGATGCATGTAGTGCTTTCTGTAGTGGTTGATCAAAGTGGTTTGTTTGGTTCTAATTCCTATGTCATCACCGTTCTTAAAGTGAGTTGTAAGATCCTGTAACAATAGATAATGTAGTGGCTCAAGGCTGTCAAGATTTACAGCTGATGGAAGTCTAGGTAAATCTTCTGCCTTCTGCTTTCTACTTTCCCAGAAACCTACAATATCGTATATTTCAGGTTCTTTAGTGTATCTGGGTAAAGGTTCAGGCTTTCTAACTCTGTATCCTGTAGCTTTGTCAACCTCATAGCTGTCGCAGTATTCTTGTTCAACCAAATGATCAAGAAACTTCAAGAGTAAAGGTTTAGTTTCTTCAGGCATGTCGAAATTCGCTACCATACCAAATTTTTCTCCATAGAATCGATTGTAGCTTCTTATGTAGTCAAAAGAAGAAAATGCCATCTGAAGGAGAGTGTATTGGTGTAGTGAAGAAATATCGAAAGTTACTAAGAAACGAGTGAGTTGTAGTCTTTCAGGAACAAAGGAAGCTAAAGGTACAGAGAGTATGTCTCGCTTTTTGAGAGAGTTAACCCTTCGAATCAATGTCTGTGTAGATGTTCCCAATTTCTCAGCCATAGTGGAATATGGCTCTAACGGATAGTTCTGCAAAACCAATAAGATTTTTCTATCTAGCGGGTTTAATTGATCTATTTTTATGTCTGTTTTTTCCATTTTTTTTGTTCTCCATAATTTTTCAGCTGGTGGGAGCTTATTTGTGGAGTTGAAATGGAGGTGATTTCCAGTATAACTGGATAGAATAGAAATCTAACAGAGACAAATGCGAGAGACGACTTGTTGAGACCCTGATTTGGCTCTGAATTAGACTTCTCTTCTAGACCTCTAAATTGTTTTTACGGATTGTTTAGATCCGCGGTTTGACCCCTTGTCAGTAAGTTCAATTTTGCTAGTGGTAGCCAGAATTCCTCATGAAAAACCTGTAAGGACCTATGACCTCTCTAAGGCCCGTGGTTTTCCTTTCTCGCCGAGAAATGAGGAAAGGGGGTGGGGTTTTTCTGGCGATCGTGATAGTTTTTATTTAAATGGTTTAAGTGTATATGCCACCTATTGGTTCATCAGGAAATCCACCTGTTGGATCCTTAAATAAACCGCCAATTGGCTCGTCTGGAAATCCGCCTGTTGGATCCTCTTTAAACAAACCACCTATTGGTTCGTCTGGAAATCCGCCTGTTGGATCTTCTCGTAGATCAAAGGTGTAATCAGTGCAATGCACTCCCTTATGATCTGACATTTCTATTACTAATTTCCCGGTAGGTGCGTTTAGAGCGATTGAGCTCGCAACAACAGCTACGAAACTTATTACAAAGATAACCCCAAATATTTTTTTCGCTTTCATTTTGCTTTTCCACCAGCTAAATTGAGCTTGTCTAACGATTTCCAGCGTACTATTTAAGATTTGTTACAATTTTCCATTTTCTAGCCTTTTTTGGAAAATAATCACAAACACATGCCTTACCAAAGGCTCAACTCTTTATGTATTCCTTTATGTATGACTTTATGTCGGAAAAACGTTTTACTTAGATAAACGCTTGAAATGTAAGGCAACATGTGTTGCGGTTTACATATTGTCAGAACTAAGAGCTATATGCTAGCAATATGTGGGTAATACTGCACACAGAAATAATGCCCCTCCAAAAATATTTATTATGATTTTTGTTTGAAAAAAAAGAAAAAGGTTTTGTAATTGAAGCTTATTTCATTTGAATTTAGCATGCTTTTTCTTAAATACAATTACTACTGTACTAATTCCTAAGGATAGAATTATTCCAACCATTGAGATAGATGTTGGTTTAATGTACCCCTATTCTGATGCTTTAATAATATAATCAGCTAGAAATTTACTATGTGGAAATTCACTTTACTTGATCTTAAACTGTTTTTTCTTTGACATATTAACTATTGTGATAATGCTAAATGGTAGAATTATTGAAATCAGATAAATTGGTTCATAGCCTTCTACAAATACAATTTATTTTTTGAAAGCTTAATCTGTATCAGAGAAACGATAACCCAAATTGGTACTAATACTAGAGGTACTAGATAAACTAAATTGTTTTTTATTTTGTAAATCACTATGGATATATTTTTTATTTCAAACCAATATTCAGTTCCTGATGTTAAGATTAGTAAACTAATGCCATAAGGGAGTTCAACAGTTATCGTACCTCTAACATAAAACTTATCTGAAGCAGCATTCTGATATTCTAAATATATAATCTCAACAGAAGTATTGTACTCTGCTGCTATTATGAGATATGCTTTTTCACCTTGAAGAGGATGTACAGCGCCCTGAGGCTTTATTCGAATCGAACTACCACTTGCCAAAACAAAGGAGTTTTCATAAACCAATACATAGTTACTATCTTGTATAGCAAGAAATGTACTAAACATTAACATTGACATGATAAATACTACTGAACCTAGCTCAATTACTTTCGATAATTTAAGTTTTGAGAAATACTTCTGACTTCTGATGATTTTTTTATTAGTATGTTTACTCATGGGCATTCGATAGAATATGTATTTCTTAGTTTTCTTCTTTTCAAATATTGAAGCTAAAAACCCCAATCCCATAAACGCATCCGCTCTTCTTTTACTACCTTGTAGACTTCCAACTATTGCTACGTATATATATAGAAGACCAAATATAAGATACATAGGAGTCATTAAAAGATGATAAATCCAACCTGGCTTCCCTTCCATTCTTATTCGAAATTTGTCTTTAGGATTGTAAGAAATTGGTCTGAAATGACTGGATCCTTCTATTATTCTTGTTTCTTTAGGCTGCAAAACAATCTTAGGTGTTTCATCAAAAATGGCCGGTGTTTTTGAGGATTTCAAATCTACTATAATTTTTATTGTTTGAGGTTTTTTCTTCGGATTAAATAATTCTATTTGGTATTCCGGATGATATTGTTCCTCCTCTACAATATCTTTATCCACTTGAAAATTTACTTCTACCCCGTAAAATCTGAAAGATTTCTTTATTTCATAATCCATTTTAATTTCTCCTGTTTTTTAGCTTTCATTCAATTTTGATACTTGGGAACTAAAAATTTGAATTAGAATCCTCTCTATTCGTTCTTTTTATAAAAACTTATCTGACTGCATATTCTATCGAAAACCCTTATTATTTTCTATCCCTTTTCTTTGAAAACGAATAATTTAAGAAAGTAGAATTGGCTTATTCCTTCCTTCAAAATTAACATAATGAATTTGTAATAAATACACGTAAAATTCATTATTGAGCGCATTAGAGATACTGTGGGGTTCTTATTTTAGTCTATTTTGTTTTTTCTTAGACACAATCACTACAGTGCTAATCCCTAAGGACAGAATTACTGAACCCAGTGTGATTGCAATAGATTCTATGTACCCTTCTTCTGAAGCTTTGATGATATAATCCGCCACTATTTCTCTAAATGGAAACTCATTTTCATTTAAACTTGATGTGAATACTGCAACAATATCATGCTGTGGAATAACACATATTATCTGTCCTGCCCAACCTAGAGCTAAGTAGGCATCAATTAGTGGATATACCCACCATTGGTATCCGTATTCTGTTCTATATGATAAGAAGATTTTTCCTTCAGAAGCTTGACTGACCCACTCCTCTGAAACAATTTGATTAACATTCCATGTACCGTTGTTCAGAAACAAATAGCCTAGTTTTGCCATATCTTTTGGCAATATCTGTAAGCCACTTCCTCCAAAACAAATTCCTTGAGGATCTTCTTCCCAGAAATAATCTGAAAATCCTAGTTTTGAAAAGATTTGATTTTCTGCGTAATCACGTGTAGATATCCCTGTTGCATTTTCGATGATAGCAGATAGAAGATGTGATCCACCTGAATTATATTTCCATGAATCCCCTGGTTCATCTTCCATCGGTTGGTTTAGTACGAATTCAACCCAGTTAGAGCTATCATATAATTGTCTGAAAGTATTTTCAGGATCATAATAAGAGATCTCTTCATTCCATGCAATACCTGAAGTCATTGTTAACAAATGTTCTATGGTTATGTTTTCTTTATTTTCTATATTTGGCACATCAACATGTCCCAAGAATTCTAGAATTTTCTGATCTACACTCTCAATATATCCTTCTTCTATAGCTCTACCTATCAAGGTTGAAGTGAAGCTCTTCGTAACTGAATAAACCGGATGCAGCGTCTCTGAACTATAATATGAGAGGTATTCCTCAACTACCATATAACCATCTTTTACGATGAGAACACTGTCTATAGCATAATTGTTCTCGTCAATATATTCAAACATTTCAACAATTCTTTCTTCGTTCATCTCTACTTCTTCGAAAGATGCAGATTGCCACGATTCAGTTGGCCAATAGTCTCTCTCTAGACTGCTCTCAGTTAACCCTATTTGATTGCTTGATAAAGAAACTATAAACATCATAATTATACAGATAGTGAAATGCCTTTTTTTCAAATCGTCACCTTTATGTCTAAATTTATGTTTCAGACACTAATAAGAGTTAACTTTTCATTTCCAATGATAGAGATTTCAAATAAATATTTTAGAATGTTTTCACAGAATAAATTTTACTTCTGATTAACGACTATATTATTACGAAATAAAAAAATTTAAGGAAGATTTCCCAACCTACTTCAAAGTAATAATACTAACTGAAATTGTTTTTGTTGTAATATTTTTTTATTTTTATTTGAACTCTCTCTTTTCTACAATATGGTAACTCATTCATCCTATTATTCTATTCAATTCTTTCTATTTTTCCTTTATTTAATTTTACTTTTACCATTTCAATTGAAGGGATTTTTGGAATTTTTCGCACATTATATGCCATAAATGGGCTAAAAATCTTCCAATCCATACATGATTTAATTGCTTCCTCTGGGCATTTCAATTCACAATTAAAACAAGCAATACAATTATTACCAAACTTTGGAAATTCATTAGTTTCCATGCTTATGTTTTTTGTCGGACAAGAATCTACGCAAATTCCACATTTTGTGCACTTAGATTTATTTACCTTGAAAAAGCGATAATAAAACTTTTGAACAAACCATTTTTGAGTTGTAAAACGCTCAAAACGATAAATTAATCCTGGTTTTTCATCAAAATCTTCAGGTTTATAGCCTTCGTCATCTATGTTGGATTTAATGCTTTCACCAAAATTCTTTGCTTCTAATAAATCTTCATCTTTGGGATGAGATGGGTACGTTTGAACACCGCGTTTTATATATCCAAAGAAGTTTCCTTCACCATTGCACTTAAAATACCCTACATCTCTTCCACCCTTTTTGTTAAGCTTCTTTCTTATCTGATTTCCAGCATCTCCTATAACAACTGCGTGTAAAACAAATGAGAAGTGTGCTATAATGTTTTTCTTCCTCCCCTGTATTTTCCTTTTCAAACCTTACCAACGGCATTTACTTTCGGTTGTCTCTCTCTTTCTTCGCTATTTAAACCCCACAGAAATTAAGTGACAAAAACGAAAAATATTTTTAGGATTCTTAAGTGAGTTTGAATATTCTATATTTTTTATACTATAATGTTTAAATATACATACTTACTATCTGTTAATTGATTCACTTGGAGTGAGAAATTTATGAAAAAGAAAACATCTTTCTATTTGATATTTGGTTTATTAGTTATATCTGCTTTCTCAGCATCTTTGATTCAAAATACTTCAGCTGCAACAGTATTTTCTATAACACTCTTATGCCCCAGTACGAATCCTGAAAGAGTGCAATGGGCTTTAATAATTGAGTCTGAGTTACCTGAAATTGGGATTGAAGCAAACATGGATTTAACAGGATGGACACCAATAATTTCTAGAACATTCGGATATCCATTAGGAACTTATGATTATATCCCATCTTATGATGAAGGAGGTTATGATGTTCTGTTTATGAGTTATAGGTGGGACCTTGATATGGATCCTACAGGTTTGTATGAGTCATCATCAATTTACCCAGCTGGGGTCAATTATTATCAATACAATAATTCTGAATACGATGCTAATAAGACTCTTTATGATAATGCAGCTATCCCTATTGACCGGACTAACTTAGCCTATAATTTGCAATCGATTCTGTACGAGGATTTACCTGTAATTCCAGTTCTCTATCCCACTGATTATTATGTCTATAATGATAATCTGACAGGAATAGATCTTCTTCTACTTAGTTTATCAGATTACAAAGTTACTGCTTGGGATGATCCTATTGATCATGAAATTAACTACAGCACCCCCTATCAGTTTTTTGAATTTAATACTTTCAGAATTGAAAATCCATATGCTGATATGAAGTGGGCTAATCCTATCTATGGTTCACTTTTTACACATATGCAAGGTTCACATTATTATGACTTTGAGATTGCAAACAATTTCGCATACGAAATACATTCTGGAGGAATAAATATAACTGCTACATTGGATTCAGCTGCAGAGTTTAGTGATGGAAGTACTGTACTCCCCTCTGATATAGAATATACTTATGAACTTCATATGACACCTGAAGTACTCTCACCTTTTTATGGAGAACTCACTAGTATGTTTTCATCTAATGATTCAATAAGTATTGATGGGTCAGATATCGCTGGAGGTAAAGTTGTGTTCGATGTTAATCAAATGTTAAACTTTCCTGAAAGCATCTTAAGTTACGGTATTATAGATAAAAGTGAAGTTGAACCACTAATTGCAACACATGGATATGATATCTTCAATGATGCACCAGGAACAGGAAATGCAGGATGATCTTTAGTGAAATCTTGTGGTCCTATGATGTTAGATTCGTTTAACGTGAGTGCAAGCAAAGCTCATCTTATTCCAAACCCTTATTGGCATGGAGATGCTGTGGAATTGACGAACCTTAACTTTGAGTATTATTCTGATAAGAATACAGCTTTAGCAAATCTAGTTGCAGGTTCATTGGATTTATTGGATGCTGAGTATAGCTATATTCCTGATGATTTAACTGGATTGGTTGGAATAACAGCAACTAAAAGTAAGAGTCTTGAACATCATGAAATAGGTGTAAATATGCGTCATCCAATTTTAGGAACAGGAGAACTAACTCCAGCAGGAACAGCAGAGGCAGGTAAATATGTCAGAAAAGCTATCAGTCACACCATTCAACGTCAATTATTCGTTGACACACTAATGTATGGTCTAGCTGATCCAGCCACTTCTCCAATCCCAAATGGTTGTGTAGGATATGATAATGCACTTGTCCCATATGAGTATAATCTAGATACAGCAAAAACATACATGGAAGCAGCAGGATATAGTTTAATAGTTATCTCAGAGTTTTCACAAGGTTATTTATTCCTACTTGGATTACTAGCAGTAAGTTCATCACTGATATTCTTTATTCGAAAGAATAGGCGATAAATTACATCTACCTTCTTTTCCTTTCTTTTTATTCTGAAATTTTTTATAGATAATTCAAATATTATTTACTTGATTTCATTGGATGGACGTTGCATTGTATGTGGGAGTAGAGAGTTTAAAGATTGCAACAAATGGGTTTATCAAAAAACAGGCGATTTTTGGTCCTATAATTGTTATGTTATTTCATTGTTAGTAATAAAGGCTATAGATATAGAGAAGAAGATTCAATGAAAGAAAGAAGTGTGATTAGAAATTGTTTATATTGTGGAGATATTTTAGAAAAAATAGACGATCAAGAACCAATTTCTTGTATGAGCTGTGGAAAGAAAACACATATATGTGGAATCTGTTCTCTTCGAATAAATACTCCTGATGAAATCTCCATTGTTGAACCATGTGAGCATACATTTCACAAACCAGAATTATTTGATTGGATGGAAGATAATGACCATTATCCTCAATTTGAAGGTATAATTGAAAAAATAGATGTTATTCTAACTGACTAATCTTTCTCTTATACCCTAGTTAAAAGATTTATAAAGTAGAAGAATTACATGTGTTTAGATAATATGGTTGACAAGTGCATTGTTTGTGGTAAACCAGAAGTTAATAGTCACTGGAGCAGCAAACAGACTTTCTTTTGCTCATTCAAATGCTATGCTATGAGTTCAGTTAAATTGCTTTTAGTTTTGTCATTTGTTTTCTCTGTTCTGTTCATTGGTTTTGGAACATGGATAGTATTTACAGATACTGATTTAGATTTGACAACAAGATTAGTTCTTCTAATACCATTTATTACAGCAGAGATTTTAGGACCTATCCCTGGTTTTGTGATTGCGATAATAGGTTTTTTCTATAATAGAAATGAAACAAAAGAAAAAGATGAATCGGAAGTTTCTGATAAAATGAAAAAATGAAGTCAATAAGAAATTATTATTCATTATTTTTGTTTTTTTCCAATAAAATTATTACTTTCATTTCATATTTCTTGAGTTTAAATAGTATTTTGAATATATACTTATGAAGCTAGTTTATTAGAAACGATCCCCTTCGTGAAATCACCTGAAACCTATTCTCCATTGGAGCTAGCTTCTTCCCCTCCTCTCTTACTTCACTTTTTTAATTAAAACCCTTTAAATATTCTCATTGCTTCTAAAGTTATATAAGCGTTCAAGCATTTGGTTGTAGTGGGGTATGATTTTGAATATAGAAAAAAGGAAACCTAAGTATATTAATGCAGATGGTTACGAGGTCTATCAAAGTGACGATGGAAAATATTACACTATCGTTACTTATGATGAATTTGAGCTTCAATCTAAAGGTTCTGAAGCTAAATCTGTTGATGAGTGGAAGGAATATTATACCGAGTGGAAAGACAACTATCCTAAAGACAGACAAGATAGTTATGAGTACAAACGTATCTGTCAACTATTTGAGAAGTTCATCGAAAAGACAGAAAAGTAAGAAAAGAAGTAAAGGTAGTTTATCCTCCAGCGATGAAAGGAATAATGGCTATCGTTTGACCATCTTGTAAATCATAATCTTCAAAATTTTCCTTTTTAACATGTGTTTTATCAACTTGAATGGTGTAGAAATCACGTAATTTCCCTTCATTGTAGAGCAATCTTTCCAATGTCTCACCATACTTTTTCACAAATTCATCAAGAACATAAGGTATAGGTGCATTATCCCTAACATTTATCTCTACTACTCGTTCTTTTGTTAGGGTGCGGACTTGACCAAAACAATGAATATTGATGATCATTATTTTAATGAAACGCTGAAATTATTTAAGTTCTACTTTCTACCTTAAATTTTCTTGCGTGTGTCAAAAAGAAGAAAATAGAAAAAGCAGATTTTTATTACTCACGAGAATCTTGACATAAAGTTGTCTTTAATTTTAGTTGGATGATGGGGAATATTATCTAACACGATAGTGTCTTCCTCAACTTTGAGATGCAGTACATTCAATCCAGGTTCTAAAATAGTATCTTTAAGCATCTCTGAAATCAAGATTTCATCATCACTCATGTTAAAAGATCTGGCAGTATCTATACCCATCCCTTGGATCATAGTGATATAATCAATAGTAGAAGAAACTGTATCTTGTCCTCCAGTTGTTGCATAAAGTTCATTATCAATAATAATGATTTTGAGATTTGTTGGCTGAACATGAGCAACAGTTGTCATAGCACTCAATCCCATGAGAAAATTACCGTCTCCTGTGATAACTAACACTGTTCTATTAGGTTGAGCAAGTGCAAGACCTAATCCAATTGAAACTGGGAGACCCATACTTCCTCGAAGGTAAATTTGATCACCTTGAAGCAGGTGATAAACTTGTCTACTGACATTACCATTTGAACTAACAATTAATTCTTCACCATTTAAAATGGTACTAAGTTTCGAGATGACTTCTGCACCTTTCATTCACTTAGAACCCCCTTTTTAACAAGAATACAGACTGGCTTGGATAGTTCTTCCATAACTTCGAGAGCGTTGTCTAAAACAACCTTCCAGTTAGTTTCTTTAATAACCCAATAAGGGATTTGATAGGCATCTAGAACAGGTTTTGTGACATCACCCATAATACTATGCTCAGGAAAATCTTTATCGGGTTCGAGACCTCTATAACTAACAAAAATTAGGAGAGGTATCTTGTAGAGTTGAGTAAGGGAAGTGATAGCGTCACCAATATTAGCTAAACCAGAATTTTGCATGATAAGAAATGTTCTACCTCCGCCAAGAAAATAACCTGTAGCAATACCTATTGCTTCGTCCTCACGAGTAGCAGGGAGATAGGTGAAACGATCGTCCTTTTCAAGAGCAAGAAGCAAATTTCTGAAATAAGAGCAAGGAACACCTGTGGAGAAAGTGAAGTCGTTATCAGAGAGGTAAGAGAGAAAATCTGCAGAATCAATCATGATCATCACATAATACTTGAAAGGCAATTAAAAAAGGAGTATAAATTCTTTGTGCGAAATCCGCCCCAATTGTCATCGGGTATTGTGGATACTGGCAACTTTGTGAACCATTAGTCTTGTTTTTGTTGATGTTTCAATAGAGGGATCATGAATATTAATCACTTGAAAAGCTAATTAGCTCGCTCCTAGACACATTCTGCGGAGGGAAGTTTTGCCTACAGCACCCTCTCCTAACGATTATATCAACTTTTCAGAGGAGATTAAAAAATATGGTAGAAAAATCGAAATAAACCAATATTATTTCATACTTTCTAAAGTCAAACTTTCAAAGTAACTAGAAATATTTTCAGCAAGAATACTAAAAACTTTATCAACGTTAAGACCAGTTTTAGCAGAAGTTTCTAGGTAAGGAACGTAAAATCCAGACCACTCAGAAAGTTGGTCAGCGTACTCTTGAGCATATTCCATAGGAACAGAATATGGAGTAGATTCGCGCAAATCAGCTTTGTTACCTATTAGTACTATTGGAACTATGCGGTTTTTGTTGTTACGAACTAGTTCATGCAACCAATTAGGGAGAACCTCATAAGTCTCTGGACGAGAAATATCAAAAATTAAAAGTGCTCCAGCTGTTCCACGATAGTAAACTTCACGGACTGCAGAGAACCTTTGTTGGCCTGCTAAATCCCAAATTTGTAAAGTGTATTCAACCTGATTAAGAGCCATTTTTTTAACTGCAAAATCTGCCCCAATTGTCATCATGTACCCTTCCTTGAAGCTTTCACCTAGATATATTCTACGAAGGGAAGTTTTACCAACTGCTCCTTCTCCCAGCAGGGAGATTTTGAAAATTCTTTGGCTCACAATATCACCATTTATACATATAATTTTACCCAATTATTCTATTTAAACAATTTGATAGAGGGAACGGGCAGTATGTCTGGAAGCCAAAAGAAAGATATATTAGCAATTCAAGGACCATACATGGATATTATTCTCAAGCCAATTGGTCATATCGAATCACCTTTCGAAAAAAATGATGATAATATACCTATCCAACCTGGTTTCTCTGAAGCTTTTGGAACCGTCATTGTTAATCCTGAATATCTAGATGGTTTAGACGAACTCGATGGTTTTTCTCATATCATACTTCTCTATTGGTTTGATCAAGCAACAGAAGAAAAACTCAAGTTTCAACCTTATTTAGATGATGTACCAAAAGGTATTTTTGCAATTCGTCACCCTAATCGTCCCAACAAAATTGGTTTGTCTATTGTTCAATTAGTCAAAGTTGATGGGGATAAGCTATTAGTTAAAGGGATTGATGTTTTCAATAAAACACCTCTACTAGATATCAAACCTTTTGTACCAGAATTTGATATCCATGGTATAGAAGATACTAAGATTGGCTGGTTAGCTGAGAGATTGCGAAATAAAAAAGAAAGTGGTGGATAAAATATCTAAGATAGATTGTGCGGTTATACTAGCTGGAGGAAAAGGAACAAGACTAAAACCTTTGACTACTAACAAACCCAAACCGCTGGTTAAGGTAGCTCTAACACCGATGATTGATTTTGCTATTCGCCAAATAACTGAAACTGGAGTAAAGAAAATTGTTATAGCTGTTAAATACTTGGGAGAACAAATCCGTGATTATGTTACCGAAAAATATTCCAGTGAAGATTTAGAGATAATAATTCCTGATATGGAACCTGTTGGAACAGCTGATGCAGTTCGTTTAGTGTCAGATATCATCGAAGGAGATTTTATTGTTTCTATGGCTGACATAGTTAGTAATTTGCCTTTACAAAAAATGACAGATTTCTTTTACTCCACTGATGCTTATGCAACTATCAGTCTCAAAAATATTGACTTCCCAACGAAAAAATTCGGCGTGATTCTTCTAGATGAGGAACAGAACATAGAAATCTTCTTAGAGAAACCAAAACCTGAAGAGATGCTATTTACAACTCTAGCTTTTGCATACAGACCTGTATCCGAATTTCATCAGAATTTAGTTAATACTGGTGTGTATATTTTCAAAAATAGAGTTTTAGAAATTCTGGAAAATTTCAAAGATATTAATGATTTTGGACAAGATCTCTTCCCTTATCTCTTACAAGAAAAGTTCAAGATTAACGGTTATGTTGATGAGTATTATTGGATGGATTGCGGGAACATTCGAAGTTATCTCTGGGCTAATTGGGATATTCTTAGAGGCTTTGTGGAAGGAATTAGTCCTCCTGGAAACAAAGCTAATGGTATCTGGAAAGGAGAAAATGTTGACATTTACCCGACAGCAAAAATAATTCCACCTGTTGTGTTTGGAAATAATATTATAGTGGAGGATAATGTGACAATTGGACCTTATTCTATAATTGATGATAATGTCAATATTAGACCAAACTCAATAATAGATCATAGTGTTATCTGGAAATCTTCAGATATAGGGAGTGATTCATTTGTTGAAAAATCTGTTATATGTGATAATGTAAAAATTGAAAAAATGCGAAAGGTAATAAATTACTCTGCCATAGATTAGTTTACACTATAATCAACGATTGATTCTTATGACCTTGAAAAAACATCTACTATCTGCAACCATTATTGTTTCTGTATTAGTCACATCATTAATTCATCCTGCGCAAGGTGTTACTGCATCCATTCCTTTTACAAATATTAGTATGGAAAATGATGATGTTCTAAATTATGAAGGAGTAAGAATAGTTATTTTCTTTAAACCAAATTGCCCTTCATGTCATAATCAAATTGAAACTCTACAGGAATTAGAAAATAATTATACTCTCTCATTAATCGCTTTGGATGTTGATTCCGAACCAACAAATGCTACGTTGCTTGGTTTAATTGAAGATCTTTCTCTCTCAACTAATTGGACATTGGGATATGCTTCTGTTCAAGCAATCTCGACTTTTGATTTAACAGTAGTCCCATCTCTAGTTATACTAGATAATAATTCAGAAATAGTTGCTGTAACAGAAGGTTATTTTGGTTATGGGTCGATTGAAACAAAAATCCTTGATGCTATCAATCATCGCACAGAAAATTACAGTGAAAATCCAATATCAGATTCGGGAGATTTGTTAACTGCTCTTTTTATAATTATAGGTGTAACTGTAGCAACAGTAGTAGTAATCTATCTATTCCGCATATTCAAGCGAAGTGATAAGACTACTGATATTATTATAGCAAGCAAGAAATTGGAAAAAGAGGAAGAAGATAAAGCAGATGTGGATTAAACAGCTGTAGGTGTATGTCCACATTTTGGACATTTTGACTCTTCTGAATCTATTCTAATTCCACAGTTCTTGCAAAATAGCGATTTTTCTTGTTTCGCATAAAGGGTTTGATCTGTTAGAACTAATACATTTTCTTCTTTTTCTAACACTTTATCTCTTTTAGCACTTGCTAGTAAATACCCTATCTTTATTTTTCGGGCATCTTTCCATAATGCGATAATGAAACCTATCGATACAACAGATGCTAGATACACCATAATCAGTGATGAATAATAAGTGAAAATTAATGTATATTCCATACTAAATACCAGAAAAATGAACCATAGAAGATATCTTATGGCTGGATTTAAACCAAATAAAGTATAGAATATAGAGCTCCCTGCTGCAGTATTCTTACTTCTTCCTATTGATGTGATTAATTGTTTTATTAGTACCATAGAATAGAAATGAGCTATAATCATGAAAACGAATGGGGCAGTATTATCACTTTGGTGACTATACTGCAAATCAGCTTGAAGAATTAAAAGAACATCGTATAGAACTGTGAAAAAAGCTGTAATTATTAACATGATGAATGCTAATCTAGCTTTACTTCTTGTATCATAATCTCTACTAGTATTTCTCCAAACAAGGGCTTGAATTGCGATACAGATTAAAGCTAGAGCATAAATCGAAGTATCGATTATCATCCAAGGGATAAATATATCCCCCCTCACAGCTGGATTGCTATAATCTAGGAAAAAATAAAATATTCTACTTATCATTTCACTTAGATAGTAACCTAAAATTGCAAATGTTGCTATTTTTATCCAAGTAAAATTAAATGCGGTGTATTCACCGTTCTTTACAGAATACTCAACTAAATCTGACATTACAAAGCAACGAATGTTGAGATATTTATAATTTCTACTATACGAACTTTTTTTCTGAATCGGTTAATCCTTTACTGATTTCTTCTTATCATCCTTCTTTTTGAACGGAAGTTTTTTTGGTTCTGGTATAGTTGCAACATCAGTATGTTTCCCTATTATAACTCCTCGAACCTTGGAAACTAAGGCTTTTGGTTTAGTTTCGATTGGCTCTATTTCGATATCCAGTGAAGAATCTGTTTCGATTGGCTCTATTTCGTTATCCAGTGAAGAATCTGTTTCGATTGGATCTATATCTGGTTCTATTGATGTTTTAGTCTCAATAATTTCCACTTTGGAGTCCATGGAAGCTTCTGTCTTTATTATAGAAATTTCAGGTTGCATTGAAGTATCAGAATCAAAAACTTTCACGTCTGTTTTAACTGCTTCTGCATCCTCTCCTAAGGGATCAACACCTTCATCAAATCTTATCCCTTCTTCATATTGGAGCTGGATTCCTAGTTCGATTTTTTTCTTCAATTCGTCTTTATCTTTAATTTCCTCTACTTTCGAAACTAAAACTGCTGATGTGGGCTTAATATCGGTGCTCAGCTGCAACAATCTTCCTACTAGTGGAATGAGTTTTTCGTATAATTTGATTGAGCCTTCTTTCCAGTATAAAGTATCACTCTCTGCTTCATAACCATAATTTAATCCTGAAACACAGTATTTCGATAAAACTTCCTTTGGCATCTGTTTAGTTAAATAGAGAGTCCCTCTTCGGGTATTATTAGTTAGTTTTAGCCCATAAATAAGCTTGACATGCTTATCATCTAAGTTAGAGAAGAAGCTCAAGAATGAGATGAGAGTTATAATAACGCTTACTGGTAAGATTACTTCCGGAAATAAGTTTTGCATTATTATTGCTAATGTGATAAAAGTTGCTCCTCCTAAGAACCCTACAAGCTTAAATACTATAAGCACTGGACTTTCCTTTACATATTTTTTCTTGCCAAACAGCGAGTAGAAAATCCAATAGTTTGCTGCGCGAGGGTTAATGAAAGGTTTAGAAGTCATACCTAAGAAATTGCTTCTTTCAATTTGCTTGATATCTTCTATCGCTCTGATTTGTGAATATTCTATGTGACTTGAGCTTAATAATTTCTTATTTTCATAAAAACTGATTTTGAAATAATTTTTCCCTTGTTTAATATTGCTCTTGAAAACGATATCTCTAAACCAAACTTCTTTTGGATTAATGATTATTTTTTCAATTGAAATCTTTTTATCATCTTTCTGTAGGTCACTAAACCAACCAACGAGAGAATAATAAACATGAATTGTCTTGGTTAAATCACCTGTGTTGGCAATGAATAATCTTACAATACCTCGCTTATTCTCTGGAACCTGTTCTACAATAGGAAACAATGCATAAGATAGATCTTCATGAGTTTCCATTTCCAAATTATCTAGTAGAGCTGAATCAATTTCTTCATTATGCGTGAACTTTGGAATCACATTTGAAGCAAAAACAGGATTATCAAAGATTTCATTGCTCATGACTATCAAGTTAAAAATAGTGTCTCCCTTTAAAAAATTAACTAGTTAAACACAAAAAATGGAATATTTTTCTCTGACAAATTACGAAAATATGTATTAGGACTTCACAAATCTTTAAGAATATTTTTTGAATATGTTAGATAGATTATTTTGAAAGCTGAATCCTTCGAACTTCCAAATGAATTTTCTAAATATGAGATTCTTATACAAGAAGATTTCGAAAATTTTTATTCAGTTTATCGAAAATATCAGTATCAAAACAATACTTTTTTCCAGTCACTTGTCTATGCATGTGACGATTTAGCAAATTCTAACGCAACCCCTGAGAAGTATAGACCAGCATATACAGAGATTTCGCTGTTAGGATACTTTCTGTTGTCTCAATACAAACAAGTATTGACATTTACTATTAGGAATAATCGTTTTGAAACAAATTATTTCCGATTTAAAGCAGCAATCATAACTGGAGAAAGAGGTATAATCTCAGCCATTCTCGCAAATATCATGACTGCTTTGGTAGAGTTAAAGAAGAGCGATCCAGAGACACACAAGGTATTTTTTACAATCATGTCTTTAGAAATAGCAGCAATGGATTCAGATGTTGATTCTGTCAAAAAACATTCTGTGAAAATTCGCGAGATGCTTTTTAATACAGTTTTGATCCAAGATTATCCTCTAGTAACTCTGCAAATAGTAAGTGATCTTGCTTATAGAGAATTCAGAACAGGAGATGAATCCTATGAAGGATGGTTGGAAATTTACAAAGAACTTGCAGAAGCTCTAAACATGGATACTAAACGATTAGATTGTTATACTATGCTAGGTGGATTGTATCGTTTCAAGGGTTTTCTAGATGAAGCTTCAGAGTACTATAGCAAAGCTTTCGAGATAGCAGAAAAGGTTGGAAATAGGGAATTTAAAGCATCTTTAATTTCCAACATGGCTGATTTAGAACATACTTTAGGTAATCTTGAAAAAGCCCTTTTGTTGTGTAATAATGCTTTGAAAGACCCTGAACTCTCTCAATCAAAACCAAATCTATACATCAATAAAGCTGAGATTCTCATTAAGCAAGAAAAATATTCTGAAGCAATTACCAATCTGAAAAAAGCAGAGAAGTTATCAAACAGATTAGCTCCAATAGTCAATATTCTTCAAGGTTATGCTCTCACTAGACTCCCTGGAAAGGAATATTTACATGAAGGTATGAAGTATTTGGAAAAGGGAGGACATCTTAGTGAACAATTAAAGAACCAACGCTGGCTTGCTACTTATTATTATTACATGGGAAGGACATATCTTGACATTTATGACCTTTCATCAAGTATTAATGCTTTTGAGAAATGTTATGATTATGCAATTAGGAGTGAATTTCAATATGTTGTTCTTTCGCAATTGTTTTTAGCTGAATCTTACCTCCATCGTTATAAGATTTCTCAATCTGATAATGACTTAACTTGTTCTGAGAGATATTTAGCAAATGTCATATCAATCTGTCAAGAACAAGAACTACCTATTCTTTCAGATGTGCTTTATCTTAAAGGGCAACTCCTCATAGCTCTTGGGGAATACGCTGATGCTTACTCAGTTTTCCGTCAAACAAAGGAGATAGCTCTAAAAAATGATAATTCTCTTCTAGCTATAAGCTGTGAGAAGAACATTGAGATGTTGGATTCCGATAGTCTCGACAAATCAACATTAATTACAACAGAGATAACAGAAGTAATTAAGATTCTTTCGAAGCAATCCTATGTGAAGAAAACCGAAAAATTACCGGATTTATACTTCCTGAACATTTTTACTGATGAGGGAACAAGTGTTTATTCCCATCTATTCAGAGATCAATCACCAATAAATGATGTTATACTATCTGCAATTCTTACAGCGGTAAAAACTATGTCAGATGAAGTGTTTGGGACAGGTCTACGGGGTATTGATTTCGAGGGTAAGACTTTGCTTGTTGAAGGGTTTGGAAATTTCGTAGGAGTCCTAGCATGTGAACGAGACAGTTTTAATGCTAGAACAAAATTGTTCAATTTCATGAAAAGATTTGATGAGAAATTTACTGAGCACACTTTAGTTCAAGTTAGTCAAGAAACTAAGGATGAGATAAATAAACAAGCAGATCTACTTGTAGAAATCATTTTCGAAAAATCACTCAAAGGAATCGTTACAGCTATCTGAATATCAATCTACAGCACTTTTTGCACAAGGAAATCTTTATGATTTAGGTTTATCACTTACATCTCAATGAATGAAAAAAACTCCTCATTAACGCATTTGAAGTGCACAAAATGTGAAAAAAAATACGATTCGACAGAATTGCACAAATTATGCTCGTGTGGAAAAGTGCTCTTTGCTGAATATGATATTGAAAAAGCTAAAGAAACTGTTAGTTTTGCTAGTATTACAAATAGAAGATATGATATTTGGCGATTCCACGAAATTATGCCCGTTTTAGAAGATAAGAATCGTTTTACTTTAGGCGAAGGTTGGACACCTTTGGTGAAACTTCCTAACTTAGGAGAGAAGTTGGAATTGAATAATCTTTATGTTAAAGATGAGGGGCTTAATCCTACCGGATCTTTCAAGAGTAGAGGACTTTGTGCTGCTGTTTCAAAAGCTTATGAGCTCGGAGTTAGAGAATTTGTTATTCCAACTGCAGGTAATGCTGGTGCTGCTCTTGCAGCTTATGCAGCAAGAACACAAACTAAAGCACACGTGTATATGCCAAAAGATACACCTGAATTTATAGTTACAGAGATAAGAGCATTAGGCGCAAATATGCATTTAGTAGATGGTTTGATTACAGATGCAGGAAAAATAGCTAAAGAAGAAGCTGCTAAACAACAATGGTTTGATGTTTCAACATTGAAAGAACCATATAGAGCAGAAGGAAAGAAAACTATGGGATTAGAATTAGCTGAGCAGTTTAATTGGGAATTACCAGATGTAATAATTTATCCAACGGGAGGTGGAACGGGCATTATAGGTATGTGGAAAGCTTTTGACGAGCTTGAGGAACTAGGTTTAATTGATTCAAAAAGACCAAAGATGATAACTGTACAATCAACTGGTTGCGCTCCAATAGTCAAAGCTTTTCATGAAGGTAAAGACTATGCTGAATTCTGGGAAGACGCTGAAACAATTGCAGCTGGGTTGCGCGTTCCTGCAGCTGTAGCTGATTATTTGATTCTGAAAATATTACGAGAATCAAGGGGTACAGCTGTATCTGTCGATGATTTAACGATTAAGATATCTATGTTCCAGCTAGCAAGAGAAGAAGGGATGATGTTATCTCCTGAAGCTGCAGCAACTATAGCGTCTTTAGATTTGCTTATCGAGAAAGGAGAAATCCAGTCAGATGAAAATATAGTGGTTTTTGGTACTGGTTCAGGTTTCACAACACCTGAAGTATGGGAAAAAGAATAATGTAAGAAATCAAATCTTGGGCATGATTTCTTCTTGGAACATTTTCATTTGTTCTATTTCCATATTTTGTGGGAACATAAAAATATAATTCTCAATCCCATATTTCTTGTAAGCTTTTAACCATTCTATTATTTCTTCAATTGTACCATGCATAGAACCTTCGTATCTTTTAATTAATTGTTCAAGAGTGATGCTTCTTTTTTCTGCTATCTCTTTCCAGGTCTTTTGCTTTTCCTCTTTACTTCTGTATATACGTGTCCAGATACCATATGAGCGGAGTAGGGATTTAGGTTTTCTATCATATTTTTCGCATAGTATATCAAGTTCTTCCATTTTTTCTTTGAAAACTTCTTGTGTATAAGCCCAAGCTAAGTTTATTCCGTCAGCGTATTTTGCTGCGATGTTTAGCATCTTTGGTTTTGCATACATTGTACCTACCCAAATTGGAGGATAAGGTTTCTGTAATGGTTTTGGAAAAGAAACAGCATCTTTCAATTCATAATATTCTCCCTTGAAATTCGCTACTTCTTCAGTCCAAAGCTTCTTGATAACTTGCATACCTTCAACAAGTTGTTTCAACCTAACACCTGCACTTGGAAAAGGAATCCCATAAGCATTATACTCTACTTCTTTCCATCCTGCTCCATAGCCAAAATCAATTCGTCCTTTAGAATAATGATCTAATGAAGCTATTTGTTTTGCTAGAACAGCTGGATACCTATAGGAATTACAATATACTAACGATCCCAGCCTAAGCTTCGTTGTATGTGAAGCAGCTGCCATCATTGAAGTGAAGCATTCATATGCATTCACGTCTTTCGATTCCCCAGTTAACATGAAATGATCTGAGAACCACGCATGAGTAAAATCATGTATCTCAGCAGCTTGGACAATTTTTTGAATTTCTTCAAAATTATACCCAAATTGCGGTTCTATTTGAACTCCATAATAAGTCATATCTTCATCAAAAATCCCAATTTAATAAATATTCTCCAAAATGTCCCTTTTTAAATTAAATAAGCAATAATTAAATATAAGTTCTGTTCAACTTATAATTGATGTCTATTATTCAAATGCTAGATGATCTTGAAACTGGTAACTTTCTATTGTTATCTCTGTCATTCGTTATTTTGTTTGTTTCAGGTTTTGTAATAGGAATTGTACGAGACTATCCGTGGATGATTTACTTAGCAAGTGTTGTTGCTGGTATCTATGTTGTGTTTGCCATAATGTATTCCATTGTAAATTGGAAAGAATGGCGCAAAGAAAAAGAGATTCTAGCAGAGCTTCCTAGCTTTCCACAAAAAGATTATTGCGATATCTGTGGAAAAGAGCTTGAAGAGGGAGAAAAGAAGACTGATGGGGAGTTTCTAACAATAATTTGCCCTCATTGTGAAGCAGAAAATATCGTCTCAAATGAAGAAAAGATACAAGAAGTTGAGAAAAAGGCAGAAGTTGAAGAAGAAGGTCAATAACTAACACTTTTTTACCATACATTATTACATAACAATTTCACATGAAATTATGTTTTAGTGGAAATAGGTTAACAAAGGGTTAAATATTTAAATTGCCAAAAGTACATTGGAAGGAGATTATGGAAAGTTTTGCTATTTTAGTGATAATATTCAGTGTTATTGTAATTTTCATACTTGTTGGAATAGCAAGATCTGTTAGAAAAAAAGAAAAATATACCAAAAACATCAAATCTAGAATCAGCGAAATTACTCCCAAAAGCGATCCTACTAGATATAAGGGAAAATCTAAGATACTGGAATGGTTAAAAAGTGAGATAATGGAGAATAATGCGAATGTGCTTCGATTATCAAAAGGGTATCAAATAAAAATTCCAAGAGGACATAAATATGATCTTTTCTCTGCAATAAAAATTACACAAGAAAGTAAAAAAACTATCAAAATCGTTGGTATTTTAACGAAAGTTATTCCTTCCTATCTAGATATTAGAAACTCAAAAATCCTTTATGGTTCTACAAAAGACTCTTTCTCTGTTTTTGATTTAGACCGTGATTTCAAGCTTTATTCTACAGCCCCTGACATGTGGAGAGAGATATTTACAAATTCTGAAATAATAAATCTACTTCAAAATAATTCTTTACACATCCAACATTACTATCTAAGGGGGGAATATATGGAAGCTTTAATTAGTCATAACCAAGTGGGTCTTGGTACTACAATTCTATCATTGACAATATTAATACATGAAGAATTGAAAAAACTTTTTGGGATTTTAGATTCGACTGAAATTGAAAAACTTGTCTGTTATAATTGCCAAGATCCCTTTGATCCTTTGGAAGAAGTATGTGACAAATGTGGTTCTTCACGTCCTAGATGCATTGTGTGTTTATTAGATTTGTATCCCTCTGATATTGAACGGGATGTTGTAACTACTCCATGTTGTGGAGTTTATGCACACAAAGATCACATTATAACATGGTTAAAACAAGACCCACGTTGTCCTAACTGTCATAAGAATATAAGCCACTGGTTAGGTCAACTGCAAATTTCTTGAATAATCAAAATATTATCCTAAAACAGGAAGAAGAAAAGATTCTTTGTTAGAGATAGGGAATAACACACAGAAAGGATACAGTTGTATCTCCTTTATTTTTATACCCATGAACTTCATCAGGTGGGACGTACAAAACATCATTAGCTTTTGCAGTGTAAATCTCAGTCTCCGTGATGACTTCTATTTCTCCTTTTAGAATATATATCTCATGTTCTTGTTTGTGGTTATGCATACCAATTTGACCACCAGGTTGCACCTCAAATCTTCTGAGAGCAAAATTTGGTGCACCATCCTTCTCCTTTGTTACTAACCATCTTATTGTTGTTCCTGTGGAACCATAATCTTCTACATCAAGTTCTTCAACATCTGTGAAATGCAATTTTTTCATCTTCTTCAACCTCAATAATATTACTTTCTAAAACAATCTAATAAGTTAATTTGATAAATATTTTCTTTCTCCGTTTTATATCTAACAAGTCATTGTTATTGCAAAATCCTTATTTACAATTCTGATAAAGTTTTATTAACAAACGGAGCTTTACAAATGGTAGATGGTTTTTGTCCTGAACATTCCCCTCAATATTATGAAGAATTTCTAAGAGAAATTAATCATTCTCGTGAATTTCGGAAGAAGATTTATGATAAAATTGGATTGAAAGATGCTCGCAGAGTATTAGAAGTTGGGTGTAGAAGCGGTGTTATTAGCAAAGAACTTAGAGCATTCACCGATGCTCAAATAACAGCAATTGACTCTGATCATTTAGCTATTGCTGAAGCTTCATCCAATATCAAAGGTGTAGAATTCTTTAGAGATACTGAGGAAAAACTATCAATAAGAGATGAATCCTTTGATGTTGTAATTTGTCATTATTTCTTCCTTTGGCGAACTAAACCCTTTGGTCTGCTTATGGAATTGAAAAGAGTTTGTAAAACTGGAGGTTATATAGTCGCGTTAGCCGAACCTGACTATGATGGTTGGATTGAACATCCAAATTTAGATTTAGGGAAATTCCATAAGGAAAGTCTAAAAGGTCAAGGTGCTAATCCCTCTGTTGGAAGAAACTTGCTTTCATTATTTTCCTCAGGAGGGCTTGAAACATCAGTGTTTGTAAATGCAAGGATCTGGCCCAAAGAAGAATTGGAAGATTGTATTGAAAAAGAATGGCAAAATGTTCTCAATGAGGGATTCATTTCTGAAGAAGAATACAATAACAAAATTGAGGAAGAAAAAAAGATAATCGCAGAAAATCTTAGAATTATAGCTTTACCTTTCTTCTCAGCAATCGGCAAAAAAGTTATTCTGGAAGACGACATTATTGATCCATATGATTAACTCATTTTTTAGTGATTATTGTCACTAAATCCTTACTCATTTTCTCATTAAACTCGGTTTTCTCATAATCTCCAAATAAAGAAAGTACTGCATTTACTTTGTCAGTAAATTCTTTGAAATGATTGCTTTTTAGAACATAAAATTCCGTTCTTTTCTTATGAAGAATGAAATTTTCACTTTTTTCACCTTCTTGTTGAGCTTTGAGAACATACATTGTTATTTTCTCTTTCAACTCTTTCCATTCCATAATTCTGACAGTGTATTGGATTTCATCACTGTTACCTCTAAGGATGATAGGTTTATAGAACCACTCTGTCTCGTTTGTATGGGATAGATAATTAACAACTTGAAAAAGTATTTTTCCTCCCACATTCAGGAGATTATACATCTGATTAAATATTAGAGTTCGTTCTTCTGGAGTGAAGATAGAAAATGTATTTCCAATACAAGAGATGAAATCGAATTTTTCTCCTTCTAGAGATTCTTCTAATTTTAGCATGTCACCGATAATGAATTTAATTTTACCATCTGTTTTATTTCTTTTTGATAACTCTTCGGCAGCTGCAATATTATGTTCAGAAATGTCAATTCCAACACCTCTATAACCCCATTTAGCAAACATAACTAGATGATCGCCTGTACCGCAGGAAACGTCTAAAATTCGAGTTTCTGGGTTATCAATACTTTTAATTATTTCATTAAAAAAAGGAGCTTCGTATTTTAGCCTGCTATCCCATTTAACTAAATCTTGGTAAAGAATTTCGTTTTTCCATTCGATTTCCATATGCAACAACATACAGAGAAGTTCTTTCTTCTTAATTTTATTCTTCTAACAATAAATTGTTCTGAACTACATGAACTCCCATTCTCTCCAGTTTGATTCCAAAACATCTACAACAGCTTTTGGTCCATGGAATTTTATAACATCCTGCCTATTTATTTGGGACTTCTTTTTTAATAAACTAAGAATAGTTTTTTTAGTTTCTTCTGGTTTAGGATCTATATAGTGAACCATATTTTTCATCCCTTCAAAATCGAAGTATTTGTCTTCATAATATGTTCCTACTGGAACCTCACAAAGAAGTGATTCTAAAGAGACAACGTTGTAACTTTTACCAGTCTTTGGATTAATGTGATCGAGTATGTAATCACAGGAATTCATAGTTTCAAGCATTTGGTCCCTTGGTATTGGTTTATTTTTAAATTCTATATTCAATCCTTCCTCTTCAATTATAGTGTCTATAGCTTTTTCAAATTTAGTAGAGCCTTTGATTTTAGGAGAATGAGTAAAATGACCAACAATATAATCTATACCATTATTATCCTTGTATGCTTCTTTTTTCTCTTTTATCTCCTCAATTGGGTAAAATAGTTCTGGATCAATAGCTCTTGGAAGAAAAACTGATTCTTTGCTATAATCCAGTAGTTCTCTTAAACTTACAAATGAGGGATATTGCGGTTTAGTGTAACCCAATCTCAATTCTGAACCATTGTAATAGAAACAAGTGTTGGAAGCCCTAACGCATTTAGGGTATGTTCCATTAACTATTTGAATATCTGCTTTCTTGAAAATTCTTCCTGCTGTTTCCCAAAATCCTGTCCTAATATAGTTAAATAACAAAGGTCCTTGAACTGAACCAAGTTTATGGTAGTCTTCGGGGAGATCTGCGAATTTGTTATCTTGAAGAAAGTATTCTACTCTATAATCTCTATTGGCTAATTCAGTTCCAATTCTTTTGCTGATACTTGCATAATCTCCAACTATTGTTACCTTCAATTTTATCCGATAATATTGACAAAATAAGTGTATAAAACTGTTGCCCAATCTTTAGAGAACATACTACCAGAAAATAGTAATAATTATAATGAATAGGATTTTAACTTATCCATTTCTTCATGCATTAAATTTTTAGCTTCATAGATGTTGTTGTCTAATCGCAGAGCATTTTTGAAACAATCTATAGCTTTGTCACCAGTATACATTTTACCTAGTTTCAACCAGTCTTCAGATGATTGTGGTTGTTTACCTTCAATGATATAATGAAGACACTCACAAGGTTCTCCGAATTCAACAAATACCATTTCTTGATCAATAATTGACGTTGAATTTAATGGCAAAACTTCAGAAAAGAAATTGCTCTGATATTGAGGATTTTGATACTTCTTTGAAACTAACCAAATCCATCTTGGGGGGTCTACTTTCGAAAGAAGCACATGTGATTTATGCTCTATCTTAGTTTTACATCTTGGGCAATATGAAAAATTAAAATTTCCTTCCATTATCTCTTTCAAACATTTTGAGTCTTCAGAAAGATTGATCGACTCGCATACTCTTTTTTTCACTTTCGTTCCACAATTGGAACATGTAATTTCCTTTAAAGGCAAATTGAACCCCTTACCTATTCTCAAACTAGTAGATTCACCTTATAGTTTATAAATACTGTCATTAAATATTGAACATATGGGAAAGCAGAAGACAGTTAGAAGGCTTCTAATAAGCAGTATACTCATTTCTCTCTTAGGTTTTTTCGATGCAATTTATCTTTTATATTCCGATTTAGTCGGAGTGATATATTGTCCTCTGGAAGAAGGGATGTTACAATGTGGAAAAGTTCAGGAGTGGATTGAATTAGAACCTTTAATCCTCCATCCGAGTTTATGGGGAACTCTTTTCTATCTCGCAGTAATTGCCTTACTCTTCCTCTCCGTTAGTCAAAATAATCCATATTGGTTGGGTTTCTTCTTGCCACTTGCAGGAATAGTAGGACTAGGATTCTCGATTTTCTTAACTTTCCTAGAAATATTTGTTATAAAATATTTTTGCGAATTCTGTATATTTTCCGCACTTTGTACGTTAACGCTGTTTATTCTGATTATTATAGCAAAAAAAATGAAACAAGGTTCGATTTTTGCAAATCTAGATTTTTGGAATATGTACAAGAAAGTAGAGTGATTTTTCTATCTCTTCATTTCTGTCTTTCAAACAAACTTAAATTACATAAATGAAACCTACTACATGGCATGCAAATTACGAATAGTATTGATTATTCTAAGTTAAATCGCAAGAATAGACTTTCTGGTACTGCAAGTGAGTTATCCCCTGAAGTTGCTTCCACACTCGGCGCTATTCTAGGGAGTTATTTAGGTGGTGAAGAAGCTGTTGTTATTTCTGCTCGAGATTTTAGAAAGGATACAAGAATGATTAGTCGAGCTTTTAATGCTGGATTAATTAGTGTAGGAACGACTGTTTTTGAATTGCATGCGAGTTCTTTACCAGTTCTACAATTTGCTCTTCGCAGATTTAGTGCTCATGCAGGAGTTCATTTTGCTGCAGCACATAGATCTCCAGAGAAAATCAACATTCGTATTTTTGATCAAACAAGCATAGAACTAACTTTCTCAGATATTTTTTCTGATGAGAAGATAAAAAGTAGAAAAATAGTTCGTTCTAAGCCTGAAAAAATAGCTGATATTCTTTCTGTGAAGCAAGCTAATGATTTGTACCGTGCAGCTATAAGTTCAGCTCTTGGTAAAGATATACTTAAAGAGAAGAATTTTTCAGTTGTTCTA
Organism: Candidatus Heimdallarchaeota archaeon; assembly: GCA_018238545.1. Classification (GTDB taxonomy): domain Archaea; phylum Asgardarchaeota; class Heimdallarchaeia; order Heimdallarchaeales; family Heimdallarchaeaceae; genus UBA460. The sequence goes on from JABCTC010000030.1 coordinate 32,043, forward strand.
GATTGTGCACTAGGTCCTATGAGTGAAGTTTTTCCAAACATTCTAGCAGAAATAGGATGTAATGTTTTAACTCTAAATGCTTTCAAACCTGAAGGGATACCTGAATCTCTCCCTAGTCCAAACTCCTTATCGATTCTCTCCAGAACCGTAGTTGCTGCTAAAGCTGATCTCGGGATTGCTTTTGATCCTAGTGGTTCTAGAGTGATATTTTTTGATGAGAATGGTAAAATCATAGATACACAGAAAATTGCGGCTATTTTAATTCAGAACAAAATGATTGGAAGAGACAAAGGGACTGTTGTTCTATCTGAAACAATGTGGCCACTAGAAGATTGGTTGGTGAAAAACAATATTACAACTATATATGCACATGATTCTCCAGGAGAAACTTCAAGAGCTATGCAATTTCATAGAGCTCTTTTTGGCGCGACTGCTCAAGGAAATTATATACACCCCACTATGTCCAATGAATCAGAGCCATTTGCATCAACTCTGTATTTACTTTCCACTTTTGCTCGTGATGGTAAACACAAATACATATCGACCTTTGTTGAACAGTGGGATGTCCTTAACAAAGAATTCACCGAAGAAAAAAACTATAATCTACTTTCTAAAGCTAAAGAGTTCTTTGAGGTAATATATGAGAAAGATATGGAAAACAGAATTGTCAACACTCTTTATGGGTTAAAAATAGTCTATGGAGAAAGGAAGAGTTGCCATATCTTCACCACAATAATCCCTGATCGTGTAACAGTTAGAGCATGTGCTGAAAAACAAGAAGATAGAGAAGAAATCATGAGAAAAACGCTCGAAATAGTAGAATCTGTAGATCGTGATATACATGAAAAAAAGTAAGAATGGGGAAAAAGAGAACCAATTCTATTGTTTAAAATGCGGTAAGAAAATAGGTCGAAAAGAGAATTATTGTTCAGTATGTGGTCTGGATTTTGATTTAAGAAGATGCTACCCCCACAATTTGTTGTGAAAGATTCTTCTACTCTTCACAAAATTAAAGAATAGGTCTTATCAGTATCAACTAATGGCAATTGGATACTTTTCGTTAGTTTTGCATGGGCATTTACCTTATGTTTTAGGCTATGGTGTTTGGCCACATGGTGAAGTGATGCTTTACGAAGCCGCCTCAGAAACATACTGTCCTACATTATCTTTGTTATCAGACTTTGTTGAAAAAAAAGGCTATTCCAATATGTTAACTTTGGGGTTAACTCCTGTTCTAACAGAACAATTATCAGATAATCGTTTCAAATCAGGTTTTTTAGATTATCTTAACGAAAGAATAGACGTTAGTAACAAAGATACAGATGAATTTCAAGCATCAGGTAATGATGAATTTGCTAAATTGTCCAAAAGATGGTCTCAACTATATGGTTCTGTTAAAGAACAATTCACAGAACGATTCAATCAAGATCTGGTTGGAGGATACAAGTCTTTACAAGATAAAAAGGCAATTGAGATTATAACAAGCGGGATTTCCCATGGATATCTTCCCCTACTTGGTAAAGAAGAGACAGTTTATGCCCAAATAAGAGCTGGACAAGAAATTTATAAGAAACGATATGGAAAGCAACCGTCAAAGGGTATCTGGATACCAGAGATGGCTTATCGTCCTGGTTACAACTGGGAAAATCCAATAACAGGAGAAGAGTTTGAAAGGAAAGGAATCGAATATTATTTGAGCTTGAATGATGTCAAATACTCAATTCTTAATACTCCTTTACTTAATGAAGGAAAAAGTATTGGACAGAATATTGAAGATGCTGAAGTGATTCAACAACTGTGGAAAAGGTCTGAAAAAAGAGAGAAAATTGAACAAGAAGAAGTTCTTTCTTATTACCAACCTTACTATTTAGCAAAAACAAAAGAATCTTCCAGTGAGACAGCAATATTCATCCGAGATGATAAAACAGGAGCAATTGTTTGGTCAGGAGAAATTGGTTTTCCAGGTGATGAGTATTACTTAGAATTCCATAAAAAGCACTTTCCATCAGGAAATAGATATTGGAGAGTAACAGGAACTCAAGTTGATTTAGGTGAGAAAAAAGTCTATATTCCAGAAAAAATTGTCGAAAGACTTGATGAGAACTCTTCCTATTTTGTTGGAATAGTCAAAGAAACTTTAGTTAAGTTTCATGAAGAAAACACCTATCCTGGAATAATTGTGAGCCCCTACGACTTCGAGCTGTTTGGCCATTGGTGGGCAGAGGGGGTAGGATTCTTGGACAGAATTATCCGAACATTTCAAGAAGATGAAGAAATCTCAACTATCACAACAGGTAATTATCTGTCGAAATTTCCTTCTTCAAAGAAAACAATTGTATCATTACCTGAGGGTTCTTGGGGAAGAGCAAATTTCCATTGGAATTGGATAAATCCAGAAACTCTATGGTGCTGGAAAAAAATCTATGAATGCGAAACTATCTATCTCCAAACAATCAAGATATTTCTTAAGAATAAAGGGAAAGAGGAAATCCTAAAAAGAATATTAAATCAGATGGGAAGAGAACTATTTCTTTTATCAGCATCAGATTGGGAATTCCTGATTTCAACATATTCTGCAAGAGATTACGCAGAAGCGAGGATAAATACTCACTATAATAATTTCAAAGAGCTCCTCAGTATGTACAATCTTAAAATAGACTCACGAACAATAAATATTGCGTTTTTAGAAAAATTAGAAAAAACAGATAATATTGCAGCAACTGAAGATGTTTATGAGTGGTTTGAAATACCCTCATAAAACAACTCATTTCTTTGCCAAAGCTTTGTCGTAAACCTTCTGCCACTTTTTAGCTACTTTTTTCCAGGAGAAATCTAATTCCATAATCCTCCTAGTCAATTTTTTCCAAGTGTCAGGCTCTTCATAGTATATTTTTACAGCTCTTTTAACAGCCTTAAAGAAGTCTTTTTGAGTGCTTTTCTCAAAAACAAATCCATATCCTTCTTTTGTTTTAGGATCGAAATCTTTGACTGTATCAGAAAGACCTCCAGTTTTACGAACTATAGGAACCGTTCCATAAATCATTGAATATATTTGATTTAAACCACAAGGCTCGTATTCTGAAGGCATCAGAAACATATCTGAAGCTGCTTCAATTTGATGTGCAAGAACATTATCAAACATGATATTGATAGAACAATCATCTGGATATTGTTTCTCTTTCTTCTTGAATTGTGTCTCTAGGGTTTTGTCACCAGTACCTAGCAAAATAATTTGAACACCAAGTTCCATCATTTCGTCAAACTTTTTGAGAATTAAGTATAAACCTTTTTGAGTGGCTAAACGTGTGATTATGCCTAATATAGGTTTGTCATTCAATTCCATGTTTAATTTTCCTTGCAAGTAGCTTTTGCATTCTGCTTTTCCTTTAAGATTTCTTGAATCATAATTCTTGACAATAAGTGTATCAGTTTTAGGACTCCATATTGATAAATCCACTCCATGGACAATTCCATAAAGATCATCTTTACGAGTTTTAATGATTTTTTCAAGCCCAAAACCGAATTTTTTAGTTTGGATTTCTTCTGCATATTTTGAACTGACTGTTGTCACAATTGTTGAATATACTATACCAGCTTTCATGAAATTTAGTTTTTTGTTAAAACCTAGTAGATCTTCATTTAAGTATAATTCTGGTATATTAGCCTCTTTGACAGATTCAAAAGGATAAATGCCTTGATAACCTATGTTGTGAATTGTGTAGATGGTTTTTGTATTTTTGAACAACTTGTTTTCTGAATAATCTGTTCTTAAGTAGAAAGGTAATAGACCAGTATGCCAATCATTAGCATGAATTATATCAGGTGCAAAATCCAGGTTTTCAAGAATTTTGAAGACAGCTTTGGTGAATGTAATAAATCTCATTGGACTGTCTTTATAATCAATGCCATCAGTATCGACATATATTCCTTCACGATAGAGATAATGATTTTTAACAAAATAAACTGGAACTTTTGATTTTGGAATATAAGATATAAATAGATCAAATACTTCTTCTCTTTCTCCTACTTTTGCTAAATTGTTCTCTGACACTAATTTGATTTTATGCTTTTTTGTGTCAATACTCTTATACAAAGGAGTAATGATTAAAACTTCATTACCTAAATCACTTAATGCCTTTGGAATGGCAGATGAGACATCAGCTAACCCACCAGTTTTTGAAAAAGGTACGACTTCAGCAGTTATGAATGCTATTTTCATTTTATTTACCTACGTTTGTTAGTATTTGTTCTATTTTTTGAATAATTTCATCTGATTCTTTTAAAATCATTTGTTTTAAGTCCTCTTCTAGCTCATTTGTCATGCTATCCAAGACAAGACGTTGATAGTTTAATCCAACAAGTATCAATTCTTCTCTATAAAACCCATGTTGCATTTTTAAGCCAGAAGCCCACCAAAGTTGGCAAGAATAATGTGCAGCTTGGTAATCGTCCACCCATAATCCACTATCTATTTTTTCTTTGACTTTTTCAAGTAATTTCATGTGTTCAAGTAGTAATTTATGCACTGGGTTATCTGGATGGTTCCACAAAGGAAGATGATTTTGTTTCTGATAATCTTCATTAGAAGTTGACCAAGAAGTGAAATATAGAAAATCTATAGGTGTTGATATATTATAGTTAATTTGAAACTCTGTCAAAGTGATTGTTGAAACCCTATTCGCTATCTCAAAGAAGAAGTTATAATAGTTTGAATGGTGTTCTCCAAAAGTTTCCAAATCCATAGCTAACACCACTGGCAATTTATCAAGTTTATGAGTGCGCGATATTTCATTTTCTAATTTTGTAGCTTCTCTCTTATAATAATCAAAAGAGATTCTGTTGCTAATAATCTTATTTCGTTTTAGAATGAAGATTTCTTCTCCGTTATCTAATTGGTATATTCCACCGTAAGTTACATTAAGAGAATTAGCGGCACTTATCATGATCTTGAACCCTTCCTTAATGATAATTGGTATATTCTCTGGATTCAAAGCTAATTCGGGTGGGAAAAAAGCTGTGGGAGTTTTACCAAAAATACCTGAAACAGCAAAGTTTTGTTTTTGTATCTGATATGCTTGGTCTACTTGTCTGGTCAAAGGTAGAATTGGATGATAAAAAGCTGAACCCATTAATTCTATCTGATTGTTATCTTTAGCTTTTTCAATCAATTTAACTATTTCAGGATATTCCATTGTTAATTTCTCTAACAAACATCCTGCGATGTTTAGAGAAATTTTAACTGAAGGATTATCTATAAGTTTTTCAAAAAATGGTTTATAACATTTTTCGATTATTCTTTCAAGAACCTCTTTTGATTGAGTTATAGGTTGATATGCGTGAAGAATGAATAAGACGGTGGGTTTTTCGTTTTCAGTCATCAAAAGCATCCTCAGCTTTTAGGAATTATGCCTTTATCTATTAAGCTTTGTCTCATAACTTGTGCAGTTGCTTCAGGGAACATTGTTGCAATACGATAAGTTTCCATTTTTTCTGCTCCTCCAATTCTTTGTATGGAGATGATGTCGATTAACATGTGCATTCCTGAATCATATCCTTCATTTTCTTGTCTAATCAAGATGTTTCTATCTTGAAGTAGATGCATGTTTGGAGGTGCACTTTTTATGAACTCATCTAAAGCAATGTTAGCTTTTACAAGTACGTCAGCTAAAGTTCTAAGTTGACCATCATCTAGTTCTATGAATCTTGACGTATGCTTCTTAGGAATCAGTCTTATCTGTCCATCTCTTTCTGGAGAAAATGCTGTAAAAACAAACCATCCTTCATTTTCATAAACAATTCTTTCTTCTACTAGAAGTTCTTGACCTATAGGATCTTTAACATTTTTTCTAGATTTAGCTATTGCACAGGCAAGACAGTATTTTTCATCTTTCATTGCTTTTTTGTGGAATTCTGGAACACTAAGAAAGCCCAAAGATGTCCATCCATGGCCAATATTGTTTGCATAGATGTATGTTTGCGAATGTAAATGGCAAATACTTGCACCTGCTTCTTCGCCAATGTTAAAGAAATGCAATGTGGTAAGTTGGTCTTTGTTGTATCGTTCTTTTAGTGCTTCAATTGAGCGTTTATGCGCTAATTGAGTTGTTCTTAAAAGCGAGTATACTTCGTCAATAGGGGCTTCTGAAAGAGTGTCATAATGATTAGTCGGAAGATGTACTAAACCAATCCCAACACTTCTATCTTGCAAAGCTTCTATGCTAGTTTTTTGTGTATGTTCAAATAATACTCTAGCCATGGGTGTAAATAAATTAACAATAGAAATAGCTGTACTATCATGAAGATTCCCTTTTGCTGGAGATGTACTGAAAGGATGATCTCCTTCTTCATCTTGTTTAGTTATAACAATTGCAGGTAGTTCTCCATTAATAACCTTGCAAAAAGAATCTGTTGGTGGTGAGGCGATTTTTTCAGTCTCATCATCACTTTGTTGATGTTCAAATGGTCTAGAACCTCTCAAAGGAGAGAATTGCGTAATATGACCTACTTTTGTGCCAAACTCGTTTATAATTGTTCGAAAAGGATCAAACCTTTCTAATGGCATGTTTTCTTTATCTTTGTATATACCCCAGTAACCTTCAGGAATTTCCAACCTATATCACCACTACAACTTTTTGCTAATAGTAGTGTTTTTTAAATTAGCGGTAGGGTTGTATTTCTATCTTCGTATAATCTCTTCTATGTTTTTTCAAAAAACAACATTTAAAAACTAACAAAACTACATTCCATAGAGCATCATACTGTGAGCAAGATGATAGGTAAAATACATAGATTGGAACCGATTCTATTTAAAGATATGATGGTACTTAGCGAGCAGTATATTGCAGCTGAGAAAGAAAATATCAATGATATAAACGTTTTTCCTATTCCTGACGGGGACACTGGTAGTAATATGTTTTACACTATTCAAGCTATTGTAAACGAAGTTAAGAATATGGGCGGTGGGCATAGTAATAACGAGATTTTTCAGGCAATAAGCAAAGGAAGTTTTGTAGGAGCTAAAGGAAACTCTGGAGTCATTTACTCACAATTTTTAATTGGAGTAGTAGAATACCTTGAAAAAATACAGATTATTACACCATTAACATTTGCAAAAGCACTGGAAGAAGGAACAGAATTTGCATATGATGCCGTTTTAAACCCAACAGAAGGGACAATTTTAACTGTAATGAAGAGAACTTCAGATAAAGCAATTGAGATAACTTCAGAGAAACAAGATATTGATTGGATAGAGTTTATTGATCTACTGGTAGAAGAAAGCAAACAATGTTTAGAAGAAACAACAGAAATGCTAGACATTTTGAAAGAAGCTGGAGTTGTTGATGCTGGAGCTAAAGGTTTTGTTCATATACTTGAATCCTGGAAGGAAGTTATCTACAACCAATAAAATTGATGAGCTGAATGTAACTCTTGCTAGTAGTAATGACTGGTCCAACAAAAATCGGAAAATCTACTCTTTTAGAAAAAATATATCTTGCTTTGAAAGAAGAATTTTCCATAGGTGGTGTTATCACCTTAGGGCAAAAAAAGAGAATATTTATTGATTTACTAACTGGGGATAAAAGAAGTTTCTCAGAAAATGATGAAGAACAAGGAATAACAATAGGCGATTATCTTATTTCAGACAAAGCTATTGATTTTGCTTCCAATGCGATAATAGAATCAAAGGATAAGGATATCATAATTATTGATGAAATAGGAATTCTTGAAAGTGAGAAAAAATGTCTGTATGAACCTGTAAAAACATTGCTAAACTCAATTAATAACGCTGAAGACAAATTTACTCTTTTATGCGTGAGAGAGCGTGTTCTACCTCAAATCATAGCTCTTTATAAATTGAAAATCGATAATTTATGGAGAATAAGTCATCAACCTGATGAAGAAATATTAGACCAACTAATACGATTCATTAAAACTTCATGATCGAGGGAGGGAGGGCTGTGAATTATAAAACAGCAATTCACAGCCAATATTATTTAGCAATTATATTATATAAAATCAACGTTTTTAAAAATTCAGACTTATTTAACCTAATTTTATCGAAATCACTAATCTAAGATTCAAAATTCTATCATATTTTCTTTTTAAAATGTCTTTTTTCCTCTCGATAATTATCTTATTAAATAAATTAACAACTGAAAAATTAATCTATTCATTTAGGAAACCTTGAAATATTACTATCTCAAAAATTCTGACATGAAAAAAATATTTTCCATTTTTGTATTTATTACAATACTATTACCTTTATTTTTGGGAAATAGCGTTAGTGCTTCAGATGAAACAAATCTGCCTGTTGTTGAACAAACTATTCAGGAATTACAAGTTGGTGCAATTGCACCTGATTTTACTGTAAGAGATGTTGATACTAATATTTCATACACTCTAAGTACCTTATTATCGGAAGGTAAAACTGTTTTTATCGATAACTGGGCTACTTGGTGTGCTCCCTGTAAAGCTTCCATACCCTTCCTTCAAGATCTATATTCAATTTATCCTCAAGATGTAGTAACTATGATTTCAATAGATGAAAGCGTAAGTGATAAATTAGAACTAGTCCAACAAGCTAGAAAGAGTGATGATATGGATTGGGTAGTCTCCTTCAATGCAAGTGGTACTATTCAAGATGACTACATGGTTTCTGGAATTCCAACATTTTATGCCGTTGATCCTGATGGTACAATCTCTTGGAGTCAAGTGGGATATGCAGAAGAATATAGAACTATCTTCCTTGACGAGTTAAAAGTTGTTCTTCCAATAGATACAGTTGATCCAGTTATTGAAGAGGCTTCTGTAACAATTGGTACTGAATTTTCTATTCTTTATCCAGAAGTAGCAATATATGCAAATATTACAGATAACTGGAAAGCAACTCAGGCTACACTTATTCTAGACAATGGTGATGATGTTATTCAATATGATTTGAGTTTGAAAATGAAAGATGGTTATGATTTGATAAGCCAGAATGTAAGCTTAGATCCACTGATTTTGTATGGACACAATGCAGTAGACATCAAAATACAAGTTAAAGATTATTATGATAATTCTGCAATAGAGACTTTCACACTTAATTTGACTAGTTATGTTGATACAGGTGCACCCGTTATCAACGCTTATTCTTACAATGTTACCGTAGTCAACTGATGAGTAAAATCTTACCCAATCTTGTTATGAGGGGGAAGGAGGGGAATAATTTTGAGCAAAAATAATAAAGAGAGTATATGTTAGTGAGAATA
>JABCTC010000031.1 GCA_018238545.1 Candidatus Heimdallarchaeota archaeon
AATAATAATACACTAAAGTAATTTTCTTCTTGAATTTGTTTTGAGTAATATCCTTAGAATCAACTTCTACTAATTCTCCAACTTCATTTAATTTTTCTTCATTCATTTGTATAGCCTATTTCATTTTTTCATGATATTCCTAATTCCATTAGATTTATTCTTAGAAAATACACCATAAAGAGTGTTCATAGTCAGTGGACTTCCGTTAGTTACAAAGTTATGTATTGAAAAAAGACTTATCGCTGACAGGATAATATTAAGTACTATGGCCGGATAGATATAGATAGGGGATAACACTTTGGGCTCGCTTTTCTTTAGTATCAACCTTTCTTTTCTACTTAATTGGTAGGATAAACCCAAATTTCCTCCATGAGTTAGTGCTAATATTATAGATCCATAGAGGTATCTTTGAGGAAAAGCACTGTAGGGATAAAAAGACATAGAATTGCCAGCCAAACCAAATACAAGTCCAACAAGGCTAGAAAATAGGAAGAATACGAATTGTATCAAATAGAAATAAATAAGTGCGATTTTTTTACTGAAGCCTTTCTTCGTGAAATTATCGGGATTTACATCTACTAAATCCCCAACTCTTTCTAATTCGTCGTTGTTTATCTTTTTCATCTCCTCGGTATCATCTTGTTTTACTTAAGTCAACAATTATTTAAGATTCACTTATTTACTATGCAAAAGAATTTAAAAATATATCTAGAACTTGTGAAACAAAGTATTTTTTTGCATTTGAAATATCACCTTTAGAATAGAATTTTAATCCTTGATTACAGTCTTATTTCTGTTTCATATTTTATTGATATTTTTTATAAACACCATACAATGGCGTTCCCGCAAATACCTCTGGCTGATAAAATAATCCACTGATAAAAGAATAGCCAATTAAGGAAATTATCATAATTACAATTTGAACTGGTATCATTTCAATATACCGAAGTTTGCTTTTTTTCCTATAATAATAGGAAATTGTAGCATTAGCTCCAATGAGACCAAGTAGAGTAAAAAATCCACCAAATGTCTGTCTAGGACCAATTCCATAGGGGTAGGCTGTTGGATCAGCGTGTTCCCATAAAACAAATAGATAACCAAGTAGTGAAGAAAATAAGAAGAAGAATACTTGAACCAAGTAAAAAACTAAACGACCTATGATTCTCTTTTGTTTCTTCTGTTTAAGATCTTCTAGATTCACATCTACAAGACCCCCAACTCGTTTAATGTCTTCTGTATTCATCTTATCACAAGATAGATTTGGATTTTTCTCATTACACCTATGAACTATTTATTAATATGTAAATTAACTTAAAAAAGTTTCTAGAATTTGATTCTTGATCTGACGAGGATAGTACTGGTCATCATATGTTTATCTGATATTTTGACTATTCTTTTCTTTGGGACAGTTGAATCCAGTTTCCTTCAATATCTTGAAAAGTTACAACTAATGCTTTACCTACATCGTTAATTTTATTTTTTCCAAAAAACATTATTCCTTTGCTCTCAAGTTTCTCAATTGAATCTTGAACATTTGCTACTTTGAAAGAAATCATTACCGGTTGTTTTTCAACTTCAGATGGATTCTCCCCCCCGAAATCGATAGCGAATCTTGTTGGAGGTCTTTCTTCAGAGAACTTGAATTCTTGCCAACTGAAATCAGATGTTTGAAAACCTATTTCAATCTCTAAAACTTCTTTATACCAATTTGACAGTTTTACTGGGTCTTTAGCATGGATAAAAACAACATCGATTCCTGTAATCATTCTACTATATATTTATCTCAATATTATTATAAATTTAGTTGTTGAAAATTGTTATTTGCTGTTCAAACAGTTCTATATTATGAAATCAAGTCTGCAGCATACTTGGTTCTATCCTCTTTCACGTAGTAAATCTTTTAATTGTACCTAATTCATTCAAATATAACCAAATTATTAAGGTGTTAGAATTGAAAGTTATAGTTCTGGGTGCAGGTTTAGTAGGAAACGTTATAGCAAGAGATTTTGCAGAGAATATCGACAATGATGTTTCACTTGTAGATGTAAATCAAGACACTTTGGATGGAATAACAGCTAATTACAATATTCATGGTATATGTGCTGATTTATCCAATCCAAACGTAATCAAAGAAATAATAGCAGAATACGATATTGTCATAGGAGCTCTCCCGGGATTTATGGGATTTCAAGCAGTAAAAGCTGTAATTGAAGCAGGTAAGAATATTGTAGATATTTCTTTCTTTGAAGAAGATCCTTTCGAGTTGGATGAGTTAGCTAAAGAGAAAGGTGTAACAGCTGTCATTGATGCAGGAGTTGCTCCAGGACTAAGCAATATTATTCTTGGACATGTAGACAGTGTTCTAGATGAAACACAAGATTTCTTGTGTTATGTTGGAGGATTACCAATTATACGCGATTGGCCTTTCGAATACAAAGCACCTTTTAGTCCAATTGATGTGCTAGAGGAATATACCAGGTTAGCAAGATATGTAGAAAACAGTGAGATAGTCGTAAAACAAGCTCTTTCTGAACCTGAATTATTAGAATTTGCAGGTGTTGGAACTCTTGAAACTTTTAACACCGATGGATTACGAACACTGCTTAGAACCATGAACATACCGTTCATGAAAGAAAAAACTCTACGTTATCCAGGACATATAGAAAAAATGAAAATGCTAAGAGAGACAGGATTTTTTGATAAAAAAACTATTAAGATAAATGGAAAAGAAATCAGACCTCTTGATCTTACTTCAAAGCTTTTGTTCGATAAATGGAAGATGGAAGAAGGAGATGAAGACCTAACTGTAATGAAAGTCACTGTTGAGGGGATAAAGGAAGAGAAGAAACTCAGGTACTCATACTATATGCTTGATAAATACGATAAAGAGAAGAAAGTTATCTCAATGGCTAGAACAACAGGTTATACCTGTACAGCTATAGTTAAACAAATTATAGAGGGCGTTTATGACAAGAAGGGCATCATCCCTCCAGAATATCTTGGAAAACATCTTGAAACATACACAGCTATAATTGAAGAGTTAGCAAAGCGAAATGTCATAATAAAAGAAGAAATCCAAGAGATATAAGCTGTTAACCTATCCTCTTCTTCTAATTCGTAGAAAAAAGATATAAGCCTAATAGTATCTTTAAAACTGAAAAGAATGTCAGAAATTTTAAAAGCTATTGTCATTGGAGCAGGTGATAGAGGAGCAGACATCTATGGAAATTATGCTTTAAGACATCCAAACGACATCAAGGTTATTGCAGTAGCGGAACCTATTGAAGAACGTAGGAAGGTTTTCATACAAAAACATGATATTAAGGAAGAAAATAGTTTTACTAGCTGGGAAGATATCCTAGCTAAGGAAAAACTTGCAGATATCGCTATTATTGCTACTCAAGACAAAATGCACTTTGAACCAGCTATTCTAGCCATGGAGAGAGGTTATGATGTCTTATTGGAGAAACCTATGGCAGTATCTATTAAACAATGCAAAAAATTAGTCAAAGTAGCTAAAAAAACAGGGAAGATACTTCAAATTGGTCATGTTCTGAGATACACTAAATTCTTTTCGAAAATCAAGAATATTATTGATTCTGGGAAAATTGGCAAAGTAGCTAATATCTCTTTAAGAGAGAATGTTTCGTCTTTTCATTATGCTCATTCTTTTGTTAGAGGTAATTGGCATAATCGTGATAAAGCAAGCCCGATGATTCTAGCAAAATCATGTCATGACCTAGACATTCTTTATTGGTTTATAGGAAGCAAAGCAAAGAAAATAAGTTCATTTGGTTCTCAAGCATTTTTCGGAAGAAAAAATCAACCTGAAGGTGCGCCAGATAGGTGTCTAGAAGGTTGCCCTATTTCATCTTCTTGTTTGTATTTCGCTCCTAGAATCTATATTGATATTGAACCTCTGTTACAAATTTCAAGTAAAGGTGGTAATGGTTATGATAGATTTTTCGCAAAAATTATTTTACGTTATCCTAATTTGAAAAAATATAAGGCTTTCAAAAAAGTAAGAGAGTATAGTGGTTGGCCAGTAAATGTAATTTCCAATGATCTTTCCTTTGAGGGTAAGATGAAGGCTTTAGAGGAAACAGATTATGGTAAATGTGTTTATGCCATAGACGATCATGATGTAGTTGATCATCAAGTAGTTAACATAGAATTTGAGAATAATGTTACAGCATCTTTCACAATGCATGGGTTCTCCCATGAAGAGGGACGAACTTTGAGGATTGACGGCACTAAAGGTACCCTCATTGGAGAATTTCTCATGTCTGGTGAAAAAATTAAACTAATTGATGCATATACTGGAAAAGAGGAAATAATACACGAAGCCAATATTCTCGCTGGTCATGGTGGAGGAGATGATAAACTAATGGCTGCTTTCATTAAGAACGCTAGAGAAAAGAATCAAGAATCTTTATCAGAAGGAGATGAAGCACTAGAATCACATCTAATGGCATTCGCATCTGATATATCAAGAATTGAGAATAGGGTTGTAAAAATGAAAGAATTGCGATAGATAATTTGTTCAACATAAACTTATTAACATGAAAGTTGTAGCTAGAGTAATGATACAGAATCTTATAATTACAACAACAGAAGGACTGCCATTATTTGCTCGTTCTTTAATGTGTCATATCGGGATGGATTGTATAGATTTAGCTAAAGATAACACCTTCACAGATGAAACAGTTCTCAACTCTGCTCTGTTTAGTGCTAAATTAATATTCGATGAAGTACACCCTAATGACTTCCATGATTTTAAGATGGAAAAATCAATTGCATTAACATTTCCGACATCTAAAATAACAGTAATTCTGAACATAGATCCTTCAGATGATGTCGACATATACAAAAATAGACTAAGACTTTTCGCAGATTTGTTTGTAAAACAATATGACCTCTATCTGCAAGATTTCAACGGGAATATTGACCCATTTACTTCTTTTCAAGATATAATAGCAGAAGAAGGATTACTCGAAGAAGGGGAAAAATTCAGGAAAAACTGCGTAGAATGTGAGTATGATAAAGCATGTGTTTACAGAATAGAGACAGGAGATATCAAAAGAACATTTAAGGAAAGATTCGAATCTATAGTGCCTATAGGTTTCCTCAAAAAACTCATGCTTATTATGATCGGAATGTTTCAGCCTAGATATATGTTTTAAAGGAAAAATAAGTAGTTTAATGCTTTTTTCAATTTTATATATGAAATCGTTTACATTGAATCTCTTGTACTGAAAATATTTTTGCGAAAGCCAAAATTGTGTATATAAAGGTTTCCTTGAAAAAATTTTTTGCCAAAAAATGTTTTGTTGCAAGCAATTTTATATTTTTGATAAATGCTGTATACTTTATGTATGATAATGAATCATAAACACCTAACAATCCCCTATCGAGAAGAAACTCATGGGGATTTCGCTCAAGAATGGTTACCCCACAAAAAGGTTTCTGGCTGGTGGTATTTAACTGGATATTTGCAGGATTTAGAAAATCCTTCTCATCTCTACTCCTACCAGTATACTGTCATTAAACCACACATCTATGGGATGACTATGTATGTTTCAATGATTGGTTTTACCAATTTTCAAACAAAAGAACATCTCTATCATCAAAGATTCGGATTTCGTGGAAGGAAAATATTTGTAAACAATGAACAGGTTGTTTTTCAGCCTTATAGTAAGCTTCAAAGAAAGGGTAATAATTTTCAACTTGATGTTACAACAGAGGAACTGACATTAAATCTTCAATTGAATTCAGGAAAGGGTGCTTTTTGGCATGGAGATGATGGTGTTTTGGTGATGGGGTTGCCGGATGAACCTCGACAACGAACGGTTTACTATTCATATCCTAATATGCCGACCACTGGGGATGCAATTTTAAGAAAGAAAAATGGAGAAACGGTAAATCTAAAACTTGCAGGGAAATCCTGGTTTGATCGTCAATGGGGTCCATATGAAATAACCAATGCAGATACTTATTGGGAATGGTTCTCTTTGCGCTTTTTTGATGATGAAGAGATTATGCTTTTTGCTTTTCCACAGCACCCTTATCATGATGGGTCATACATTGATAAAGAAGGTGAAAGGTTTCCAGTCAGAAATTACTCTTATACACCTCATAATTTAATCGAGGTTGACGGGTACACTTTTTCTGAAGGCTGGGATTTAACTATTCCTGGAATTAAAGAGGAAAAATATAAGATAGTTCCTTTAATGAAAGGTCAAGTAAATCTTGCTTATTTTGAGTTAATGGCAGAAATTATAAACATGAAAGGTGAACGTGTGGGGTATTGTTTTGTTGAGCTTTTACCGGGTGTCCGAGGATCAAATAAGAAAATTTCACCCAAATATCTCTTGAAAAAAAGGTAAATTAGCTTTTAGCTAATTTTTTTTTAAACATATAATATTAATAAATACTTGAAAATCTAAGATATAAAAATCAAAAGAAAATAACTGATTTCTATTGTTTCGGAAACATGACATTATATGTTACATACAAGAGTATAGCCGCGACAACTTCTGCTATTCCAAGGTAAATGAAACCATAAGCTGAAATGAATATAAAAACACCCATTAATACAAATGTGAAAACAATTACAAGAACATGTTTCACGAATTTATTTTCATTTTTGATTTCTTCTAAAACGATTTTATGTTTCATTTTACCAAAAAGACGAGCTTTGAAAAACAAACTAGCAAGACCTATTATTGGTATAACAGGTAAGAATGCTAAAGCAAAAGAAATCATAATTATAAATTGTGAGGTCCCAATTTTCGTTAACATAGCTACAATTAATGCAAGTGGGATAGTCACTAAAAAGTGGGGTAATTTAGATTTCACTTGGTCTCTAACTGAAATCGGTAGAGAAGCTGTTATTGTAGAACCACCAGATTCGATGTTTGTAAGACCTATTACAAGCATGACAGAAACCATGGAAACATAGAACAGAGCCATAATCATTACAAATGTCAAACCTGCAGATCCAATAAGCTGTTGCGCTTCCATGGGAATAAAAAGCATATAGAGAGGTATCATAAAAGGCATGATAAGTATCATGACTGAGCTCATCTCTCTGGTAATTATTGCAAAATCTCTTTTAAGAAAAGCGATAGTTGGTCCATTTGTTTTGATCTTGATATCCTCAACAAAAACTTCCTTCTTCTCTTTGCTGTATTTTTTGAGTTCTGTAGAAGTTATTTTTCTTAAGGTCGAAAGAGCTTTTCTGTAAACAAGATAGGTGAGAAATACAAAGAGAATTATGCCTAGAATCGAACTTCCCAATAATACTCCTGAAACATTTGAGACATCCATTGCCATAATTGTTAGCAAGTATCCTCCTGCAAATGGAAATGGTAAAATGCTTAGAACGATGTTTACTATATTAGTTGTACCAGCAGACCAACTCTGCAAAACATAAAGTTCTGGAATTTTAGCAATAGCTATTTGTATAAGATACATTGCCCCCATTGAGACTGTCATATAAAGAACCATACTCAAAACACGAATAATATTTGTTTTTCGGCTATTAACTTCTTGATCTCCCATAATTATAGCCATTTTCCTGCTAATAATTACCAAAAGGCTCAGATTAAAAACGAGGTTAATTATGGATAAAAATATACTTGTAATGATTAGCAGTACTAAGCTAAGAACACTAATTTCAGAACCTAATACCAACACAATACTCGTCACAATACCCGCAGGAAGAACTAAGGACATGGATATCAATTGGACATTTATACTTCTAAGGAAAGTGAAAAATCCAATCCTCTCAATATCTTTTTTACCTAAGGGTAAAGTATGAATCCATTTGTATGGACCTCCAGACATTAAACCCCAAGTGAACATAAATGAAAAAATCAAAAGAACAGCTGGTTGCATTACAAGAAATCCACTTATTGAAAGACCTCCTACAAAAGTTACCCAACTAGAATCTATTCCACTACCTAAAGTCGAATGAATTGTTATTAAGGAGAATATTGGAATTGTAACTAAACCGGCGATGTATATCGCAGACATGACTTTTAAGATGATATCTGGAGATCTTTGCATTTTATCTTTGTCAATTTTTTCCAAAAAACGTGCTTGGTCACTTCCTGCCGATTGTAGTTGACCTTGAAGAATACCTTCGCGATAAACTCTCTTGGATATACGATAAAGATCTTTGTTATTCAACATAGTCAATCAGCTTCGTTTGTTACAATTCATCATGTTTCGGAGGTTTTTCACTATATGATTAACCGATTCATCTTGGTTAGTAAGTTTAAGAAAAATATCTTCTAGATCAGCACCTACTTTGTTAACCATTTTAGATAACTCTTCAACTGTACCCATAGCGATTATCTTTCCTCTGTCCATAATTGCTATACGATCACACATCTCTTCAGCAACTTCAAGAATGTGAGTGGAGAAAATAACAGAACCTCCCCTTTCTTTATGCAAATCTAAGATTTCTTTAACAACTTTAGCAGATTTAGCATCTAAACCAGTTAAGGGTTCATCCATTATAAGTAAGAGAGGATCGTGAATCAAAGCAGCGATAACTTGCATTTTCTGTTTATTTCCTCTTGACAAAGTTGCAACAAGTTTGTCATAGTATTCAACCGCTTCAAAACTTTCAAAATAATACTGCAACTTCTCTGTTGTTTCGGATTCATCCATTCCTCTAATAGATGCAATAAAATTGAACAACATTCTTGGGGTCATAGATTTGTAAATTAGTGGATCTTCGGAAACGTAACCAATATTGCGTTTAATTTCAATATCATCTGTACCAGGATCAAGTCCGAATACTCTGATTTCTCCCTGTTCTTGTTCTAGAAGACCTAAAATCTGTTTAATAGTAGTGGTCTTTCCAGCCCCGTTGGGACCAAGAATCCCGAAGATTTCACCTGGCTTAACTTCAAAAGAAATATTGTTAACTGCTACAACAGTTCCAAAAGATTTTGTTAAGTTAGTTACACTAACCATTGCACTTTTTTCAGTAGTCATAATTCCCACAATTCTCCGTCTACGATAGTGAAATTGGTAATTTCAAGAATTACAGAACATTGACTTTTATTAATCTATGTTTTCAAATATAATATAACTTTAAATTAAATGTTAATCAAAATATTAAATTAAGAAAGTTGTTCCTTTGTTTTGATAAATTCAAAGGAATAAGATTTTTATTTTATTTTTTTTTCCTTTTTGTTTTTCCTTGATTTTGAATAGTAAGTTTCTAACCTTTCAATAATGTCTTTATTCTCCTCTTTCTGAGCAAATTCCACAAACTTTTTTATCGCTTGTGCTGTTTCCTGAGAGATTATATGTTCAACTAAACAAGCATCGCTTGAAGCAATTGAACTAGTAATATTTATAATGTTAAAAAAATCTTCAATATCTTTGTGTGTTTCTATAAGTTGTTTGCCTAATTTAAATCCCTTTTTAGTCAAAGTAACTCCCTTATATTTCTCATACTTGACTAGTTTTTCATCATCCAATTTTTGAACCATCTCAGTAACAGTAGCAAGACTGTTTAATCCCAATTCATTCTTTATATCACTAACTTTCGCTATTTCTTTTTCTAAACAAATAATATAAATCGTTTCGATGTACTCCTCTATTCTAACAGTCGTCATATGAATTCACCAGAGTTAAACATATAAATGTTGATTGCTCGTTTATTAATTTGCTTGTTAGCTTTGTGTTTCGTAGTTAATAAATTCTGGCGCATTTTATATTCTTTTTGGTTTATAACCCAAAACAAGACAAAATTTTAAATATAGGCAGGATTTCGGACAACCGAAATAATGTTTCGGATAACCGAATTATGACATTGGTTGGAGTGATTAAATGACGAAGAAAGAAATAACGTTAGATCAACTAGAAGTTGGAGATGTAGCTACGGTGGTAAAAATAAGCATATCAGGAGATTTAAGACGCAGACTCATGGAAATGGGCTTAACAAAAAATACAGTGGTTACAGTAATTGGAAAGGCACCTCTTGGTGATCCAATTGAGTACAAATTTAGAAATTACAATTTGACTCTTCGGAAAGAAGAAGCAAACAAAGTGATTGTTGAATGTTAACCAGGGAGGTTATGAAAACTATGAACAATGAAATTCTTGTTCCCCTCGGATTTGTATCTGAAGGTAAGAAAGTAAGAATCGTTTCTATTATCGGTGGTTCGCGTATTCGTAATCGTATTATTGAGATGGGTCTTCGTGAGGGAATAGATATAACTATCATCAAAAATTCTTTTGGTCCTGTTATCATTGCTATTGGACAGACTCGTTTTGCTTTAGGAAGAGGGATTTCATTCAAAATACTTACAGAATCTGTAAACTAAAAGGTGACTAAATGACTATTAAAACTAAAAATGCAAAAGATATTTCTAAGAGCAGCAAAATTTCTATTAATATTGCACTAGCAGGTAATCCTAATACTGGAAAAAGTACTCTCTTTAATGCTTTAACAGGTTTAAAGCAGAAAATTGGAAATTGGCCCGGAGTTACTGTTGAGAAAAAGGAGGGTAAAAGAAGTTTACACAATTTTGAACTCGCTATTACGGATTTACCTGGTACTTATTCTTTGTCTGCTTCGTCCTTAGATGAACAAATTGCAAGAGATTTCATTGTGTATAATACTCCAGAAATTGTTGTACAAATAGTGGATGCATCGAATTTAGAACGTAATCTCTATTTAACTGCAATGCTAAAAGAGTTAGGTGTTAGAGTAATTATAGCTTTAAACATGATGGACTTATTAGAAAAAAATGGTTCCACAATTAATGTTCAAAAACTCTCAAAAGAAATAGGTGTTCCAATTGTCCCAATGATTGCTAACAAAAAAATAGGTATTGATAATCTTGAAAATGCAATTGAATCTGTTTATAGAGAGGATCAAAAATCCATGGAAATTATATATTCGAAGGAAATTGAAGAGACACTTGCAAAAATTCAAAATATGCTTGTAACAATACCTTCAATTCCTACCAATTTCAACTTGAGATGGTTAGCTATACAAATTCTCCAAAATAACACAGAGATTCTTACACTTCTGGAGCGTTGGAAGGTTAAAGATACTGTTATTGGAGAGTTAACTTCTTTTGGCAAAGAAGATTATGAGGCTGAAATAATTGATTCAAAGTACGAGTATATTTCTAAAGTTACCTCAAAGGTTTGGAAGAAAGGTGAAACTAAGTTAACCCGTTCAGATTTAATAGACAAAGTTGTTACACACAAATGGCTTGGAATACCGATCTTTCTTATGGTTATGTGGGGTTCATTTCAATTTGTTTTTGCTATTTCAGTTCCATTTATGGAACTGATAGATATGCTTTTTGGCTGGTTAGCGGGACTTCTGGTAAATAACATCCAAATTGAATGGTTAGGTTCTTTACTAGGTGATGGTATTGTTGGAGGTGTAGGTTCGGTGTTGATTTTTGTACCTCCTATTTTTACAATGTTCTTCATATTATCAATTCTAGAAGACTCAGGATATTTGGCTCGTGCAGCATTTGTTATGGATAAATTGATGGTGAAATTTGGCTTACATGGTCATTCATTCATTCCGATGTTATTAGGTTTTGGTTGCAATGTACCAGCAATCATGAGTACAAGGTCTTTAAAGGATAAAAAAGATAGGATGATTACAATATTGATCAATCCATTCATATCTTGCGGTGCAAGAATGCCAGTATTTATCTTATTTGCAGGATTATTTTTTGGAGCATCAGCAGGAACGGTGATTTTTGCCCTATATGTTCTGGGAATTGTGGTTGCAATCCTTACTGCAATTCTTCTAAGAAAGACATTCTTCAAAGGCAAAGCTGCTCCATTCATTATGGAATTACCTACATACCACTCACCAAAACTAAAATCTGCGATAATTGCAATGTGGGATAAAGGAAAAATGTACCTGAAGAAAGCAGGAACAATAATTCTGATAGGTGTCATCTTTGTGTGGTTTTTAGCAGCAATGCCTTTTGGTGGAGTAGAGTATGGTGGTCCAGATACATGGCTAGCAGCTGTTGGTACATTCTTTGAACCCATCTTTAAACCACTTGGATTTGACTGGAGGATAGTTGTTGCTTTAATTGTTGGTTTTATAGCGAAAGAACTAGTTATTGGCTCATTGGGAACCATTGTTGGTGGTGGTGAAAGTGAAGAAGGTATTAAATCTGCTATTTTAGCTGATGGTGGTTTCTATGCTTTAAACTCTTTGAGTTTAATGGTTTTTACTCTATTGTATGTTCCTTGTGCAGCAGTTATTGGTGTAATGAGAAAAGAAACAGGTAGTTGGAAGTGGACAATCTTCTCAATAGTATATAGTACTGTTGTCGCTTGGTTGTTTGCTTTCGCAGTTTTTCAAATAGGATCTCTAATGGGATTTGGATTATAGGTGATAAAAATGGAAAAGTCAAAGAATACTTCAGACAATATGAAAACATCTTTACTTATAGGTAGTCTTATTTTCTTAGTTGCAGCTCTAGCTGAAGTCATACTAGGAGTTTTTAAGATATATGCTGATTCAAAAGAACTAGAAGAACATTGGGTAAATGCAATACCCTTTCCCCCTGGAATTTTTCCAGGATTAACAGTCCTTCTTATTGGTTTGATATGGTTAGTAGGTTATTTTGTAACTAGAAAAGGTCAAAATGCTAATGGATACCTTTCTGTGGGCACTATAATTGCATTAGGATTCATACTCTTGTTCATTTTGATTCTATTAACAGACATTTTTAATGCATATGCTTTGGGACTAGAAGATTATGAAGATTGGACAATCCTAGCTAGTTTGAGATGGATTATCTTTCTATCTCCAATTCCTATATTCTTTATTATGAAATATAGAGAAGTTATATTTACTAGAAAGAAAAAGACAATAGCCCTACAAAGTTAGATATAATGATAAAGGAATGGTGAGTCAATATTGTTATTAGAAGTGTTAAGTGCGATTAATGAAGGGGTTACAACAGTTCAACAGTCTGCAGAAAAACTAAACATAGATATTGATTTGTTACATTCTAAACTCGATCATTGTATAACTGTTGGATACCTTCAAAAACAACATGTTGATAAGCAAAAATCAGTTTTAGATAATCGTTCATCAAGTAAAGGCTTATCATCATTTTCTTGTAACTTTTGCTCATTCTCTAATAATTGCTCTTTTATTGAGAATGATTATCAAATCTTAATCTTAACTTCAAAGGGAAAAAGAGCTATAGAGCATTTAGCTGCAAAACAATAAAGGTTGCTTATTTGAACAGAATAAGAAGTTCATCTGACTATAGACACCCACAATTAAAGGAACTACTAAAAATATAATGTGTAATAGAGAAATTGTACAAACGAAAGAATAACAGTTTTTCTACAAATACTGGAGGTAATTAAAAATGAATGTTGCTCTTTTATCTTTTTCCCCAACTGGGAATACATACAAAGTATCTAGAACGATAGAACAGAAGTTAATAGAAAAGGAAGTAAAAGTTCAATTTATTGATTTAACAGGAAATTTAGAATTATTTCCCACTCGTAATTTTAAAAAAATTTTAGAACAAAACATAGAAAAACATGATTTACTTTGTATAGGTGGTCCAGTATATGCTGATCGCATGCATTATAATATATTAGATATAATCAAGAATCTACCAAAAACCTCTAACAGGTGGAGTGAAATCGCATCTGTTTTTGTAACTTATGGAGGTGTGTCTTCAGGCATTGCTCTTCAAGATGCTGCAAAACATCTTAGAAAAAGGAAACGTGTTTTGGTTGCAGGTATGAAAATAGATTCTGCTCATTCTTTTAATGGATTGTTAAGTATAAAAATTAATGAAGGAAAACCAAATAACGAAGTATTGCCGATAATTGATGATTTTTGTGAAAGAATTGCACATCTAAGAAATACTTACCATGGTGAAATAAGAGATGTATCAAAATCATTTGCATATCTTCCACTTAAGAATAGAATTTTCTCTAAAATAATTTATAATGAGCGTTTTATACACAAATTTGTTTATCCGAAGATTAAATTTGATTCTAGCAAATGTCAAAAATGCAATAGTTGTATTAATCATTGTCCAGTTCAATGTATTGAAATGAGCAAGGATAGTCCAAAGTTGAAGAAAGGCGGTTTATCATGCATTCATTGTGGGTTGTGTGCTGAGGTTTGCCCACAAAATGCAATAACATTCAACATTCAGAAATTTGAAGGCTTCTTAAAAAAGTGGACATTAGAAACAAGCTCATTCCACAGAAATGAGGGGGTTAGATCTGCAGTTTATCCATTAAAGGAGTTTAAAAAATGAAAGCTGTCAATATACTACTAAAAATAGTTATTATTATTATTAGTCTCCCAATTGCTGTTTTCTTAAAATTTCAACCAATGTGGTATCCAACACCCGCTGGTGAAATATATGAAGAACTGTATTCGGTTTATGATACAAATGTTTCAACATATCTTTTTTCTGATAAAAAAAATAAATTATTGGTGGATAATTCCAATGGATTATGAAAGTATTAAGGACATAGACGACAATAAAAATCAAAACAATACTGTTCAGGTTTTGTTACTTGGATTACTGGCCATGTTTGCAATTACCTCAGTTGGTATCTTACATACAAACGAGAAAGAGTTTATTCAACTTATTTATCCTTCTATTTCTAATTTCCAGATATCCTTCTATGACACAATTATCTATATTTCTTATTTAACTGTTGGAATAATTACTGGGATATTGTCTGATCGTTATGGTAAACGTAAATTATTTATTATAGTAGGCAGTATAGGAGCCTCTCTATTTTCTTGGTTGTTAACAATTGCTCCAAACTATCCTGTTTTGTTGACCTTTCGCTTTTTTCAAGGTTCATTCATTGTTCTGTCCTGGCAGACCTTAATGACATTGATATTAGACTTATCCTCCCCTCAATCCCGTGGTAGAAACATGGGGATTTATGGAGTTTTCCTTTCACTTGCCATGGGTCTTGGTCCTATGCTTGGTGGTTTCCTTGCTGTAAAAGGTATTTTCATTCCCTATTATATAGCTGTTATTTTGAATGTTTTAGTTCTCATTGTTGCCTTAGTTATTCTAAGAGAGCCACAAAACCTTAATAAAAATCCTTCAATTATTCAAAACCTTTCAATTGTCAAAAACAATCCCAAACTTATCATCCCAAGTATCTTCAATTTTATTGACAGATTGCACATGGGATTTATTTTATTCGCTCTACCTTTATTAATTCTTGATGTTTTAGGTTTAGATCCAAGTAAAAGAGGGATGGCTTTAGGTATTTTTGCTATTCCCTTCATTCTTCTTCAATATCCTATTGGCAAACTCAGTGATAAAATAGGTCGTTTCAAACCTCTCGTCATTGGAAGCTTTTTCTATGGAATCATCATGTGTTTTGTAGGTTTTGCTGGTTCATTTGGTTTTATAAGCTTAGTCGCTATTCTATTTGTTTTAGGTATTTTTTCTGGTATCACTTCTCCACCAAACATGGCTTTAGTGGGGGATTGTATTAGAAAGGAAGATCGAGCGATGGGGATGGGTTTTTTCAATTTCGCAGGAAATTTAGGAATTATAATTGGACCCTTAATAGGTGGAGCACTTGTTAATACAGAAAATTATGTAATAGCATTCATAATTGCAGGAATCATTGAATTCCTAGGTTTAATTGTTGTTTGCGTGATTATTATATACAAATATCACATAAAAATATTCGAAAAACCTGACCCACAAGCCATGAAAACTCTGATGAAAGGAGATTAATTATGGGAAGGAACATTTTTTTTTCTTTAGATAAGGTTCAAACCAGTTTGGTACTAATTAAAAACCTTTGTGATATCTTAATAGTTAGTACTAGTGTTGTTGTAATCGATAGAGTAGCACACACTATATTTATGGTTGTTACAAATAATTCAATAAAAGACTCTTGGTTTATTTTAAACATTAGTATGATGATTTCTGCTTTAGTATTAAGACTTGTTTTTTCACTTTTTTCTAATAAAATAACATTCAAAATTTCAGCGAAAATTAAGATCAATGTTCGTGAAAAGATTTATTCTAAATTATTAGATCTTGAAATGAGTTATAAAGATATTAAAAAAACTGGTGGACTCGTTACAACTTCTATCGAAGGAGTTGAAGCTCTAGAGGTCTTCTTTGGGTTTTTTCTTCCTCAAATATTTTTAAGTATCCTAATTCCATTTGGATTATACTTTTATTTGCGCATATATCAACCAACAATAGCTCTTGCTTTAGTTCTAGGAGTACCACTTATTCCCCTATGTGTTGGTGCTGTTCAAGCTTGGATTAGACATGTTTCAAGGATGCATTGGAGCACATATGAGGATTTGAATAGTTTGTACTTAGATTCCATACAAGGGATTACAACTTTGAAACTATTTAATTTAGTTGAACAAAGGACAAACACAATTAGGACAAGAAGCTGGGAATTCCGTAATAGAACTATGAAGCTTCTGTACACTAATCTTGTTTCTATATTGACAATGGATATAATAGCTTTAATGGGAACTGCTTTAGGAATCACATTAGCCATAATCTATCTTTCCTCTCATTTAATTACACTCGCAGGAGCGATTGTTGTCTTGTTTCTATCTTATGAAATGTTCAGACCTTTACGTGGTTTAGGTTCTGCTTTCCATGCTGCAATGAATGGGATATCAGCTTCTAAATCAATCTTTGAAATTCTCGATCAAAAGACCAAGTTGGAAAAAAGCAAACCTTTCATCATGTTATCTTCAAAAGAAAATTTTGATATAGAATTCTGTAATGTTAACTTTACATACACAACTGATACTCCTCAAGTTTTGAAAGGTGTAAATTTTATTGCGAAAACTGATCAAATAACAGCAATAGTTGGTATTAGTGGCTCGGGAAAATCTACGATTGCCAATTTAATAGTAAAACTGTATGAACCCGCTTCAGGACAGATATACATAGATAAACACGATATAGAAAATATAAGTAGAAACAATATAAGGAAATATATTGCAATGGTTTCCCAAAGAACATACTTGTTTCATGGAACCATTAGAGAAAACTTACTTATAGCTAGACCTGAATCAACAGAGGAAGAATTATATTTAGTTTGTAAGAAAGCAGGTATTGATTGCTTCATTAAATCACTTCCCAATGGATTAGATTCCTCAATTGTTGAACATGCTAAAAACATATCTGCAGGTCAAATTCAAAGATTTGGTATAGCGAGAGCATTGTTGAAGGATACTCCCATTCTAATTCTTGATGAACCAACTGCAGATGTTGATAGAGAGAATGAAGCTAAAATCATTGAAACCATAAAGGAAATCTCTAAAAATAAAACAACAATCGTTATAGCACATCGATTAAGTACAATAAGAGATTCTGATAAAATAATTGTTCTTAATAATGGAATTATTTCAGAAGAGGGAACTCATGAAGAACTAATGGAAAAAAACAGTGTTTATGTTAGTCTTGTTCATCATCAACTAGAACATGAATCTGCAGATGTTAAAGAAGATATGATAAAGATTTATGCAAGGGTTAGTGGAGCAGGATCAGCAAGAAAACCAAGAGACAGAAGAGGAAGCAAAGATAGGGGATGCACAGAATGATGTATCAAAAATCTTCAGTTCCTGTTTTATGTAAAAAAGACATGTCCAGATTTCAGATTATTATAAGATTGCTTAGAATGGCTAAACCACTCTTTGTTCCAATGACCATTGCAACTATCTTTGGTATTTTGAACAATTTATCTAACATTGCTCTTATCGGTTGGGGAGCTTGGTTAATTTCTAAAATATTTGTTTTGAATACTTCTCCTGCAGTTTGGGAAATAGTTTTACTTTTTATATTTGCACTAATTAAATCCTTTAGTTCATATTTAGAGCAAGCAGAAAATCATAATGTAGCTTTCCGTTTATTAGCAAATTTACGTACAAAATTTTACAAGAAATTAGAGCCATTAGCTCCAGCAAAGCTAATAAACAAACGTAGTGGTGACATAATTTCAACTATTTCGGGAGATATAGAACTAATTGAAGTTTTTTTTGCTCATACAATCTCACCAGTTGTAATTGCAGCTATAGTATCTTTGACAGTAACTATTTTTCTATCATCATGGTGGGGTATTATTGCTCTAGTAATATTGCCTTTCCAGTTTGTTTTAGGAATGGTTGTACCTCTTATTTGGGAACGCATTGTTAGAAGTAGGGGGCAAACAATTCAAGCTATCCTTGGAGAAAATAACGCTCATTTAACTGATTCATTACAAGGATTGAAAACTGTCCTTCTTTTTAACTATGGTAAGAAAAGAAAGGAAGAAATTGCTAACAAAGGATTAGTATTGAACAAGGCAAAGGGAAAATATTCTACAGCTGAAGGTTTTCTAAAAGGGATTATAAACGCAATTGTTCTAACTGCAGATATCGTAATAGTTGTTGTTTCAGTAATAGGATTTCAAGCTGGAATATTAAGTATTCAGGGACTAATAATAGTTGTTGCTATAGCTATCAGTTCATTTGGTCCTTTATTGTCAGTAAGTTCAGTTTCTCATTACTTAACTTTAACATTTGCTGCAGCAGAAAGATTATTCAGAATTATTGACGAAGAACCTGTTGTTAAAGACATTCCAGAATGCTCTTCAAAAATACCTTCAGATTATGATATTGAGTTTAATAATGTGTGTTTTAGGTATTCCCCAAATGAATCGAATGTTTTAGATGGTTTTAGTATGAGTGTGCAACAAGGAACTACTATTGCTCTTGTAGGTGAAAGCGGGTGTGGCAAAAGCACTTCTTTGCGGTTATTACTTCGTTTTTGGAATTTAGATTCAGGTGAAATCATTATTGGTAAGCGAAATATCAATAATATCTGCCAAAAAACACTCTATCAAATGATAGCTGTTGTCTCTTATGACTCATTTTTATTCAATACTACAATTAAAGAAAATATACAATTGGGTAATCCTAGCGGAAGTATGGACGAAATCATAAAATATGCAAAGATGGTTTACATTCATGATTTCATTGAAACATTGCCTAAAAGATATGAAACACAGATAGGAGAGATTGGAGATAGATTATCTAGTGGAGAAAAACAGAGAATACTTATTGCTAGAGCATTAATGAAAAACACTCCTATACTAATTTTGGATGAACCTGTTTCTAACTTAGATACTCTAAACGAGAATGCCATTCAAAAAACTTTGAATGAGGTATGTAAGAATAAAACTGTCATTCTTGTTACCCATAGACTCTCAAGTCTTGCTCATGTTGATTGTGTTTACCAACTTAGAAATGGCAAATGCTACAGAATAGAAGAGATTGATACTTTACTTCAATCTTAGTATTATTGAAATGAATTAAAAGAAAAAGCTTGATTATGTTATTTATTCACTTTATTCAACAGATAAGTCTATTTCTTTTATGATCTCTTTCTTCCTATAATTGAGGATTTTTCCTTTCTGTTCCATAAATGTGAATAAACCCGTTTTTTCCATTAATTCAATTATTTCTTCTTTTGAGATGTGGAAACAAAATCGAGTAGATAGAAAACCTTCGGGTTTTAAAATCCTATACATTTCATTAAGAACTCTCTCTTTGTCTTTAATTTCTGGTAACACTCCAAAAAGCATAGCAACATCAACAGTTTCATTTTCTAGACTTGTATCTCCTTCAGATATTATTGTTTTAATATTTTGAATTCCTTTCCTTATTGCTCTTCTTTCAACAGTTTCTGTAGCATATCGCTGTTTATCTAAAGCATAGATTGTCCCCTTTGTTATGATCTGTGCTAATGGAATCGTAAAAGACCCTACTCCACATCCAAAATCAAGTATAGTGTCATCTTTTCTGATTTTAAGTTTTTTCAATTCTTTTTTAGGTTTAAAGGGATAACCAACAATATCTCTCATTCTCAACAACATATACATTACATAATCTTTTATCGTTACATTCATTTCTTATCACAACCTCTCTTTTATTCTCCTTAGCTTTGTTATTTTCATCTATTTCTAATCGGAATCACATCCCATTCTTCACCATGCCCTGAAATCTCTGCTACTTCTGTTAAAGCAGCATCTAATTCTGGGGATATGCCTTCAATTCCTGGATCTATGAACCCTCTAATTATTGTTGATAATGCTTTTTCTTCTGTGAAACCCTTAGACATCAAATAAGCCAACTCTCCTGGAGCAATTCGTCCAATTGAAGCCTCATGACTCATTCTAGCATTAGGATTAAGCGCTCGTAACGCTGGTGTTGCCTCTATCATACCTTCGTTATTCATCATAAGTCCTGCACAATCAATATGAGCACGACAATTTTCCCCTTTACCTATGAGTAAACCTGTTTGAACAATAGTCCCTCCTTTGCAAACAGCTCTAGCACATATCTCTGCTCCACTGTTAGCACCTTCTATTAAAATTGTTCCTCCAATATCACAATAAGTATTAGGTAATCCCAAAATTATAGAAGCATACTTTGCTGAAGAATTATCTCCTTTTAAATGTGTGAATGGATAGATCTGAACTGTTCTTGGAGGGTTGGTTGAACAATACGTATTTGTAAATATCCCCCCCTCTTCAACGATGGTACAAGTTCTAGGCTCAATATCAAAGCTTGGTCCCCAATTATGAATCATTGTATTAACAAGCTTAGCATTTTTTCCAATATATATCTCTGAAATAGCTAGGTGCAGACCCTTTTTGGCATCATGTGCTCTTGTACATCCAGTAAGAAGTGTCAATTCTGAGTCTTCCTCTAGTATTACGATGTTATGAAGACCTTGTACCCTAGTACTCCTTGTCATATATAATGCAGCTTGGAAGGGTTTTTTTATTTTATAACCCTTTTTTACTCTTATGAAAAAGCCTCTTGGAATTGAGTTAGAAATGACTTCAACAATTTTATCTTCATTTCTTCTTATTGCTTTGAACCAATATTTTTCTTTCAGCCAAAGATATTTTTCTAATGCTTCCGCAATTGGGATACACTCAAGTCCTTCAACGAATTGTGTAGAAACAAAACCACATTGTCCATAACATAAATAAGTTCCCGAACGATTACTTTCATCCATCAACATTCCTACCTCTGCCAAGGTTTTGACATCTTTTGCTTTCATCTCATCTAATGAACGAATCTCAGGTGGAAGATTTTCTTTTAGTCTAAGAATATCCTCTTCCTCTATATCTACAATGTCAAATTGCTCTTCGTTTGCTTGTAATCCCTTTTTATGTTTATTATTATGCATCTAATCACAACTCCCTTTTTTTCCTTCTATTGCAGTTTATACAATATTCATAACCATGTTGTTGTATTTGTTCCAGCATCTCTTGTGGATTTCCTGTGCAACCAATAGTGCCATTCATCATTAAGTGTGCTAAATCCGCATTAAAATAATTCAATATGTCTCCTGTGTGAGTAATAATTAATCCTGAAGATCTAGTAATTATTTGATTTTTATTCTTTTCTGAATGTAAAATTTCAGTAAGCATCCCACCAATTTTCCCTAAAAACTCCGGGTCGATTCCTGAATCTGGTTCATCAAGTATAAAAAACTTAGGTGATGATACAACCATTTGAAAGATTTCTGATCTTTTTATCTCTCCACCTGACAAATCAGCGTTAATTTCTCTATCGATGAAATCTTGCATTTCGAATTTTTCTATTTGTTTAGAAATATAGTCTACCTTTTCAGGATTATTTTTTAAGTAGAAATCAATTATATTTCTTAATTTTACACCTTTAATTGTAGGTGGTCTCTGTTGAGCTACACCAATGCCTAACCTAGCTCTTTCATCAATTTCTAAATCAAGCAAATTTTTTCCTTCAAATATTATCTCACCTTTGGTTACCTTAAATTGAGGATAACCGATAATTGTCATAATTAATGTAGTCTTACCACTGCCATTTGGACCAAAAAGTGCATGAACTTCTCCATCTAGTAATTTGATATTTACATCATGCAAAATCTCTTTTCCTTCAACTGAAACATGAAGATTCCTTATATCGATCATTATTTCACCAATTATTCTTTCTAAATGTCACTTCTAACAGTAAAACCAATTTGAAACCTATTGTAAGGACACATTTAATTTTGGCTTGCCGAAACTTTATCCTATTTCATTACTTATTAGTTTAACTAAATGTACCTAATCACAAGTAGAATTTAAGTCTTCAGACCTCCTTAAAAAGAATGCAATAACTATGAACTTAATTAAATTAAAGAAACTATTCCAGAAGATTGTTTCTTTGTTTTGCAAGATTCAGAGATTTCTCAATGAAACTAGAGGGATAAGGAAATTGAGTACTCAATTCTTTCAATAGAGTTTGAGAATCTTCTCTTACTTTCATAACTGTAGATGTGATAATATAAGCTAAAGATACAAGCTTTTTCAATTCTTGAAAAATTATCACTGAAGCTTTTGTAGGTTCTTCATTTCTGATTTTTTCAATAAACTGAATAAAATATGAACTGGTGCTTGGACCAGTTATTTTGTCTTCTTCTAGATCAATCACAGTTATTGTTTCCTTGTTATGAATAAGTGGTAAAATTGATTGATGAGTATTCGAAGACATTCCAACAATTCCTCTTATTAATATATTAAAATCTACTTTGGATAAATCTTCTTCTGTGATCCAATCGACTACATTGAAACTCAAATGTTGAGTGAAAATGGAAAGTGTGTCAACAATAAGTTTTGCGACAGATTTGTCTCCTACAACGTGAATAGGATTACCAGAAAGAGCTGCAAATAAAACAATATCCAGGTTATTTTTAGTAACGTTGGAAAGTGTTGCGAGAGAGATTTCTTCTATATCAATCATAGAAAATTTATTGCCAGAATCTTCAAACTCTTGCAATTCTACAAGCAAATCTATGAAATCAAAATTCTGTCTACTTCCAGTATAGCTCTTAATCAATCGTTCTAACACGGGATAAATTCTAAAAAACGTATAATCTAATTCTTGAGGAATGATGAAATAACCAACCTTCGTTGTGAAACTGTCTGTACTAAAAATAACATAAAATGTTTTTTTATGTTCAGGAATAAGTTTTAAGAAACTATGAACTTTTATTTCTTGGTTAACTTTGAGTATATTGTTATCTATGATTTGAGCTATAGATTTATGATAAACACTATCTGTTTTATTTCCGAGAATTTCAACACCTTTAACTTTGTGTTGAATAGTGAATATCTCTGGGATAAGGTTTTTTAAAGGGTGACGTGTTAAGATAATATTCAAACTGCTGATATCATGAAAACAGTGTTCTAGTATCAGCTGTGCTTCTCCTTCTGAAATTAGTTCAGGATCTCTTCCATCAAGTAGGGAAAATGCACTCAATTTGATTTGTTCTAGTAGCTGTTTTGATTGTCTTTCTGTAAATGTAAATTCTTCATCTAAAGTCTCAACAATAAAAATAAATTCTTGAAACTGTACAAATGAGATTGTTCTATCATGATAAGAAATTGATTGCAACTCTTCGTGATGTACTTCTTTAGCATAGGTGATTATAGCTGAAATAAGACCTGATGCCAGAATTTGTTGTGTATCATCAGCTGATTCTGGCTTGGAAGCTAGCAGAATTCCTGAACTCAATACCAAAGAGAGCTTAATATTATCCATTTAGTCTAATTACTAAATGCTCTATAAGTAAATTTCTTTACTACTAGTCATTTAATGCTAGATGGGTCATTGTGACATTTCTTCATAATCCATCCATTCTACTTCATGCAATATCTCTTTTACATTCAATCTTTTTGAGACGCTTTTCGTGGGTATACTCCCCAATTTAATGATAAACCACTCGAAACTGAAAATGAAATTTACTTGAGCCCATAACCAAAATAGCAGATCATAGCAAAGAATGGTTAAAACTGCGAACATCAGTACCCACCAACCTCCTGTGAGCAATTCAAACTTCTCATTCATAAGATTTATATCAAAAAGAGGGTTTAAAATTGCTCTTGGTACAAGTGACCATATTTGTAAACTAAATACTGATAGAGCTATTGTCCCCCATAACCTGAAATATTTCACAATAATATTATTACCAAATTTCTGTGCTTTTCCTCTATATTCTACTAACCATAGTAGAAGTATCATTATACCAAATTGTGCTCCTAATAGAAGGAAGAAGTATTGCATTGGTGGGCGTTGTAAGTTTAAATCAAAACCGAGGATGATATTTAGCACTGCCCCTATTACAAAAATACCTAAAGTAATTAATCCTCCATAAAGAGGTAATCTTTTCGAAGGTTTGGGTTTGGCAAGAAATAGTCCCCATGCAGAACCTATAAAAGAAGTTGCTAGGAATGGAAAAATAGGGTATAAATCTCCTGTTAGAATAACACAAATATACGTTAGAAACGAAACATTTTCTGATTGTAGAGCTTCGCTAGGCCACGTGTTATGATAAACTGCATCTGATAAATTCCAATTTGTAAGTAATTCCACAGAAGGAAGATTAGGCCAATTTAGATTGTCTATCCAATTCCACATAAATGGTGTAGCTACTAAAATAGCAACAGCTAAACTAGCATAAATTATGATGTTACGAACAAACTTCTTTGCTCCTCCTTTCCTAACAAGTAAGAAAGCTATTATTCCTGTTATAATTTGACTCCAACCTATTATCTGGAGAGCTTCCATCATGAAAATTCTTCGCCACAGAAAAGTAACTGCGAAAGGATCTGTCCAAGTTGAAGCTTGAAGGATTGAATCTCCTGAGCGAATTACTCTTCCGAAATAACCGTAATATCCAAAAGTTTCAGTTATTCTTCCAGCTAGCAAAATACCTACACCAGTTAGAAGTCTTTTGAACAATAATTTCCCAGGCTGGGTACCTTTCAAAGCACTTTTTGTTGTTGCAAGACTGTTTACAACAGAAGAGATTAAGATAAAGTATCCAGCAAATCCACCAAAAAAAGCCATTATAACCATGAGTAGGGATAGTCCAAAGCTTAGGGATGAAAAAAGATCATCAAGTCCTACTTCTGAAAAGTCCCATATGTGATTGAAAACATGCAAAAAGACCATCATCCATATCGCTAGACCTCTTTGAAAATCTAAAGAAGCTATTCTTTTCATTTTGGGTTTATTTTCTTCTTGTATCTCTTTTGGTGTTGCTATCATCTTTAATCACTTATTCAATTAATAAAAGATGTTAAAATTAAATAGATTAAAAAACTTATTGGAGTCAAAAAGGCTATTTATTGTAAGTAATCTATAAGTGGGTTCATTTTAGTTGCTAATTCAAGCGCTTTCTTTATGAAACTAGCAGGATATCCAGAATTTGATATATACTCTTTAAGTTTCTCTTTTCCTTCATTCTTATCTACTAGACCAAAAGAAGTAATGGTTAGAGCAGCTAATGCGAGTTTGTTTAACTCCTGGGACATTTTTGTAGTCATATCATGTATTTTCAACTTTTTAATTGTATCAAATAACTTTTTGAAGTGAATGCTCGATTTTGTAGCTTCAACTTTTCCTTCATCTAAGTTGATAATAATCATATTTTCTAAGAGTTTTTTGTTTTCTTTTATTGTTTTAAAAATATGAGAACTCATTCCACATATTCGTGAACCTAGCACGAATTTTTCCTCTGAAGTCAGATCAATTGGGGTTATCCATATATTAACAGAAGTGTAGAGATGTTGATTCATGATTGAAAGAGCATCAATTATCAGTCTAACAGTTGGTTTGTCTCCAACAACTAATATTCCGTCACCTACAATTGTACCATAAATTACTTTGTCAATATTCTTTCCCAAGGTTTTATCAAGAAAAGAGGGTGAAAGATTTTCAAGATTAAACTTAGAAATTCTTGAACCTGGGTCTTCTGTATCCATAAGAGAATTAAGAATATAATCAAAATTCCTTTCATCGTCAGCATAAAGTCTTTCAACATTTTTCTTCAGCAATGGAAACAATCGAAACAGCGTTAAATTTAGTTCTTTGGGTAGTTTAAGAATACCCACTTTTGAAGTCTCACCATCTATCTCGATTATAGTAAAAGTACTACAATTTTCATCAGGAATCTGAGTAACAATACCAGTAATTCCATTTTGCACATTTTGATTAGCTTTTAATGTTTCAAGCATGAGGGCTATTTTTTGGACATGGGGACCATCACCATTTTTATCAAATACCTCCCATCCTTTTGATAAATGTTTTAATTTGAAAATGGTCTTTTCGCCTACTGAAAAAGGTTGTTCAGCTATACTATATTGTAATTGTGAGAGCTCTTGCAAAGAATTCTCAAGAATCAGATCTGCTTCTCCCTCTGTGATTGCATCAGGATCAGCTGTTTCTAGAAGAGGAGAAATACTGTTTTGCAGATGTTCGAGCAATTGTTTAATTTGTGTATCTGGAATAACTTCATCTTTAGCTATAGTCTCAACTATTATGACAAAATCGAATACTCTGAGAAAAGATATTGTTCTGTCATGATAGGATATAGCTTTTAATTCTCTATGGTGAACTTCTTTGGAAAAGGAAATCAAGGCGGTCATCAAACCTGTAGCTAAAATTTGTTGAGTATCATCTGCCGATCCCGGTTTAGAAGCTAGCAGAAGACCTGATGAAGTTACTAAGGAGATTTTTAAGTCTAACATCTACCTTTACAATTTATCAGACTAGTATATAAGTAAATTTCTTAAAGCAAATAGAGGGTTATGAACAATTATTCACTAACTATTTTTGCTCCACATGAATTACAGAAATTCACATCAGATTTTATTCTTTCTCCGCAATTAACACAGAAGATGAGATTAGATTTTGTATCGATAGGATCATAGGTAGTTGTGTTTATTTCAGATATGCTTTTTTCATCCAATATTGAATGAATTTGGGGGATGTTTTTTCCTATTAAATATACACCTATAGAGAAGATAATCACTAGTATAGTAAAAATGATTAAAATAGAAATGTTCATCCACTTGAGGATTTCTTCCCCTTGTTGAGTTATTTCAACTCGACAGTAATCATAGTAAAAACAAATTGTTTCTGAGAATCTATTTCTAACAATTGATGAAGTGATTATCTCAGCTAAGAGTACCAAAGGTATAAAAATAGAAGTATAAAGTAAAATATTGCTTCCTGTCAATTGCCTATTTGACTGATAACCCTTATTTTTAAAGAAAATAAAGAATCTTCTCAAGCAGAACATTTCACCTGTAACTAGAAGCAAACCAATAAGTAAGAATATTCTAGATACAAATAGAGGCAAAGAAGATAGAGAGGTTACTGACAAGATAGTTGCGAAGCACCCTAAAGGGAGCACAATAACCCCCCCACCTATGAGGAACAGAATCCATCCAGGAATCTTCTTCAAATCAAGAAAATATTTTGAGAATTCTTTTATCTTAATTAGAAATCTATACGTATTAACATAAACTAAAATCGTTCCAGTAATTATAAGGAGACCAAATTCAATAAATGAGGATAAATGGTACTGAAAAAAATAATATTTCCATCTCATGATAATTTATTAGTAAAATAAGGGCTAATATTGTAGATATCAAGAAGAAACTGACAATAGAAAAAAATAGCCCTCTTGCTAAACTCTTCAATTGAAATGCATAATCTCTAATGGGTGTTTCAAATTGCACGTTCTCCATTTTGCTAACCTTTATGTTTCACTATGTCATTTTCAACAGAAAGAAAGGCATATATCATTATATCACTATATTGAGAGAGAGTTATAAATCTTTCCTATAGCTTCAGTAAATTAATAGAAGCGATCAAACTTTTTAAAGATTTTCTTGAGCAAAATGGAAAGGTAATTTTTGTAAATGCCTTATTGTTTTGCTCAAATGTTTTTGTGAAGAATATTAAAGATTAAAAAAGAGTGAGAAAAGATTTAGTTATGCCCTCAAGAAAAAGGAAGAATATTCACATCGGTGCAAAGGTGTCTATTGTGGAAAAACAAAATCAAAGAACCGGAAATTTGACCACAGGCGTAGTAAAAACTATTCTCACCAACTCAAGTAACCATCCTCATGGAATTAAAGTGAAGCTGGAGAGCGGGAAAATTGGTAGAGTTAAATCAATACTATGCTAGTTTTCGAAATATTCTGTTTAAATCTTGCTTACAATTTGGGCACTTAGAATTCTTTTCAAGCCATTGTTCTATATGATGTATATGAGCGTAAACGCCACAACAAGGTAATCTCATTATACTTTCTTTTTCCTTTGGATCAATATTTAGTAAACAGACAACACAGGTAGGTCTAGGTGCTGAACACTTATCGCATTTCATTTCCGTAGAATCAAACAAGTCTCCACACTCATAACATCGTAGAAAAGATGTCTTGGAGCCGTATTTTTCTATTTTCAATGATTTAGATTGCATCAGAAGAATCAGTTCTATCATATGATTTATAGGAGTATTTTTGTTGAGAATAGCAAAAATAATTTCATCGTCAACAGTTAATCTTTTGATAAAAGGGATAATTTCTTTCAGTCTTAATCCAACTTCGGGATAGTTTATAATTTCTAGAAAAACAGCTGGGATATTTGACTGAATAAAGTGATCATCTCCAAGTATATTCTGAAACTCAGAGATTGCTTGAAATTTCTTTTTCTCTTCTACAACTTTTTGAATATCAAAAGAAATGGAAAAAGGTTTCTTCAAGTATCCAAAATATACTAAATTCTTCTCTTTTGTAAAGGTCATCAGAGAGCCTTTAACATCTGCTAGAGGATTATTTGGATGAAAATTGAAAATCAGACCAAGCCTATATTGAATCTTTTCTATTATCCAAGGATGAGTTGAAGCAAATTTAGAAAATAACTCATCATTAAGATTATTTATTTCTTTCTCGTTTTCAGTTTGAAGTAGGATTTCTTGATACCTTAACATTTTGGATATCAAAGAGTTTTTTGATTGAAATTCGTTTTTAGGATTTATGTAACTATCAGTTCTAGTTGAGTATATTTTACCCTTTTTCCGATATTTTTCAGTATCAGCATAATCAAAATATGTTTCATACCGATCAGGTTCACTATTTCTTCTTACAAACGTTCTAGCTCCAAATTTATGTGGAATATACAAATCCCCAAGTGAGATAGTACGTGTTCTTCTAAACCTAGGATATTTCGCCTTGCCACCTCTCTTTAGTTTATGGAGTAATTGAAAAATAAGTGTTAAGACTACAACAATGCCTAGTAATATGGCAATAAGCAAGTAAACAGGAAAGGAAGCCATCTCAAGTGTAAGATTGGATTTTACTGAATATATACCTTTGCAAATATTATTGGTGTTTTGTTTTCTATAAGGAATATTTTTACTTGAATTCATCTAGTGCATAGGCACTTTCGATATAATCTGCTAACTGAACTGCAAAACGTGTTGCTGGTCCTCCATCAATGGTGACATGATCTAATTTTACCATTATACTCAATATTTCTTTCTTAACAAGTTTGTCACCTTCATAACGTGGTTGTGCAGAAATACCACCTAAGACAATATGGATAGGTAGAAAACCAACATTTACGCCCCATCCTTTTCTTCCTGGACCAAACAGCCCAATTGAAACAATCTGACAAGTCCCACTTAACTTCTTCAACATGAATGGGTCTTTTTGTAACCTATTCCAAAAAATCATTTTTCTCATGAATTTGGGGAATCTGTAAAGCAGTTTAAACTTCTTTCTTGAAACTTCTGATGAAACCTCATTAGAAACTCCTTGTTGTATAGCTCTGATTTTATTGTGAATTTCTAAAACACTTTGTTCATTAGCTTTTCGAACTACTAACAAAGTGGGATAAGTTCTTCCATCAATTATCTTTTCAATTGGTATTTGAATATCAACTTCATCAAAAATAATTAGTTTTTTCTTCTTTCTCATAGAATGAACTATTTTGTTATCACTAATAGCTTGACCAACACATTTAGTTATCCAAGCTGAAAAAGAAATTGCTTCACCTGTTTTTTCTTTATATGCCTTTAGAATCTTCCTTGCTTCTGTGACATCTAACTCAGCCACACCATAGATATAATATCTGAAACGAGACATTTCCACGACTTCTACATTCATAAGTCGTTTGAAAGGCTTAACCTCATAAGAACCTATATTATCCATCTCTAACCAATTTTAACAAAAATAGGTGCTTTATTAATTTTGTCTATAAGCAATTTAAATTACACAAAAATAGAAATGGTATGTTTTGAAAAAACAGATGTAGAGAATAATCTGTCTTTACCATTCTGGTTCTATTCTTCTTTCAGCTATCATTTCAACAGGTATTGAAGTGTCATAATCTGGATCAAAATAGAGGGCACAGTAACATCTTCCGAATTCTTCTATATCTGGTTGAGCGTAGTTACAAGGACAAATAATATCACGATCTGTCGCCATATCTTCAAAAGAATCTCTACAAGGACAGTTGAAATAACCAACTCTATTGAAATATATCTTCAATCCATCGACTAGCATGTCTAAAGTCCCATCAGTATTAGGATTAAGTTTCCAACCTCTTTTTTCTGCTACACGTTTAACATAAGCATGAACGTCTTCAATTGATTTCTCTTTCTTCATATTAACCATCTACTCTAATAACGGAACCCAGTTTTCGGGGTTATAACCAGCATAAAAATCCTTACCATCAATCACAATGAAAGGATAACGGATTGTAGCATCAAAAAATCTCATTAAAGAGCGCTTTAATTCTCTTTTCT
Organism: Candidatus Heimdallarchaeota archaeon; assembly: GCA_018238545.1. Lineage (GTDB taxonomy): Archaea > Asgardarchaeota > Heimdallarchaeia > Heimdallarchaeales > Heimdallarchaeaceae > UBA460. The sequence goes on from JABCTC010000031.1 coordinate 30,690, forward strand.
CTGCAATCGGAAGTAAATCTACATCTAAGTATCTAAAACTATAATTGTGATCAATCAACCATTGTTTTCCTTTTCTGCACCATTGACATGTACTAAGAGCGAATAGAAAAATGTCTTTTTCAGATTTCTCTCCAGTCTCAAGGACAATTTGTCCGGGAATTTGTATATCTTCAAAGGTCATGAAATTACCAAGCATCATATTTTTTTTCTTAAATATAAATCTGTCTCTGAGACAAATATATTTTTTTGTTATATCTAGTGTTTTTTATCCTTCCCTTTCGATGTCCTATTATGGAAATTACAAAACCTGAAATAGAGAAGTATATGAACAATCTTCTTGAAAATCGTCCATCCATTTTTAAAGAACTTGAAGTGTATGCAAGGGAAATTGATTTTCCAATAATTGAACCTCTCGTTGGGAAACTCCTCAACCATTATGCACATATTTTGAATGCAAAGAGAATTCTTGAATTAGGATCAGGTTTTGGTTATTCTGCCTTATGGTTTTCAGAGGGAATGGATAATCAAACAGAAATAACTTGTACAGACTTTGATGAAAGTAAAAAGGAACTTGCAATGGATTATTTTGTGAAAGCTAAAACTAAAACGAAAATCGATTTTAAACTAGGAGATGCAATAGAAGTATTAGACACATCAGAAGGGGAATTTGACATCATCTTTAATGATGTAGAAAAAGAAGATTATCCTAAAGCCTTTCAGAAGTCTATACTTAAGTTAAGGAAAGGAGGAGTATTAATCACTGATAATACTCTCTGGTATGGAAAAGTAGCTAATGAAGGAGAAAAAGATTATCAGACAGAAGGAGTAAGAGAGTATAATAGATTAGCATTTTCAGATAAAAGAGTTATATCCATGATTATACCCTTGAGAGATGGGATTACAATTTCACTGAAAATTTGAGAGGCATACAAAAAAAAGATGTAATATAAATTCGAAATTGTTATGAAATAACAAATTTACACTAATCTATATACTTCTTCTTAAATTCCTCCCAAGAAATCATTTTCACACCAAGTGTTGTTGCTTGCTCTTGTCTTTTCTTGCCAGCTTTCTTGGCTAATACCAAATAATCTAAGCTTTTAGAGACTCCAGAACCCCATTCTATACCTTTCTCTTCTATTAAATCGACTAATTCTTCTTTTGAATACCCTTCAACTGATCCTGTAATGTATATTTTTATTGATTTCATTTTTGTTTGATCTTGAGAAGTGATGCCCAGATAAGATGATAGATCCATTTGCCCTTCTTTTGATTTTAACACAACAGTTTTCTTTTTAGGATAAATAATTATCAAACCATTCTTGAACAGGTTGTCATACCTTTCAGTTTGTCTGATACCATCGTGGATAAATCTTGCAGTGATATCAGATATTCCTTCTAATGCCATCAAATTCTCCATCGAAGCTTCTTTAAGTTCATCAAGACTGCTAAAAGAATTAGCTAGTTTCTTACCCATGGTCTTGCCAAGTTTTTCTATTCCTAATCCAGCTAGAAATGAACGAAAAGGTAGTTCTCTTGTACTATTGATTGAAGCTAGGATTTTTGTACCGTTTTTGCCTAATTCTTTGACTAATTGGTCTTCTGTAAGAGCATAGAGGTCAGAATAATGTTTAACCAAACCTTCATCGTAGAGTTTTTCTAAACTTTTATCACCTATTCCGTCAATACCAGTCTTTCTAATCCATGAACTAATCTCTTGTATATCTCTTCCCCTACATGAATCACCTGTACAGAGAAGATGTACTCCCGATTTCACTGTTTTAGCACCACAAGAAGGACAATGTTGAGGTAGATTTACATTACCTGTAGTATTTTTCGCAGTAACACGGATAATTTTTGGAATTACCTCACCAGATCTTTCAACATAAACAAAATCACCAGGATTAGCACCTAGGTTAATCAGGAAATCAGCATTGTGCATTGTTGCTCTGCTTATTACCGCACCAGAAACCTCAACAGGTTCTAACTCAGCAACAGGAATTAAGACAGATGTCCTTCCAACTTGCCAAGTAATAGCATTTAGCTTTGTAGATTTTCCTTTGCTCTCGAATTTCAAAGCTATTTGCCAGCGAGGATGATGATCTGTAGCACCAACTACTTCTCTATCAGAAGCTAAATTAAATTTAAAAACAAGACCATCGATCTCAAAGTCTAGATTGTCTCTTTCAGCTTGGACTTTTTCGAAGTGAGTAGATAGTTCTTCAAAATTAGGTGTGTTAATTTTAAGGAAATCTGACGTTTCAAATTGCCAAGATTTCAGAATAGAGGCTTTTTCTTCAATGGTTGCATCGTCTTTCCAACCTAATAGCTCAAAAGCCATGAAATTTAGCTTTCTTCCTTCCATCATGCGTGCATCTTTTTGTTTAGCTGTTCCAGCTGCAAGGTTCCTTGGGTTACTATATTTATCATTATCGGGTAAAGAAGCATTAATCCTGTTAAATTCAGAGATTCGCATATAAAGTTCCCCTCGGATTTCAACTCGATTCTTAAAAGGAACTATTTTAGGGATAGCTTGAATTTTGAGTATATTGAGAGTAACATCATCTCCTTTAATTCCAGAACCTCTAGTAGCTGCTTGGATAAGTTTAGTGTCTTGGTAGACTATTTTAAGCGATAAACCATCTATTTTGTATCCAACCATAAGAGAACGATTTTCTGCCCAAGAAATGATTTTCTCTACAGTTTTGGCTTTTTGACATGAAAGCATAGGAGGATCATGAGAAACACTCCCATCTGTAGTAGTACCAACGATGAATAAGACGGGATTATTGGGGTCAAGTTTCCTTAATTTATCTTCAAAACTGTCATATTCAGAATCAGAGATTTCAGGCTCTCCATCGTAGTATTTTCGTTTATGGTAAAGAATTAAATTTTCAAGTTGCTTAATTTCTTCTTTAGATATTTGAATCACCTATCTTCAAGAATTAGAATTATATTTAGCAATTTAAATAGTTATAGGGGAGGTATTTGAAACTGAAAACTTACTAGAGCTTATATTACTCAATTTCAAAATCTCACTATTTTTTCAATCCCAAAGAAGCTTGTTATTACTGAAACAATTTTATTAATCATTAATTCCATATTCACTTAATGAGAGTTGAGAAAAAGATAGGAAAAATTTTAAAAAAGTATAATTGGACACTAGCTACCGCTGAATCTTGTACTGGTGGGTATTTAGCTAGTAAAATCACTGATGTTGCTGGAAGTTCAGTTTATTTCTCAAATGGTTATATAACTTATTCAAACGAATCTAAGTTTCAAGATTTAGATATTCCAATAAGCTCCTTAGAAGAATTTGGTGTCTATTCTAGTAAAACTGCTGAACTTATGGCAGAAGGAGTTCGAAAAAAAACAGAAACTACATTTGGTATTGCGACAACTGGTATCGCTCCACCTGGAGATAGTTCTACATCTCTTCCCACAGGAACCACTTTTATTGGTTTAGCTACAGCAAAAAGAAGCATACACTATAAGGTTCTAATAAGAAGTAAATCTAGGTTAAGATTCAAGAAAAATGTTGTCAATAAATCTCTGAACTTGCTCCTTTCGTTAATCTACGAATATGAAAAGGAGAATAAGTGAGTATAATCTAGACTAAATTGTTTCTGATTCAAGTATTATTTTTTTAATGACTTTCTCTTTCTTCTTTTTGATATGTTTGTCAGATATCTCAATTTTGGTTAATTTTGCATATTTCATCAAAGTAGTTAGATTCTGCAGAAGATATAAGTCTACATCCGCTTTTTGGTATAACAATTCTAGAGCTTTTGTAAACAATTTTGTATCTATAGTTGTATTTACTACCTCCTTAAGCATCTTGTGAGTAGATTCTGTAGATCTTTTTTGGAAGTATGAAACAATCACACTCAATGCAATCATCATCATGAAATTACGATCTTCTTTTTGGATTTCTTCAAGATTTGAAATTTTCTCTGTATATTGATCGTAGATGTCCTTAACTCTGATATTGAATTTCGTAGCAAGTTGTTTGATGAATTCTTCTTCCTTCCCTTCATCAAATAAATAGCTTATATCTCTAATTTTCAGAATTAGTCGATTTAGTACCTCTCTACTACCTTTTACTTTGATTTTTTTCTCTGCTCTTCTATCAATAATAAAATGTGGTTTTTTGAAAAATTGCTGATATAGGATGAATGTAACTACATCGTAATATGCCCAATCTTTAATATTCTGTGATTGCCCAGATTCCATCCTAACCCATAATGTGAAAAAATGAACAATTTAAAAGTGTTAGGGACTAAAATTGAGTAACTTAAGATAAATTCTTCGAGATAATTTCATCTATCTTTATTCTTAATTTTAGATTTTTTGTTTTAATCAGTTCCTTTACAATTTGCGAAATCTCAGCAATAATCCTTTCAGGAAACACAGGAATTTTGATGTTTGACATAATCCTCTGAGTATATGCGGTTCTATGACCTCTTCGCGCTCCAGCTGAAAAATAATACTCTCGGAAGAACTTACTATTCAAATAACCTAACAAGAAGTGCGGGTCTATATTTAAGGGAACTATTGTAAGCACATCTCCTGAAGCATATAGGAAGTCCTCACTCATGCTGAATCTATTTGTTTTACTTCTATCTAGTGTTGGGACAAATATTTTATGCCTATCAGCAAATACTCTATATTCATTCATATTTCTCAATGCTTGCCATTGAAACCAATGAATTTTGCCTGGAAGATATCTAGATTTCATCTCATCTTTTAATTTTATTATCTTTTTCGAAATATTAGGCAAGCATTCAACCAGTTTTTTCTCTGAATCTATAGTTCTATCCAGAAGGATATAATTTGTACAACCTTCAGTCCAATAACCAACACAGTTTACTGCTTTAATTGTGTCTATGACCAATTTCTTTTCTGCGTCATTGTAATTGTCTTCTTCATTAGTAGATAATCTGAAAGCTTCATCATATCCAGAGACTGGCCCAACGCCTATCCAAGCAATTTCTTTTAATTTGACATGTTTTTCTATGGTTATTTCAGGATAAGTAGTCCATATATCTTCAGAATTCTCAAACATTGATTTATCAAAATAGGTAAAAATATCGTTACTTCTTTTCTTAAGAATTGAATCTTGTGCTGATTGCTTAATTTGAGAGGGTGATGTATTCTTATAATTTATCCTCAGAACGTTCATGGTCCTATTTTCTGTTTTAGCCTTCTTTGTAAATTTTATAATTACAGTCTCTGGATTTTCTCCATTAAAGAGTCTTACTTCATCAAGATCTATTATAGTTTCGAAGAATCCCTCAGAGATAATTTTTTCTCTAACACTCTTTGCATAAGTATTGTAAAAAAAGCCATAGGGAACGATAAAAATGAGTTGTCCACCATCTTTGAGAAAGTCTATTGCTTTGATTATAAATGCGTAATAGATATCAGATTCTTTGCTTTGTACTATTTCTCTTACTTCTTTTTGTATTTTAGACGGTAGGGAATTATAATGAGAATAGGGTGGATTACCTATAATTAAATCATAGCCAGTTTTCGGTTCCCAATTAAGAAAATCTTTGTTGATTATTTTATAGTGACCAAATTCTCTTTGACATTCTTTTGCCAACTCTTCATCATATTCTACTCCAGTAACGTTTTTGTATCCTGAATTTGCTAAAACTCTAAGGAATACACCTTTACCACATCCTGCATCGAGAACAGAAATTTCGGTTTTTTCCTTATCTTTTAAATCAACTAAGCTTACCATCAATTCTGAAATAGATTGGGGTGTTTCAACAAATGCTATGGGTTGGTTACCGTTCGTTTCTGAATTCACTAAAAAATAAATCTCTCTCGCTTTATAAATTGATTCTGTCAGATTGTTATAGATTTACTTCTTCCAACAAATCCTCGATTTTATTTGGAACATCTGAAACAAATTTTGTAACTACACGAGGAATTTCTTTTATTCTTCCCGCTACCGCCATCGACCACATGCGAATTTCAGAGCTTACTTCTGAAGCAATTACTGCTACAATCCCATTTTTTATTGCTTGTAAAGTTATGCAAAAATCATCATAATTTACGTCCTTTAATCTACCAATTTCTTCTCCTTCGATTATGCTTTCTGCTAACTGATTTATTGCCATTAAGAGCCCAGATAAAAGGAGATCATTTGCTTTCAACTTATCTTTCAGTTTTGAAAAAATTGGGATACCACTTTCTGAGATGATCAGAAGACCTAAAACTTCAACTTCCTTTCTTTTTGTCTGAATAAGCTTCAAAGATAAAAGGGATTTAAATTGGGGTAGTATATATTCAATTATATTCTGCCCTGCTACTTCCAATAATCCTGTATTTCTAGCATTTTGGATACTGTTTTCTATTTTGTCCAAATCTTTCTTCAGTGTCTCAAAATCTATATCTTTACCGACTTGTCTAGCTTTTTTAATATCTTCGAGTGACTTTTCATATTCTCCATTAACTGAACAAAGTACTGCACAAATCAGTAAACTGGATGTTAAAATCTGATTATGATTATTCTCTACAGCTAATTGTCTTACTGTATCGATATAACTTAAAGCAAGATTTAGCGATTCTTTGTTTTCAAGCAATCTATAATACCACAGATAAGCAACAGAGAGTTGAATGTTGCAGAAGAGGATTAATTCTATATCTCTTGTTAGTTTAGCTTGTTCTAGAGCAGAGTTTAGATATTCAGCTGCGTTTGACAAGTTGTGATTTAACATCTCGAGAAAACCTCGGAGATAATCAACACGAGCATTAATTGAAGGTGCTTCTAGTTCCTTTGAAAGAGATCCTAATTCTTTTAGATATTTTTTAGCTTCTGAAAGGTTCTCGATTCTGAGATAATAGTGCACTAGCTCATACATAATGAAGGCCTTGTGAAGAGATTTTTCTTTTCTTTGAATTTCATAAGCATGTAAAAATGATTCTTCAGCTCTATCATCACCTAATAAATAATACATATTTCCAAGCTCGGTTAAATAAAGATAAGGCCATTTTCCAGTACTTTCTTTGTAAAGATTGATAGCTTTCTCCATCATATCTTTTGCAAGATTTGACTTACCCATCACCATATGAACTTCAGCAAGATTACCACTAGCGATAGAGAGTCGATAATCATCATTATACTCTTCATGAACATTAATTAACTCCTCAAAACTCTTGATAGCTTCATGATTATCACCCATGAAACTTTCGATACCCCCCTTAACGTTTAGGTAGCTTGTTATTGTTTTGTAAAAATTGAACTTTTTTACATAAGGATCTATAAAAGTAAACATATCTTCAAAATCTACTTCAATGCCTGAATGTAAAAACCACCATGAACAGTTCATGAATGTTTCTTGTAAACCAAATTGTTCAACAAGATTATTTGTTTTAGGAATCCTATTCTTGATATATTTGTAAATTTCTTTAATTTTAATTATATCGCTTTGTTGACCATATACCCAACTTTGTATTTCAAGCATATTGGCTTTCATTTCTTCATTAAAATCAGCATGTTCTATAAGAACTGTTGAAAGTTTCTTTATCTTTTCAAATGATTCTAGATAATTTGTTGGGTTTTCTTCAAAATATACCACAAACAGCTCAATATAAGGATGTTTAATTTCTTTCAGGAGATTAAGATATCCTTCATCAGCTTTCATTTTCAGAGTCAAATAACAACTCATACTTGCTAATTCAAATATCTCCTTCTCTCCAAATTCACTTCTGTTTTTAATAACATCCTCAAGAGCCAATACTACGCCTTTTTGCAATTTATCATTGGGATTAGCTTCATCTTGTTCTTCAATAAATTCTTTTATCAATATCTGTAATGGTTGAGAAAAACGCTCAATGAAGTATTCAAAGATACTTTGCATTATTTCAGTCTAATATTGACTTCATTTAAATTTTAGCATGTAGGAAGGACTTTTGGTTTAACTTTTTGAAAAAAGGAAAGAATTTTAAGAAGAGTTAGTTTATTTCAAATTATCAGATATATGAGGTAGTATAAATGTCCGTAGAAGAACATAGAAATATAGCAAGACAAAAAATGAAAGGACACTGTGGTGTCTATAAACACTGTGATGGAGCAGATGGAAGAGTTTGTCAGAGAAATGCTTATGGAAAATCTATTGGATTTGGAGGAGTAGGATCCGGTCAAAGTTTCAAAAATAATTATAATGCTTTGCAAACAATAAAATTGAAAATGCGTGTTGTAGGAGAAAATTATACACCTGATACAACATATGAATTCTTTGGAAACAAACTTACTTTGCCGGTCATGGGAGCTTCGCTAACTGGAGTAAATTCCTTTGGAGGAGATACAGTAATCACTGAAGCAGAGTTCTGCAAAGTAACCGTTTTAGGAGCTAAAGAAGCAGGAACTATCGGTTGGCGAGGAGACACTTACACATATAATTGGGATTTCATGCCTTGTTATGATGCTATATGTAAAATTGCAGATGGATGGGGAGTTAAAATAAGTAAACCAAGAGATCAAGAAATTCTTAAAAAAGTTTTCAAAATGTATGAAGATGGGGGAGCGATTGCAGTTGGTATTGATGTTGATGGTTCTGGAAGTACAATTATGGCAGCAAACAACAAACCTGTTTTCAAAAAAACTCCTGAAGATATCAAAGAACTAGTTGCATCGACAAAATTACCGGTTATAATCAAAGGTATTATGGATCCAGAAGATGCAGTAGCTGCAGCAGAAGCAGGAGCAGCTGCTATAGTTGTTAGCAACCATGGAGGAAGAGTACTAGACAATACTCCTGGAACAGCTGAAGTTTTACCTTCTATTGTTGATGCTGCAAAAGGAAAAACAAGAATTCTTGTAGATGGTGGGATAAGAAACGGATACGATGTGTTAAAGATGCTTGGAATAGGTGCAGAAGCTGTTTTAATAGGCAGAGATACTGTTCGAGCAGCTGTAGGTGGAGGTACAGAAGGAGTAAAAGTACTTTACGAATGGTATCAAAAAACACTAGCCAAAGCAATGAAGATGACTAACGTTGAAACATTAGCAGATATAACAAGAGAAATAATATATTGACGAATATCTACTATCTGTCACTTTAACAGAATCTCCAATACTCACTTAGGATTAGGTTGCAATCAATGACACTCTAAGTAAGTGCTTGTTATATTTATATGACAAAACCAAATCATTAAGGAGGTAAAGGAAAAAAAGTGAGAACTAGCAAAACTAGTTCATTTTAGATTTTTTCTTACGAATTCTAGTCGCTACGAACAAGAAAACAGGAATGCCAATTATCAAACTGGTAATGATGAAGAATTCGTGCAATGTAGGAAGTTTATATTCGATATATTCACAATTGGAATGAGTGCTGTTTCTTAACCCATCACTGGCTACAATCACATAGAAGTAGAATCCTTCAGATGGAAGACTGTCAACATAGGAAGTTGTGACTATAGTATCTAGTGGAGTTAAACCTTCAACTGACCAGATATACAAATTAAAGCGGTAGATTAAATATTCAGTCGCTCCATCAACACTATCCCATGCTAAAGAAACGCTACTTAGCTCTGTAGGGTTAGGTATGATAGTTGCTAATTCAGGAGCTTCAAGGTCAGGAAAAACAACTTCTACATATTGACAATTGGAATGAGAGCTGTTCCCTACATAGTTTCCAGCCACTATAACATAGTAGTAGAAGCCTTCAGAAGGTAAAGTGTCGATGTACTCACTTGATGTAATTGTGGTAATGGGGTTGAGTCCTTCCACAGACCAGATGTAAGAGGTGGAACGGTAAACATGGTAGAAGTTTGCTCCTAATACATTTTTCCAATCTAGACAAACAGTAGTAAGATCAGTTGGGTTGGGGACAATAAAAGCTAGTTCAGGAGCAGCAGGAGGACCTATTTCCAATTGTTTGTAGAAAATATCAATATCTGTTCCAGCACCAGCATAATCAGTAACATCATACCAGGTTATATGCACATGTCCTGCAACATCCACGGCAAGCGAAGGAAGAGCAGAATCAGATGTACTCTCTGTTGACACTACTTCTGTTGTAGTCCAGGAGGTGGTAGAAGCATCCCAACGTTTGTAGAAAATATCAGGATACTTCTGTAATGATCCATTTCCAATCAAGTCTATCAAAAGAATCCAAATCATATTGATTCTCATTTGTATCTAGTAAAGCTTGTGTGCTAATTGTATTAAGCAAAGAAGTGCTTATTAAAAAACCAATAATTATAACACTTAAACCCATAAATAATTTTGTTTTTATCTTTTTCCTTTTCATTTTTTCACCTTTTTCATTATTTTTTCTTTTGTTTAAACATGAATATATTTTTTAAATTAAGAAAATAAGGTTTTTCGAATAAAAGGTTTGTGCATTATTGGCAAAAAGAGAATGCTCACAAAACTTCTCTTAGAACAAATAAGAAACAATAATAAGGCAAATGTCATGCTTTTTTCAGAGATACATCTATGTGTAATAGAAAGTGTCTAAAACCAATTTAGAGTAGATTTCGTCATACATTGTTATGAGCGATTCTTTTGCTATTTCTTTTTCGAATTTTTTCC
>JABCTC010000008.1 GCA_018238545.1 Candidatus Heimdallarchaeota archaeon
CATTAACAATTTTATGGGTAATCTTCCTTTCTTTTTTCTTTTAAATGGTAATGGAACAACTTTTGCTACTGGGAGACCTTTAACTAACTGAGGGACACTCTGCATGAAGTGGTCAAAGAGTGTGAAAACAATTATCAACCTGACAGCTGAAAAGAGTTTTCGGGAAGGCTTCCCAAGAGTTTTTGCTAGTTGTTCTGCTAGTGTTTTGAGACTTTTCCAACGAGAAAGTTGAGGGCTGTTGGTCCACGAAGTGAGAAAGGGGACAACGACAGCTTGTTCGTTCTTCAATAGTTTAAGTTTGGCTAGAAAGGCTTGTTGCCTCTTAGTCACTTGGGGAGTAGTAGCAAAAGCATTGTTGTAAAAGAACAGTGCGTCATCTATCGCTTGTACTATCTCTTGTTGTGTTGTAGAGGTAAGGAGAGAGTTGTAATGAAAGTTATTAGAGGTATACGTTTTGTTTTCTCTCTTTCTCCAATATCCATCTGCTTGTTGTCTAGCGCTGGTTAAGAGATTGATAACGTACCTTCTTTTCAGTTTCCAATAGTTCCCTAAACTGCTTTCAGTATACGGTGATCTCCCAAAAATCATCCATTCTACAAGTTGTTGAGGATTTTTCAAGAGAAAGTTTAGTAAAGCCTGTACTTTCTGTTCCTTCTCTCTTTTTCCTTTGATTGCTATATGCAACCAATGGAAAGCACTTTCTGCAATATTAGGACTCTTCCCCACTTCTTTACATAATTGACGGGTGAAGAACCCTTCCTTAGGATTGGATTTGTATAATGTTTCTGCTTTCTTTACAATTTGTGGAGAAAGGAGGAGCAGTTGTTGTTCTTCTAGCTTTCTTATCCTTCGGTTGATTTCTTCTCGTTGGTGCTGGTCTACACATTTTAGGGCAACCTGATAGCTTCGCATCACCGTCTTTGAGTGAGGGTTGACAGCTACTTGTACTTTCTTTGTTGCTTGTGAGACCATCGTCTTCACCTACTTATCCACAGAATGGTATATAAACGCGAAGAAAAGTCAGTTAGGAGGAGCTTTCCCTCTCCTTTGTCTATGTAATCTTCCCGCAAAGGAGGTTATCAAGGCGATCATATCTCCTACCAATCGTTCCTCCTTCGAAGTACTTTGTTGATTATGCATAACTACGATGCTTGTTGAAAATGCTTGACAGTAGTGACTGATTACTTTTGTTCCAAACCTTGCCAGTCTATCTTCATAGGTACAGATAACGGCAAAAGGGCTAGTTGTTGCCACTTCATTCAATAGTCTCTGTAACCCTTTTCGTTGTTCGTTCATCCCTGAAGCAATATCAGCAAATATTTTCTCCATCTTCCACCCTTTCTGTTTGGCAAACTTTTGCAGTTTTTCTTTCTGGTTCTGTAATTCTTTTCGTTGCTTCGCTGCACTTACTCTCGCATATCCAAGCACTATTCTCTTTTGTTTCCTCCCCCTTCTCTCTTTTTCTCCTTTCATCGCTTGCACAAGTTTATATCTTCTATGTCCTCCCCTTGTTCTTCGCTCTGGTAAGTACTTCTCTTCCTTTTCCCATCGTCTTAACGTACTAGCTGACACTCCTTGTAACTTTGCTGCTATCCCTATTCTCACTAACATATACTCTCTTTATTATTTTTGCTCAAAATTATTCCCCTCCTTCCCCCTCATAACAAGATTGGGTAAGATTTTACTCATCAGTTGACTACGGTTAATGGGATTGGTATCCTTAGAATTTTGTAAGGTTAACAAAAAAGATGGCATCCCTCTTCCCCTTACTGTATTCGAGAGATTTCTGCATCGAAATGAATGAAACTAGTTAGTAAAGCCTTGAAATTCTGTTGTTTTGAGAGAAGATTTAAATTAAACTGGTATCGATGAGAAAAAATTCTCTACTTTTAGAGATATTAAAGGTGAAATATTTGTCAAATAAAGAAGTAGTTTTAGATGAACATGATATTGAAGAAACTAATTTAGAATCTAAAAGATCAAGTAGAAAAAACGCTTGGCTGTGGTATAGCTATGACATGGCTGATACTTTCTTTTCGCAATCTGTAATAAGTTTAGCATTTACGCCATTTGTTTTATTAATGGGTGTTTCAATGGAATGGGATTACCCAAAAGTATTCATTGTAATGTCTATTTTTATGGCAGGCTCAAATCTTTTGATTGCTTTAATGGGTCCAATCCTTGGTGCTATCTCTGACAAAGCAGGGAAAAGAAAATCTGCAGTACTTATCTCAGCAGGCATAATGGTAACTGCAACAGCATTAATCACAGTTTGGGTGAACTTCTGGTGGACATGCTTTTTGTTTGTTATAGCAAATTTCTGTTATCAAGCTGGTCGAATGTTTTATGACGCTCAAATTCCATTCATTACTGAAACAGAATCAAGAGGTTTTATGCAAGCTATAGGTGGGGCACTCGCTGCATTTGGATCAATAATTGCAATAGCTGTAAGTATAATTGTGGCCCTTCCTAGTTTGTTTGGGCCACATACTTCAGTGAGCACGGGTATCTGGGAAGTAGCAACTAACAAACTTGGTCCTATAACAGTAGAAGTTATAAACGGAAATATATGGATGCGACCGATTGATTTTGGTGGACTAAGATACTTATTTGTAATCTCATCTGTCATCATAATTTTGATTAGTATTCCTTACCTATTCCATAAAGAGGTAGAAAATCCACCTAAGGAATCTATATCACCAAAGGAATATGTGAAATCATCACTAGTTTCCTTCAAAACATCACTTAAAGAAATTGTCTCTGACAAAAATTCTTGGTTGTTCTTCTTAGCTTGGTTCTTCATCACAGATGCAGCTAATACAACTATTCTTTACATGGTACCTGTAGTTTCAACGGTAGGTGGAGCAGCACTTACAGGAATGACAAATTACATAATTTTGGCAGGAATAATTTTCTCTGTATTCTTTGGTATCATAGTTGGAAGACTTATGAATAGGCTAGGACCTAAAAATCTGTTTATGGCTGTTGGTGGTTCATGGTTTATTGCATTGACTATCTTTATTCTAAGTGGACTGCAGATAGGGTCAGTAACTATTCCTGTTGGGTTAATATGGCTTGGTGCGATATTTATAGGTGTAGGCTTTGGTGGAATTTGGATAGTGGGGAGACAATTTATCATGGTTCTTGCTCCTCCATCAAAGTTGGCGCAATACGGTGGATTTCAAAAAATAGCCGGAAGAGTGAGTGCAATAGTATCTCCACTATTATTTGGTTTAATGATTTATGTATCACAATCGTTAGGTTTAGCCAATGCAATGCGCGTAGCTCTAGGCAGTTTACTATTTCTCTTCACAGTAGGAGTTGTTATTGCTTCCTTTATTGTAGATCCTCATAAAAGATACTTGCAAGGAGAAAGAGCCCCCTATAAAGGGATCTATGATAAATAGATTCAAAATTATATACAAAGCGGTGGAAAATTAATTCTACCCGTCTTTTTTTTTCAAAAATGAATAAGTGTTTAATTAGACACTTCTCCAATTACTCTATCTTCTTTGGTAGTTCATTTTCTTTTAGTGTTTTTTTATGTAGATAAATAATTGCTCTAAAACTTTTTCTAACAAAACTCAAGGATTTCTGATAATTTCTTCTTAATTCTAGAAGCTCTTCAAAAATAGGATTTCTATAATTATTTTGATTAAAAAACGAAACAGCATCCTCTGTACTAGCAGGTTTCAGTGTATAACTAAAATAGCATGTTTGCAAACTCCATTTGATTGCTTCCATTGCGTATTTGGTGGCATCAAAATGAAGCGGATATGTTAACAAAGCACCTGTACAAAGAACAATGTTCATCCATCTGCTCTTTCTTATCTGATGTCTAGTAACTTCTGATAGACTTGCTTTACTAAGTAAATTTTCTCCCCACAGTGTTTTTGCTGATTTTATGACACTTGCCCAAACAACATCAGTGGGTGCGAATATTTTACATAAAAACAAATTTAGGTTAAAGACACTAGAAAACTTTGCATCAAGAAAATCTTTTTTGTAACATACAAAGTGTGAGATATACATTCCTGTCATATCTTCAGCAAGTTTGTAAACTGCATCTACAATGGACGCATTTCTCTTTCTAAAAGTGTGCTTATATTCCAACTCGTTTAATTCTTTACCAATTTTGTTTTTAACCTTCTTTGCAGTGTCATCATTTATCACAAAAATCATATCAACATCCGATAAATCTTGCTGATATTCGCCTCTGATAGTACTCCCAAAAATAATTACGCTTAACAAGTCTATTTTGTTCTTCAAGAATAAACCTATTGACTCTCCGATATAATTTCTAGCTTTTGGAGTTAAATTGTTAAGTAAATCAACGCGGTTTTCCATTACTAATAACTCTCAGTAGATCGTGTTTTGTACAATTTCTCTAAGGATAATTTTATACTACAATAAATAACAGTGATGTCATCATTAATAGTACAGCAATGATAAGAAGAATCTCGCTTGCTAATGTTCGCTTCTTGATGTCTGGTTTTAACTCTTTTTGACTTTCCCAGAATTTATCGATGTCTTTCCGATTTTTAATCATCCCATTTACTAAAGGCTCAATTTGTATCCCCAAACTCAATAATAGCATAATAATTGCAGTTGAGGCAATAATCGCATATGTTAAAAACCCTATATTGTTCTCTCTTAAACCAATAGCTCCTGTAAAATCTAACGTAGTGATAATTACCCAGAATAGTAGGATGAAAATAGAAATCCTTAACCTTTCATTCGTTAGTCTTACTTCGTTTTGCATAATTTTTGATACCATTAGCAATCACTTTTTCATAATAATATCTTCAAGTTCTTTAACGATTTGCTCTACCCATTTGAATCTTTCCGTTGTTGGTGATTCGTAGTATATCCTAATTTTTGGTTCTGTTCCTGATTTTCTTATTAATATCCATGTGCCATCGGTCAAATCATATCTAAGACCATCTATAGTTAACTCTTTTCCTTCCTGATTTTTCATTCTCTCAATTAGCTTCTCTTTACACTCTTCAAATATTGTTAAAACATCTTCAGAATCGATCATGTAAGCTTTTCTCTCAGCAATGTGATTTGGAACGTCCCTCATGATATCAGAAACAGTGGTTTTGCGTGATGTAATCACTTTCAACAATTTCACCATGGCAAATAATCCATCTATCCAGAAACCCCAGGAAGGAAATATTGGTTTCCAAGGTTCAGCAGCGAAGATTACTTTTTCGTTTTTCTCTGTTAGTTCAGTTATTTTACCGTGAAGTTCCCCTAGATTTGTTCTAATTGTTGTCGCACCGATTTTGTCGACAGTCTTATCGATAGTCGTTGAAGAATCTATACTTACAATAATATTCCCAGGTCCTTCTTCCTCTATAGCAAATGTTGCTAATAGGGCGTTCATCCTCGAGAGTTCAACAAACTCACCAGATTCATCAATAACTGCAATTCTATCCCCATCTCCATCGAAAGCCACTCCCATAGTCTTGTTTTCTCTGCATAATTCTAACAATATTCCTAGATTGGCGGGGCTAGGTTCAGCCAAACGACCTGGAAAATGTCCATCAATGTGTGAATTAATTGTCGTGACTTGGAAACCAAGTTTAGAAAGAATCTTAGGAGCTAAATCAGCCATAGGTCCATTAGCACAATCTAGAATGACTTTTTTGCCATCTCCATGAAACTCTACTTCTTTTATAATTCGTTTACTATATGTTTCATTAGCATCTGTTATTTTGCTCTGTGGTAGAATTTTATCCCAACTTACATAGTTGAATAATTTGTTTTTAATTGATCTTTTTTCCAATTCACTTTCTATTTTTTCTTGTTCCTCTTGGATAAATTCTCTCCCATTTCTTAATACCTTAATTCCATTGTCTTGTGGAGGGTTGTGTGATGCAGTAATATATATGGCAATAGAGTGTTTTTCATCACAAGTTAAATTCGCAATTACAGGAAAAGTGCATAATCCTACTGAATATGCCTTTCCTCCAGCTAGTGAAATTGCAGAGCAAGCACTTTGACTTAAAGCTTCTGAAGAAGTCCTGGCATCATGTGCAACCAAAATCCCTTCACCATTGTATTGATCAACAAGTACTTGACTTAAACCAATAACAAGTTCAGCTGTTACCTTTACGCCGTAAGGACCTCTAATACCAGCTGTACCAAAAAGCTTCATCCTCTTATTCATTAATTCTAGGGTCTCATCGCGTAATATAACTTTTTTCATCAACGAAGTATTCTAGTAAATTTTTCAGAAATAAACCAAGTTCAAATGAAATCTGTTAGTGATTTCTGCTCGCTTAGTTTGGATTTTATTGTTGATTTTTTCCCATTAGCTTTGTTATAAACTTCAACTATCTTTTGAAAGTGAGAACTATACTCTTCTATTTTATTGTAATTCCTAAGAATATACGCTGGATGAAATGTAGCAAAGACTGAATGCCCTTCTTCCAGCGTTAAAGTACTTCCCGCAGTTTTCGTTACTTTTGCTGCTGGAAAAAAGAATTTCAACGATATGCCACCCAGAGTGACAATTAGCTTGGGGTTCAAGATTTTTAACTGTTTAAACAACCACCTATCCCCACAAAACCTCAGTTCAGATTCCTTGGGTGTTCTATTATCTCTGTTTTCATTTGTTGGACGACATTTTACAACATTGAGAATACTCACATCTTTTCGTGAAAAACCAATACTATCTAACATTTTATCCAGTAACTTCCCCGATCTTCCAACAAAAGGCACTCCGTCCCTATCTTCATAGAACCCCGGTGCTTCTCCAATAAAACACAAGCTATTCTTAGGACCATATGCCCCTGGAACAACTTGAATCCTATTTTCTTTAAGATGGCAAGCCTCACATTTTTTAATCTCGTAGGTTAGCTCTGCAAGTTTCTCATCCATAAGATATATTCTCCTTTAATTACAACTAAAAAATAGCATTTATTAAGATATTCCCGATTAGTATTTTGATAAGAGTGAAAGATACAATAATTGAAGCTGATTATTTAATTACAAGCAACCCTTCAAATTCCGTTTTGAAGGATGCAGCAATCTTAGTAGTAGATGGTGAGATTGTAGCTGTAGGCACTAAGAAGGAAATTCACAAAGATTATTCTGCAACATCAATTATTTCTGGTGAAAACAAGATTCTTATGCCGGGATTAGTTAACACACATTCTCATAGCGTTCAAACTTTACTAAGAGGCAAAGCAGATGATTTAGCTTTACTTGATTGGTTGGAAGAAGTCGTTATTCCTGGTGAATCAGATTTTACAGCTGATGACGTGCATACTTCTTCTTTGCTTGGTTTCGCTGAAATGATTCGAACAGGAACTACAACCGCAAACGACATGTTATCTTCTAGTAATGCAGAATCAGGGATAAATAGTGCAATTGAAACAGGTATTAGAACTAGAATAGGGCAAATGCTAATGGATGTTAACCCATCCTCACCAACTGACCGCATAGAAAGTGCAGATGAAATAATTGAAACTATAAATCAACAAATTACAAATTTTCATTATACGCATAATGAGAGGATTAAGTATACACTAAATGCTAGGTTCTTGCTTTCTTGTTCTCCAGAGTTGATGAAAGGCATTGTTGAAACACAACATCGATATGATGATTTAATGATTCACACACATGCTTCAGAATCACAAGCTGAATGTAAAGAAGTAGAAAAATATTACAAAACCTCTTACATCAGAGCACTGAATGATGTGGGGGCTTTGGGTTCCGAAACAATTATTGCACATGGTATTTGGCTAGACGAGGAAGAGTACACCATAATGAAAGAAACGGATACAAGGCTTACGCATAACCCATCAAGTAATTGTAAACTAGCTTCAGGGATTTGTGACGTAAAGAAACATTTGAATCTTGGAATAATTGTAGGGCTAGGAACTGACGGTGCTCCGTGTAACAATAATCTTGACATGTTCAGAGAAATGCGTTTAGCAACCTTTCTACAGAAAGTGAAGCATTTGGATGAAAGATTGCTTCCAGCGAAACAAGTATTGAGAATGGGTACAATAGATGGGGCAAGAGCTTTAAATTGGGACAAAGAGATTGGCTCTATTGAAAAAGGGAAAAGGGCTGATGTTATTCAAATAGATATTGATGTTATCGATGCTATCCCAATTTATGATCCTATATCACATGTGGTATACTCTGCATCTGGTAAAGATGTGAGTATGACTATGATAGATGGAAAAATTATTTACCAAAATAACAAATTCAACACTTTTAACTTTGAAAGCTTAAAGAACAAAGCCAATCAATACAAAGAAAAGTGGTCTCATTAAAATGAAGGAAATTTACATTTCAATACCGGGAAGAGTTTGTCTTTTTGGTGAAGATGTAGACTATATGGGTCTAGAAGTTATCACTTTAGCAATTGATAATAGAATAAATGTATCAGGAAAAATAACAAATGACAATACTATTCGCATAAATTTAACAGATTTAGAAAAAGAGATAGAATTTGAAAATAAGAACCAGTCAATAAAATCAAAGAAAGATTATGTTTTTTCTGCGTTTAACATGTATCAAAAATGTTTGCCTAAATCATTTGGAGCAAAAATAGAGGTTAAATCGAGTTTATCAATGGGGAAGGGACTTTCTTCTTCATCAGCTTTTTGTGCAGCATTAGTAGCATTTTTTGACAAAGCCGCAGGAGTAAATTCTTCTGATAAAGAACTTGCGAAACAAGCTTATTTTGCAGAGGTGATAAATCTGGACCAGGCTGGGGGGATGATGGATCATTTTGCAAGTGTATTGGGGGACATCATTTATCTTGAATGCAGAGGTCAATATAACTTCGAAAGATTGAATGTTAAATTAGATGGATTAATTATAGGAGATACTTTGAAGCAGAAGGAAACAATTCAAACTCTGATGGTTAGAAAGAAAGAGATAAATGAAGGAATAAATTGGATGAAAAAGATAGACCAAAATTTCAATCTACTAAATTATCCGATCGGAATAGTTAAGGAAGAATACCAAGAAAAGGAAAGTGTTGGATTAAGGAGACTACTTGGGATTATAGGAATCAGAGATGTAGTAAGAGCAGGTTATGATTTACTGAAAAATAATGGGGGAAACAAGAACCGATTTGCAGAACTACTGAACCAACATCATCATATCCAACAGGAATATCTAGAAAATGTTACAACTAGAATGCAGGAACTGATACTTTACGCTAATGATGCTGGTGCTCTGGGGTGCAAATTGATGGGGAGTGGAAATGGTGGGTCATTTTTAGCATATGCTCCAAATAGTGAAGAAGAAGTTATGAAAATAATTAATGAACATGGCGGAGCAGCTTATTTGGTGCAACAAGATAGAGGGCTAGAAATCTCAACCAAGTAACTAAATTAAGTTTAGTAGGCAAAAAACTGAAAAAGAACCCCTCAATCTTTAGAGAAAAGAAGAGTTAGTTTAGAATGAACGATGATTGTCTTTTCTGTAAAATTGTGAGAGGAGAAATCCCCAACAATACTCTGTATGAGGACGATGAAATCCTTGTTTTCCTTGATATTTATCCCATTGCAAGAGGACACACACTTTTCATACCAAAAAAACACATAACTGACATGTATGAACTAAAAGAGGAAAATATGGTATTTATGATGAAACTACCTAAAATAGTAAGAAAATTAAAAGAAGTTACAGGTGCAACAGGAATAAATATCATACAAAGCAACGGTGAAGATGCGGGGCAGGTAATCTTTCACATACACTTTCATCTAATTCCGCGATATCCTGATGATGGAGTGATAGAATTCCCATCAAGGATAGAGTTTGATGAAGAGCTAGCAAATGATCTAATGACTAGATTTGCAGAATAACCAGACTTACAGAAAAATAGAGCAGAAAACTTAATAAAAATATACTAATATAAGGATGAAAAGGGGAAAATAATGACAGAAGAACAGGGCAAGAAATATATCTTCAAGATTGTTTTACTTGGAGATCCGGGGGTAGGAAAAAGCTCCCTTATCACAAGATTTGTACATAATAGATTTCAATCTTCATATTTAATGACAATTGGTGTCGATATCCTAAGTAAACAACTTTTTGTAGGAAATGATGAAGTTCTATTTCTTATAAGTGATATTGGGGGACAAGAAAGATTTGCTTCAGTCAGAGAGAAATTCTATCGTGGTTCGAGAGGTTGCTTTCTAGTATTTGATTTGACAAGAGAAAATACATTAGCTTCAGTAAAAGCATGGAAGAAGGGTCTAAATGCAGTTGAAGAAGACGTAATTTATTTCTTGATTGGAAACAAAGCAGATTTGAAAGAACAAGTATCAGTTTCAGACGAAAGCATACATGCAATAATCGAGGAATTAAATTTACCAAAAGAGACATTTTTTATAACTTCAGCTAAAACTGGAGAGAAAGTCGAGGAAGCCTTTGTTACTTTTTCAAAGGAATTGATGAAAGCAGTTGAGAAAAAAAGGGTCGAAGTAGGTTTAGATTAAACAGTATAAGCCTGACATCTTTTTCTTTTTGATAACTTATCGTTAATTTAAAATAACTAAGAAGAAATTTGGCGAGGCAGCCGGGATTTGAACCCGGGTCCATGGAGTGACAGTCCACGATCATCGGCCGAACTAAACTACTGCCCCGCGGTTATTTCTTCTCTCTTTACAACTTTTTTTAAATATGTCGGTTATTACTATAATATTGGGTATTTTCATGACTATGTATTCAATTCGATATATTTTTATTTATACTCTTTTCATACATGTTAATGAAAAGAACCCAACTGTTTCTAGTGATTCTCCTTTCATTAGTTATGGTACAATACGTACCATTTGATAGTTTAGCAGCTATTCCAGTTGTTGAAGATGGCGATATACTCTCTTTTAGTTATACACTAACCGCAGATGCTAATGTTGTGGAAACCTATACCGAAGCTGTTCCTCGACGAATTCGCATTATAAGCGCATCTTTTACGCCTCCTGGTCTTTTTAATGCTCTTGTAGGTATGTCTCTTGGCTCAATTAAAGATGTAGTTGTTCCTCCAGAGGAAGGCTTTCTTCCTACAGACGATAAATATCCCCACTTGACTGGTTTGACATTATACTACACCAACCTCAAAGTCTTAGAAATAAATCTTGAACATTATACTGACCTTCCTACAAGTGGGACTGAACCTGGTTCTTTTGGATTCTATGCAATTAGGGTGGGTTTGGGACTTGTTGGAGCAGCTGCTTTTGTAGGATTAGTATATGGAGGTTACCGAGTCTATCCTAAGGTTTTCGGAAAGAAATGTATAGTATGCAAGACTCTTGCAATTGGTACATGCACAAAATGCGGAAGAAGATTCTGTGAAAGGTGTTATTCTAATGGTTGTCCTTACTGCAAAGCCAGAACACTTCAAAGGTTTAAATCCTCCTCTTAATATCCCTCTCCGAAATTCTTTTAAGTTTCTATAAGTCATTTATCATAATGGTTTCCCATAAAAAACTAGTAAGATTCTTCATAGTACTAGTTACATTATTAATTCAAGTTTCAGCTCTATCCGTAGCATATGATGATATTCACGGAGTAGAGCTGAACGATGTAATTGATATTTCCTTTGATCGTTATATAAATGGTGATGCAACAACAGGTTACCCTGATGATGATCCCTTTCAGTTAACTGTGAATCCAGCTTACATCAATGTGATATTTGTCAATGAAATAATTGGCATGAAAGTTGGTGAAGTTAAACCAAGCATTAAGTGGACAGTGGATGAAGGTGATGGGCAATTCAATGAATATGAATATGTTGACACAAAAATTGTTAAATTAGTTAAAGATGCTACTCCTTCAACTAGTCCTATTGGTCAGATAATTCTGACTATTTTTGAAGTTGTTCTCGTAATCGGAGTGGTAGTTGGTGCTATCTTCTTGTATGTCAAAGTCATTCATCCTCGTTTTCTAAGTAAGAAATGTTTGACATGTGGAAACCAAGCTACTTCCAAATGTTCTAAATGCGGACGATTCATTTGCTCAGAATGTATGATTAAAGGCTGTCCTAGCTGTGGAAGCCGGAAATATATCCATTTGTAATTTCTTCAAATTAATCGAAGAATTTTTTAATTTCATCTAACTCTTTGGTTCACCACCATAAGTAAGTGCCAGGATAGCCAAGCGGTACGGCGGGGGTCTCGAAAACCTCTGGCATTAGCCTCCGGGGTTCAAATCCCCGTCCTGGCTCCATTTTGAGATGTAGCTGTTTCTTCTTAGCTATCTATTTTATTTTGCTACTATTATTTCATTAAGTTTTTATTTGTTTGAGTTTTCTTTCGTTTATAGGTTTGAGAATTATGGTTTCTCCAAAGTTTCGTGTTAGAAGTATTTATGATGTTTCCATTATCAAATTGATTCTGGATAATCTTGATTATGAACTTATTCAACCAAATATTGAACAAAAAAAACTATTCAACGCAAAAGATAAGATGTTCTCTTATGACATCGAAATCATCGATATATTAGATGGGTATGGTGTTTCGATTGAGGGCGAAGAAGAATATGTGTCGTCTATAACGTCTCTTCTTCTAGAGAAGATACCCAATTCGATAAGTCTTCAGCATCCTGTGCAGTTACATGCTGTATACAATGGCAAAGTTGTTCACGTGAATCACGAGAAAAATCTATCCGTTGTTGATATTGGAGAAAATATTAATACTATTATGTTTGGTTCAGATTTTCATAGAGGACAGAAAATAGTTGTTCAAATAAAGCAATTGAACATTTTTGATGATCAACTTCCAGTTTGCTCTACTATAATTCATTTCCCTGGACAGACAGTAATTCTTGAAAGAGATGCAAACTTTGTAAGAGTTTCGAGGAAGCTTCCTAAAATAGATAGAGATAAATTATTTGAGTTAGGCAAGAAATTACGCCCCATAGATCATGGGTTAATTATGAGAACTAGTGCAAGTGCTTCATCCTCTGAAGCTATTCAAGCTGATATTGACCATCTCGTACAGGGGGCAGAAGAACTTGACCTCCTTATATCTGGTTCATCCTATGGTCCAGGTATATTACAACCAGGCCAAACTGTTGCTCATACACTTTTTCCAAAAGATGCAAAAGACACACTTACTAGCATCAGAAATGAGGTTATTCCAACAATCCCCCTATATCATTGGTTTATGTCTTATTCCCCAGAACTTAAAATCACTACAACATTTGCAGAAAAAGTATCCTCAGAGATAGACGGAGAAAAGCTCTCGCAAATTTTGAAACAAATAATATTAGAAAAAGATTTTTCAGATAATACTCTTATTCGACTACAGGAATATAGGTTGACTTCTCCTCCACAAGAGAGAGTATTGGGTCAGTTGAATATCAAGAATGATATTTTAACAATAAAAAGAAGCTTCCGATCTTCCCGCGGAGTTCATTATGGGTTAAGTTCTGATATACAACAAGGTGACACTTCAATTGTCATTACAAGGGAAGGAAGTTGGACAATACACTCGAAAATATCGCGTGATGGAAAGATTATTGGTGAGCTTGTAAAAGTAGTAACACCTATAGAGCTTTTCGAGGGTAGTCGTATACGATTCATTGATTTAGGTCTAACTATTATCAAGCAGAATAATGATATAGAAATTAAAGACGAGGGATTAGTGCGTAATCTATCTGAGCAAGGTATAATCTCTCCAACTTTCAAAGAGAAGATATATTCATTATTTGAAGAATGTCAAAAACAAATGGAAGATGGAACTGAGCAAATCTTAATCCTTTCTGAATAAACTCTTTTGGAGATTAACTTGAAAGAACACTTAACCGCAGTTAAATGGGATCCCGCTATCCCTCCTTACTCTTTCCTTTTTGTAAGGGATTTTGAGAATGCTCCTGATATAATTTATAAGAAAGCTATTGATCTTAATCAATCATTCAATCTTAAGATCAGAAGCGATAAAATTTGTATAGGACATTCAATCGATAAAAACAACTACTACATTTGTTCTAATGTTACAGATGAGAAATATGTTCGATGTTATAATTGTGAACAGAAAGATTTTCAAAAGTGTTTTATTCTTTGTGATGCAAGTAAACCTTTTGGAAATTGTTCAAATAACCTTGCAGCATATGAATACTGTAAAACACATCTGTCGTCTGTTTATCTTGCATTGATTGCAAATGAAGTGAAGGTTGGTGTTTCTTTCTCACCACTCAAACGATGGATAAATCAAGGTGCAGATGTAGCCGTTGAAATTTTTAGAGCTAAAAATGGTTTTGATGCTAGAATACTTGAAAAGGAAATATCAAAATCGTTTAGCATTTCACAATCGATCAGGAAGACACACAAAGCGAAGAAACTTAACTTTGATTTGAATAAATCACTTCCAGAGTTTCACGAGTTAAAGGATAAAGTCATAGACTTTCTAGATAAATATAATTATGTTTCACAAGAATCTGACCTATTATACAAGGAACAACACCTTTCCTCCTATTATGGTAATATTTCCAAACTACCAACCACTCCAATAATTAATGATGTAGAAAAAACAAATCAGATTGTTGGGACAGTTGTCGGTGTAAAAGGAAAACTGCTCGTTACTCAAGTAAATAGCAGTTATTATGTAACAAATCTTTCTAAAATTGTTGGACGAATCATTGAATTCTCAGACAAACCATTTAAACTTAAGGGTCAGAAATCCTTATCTGATTACTTTTAGCTGACCTGCATGAGCAATGAGTAAGTGTAGAATAGTTTAAATTATAATGGTAAAATTGATTAACTGATAATGCATGAGTGACTTCAAAAATCGTAATATAGAGTGTGTTATGGCTATTCTGAAGGAAAAAAGCCCAGCGACAACCAAAGAATTACTAGCTCTTACTGATAAATTCCCTGATTTATGCATTGGCTGTACTTCTGGTGGAGATGTTATCATGGCTGGTAAAGAATTAGTTGAACAAGGATTTGTTGAACGAAATTGGACTTCTAAAGGATACCTTTGGAAGTTAATTAATGATGCAGCATAGATTTGGATAAGGTGTTAATATGGTAGTTTGGTCTAAGATAAGAAGAGATTTCCCCGTGTTAAATCAGCTTTACGAAGGTAAAAACTTGATTTATTTTGATTCAGCTTGTATGGCACTCAAACCTGTTCAGGTTTGGAAGGCTATGGAATATTACTACAAATATTTAGGAGCATGTGGAGGTGCTGGTAGATCGACACACAGCTTGGGTCAAGAAACCAGTATGCTGACTGAGGAAGCAAGAGTCAATATTGCAAGTTTCATTAATGCAGCCTCTCCTAATGAAATAATTTGGACACGTAATGCTACTGAAGGTTTAAACATTGTAGCCGCTACCATGCCTCTGAAAAAAGAAGAAAATGTTGTGACAACGACATTAGAACATCACAGTGGTATGCTTCCGTTCTATAAGAGATGTCAAGAAAGTGGAAGCGAAATGAGATTAGTCCAAGCTTGTAAAGATGGTACATTCGATCCTGCTGATTTTGAAAAACAAATCGATGATAATACTAAGATTGTCTCGTTTGTTCACACATCCAATTTGACTGGAACTATAACACCCTTAGAAGAAGTAGTTGAAATAGCTCATGATCACGGTGCTCTAGTAGTCTCCGATGAAGCTCAATATGCTCCTCATAGCAAGCTAGATGTCAGAAAGATTGATGTTGATTTCAGCGTTTTAAGCATCCACAAAGCTTGTGGTCCTACTGGAATTGGTGTTCTATATGGCAAATATGACCTCCTTGAAGACTTGGATATGTTCCTAGTTGGTGGAGATGTAATCGAAGATGTAATTTATGAAGATGGAAAAATCATTCCCAAGTATCTTCCACCACCACATAAATTTGAAGCAGGATTGCAGAATTATGGTGGAATGATGGGTGCAGGTGCGGCTGTAGAATATTTGCAAAAAATAGGTATGGATACAATTCATAGACGAGAACAAGCTTTTTCCCGAAAACTTTTAGAAGGAATTCTTGAGCTTGAAAAATTCGAAGTGATTGGACCTTTGGATTATAAACAAAGAGCAGCTCTTGTTTCGTTTAGACCAAAATCTGGAAGTATAAACCATAATGATATTACTGAATACTTCAATGAAATGGTTCCAAATCATAAGATACTAATGAGGTCTGGAAACTTGTGTGTTCACCCTTTCCAATATCAAATAGGGTTGAATCCTGGTAAAGGTGAAGGTGTAGTTCGAGCCTCACTTTATATCTACAATACCATGAATGAAATTGAGATATTTTTAACTGAACTAGAAAATTTTGCTAAATTCATAGATTAGTTTAATGAAAGCACGCATAGAAACTTTCATTTTACCAATCATTTTCTGATTTTTATTCTAATCTACCGAAAGCATTAAAAAATAAACATTCTGTGATGATACTGGACAGAATTTTTCACAGAGGTGTTTAGAGTGAGTGATGAGACCCTCGAGCAGGTAAACGAAGCAATTCAATTGTTGGAAAGAATAAGCGAGGATACAACCGTACCCCGAAATATAAGAAGAGCTGCAACAAACTCTCTTGAAATCATGAGGGAACCTGATCCCGAATTGAGTTTAGCAGTAAAAGCAAATAATGCAATAGAAATACTAGATGAAATATCCCAAGACCCTAACTGTCCTGCCCATGCAAGGACGATGTTGTTACAGATAATAACTCTTCTAGAGATAACAGATTATGATTACTAACCTCAAGTGTTAGTCGATTGTGACAATTCCATCTATTGCTCTCTTTTTTTTAATTATTTACTTCCTTTTCAGGTTTGTAATCATTCTTGATTGTTGTTCCAGGTGCAACTACTGAATTGGTTGCTATTTTTCTTCCAGCAAAGATGAGTGTGTTTACCCCTATATCACAATTATCCCCAATTATGGCTCCAAGTTTTAAAAGACCTGTATTGATTTTCTTACCATTAATATTCATGGAAACTTCTTTCATGCCCGTTTCTGTAATGACGGTCATAACCCCTGAGGATATGCAAGTATTTTGACCTATTACACTATCCCCAACATAACACAATCGGAAAACTTTAGCGCCATTAAATAGGACAGAATTTTTTATCTCACTTCCAAATCCAATAAGGGCCCCCTTACCTATTGAACAATGGTCTCTGATTAATACATTGTTACCAATATATGTGTTAGCACCAATATATAATGGTCCATTAAGAACAGATCCAGAACTTATTTCCACATTCTCTTCGATTATTACTACGTTTTTTAGTTCCACATTAGAGGCTATTGACACGTCTTTGGCTATTCGTGATTCTTTCAGATTTGATAATAATAACGCATTTGCTTCAATAATATTCCATGGTTTTCCAATATCAACCCATTCTTTTTCCCATATCGCTGCAGATACTTTATCTCCCTTCTCTATCCTCGCATTTATCGCTTTACTCAAAGATTGTTGTGATCTAATTTCATCAAATAAGTCAGTTCTAATAATAAAACAACCAGCATCGACATATTTACTCTCTGAGGTTTGATCAATTTTCTTTATACCAGCTTTTTTTACTAATCCCATAGAATCTATCTCAACAATACCAAAGTCCCCAGTATCTCCACGTAAAGTTAAGGTCATTGTCATATCAGCTTGTGTATTTTCAAAAGCATTCAATGCTCGTTGCATCAAACCTTTTTCTGGAACAATATCACCAAAAAGCAATAGAAATTCTGAATCATTTTTAACAAATTCTTCAGAAGCTAATAGTGCTGATTCAATTCCTTCCTTCTCACCTTGGTCTGCATATTGAATGTTAACATTGAAGGCTGTCCCTTTTTTGAAATATTCCTTGATTTGTTCTCCTTTATACCCAATAACAATAATGATGTCTGTTAAACCCATGTCCCGTAATTCTTCAATCAAATATTGCAAAATAGGCTTACCTAACAAAGTAATCATGGGTTTAGGTCTAGTTTCAGTTAATGGATACAAATCTAAACCCTTGCCGCCAGCTAAAATTACTGTTTTCATTCTATTCCTAGACATTATCTCATCACCATATATCTCTTTTTTCCTAAACTTTATTTTCTACATTACAAAACTGTCACAGATTTCGAAAGATTTTTGGGAAAATCTGGATTATGACCTCTTTTCATTGCTGTATAGTATGCTAGTAGTTGCATTGGTATCACATATGGTATTGTTGTTATCATTTCTGAGTATCCTTTTGGTATCTCCATTTTCCACTTCACCAGTTCACATATATCTTTGTCCCCTTCCTCTATTACTCCAATTGTTGTTGCTCCTCTCGCTTTCATTTCCATTATACTTCCAATCATCCTCTTATGCGTTTGATCTTTTGGTGCTATGAAAACTACTGGATAGTCATCTTCAATGAGGGCAATTGGTCCATGTTTTGATTCTCCTGCAGGATACGCTTCGCTATGAATGTAAGCTATTTCTTTCATCTTCAAAGCCCCCTCTTTTGCTGTTTGCAGGTTTACCCCTTTTCCTAAGTAAAAGCTGCTGTTCTTTTCAGCAAACCATGAAGCTATTCGGTTAGTACGTGCTTCATTACGTACTATTGATTGTTTCACAATTGTGGGTATTTTATTATAGAGTTTTCGCGCTTCATTGTATTCATTGTTCCCTAGCTCTCCTGAAATCCTACCAATTTCAAGACCGATATCCCACATGGAAAGTGTCTGTGCAGTATAAGTTTTAGTTGCTGCTACTCCAATCTCCGGTCCTGCATAAAGATACAACACTTCATCAGAATGACGAGTGATTGAGCTTCCAATAACATTAACAGCTGAAAGCACCTTTGCTCCTAGTTTTTTGGCATCCTTTATTGCCATTATTGTATCCATTGTTTCTCCACTTTGACTTACTGGAAGAATTACCGTATCTTCATCAATCAAGGGACTAATGGAATCATATTCAGAGGCAATAATCGAACTACAAGCCTTTTTTGCATACTTGCGAATAAGATTTTCTCCTGTTAATGTGGAATAATGAGCTGTTCCAGCGGCTAAAAGAAAAATCTTCTTCGCATCATAAACCTTTTCTGCTATTTTATGTAGGGACGGTTGTTTTATCCGAATATAATCTGCTAATGAACTAGATTGTTCGTGAATCTCTTTGAGCATGAAGTGAGGAAAACCACCTTTCTGTGCCATTTCTGGTTTCCAGGAAACAATATATGGTCTTCGTTCAACCTTTTTCATATTTGTAAAGTTAATTATTTCATAACCATCATGTGATAGAGTAACAAATTCATCATCATGTAGTAGAACAACTTGTCGTGTGTGAGAAAGAAAAGCTGGGATATCCGAAGCACAGAACATTCTATCTGAATTTATACCGATAACAAGTGGACTGTCTCTTTTTGCACAATAAATTTTATCTGGATCCAAACTAGAAAGAACACAAATTGCAAATGTCCCCTCTATTTTCCTAATTGTATGGATAATGGCATCTTTAAGTTCCATCTGATCTTTCTGTATATACTGTTCAATCATATGAGGGATAATTTCAGTATCTGTCTCTGATCGAAAAACATGTCCTTGGATAACTAATTCCTCTTTTAGTGACTGAAAATTCTCTATGATCCCATTATGAATTACAGCAATTTCATTTTTACAATCTGTATGGGGATGAGAGTTTTCCTTACTAGGGGGACCATGTGTTGCCCATCGTGTGTGTCCTATAGCAATTTTTCCGTGTAAATCATCCAATTGTATTTTATCGATAACTTCAGTGATTTTTCCTTCTTCTTTTGATACAATAACTTGATTATTATCTATAGTTGCGATACCAACGCTGTCATACCCTCGATATTCAAGTTTTTTTAAGGAATCAATAATATTCTTACCGATTTTATTTGTGTCTCGCTGTACTATTCCTACTATCCCACACATATGTAACCCTGATCTATTTGTTTTTCGAGAAGACCGACGAATCTTTTCACTGAATTTTACTCTATTTTAGTAAAAACATTTATCCTTTTAAATATTCTGATTAGCTTTTTGCTTTTAGGTTTTTAAAGAACCTCTCTTTCAATGTCCTCTAGCAAGCTATATTTAATTTTTAGTGATTGTTTTATTTTATCTATACTTGGCGTAATTGAAGGATCTATCTCGTGGAGAATGCCTAAATAGATACTGATGAAATCCACAAGAAATGTTGAACTAAGCTGTTTTGCTAGTTTTGATTTTCCTTGAGGCAATATCTCTAGAACTTTCTCAGACTTCTTAGAAGCTAACTTTTTCACTTCTTCAAACCTTGTTGTTATATTCTTTGGTTCCTCTTTATCATGCAAGAAGATGAACGCGATATCATTTAACGAAGCATTCGGGTTATCAAAAATAACAACCCCATTGTGATTTTGTTCAGGGAGAGTCTCTGATATTGCGATTACCTTGCTATTTTCATTCAACTGTGTTTTAGCTCTATAGGAAATTGGAGCATATATACCATACCCAATAAAAAGAGGAATGGAATTGAATATACCATATGAAATTTCTTTTGCAATATTTTCCTTAATAGGTGATTCTTGAGAATATTCAATAGCTAATTTTTTCAAGACTTTTACAACTTCTTCAAACTGTTGTTCAACGCCTCCAATTAAATCCAAAATCTCAAAGATTGTTATAATGGCAGTATACATTAAGGGAAAAGCTGTTCTTGGCGGAATTCCTGATCGAATTTTAACATGTGGAGTGCCTATTTGTGTTGCGAATTTTTCTAGTAATCCTGCTGAAGAAATAGAAACAATCATTGATTTTCTTTTAAGAGCTTCATGATATCTAGAAAGCGTTTCTTCTGTATTTCCTGAATAACTTATACAAATTACTAAGGATTCACTGTCAATAAACTTGGGTAGATAATAACCTCTATTGACTATAACTGGAATACTTAGTTCATTTTCGAATAAACTAACAAAATAATCCCCAGCGATGGCTGAGCCTCCCATACCACAAATAATAACGTTTTTTGGTTGTTTATATTCCAAAGATAGATTGTTCCACGCAACTTTGGAAGGAATTTGTAACTTTTTACTCTTGTCTCTAGCTTCTTTAACGAGTTCTCCCCATTTTGACATTGATCCTAATTGATCTGATTTGTCAATTTTTGCAAGTAACTCTCTATCATCTAAATTTATCATTTTATTCACTTTCAAATAATTCTGATTTTCAATTTTACTAACTATCTCTCAACTCTTACCCCATAGATATTCAAAGTTATTTGAGAAAATTTCTATTATGCCTGAATTTGAGGAGAAATGAGGACGGTAAACATATTTTTCCTGTTTAACGGGAGAAACCCATATAACAAAAACAACTTGTTCGTTATCTACAAGAGTACCGCGAGCAAGAACTGTTTCATTTGCGATTTCCTTAACCTTAGCTCCAATCTCACGTAATTTCTTAGCATATAATTTTGAAGTTTCATCATCTACATTCATTAGAATTCGAACTGTAACATCCCTTGATATGGCCTTATTCAAAGCTTCTTCGACATGTTCAAACCAGTAGAATACATTAGTAAAAATGCAAATTTCTTTCTTAGATTTATTTATTAAATCTATTGTTTTTACTTGCATCTCCCCAAGAGAGGAGTAAGCTTCTATTAACTCATCAGGTTTAATGATTAATTGAGATTGATAGATTGGATCATTTAGAAGAGTAAGAATGTGATCAGAAATATTAGTCATTTTGTTAAGCTCATCGTTGAATTCTGATTCTTTGAATACGAGAAAATTTTTCAATCCTTCCTCTAAGTTAAGAATTTCAAACCTTTTAGGACGACCTGCAATTGTTCTAACAA
This sequence comes from Candidatus Heimdallarchaeota archaeon, assembly GCA_018238545.1. Lineage (GTDB taxonomy): Archaea > Asgardarchaeota > Heimdallarchaeia > Heimdallarchaeales > Heimdallarchaeaceae > UBA460. Next base: position 21,768 of record JABCTC010000008.1, read on the forward strand.
GACCCTTCTTCTGCAAACTCTCGATTGTATCATAAATACGAGGAGTAGGGATATCCGTTTGTTTATGAATTTCTTCGGCGGTGGAAGCTGAAAGAGCAATAAGTGTTTTGAGAGTTTTAACTTCATACTGTGTTAAACCAAGGGATTTTAAATTCAAATCAATTTCATCAAGTTCAGACATAAGTTATGCTCCAAGTAGCATGATATGAAGATAAATATTTAAATTACTCGTAAAGGAAGGAAAATTAGGTAAAATTCATTAACCAAAAACTTAAATTAAAAAAAGTTACGAAAAGAAATAACCAAAAACCCGGGGCAGTGATCTAGCTTGGCCAATGATGCCACTCTTACACAGTGGATGTCGCAGGTTCAAATCCTGCCTGCCCCACCACTTCTACAAAGGGTTTTAACACCTCTCTCTTTGTGGTTTTTAATTCGGAAAGATTTTTGAAAGCTGTTTTGGAATTTAAGCAATGACAAATTCTTCTTTTCCTACTGATATTCCTCTTTTCTTACAACAAGAAGAAATCTTTACTCTCTATATTTTAAATAACGACATAATCTTATGTGGAGAATTTCATGTTCGTGATAAATACTCATCAAGACCCTTCGAATTACTCCATCAAATGGCGTCGATTCCTAGCTATATATCTTCTTTTCCTTCTATTTTATTCCACCATTTCAACAATAATCCCTTCCCTAAATCCCTCCATTCTTATAATTGTTTAATTAGCGTTGATCTTTCAAAGGAATATGGGTCGTATGTATTCTGTTTGGAAGCTGATCTCGGAATTCAAAAAACCCCCTCACCTACTGTTAGGTTATATAATTTGGTTTTTCAGGGACAATCCTTGAATATAGAGGTCTCCTTAACACCCTTTGATGCTTTTCTGACATTTTCAAACTTATGCGTTAATTGCATTTGGGAAGGTTTTTATTCAATTTTAAGACGAACTGGTTACTTAGAATATAACCGTTCTGCAATTTCTGTTGATAGTTCCTATTCTGGGAACAAAATCATACACGAATTCTGTTTAGATTATCTCGATTTCCTAGAACAATCTATTTTGGAAAACAAATTAACTCCGTTTGATATATTTCGAAACAGTGGTTTTGGTGCAATTATATTACTCTCTAATATGTCACAAGTGAAAACTTTCATTCATGAAGCTCTCGATGCTTTGCTAGATGTTCCTGATGTTCCTTCAAATATCCATTTGATTTACTACTCACTGTACAACATTTTGCAAAACACCAGCTTATGGATCTATCCAATTGTTAAAGAATTTTCGGAGAAAAATAGGAAGATACTTGCTAAATTAAGAACAAAAATAGTAAACCAATATATGCCCTCTTTGTAACGACTTTGTTAAATATACAATGGTTTTCTAAGGTTAATATATTTGGTAGTATAATCTACTTAGACAAGCTGGTATCTTAACATGATATTGAACGTAACTTACTAGAATACATGAATTGCTTAAAGATTCAAATCCGCCCTGCCCCACCACAATTATTTCTTACATCCTTCCTCTGAGCTATAAAATCTCGTTTACAAGTGTTTTTAAGACTAAACGTTAAATCTTTTTTAGATTGAAATTCTTTGACAAATTTTACAAGAAGGCTATTTTTTCTCTACTTCTAGTGATAATTATTAGTAGCCTAATACAGACACTTGTTCCATTTTTTGTTTCGTTATCTGCACCTACAGTTGCTGAAGATTCTGGCTCCGTGAAGGTTTCTACTTATAATATTCAAAATGGTTTAGACACATATACAATTGATTTACTTGCAGAACTTGCAGCAGATATCTTGGCTTTACAAGAAGTATATGAGATATTTTATCATGGTTCTGAAATTAATATGAGTCAATTAGCTTCTTCGCTCTCGTATCCCTATTATGCTTCTCCAACAAACTATAATCAAAGATTATATGGACTTGTTATTCTTTCTAAATTTGAAATCATTAAATCATCCTTTGTTGAATTATCTGGACCTTCTTATACTACTCCGAGAGGGCTTCTTATAGCTGATATTAATAAAAACAATACAACCGTTAGAGTTATCACAACACATCTTGATTTGCCTTGGTTGTGTCTTACAAGATTTAGTCAAGCTAAAACATTATTAGCTCAGATTAATGATAGTATTCCTGTGGTCGTTCTTGGAGATTTCAATACACCTAATTCTATTTTTGATTTGACTTATTGGAGGTTGTTCACTAATCTACATGATACTTGGATTGTCTCTGGTAATCCTCCATTCACTGGTAAAACTTGGCCAGTTGAGTTTTCTCTTCTGCGTGTTGATTATATATTTGTAAATGATTATTGCACAACCGTTCGCGAGTCTGCTGAACTTATAACAGATGTACAGTCATCTGATCATCGAGGACTTTCTGTAAGACTACTTATATAATTCTTAATTCTTATCTAGAGCCTCTTTGATCTCTTTCCAAATAGTATATTTTACGAAAGCTTGTTACCTACAGGTAGCTTGGATTTCTTTACCTGACAATGTTTTGAGCTTAGACATTGAATTTGTTGTTAAACAAGCGTGTACTGGAATAATAAAAATGATATCTCCAATATTTATCTTCTGAAAGAAATTATTGTTATTTGTTTTTATGGTTCCATGTTCTTGACTGATAGCAGAAACATATGTATCTTTTACTTTTGAAAATTCATTCTCCAATGATTGAGAGATGTAACCGTATATTGTTCTCCCATCTTTATCCACTATAAAATCCTTTGAGAGGTGTATGGCTCCTCCATCGACCAAGATTTCTTTACGTTCATCATATTTTGCTATGACTGGACAAGCTAATCTGATTGCTATTTCTTCTTCTGTGCACGAACCAATTTGCACTTGTTTTAGGTCATAAAAAACAAAATTTCCTGGTCTAATTTCATCAACAAGAGAGAAATCATCTGCAACACTAGAAGTGGGAGTATCTCCAACTGAAATTTGTAGATTATTATATCCTTCTAGTTTAAATTCTTCCTGTAATTGAACCATCTTATTTATGGTATCCCCATGAACAGCTATAATTTCTGCTCTATTTCTTGCTTTGTAAGAATGTCCTGCATGAGTTAAAATGCCAGTTAAGTGCATATTTATTGCATTGTGAATGTGTGTTGCTATCTGGATTACTTTATAGGTTTCATTCCATTCTATTCCATCTCTATGGTACCCTGTATCGATATTAATCCAAACTTTTACAGAGTGTTTGAGTTTTTCTTCGAGAGATCTAACAGTTTCAACTGATTCTACCAATAGATTTAGTTGAATCTTCTTTGCCAATTCATTTATTTTGTCTATTTCTAGAAGATTGACAGGAAAAGCTATTGTGATATCAGTCCATCCAGCTTTAGCAAAACATTCGGCCATACGCACTGATGAAACAGTAATGCAGTTAACACCTAAAACTCTCAGCCATTCACCTATTTCTGCTGATTGATGTGTTTTAAAATGAGGACGAAATCTTATTCCATTTTTTTCTGCCTTGTTTTTGATTTTGTTAATATTTTTGAGAACTATATTTTTACTTACTATAAGTGTAGGTTCAATTATATTCATTTGACTCACCGAACCATTCATGATGCATTATAGTTCTACAACTCTTTTTGGTACTTGAGCTCCTATTTTTGCTCTCCCTAGATATTTACCTAATTCAGGTATTAATCCATCAGCTCTAGTCCCTTTTTTACAAACTAGTCTATATTCTAACAACCCCATCCTTTCAAATTCGTCTATATCCTCCATATGTTTACTCTGGATAAGAGCTTGTTTGATTGATCTTCTTGTTGTTCCACATATAATTAGAGCTTCTTTGTTTGCTTTATATGGCTCCAAAAACCACCTTAACGATTCATCCTCAATCTTTACCCATAATTTTGATCCAAGCACTTTTTTATCAATGATTTCGAACCTTAGAGGTAAGTTTTCAACAATTCCAAAAGCTCTAATTGTGTTAACGAGAGATGACTTCTTTCCTCCAGCTAATTGATTTCTCATTTCAAATAAGGGGTATAATGCATCAATTTTTTGTGTTGAAGTTACAATCCCAGCGTCAACAAATAGACCAAACTTCACATTCCCTACATCTCTGAAACGTCCATAGATAATATCTCCAATCTGAAGTTCTCCAATACTTCTTTCAGTCGAACCATATTTTTCAATTATGAAATTCTTTGCAATATTCTCATCTTCCCCCTCTAGAGTTATTTCTGCATATCGATCTTTTGTAAAAGTTACTTCCACTATTTTTACATCTAGATCTTTTAATTCTTCATTTAGGATGTAAGTTAGAGCTTTGGCTGAGCTATGTTTTGCTACGTTGTATGTTTTCTCTAAAACTGTTATTTTCAACATGATTTTCACTCTTTATTCTTTTGTTTTGTACTTTTTCCCTTTTCCATTGGAATAATCTCAACATTTGCATTCAAGTGTTTCTCTTTTCTAGCTTTACCAGCCGTTATTCGATCTAAGAAAACAGCTAATGCTGCTACTTCACTATGTGGTTGGTGACCAATAGCTATATTGTAGTCTACTAACTGGTATACGGCACTTGGAACTTTAGTTCCACCTACAATAACTAAGAGATTTTCGTTTAATTTTTGTTTCAGCTCAACTATTTTGTCTTCGAGTTCAATACCAAACATAGTTAGATGAACAATAGTGCCTCCTTCTTGTTTCCATTTCTTTATGCAAGATATCTCATTTTCTACATGATTTATGTGGAAATTACCTCCCCATTCTTCTGTTATTCTATCGACACTTTCCTCAAGAGAACCATCATGGTTACCCGTATAGATTAACTGTTTTGCGCCAAATGCTCTAGCAGTTAATGCAATGTGAGTAGACATACGTTTGTCACGCGCAAGTCTATGGAACAATCTGAGAATAACTAAGGTCATGTGTTCTATTCGAAAAAAGAACACTTAAGGTTGATGATTTTGTTGTGAATCTCTTTTTTGTCGATTTTATTTCTTAACCTAAGCAAATTAATATCTCTCCATTTTGCGGTATTTGGCTATCTAACGCGCGAGTATACCATATAAACGCTTTTATATATTCTTTGAGATTAGAAAATATTGAGAAAAATAAAGGGTGTTGAAACTGTCAAAAGAGAGGTCTGAACCTGATCAAAACGACCCAGCTTACTTAATTTCTTATGCTAATCATCTTGAGAGACAAGCGCGTCAACTAGAGACTGAAAAGCAGATGGTGGAGAGTGAAAGACTACGTCTTCAGAGAGAGGTCAACAATTTAAAAGTTGAACTCGAAAGACTAAGATCTCCCCCCTTGTTTATGGGTTACATAGTTGAAGTCCTTGACAATAAGACAGCTGTTGTTCGAAGTACTACTGGTCCTAATCTAGTTGTTACCATATCACGTCATGTTGAAATCAAAGATTTGAAACCTGATACAAGAGTTGCTCTCAATCAAAGAACATTTGCTATAGTAAATGCTTTACCTCCGACTCAAGATCCTATGGTTCAGAAGATGGAATTGATTGAGCGACCAACTGAAACGTTTAAAGATATAGGTGGTCTCGCCCCACAAATTCAAGAATTGAAGGAAACAGTTGAACTGCCTTTATTGAAACCAGAGTTATTTGAAAAGATAGGTATCGATCCCCCTAAAGGTGTACTTTTGCAAGGTTTACCCGGAACAGGTAAAACTTTACTTGCTAAAGCGGTTGCTAATGAAACCCAAGCAGTTTTCATCAGATTAATAGGTAGCGAGCTAGTTCAGAAATTTATCGGAGAAGGAGCAAGACTTGTAAGAGAAATTTTTGAGTTTGCTCGAGAAAACGCACCTAGTATTCTTTTTATTGATGAACTAGATGCTATTGGAAGTCGTAGATTAGATTTAGCTACAAGTGGTGATAGAGAAGTACAAAGAACTTTGATGCAATTGCTCTCTGAATTAGATGGTTTTAATCCAAGAGGAGATGTGAAGGTAATCGCAGCTACTAACAGGATAGATATTTTAGATCCTGCAATGCTTCGACCAGGAAGATTCGATAGAATCATTGAAGTTCCCATACCAAATGCTGAAAGTCGACTTGCTATCTTCAAAATACACGTTGCCGAAATGAATCTAAAGGGCGATGTTGATTTTGATTACTTAATCCAAATGACTGAAGGAGTAAGTGGTGCTGCCATTAAAAACATCTGTACAGAAGCAGGTATGTTCGCAATTCGCTCGGAAAGAGATCACGTAATTAATGATGATTTCACAGATTCTATAAAGAAAATAACTGGAGAAAAAGAATCAACAGCAAAACAAACTACCGGTTTTATTTAGTCCCCTTTTTTCCTTTTTCAAATGTTTTTCATCATTATTTTTTCAACAAATTTTTTTTGTCTGAAAAACCCTCTCACAACATAGGAATCTTCTCCAAATTTACTAATGAAATTCTTCAGTACTTCATCAAAAGTACATTCTCTGATACCACAAACTAGATTATCAGAATAAGAAACAACTATTTCTTCAATAGTTTTTGGAATATAGTCATCTGGTGGTAATCCTAGTTTTGTTGCCTCAGTTTCAGTTATTCCAGTTCCTATGTGTTTCTTAACAATCAATATAAGTCGTTGGTCAAGTTTTTCACTTTCTAGTATTTTTACACCTTCAATTGCATGAAAAATTGAGTGATCCTTTGAACGTCCAATATCGTGTAACATAGCAGCAGCAATTACCAGTTCTGTATTTATCTCATCAATTTGCGCACAAAATCTTTCTGCTATTTTTGTAACAATAAGACAATGATCAATGACTTGAGATGGTATATTATGCTTTTTAAGAATTATTAAGCATTTTTCTTTTGTAGGTATTTTGTGCGTTTTCATCATTCAATACTCATTTGGGTCACACTTTATTATCTTTTACTTAAGAATTATCAAAAAACACTGAAACAAAAGTTTTTTAAGAAAAATTAAGAGAGACATCTCGACGGAAAATGCCAAGTGAAATAACTAAAGAGAAACTTGAAGAGATTGTTCAATTAACCATTGATCAGGGTGGAGAGCTCCGAACAAAGAGAAGCAAGGATAAAATTAAGCTCAAATTTAGAACAAAAAAACGACTTTATACTATTAAACTACCCCTAAAAGAAGCTGAGGCTTTAATTGCTGAGTTATCATCCAAACTAACTGTTGTGTCTTTTTCATAAAAGTAAAAGATAAAGAAACTCATTCTTCATCTTGCTTCTTTTTAAGTACAACAATATCACCCAGGGTTTGAAAAGCCGACCCTTTTTTCTGATCTTTTGGACTATAGGATGCAACACTTTCTGTAATTTTAATGTTGAAAAATTTCTCTAATTTCGCAATTATCACATCTGGAGGTCTCATTTTCCCTGTTTCAATGCTTTGCAACTCTTGGATAGAAATCTTGGTTTGAATAGACACATCTTTCTGTGTCATTCCCTTCTTCTGTCTGGCTAACCTTATACGTTCATCGTAATCTGGAGCGAGTTCTTTAGAATCGACTTCTGGACGACCTCTATATGGTCTTGAAGGTTGTCTGACTGAGATATTACTTTGCAAAGATGAGGTTGTTTTTGTCCCTCTGAAACCTGTTTTCTTTGGTTTAGGTTTTGTGACTAGTTTTCCGTGCTTGGCACAAGAAGGACAAACCAATAGAACAGCACCTTCTATTTCAATGGTTATGGGTTTTGAAAAAATCTCATTACCGCACATTTCACATGTTACCAAATATGTTCACCACTTTATTCGGGTTTTGTTTTATAAAACAAGTTAAATTCAAAAACATTTTTCTATTAGCGTAAAAAGAAAACAATATTAACTTCAAATATTGTTTTTTAAATAACGTATAGGTGAATTATCATGGACTTCTGCCCAAATTGTGGTAAAATATTACATACTGAGAAGGATAAGAAAAATAAAACAATCTTAATTTGCTTAAGATGTGGTTTTAAGCGCAATTTAGAAATAGATGAACAAGTAACATTTACTGAAGAAGTAGAACATAATTTAATAAGAGAAATGACCACCGTTATGAATGAAAGTGAAGTTGATTCCACTAAACCCATAAAAGAAATGTATTGTCCTAAATGTGAAACAAAACAGAATGTGAGTTTTTGGCAGATACAAACAAGGAGTGCTGATGAATCCCCAACTAGATTTTTCAGATGCATTACATGTGGAGAAACTTGGCGAGAATACGATTAAAGGAAGGCGTAAATATGAGTAACAATGATTCCAGTTTCCAAGATTTCCCCTCTGAAAGAAAATATATACGGAAAAAACCATATTGTGAAATTAATCTTTCTGAATTATCTAAACCTGGAAAGTATCGAATTGTAGGCACAGTTACTAATGTAACAAATGATACTTTCACCATTAATGATGGCTCTGATCAGATAGAGGCCATTTTTACTGTTCCGCAAAATTTAGAAGTTAAAGAAGGAATTCTGTTACGTTTATTTGGTTTCATGGAACTTGAACCAAAAAAACAAATAAAAGTGTCCATTGCCCAAGAACTGGGTGATATAGATGTGGACACTTACAGCCAAATAAAAGAATTAGAACAATCACTAACTAAGTAGGATTTAGAAACCGCATTGGGCGATTGTTTTATATATTAAAATACTAAATGACTAAAAGAGGGTATTTCGTGACTACCACCACGAAATTGCTCATTATTAAAACATAAACGGGGTAGAATAATGACCTTTGAAATGATATTAGAAGACGCAAAATTAATGGCAAATATCTGTTCTATCATAAGTTCAATAGTTGCTGAGAGCAGTGTTAACATTGCAGAAGATGGTATTCGAATTAAAGCATTTGACGCAACTCGTATTTCAATGATTGATTTTTTCCTTAAAAAGGAAGCCTTCAAAAAATATGATGTCAAAGAAACTGCTATTTTAGGCTTGAGTTTAGAAACTCTCAATACAATTTTAAAAACCGCTAGAGCAAATGAAAATTTGCGAATGGCCCTTGATGATAAAACCAAAAGATTCGTTATTGAGTTTATAGGTAAAAATCAACAAAGGAAATTTGCATTATCTTTAATTGATATCCCTGAAGAAGGAAACATCCCTGATTCAATTCATATTGACTTTGATACAAACTTTGAAGTAAAGGCCTCCTTTATTCAACAGGTTCTCAAAGATGCAGAGATGGTTAGCGACTATCTGCGAATCAAGGCAAAAGAAGATGGTATTTATTTTGGAGCAGAAAGTGATACAAAAGAAATGGATACATTCATAGAACCCAAAAGTGAAGAAATGGAAACATCAGCTTTTCAAGTTGCAGGTGAATCAGAAGCTGTTTATTCATTAGACTTCCTATCAAATTTCTTAAAAGGTATAAGATCTTCAGATTATGTTAAATTATCCTACAATCAAGAACAACCAATAAGAATTGTTTATGAGCTGGAAGATAAGGGGCACTTAATTTACTTTGTAGCACCAAGAATCGAAGAAAGTGAAGAGATAGAAGACTAAGATTAGACTTAAAGTGAGGGAGAATAAAGCCTTTTTCCATTCTTAATAACCGTGGTGTGATAAAGTGTTTGAAAAAATTCAAGATAAATGGAAGGACGAACGTGGAAGTGAAAAACTAACTCCCATGGATGAGATATTTTACAGTGCTATGAGAGAACTTCTGAAGAAACATACCACAAAAACAAAAAAGGAAATCAACCCTCTCATTAAGAAGATTCTGGAAACCAGATTGGAAAGAATCAAATATATAATCGATGACTTGATGAGAATACGAACTACAAAGTTAATTACAATGGTAATGAATAGAGAAAAAGTAACCGTTAATTTAGCAAGAGAAGAACAAGATTTTTATGACAGATTTTCGCAAATCTATGAATTATACAGGAAAGAGGTATTTTCACCAAAAGATGTAGCATATGTTGACATTAACAAATTAATTGGGAAAGAAATTGAGGAAGAAGGAGAAGAAGAAATAGATTATGTTGCTATTAGATTTATTAAGAAAACCAAAGCTCAAATCCAGGGGTTAGATGGGAAGACCTATGGACCGTTTGAACCTGAAGACGTTTGTTTAATACCTAAAGAAAACGCTATTGGTTTAGTTAGAAGAGAAATTGCTGAAAATATAGAAATGTGAAAATGTGAAGTAATATTAAGAAAGTACTTCTAAAACTTCCCCAAGGATTTTTGCTTTTCCACCTTTTGGTTCAGTTAGATTTGAACCGCAAACATTGCATTTTACTACTATTTTTGCTGAATCAAATACAATTTGTTCATTATTGCAACTTTCACACTTAACTTTAAGGAATTTAGTGGTAGGTTGAGGTACTTTAGACATAGTTGAAGCAAATAAAGTGAATTTAAATATTTATTGATAAAAGGGTAAAACAAATAATTCGAAAAATAAAAAGAAAATGGTGCGGGGAGGGAGATTCGAACTCCCGAACCACTAAGGAACAGATCTTGAGTCTGCCGCCGTTGGCCACTTGGCTATCCCCACAAATAAACTTCTCATTAAAGTGTTATTGGAAAAGTTTTTCACACTTATTTAATCTTTTCTTTTTTTAGCTATTTGTAGTAGAATTGTTATGGATACTACAAGAAAGGCAATAACTGAGAATCGGTAATCAAATGAAACAATTTCTGTTTCAGAATCACATTTTACAAGAGTTGATTTCAGATTAGAATTTCCCCAAACATCGAATACAGATAAAGACACATTATATTCGCTGTCTGGATTTACAGTTAATTTATATTTGAAACTCCAAGAATTTTCTCCTGTAGCCTCGTGACTACCCCACTTTTCTAAAACAGAGTTTACATAGCAATAATAATCGAAATCAGATCTATCAGAAACAACAAATATTATTTCAATTACTTCATCACTCTCTGTAAATAATATTATGTCTTGGATGTCAATTGTTGGACCCTCCAGATCTTCTTCCCATAGATAATCTTGGTTATTTAATATAAAATCAGTAGCATTCAATGTCACTTCATATGGGAGGTTATTCATTACTTTTGGATGAGGATAGTTTTCAGTTGATCCCGCTACAGAACTTGCATAATCTGCAAGTTCGGGGTAAATTTCGAATGTTTCATTATAACATTGCCTAATATCTGGTAGTGAATATTCATACATCTCTTCTAGACTCACAACGCCATTTCCTGAAGAATCTGCATTAATATCAGCCATTGTTTTAGCCCAAAAGTGGGATGAAATGCCACCAATAAATTCTGGTTCACTTAACATCCACGTATCATTATCTTCAGAGGTATATAACAAAGCAAATTCATTTTTAGCTACACTACTCATTGCGAAACTACGATGAAAGAATAATTCAACGAATTCACCGCTATAACATGTTTCCATTAAGAAAATTTTATTATCCGTACCAATTCGATTGAATAACAATTGAAACCAACTATTAAAATCTAAAACATCACGACAGTAAGTATGACCATGAGCTGAAAGATAAATAAAGACTAAATCGTTTTCATCTACTTTCTCTTCAAGATAATTTAACTGCTCTAGGAAAATGTTTTTTGTCATATTTTCTTCACCTAGAAATATAGAAATGTTTCCCGCTGACCATCCTAAACTCAATAATGTGTCGTGCATTTCGATAGCTGAACACATGATAGTACCATTTATTTCCTGTGGGAATTGATCAAAAAGAACAGCATAAACCTCAACAGGGTTATTAACTTCTTCTCCTGCAACGTCATGATAATTAGGAACAGAAAGAATAAACGTTAATGTAATAATAGTAAAAATTGCAAAGTGTATGAATTTCTTCCTCATTATTATATAAGGAGTTCAAACACTTATATTTCTTGATTTATAATCTTATTAGTGATAATTCGAGTTGTCTAACTGAAAGGAACTCACAACCATCTTTGGTAACTAAGACGTCTTCCTCGATACTACAATAACCATGGTTTTCAACATAGACATGGAGTTCTAAGGTGAAAGCTTGATTTTCCTCAACAAGCATGAGAGGTGAATTGCCATATTTCTCCCATTTAGGGCCTAAGAGGCAACCTGAATCATGGACATTTCTTCCTATTTGATGTCCTAGTGCATGCATGAATTCTTTATATCCTTCTTTTATTACTATATCTCTTGCTATTTTATCAACTTCCCACCCATATACTCCTGGTTTCAGTTTTTCTGCACTAGTAGTAATTGCTCTTATTACTGTTTCAAAAGCTCTTACAACCTCTTTGGGTGGCATAATCTCTCCTTCTCTTAATATATAATTCATTCTCTGAAGATCTGAGGCATACCCCTCGAAAAATACCCCATAATCAACATTTATGAGATCTCCTCTTTTGACTTTAATATCTGAAGAAGCTTTTCCATGTCCTATGGATGTTGTGGCACCAACATGGATTAATGGAGGATATGAAACAGTTACACCTTTTTCTTTTGTAAATTTCAGTAACATTTTTTCTATATCTTCCTCACTCATTTCAAGTTTAATAAACTCTGTAACTTTTTTATGCCCATTTTCACTTATTTCAACCGCTTTTTTTATCTTATTGATTTCCAATTCTGTTTTTCTCCCTCTTAAAGCAGCGAGCAGTTTTTCAGAGGATACTAACCTTTCAAGGTAAGGTGTACCCTCTAGAAGCTTGTTTAGTCTTAACCACATTCCATGAGTTAAGCCATCTGCTGCTACATTATCTATTGAATAATTTATAGCTATAGAGCTGGGGTCTATTTCATCTAAGACTTTTATTAAATCGGTTTTAATGCTCTCATCGTAACCAATAATTGTATCATAAACACCTATTTTCTCTAAATTTGTAACATCATAACGACCACAAATAGCAATCTTTTTTCCAGATTTTGTTATCAAAAGAACTGTTTGCCAAGTCAACCATGAATCTTCCATAAGGAAATAAAGACTGGGATCATGTATCTCTGAAGTTTTTCTGACATAGGTTAACCAAATATCTATGTCGAGTTCGTTCAAAATGCTTATAGCCTGATCTGTTTTTTGTTTCACCAAGTTCATGATGACGTAAAATTATTTAGTTTATATTTGAATTTTGCTCAATTCTCAAGCATGTTGCTATACATGTGTTTATTTATATCCTAGGTAAATTCAAAAACGATTTACCCGAATAAGATAAAGTTAAAGAAGCTTTAAATACATAACATTATTGTCTGTTGTTATCACAAAATCTACTTAAGAGAGGCCATCATGTCAAAAGACGAAACAAATGGAAAGGAGAAAGGAGACGACGTCAGTAACTCTAAAATGGCGTCAAAAGTTGATATCTCTGAAAGACAAAGGCAAACACTCATTGAAGTAGTGGATGATATAGCTGGGGAAGAAGTAAAGAAGGTAACTCTAGTCTTATTGAATGCAGATGAAGAAACTACAGATGAAGAGATTTCAGAAAAGCTGGACATGAGACTTAATCAAGTTAGAAAGTCATTATACAAATTGTATGATTTACAGCTAGCTACTTTTAGAAGAATAAGAGATAAATCAACTGGTTGGTTTGTTTATTTTTGGACTTTACATCCTGAGAGAATAGATGTCTTTGTAGAAAAAAAACAACTAGACGTTTTACAAAAACTCCATTCTCGCTTGATTTATGAAGAATCTAATATGTTCTTCACTTGTGATAATCCCGATTGTCCTCGTGTAACATTCCAAGAAGCTATGGATAATAACTTTGAATGTGAAACATGTAAAGGACGATTGGAGGCCTTTGAGAATGTTCAGCTAATTAAGGTGTTAAAGGAAAAAATAGTTGAACTCGAAGCAATTAGAGAAAAAACACAAAAGATTATGAAAGGCGAGAAGTAAAAATCTAATCTCTCCTAACCAAGACGTTTTTTGAACAGATTCACTCTCTAATTCCCTTAATGCATCCTTAGCAACCCATTTTCCTGCTGTAGAATCTAACTGAGCTATTATTTTTGCAACTTTTATAGCTTCTTTGTTGAGTTTCAGATTTCTTTTTCCAATCTGTCTCAGTGCCCAGTTAACAGCTTTTTTTACCATGGTTCTAGAGTCTGTAGAACCCTTTTTAATCAGTGGAAAGAACTGAATAAAAGATTGATCTTCCGCTTTTTTGTCGCTTACAGCTAGCCTTGCTATCATCACATAACCTGCTCTTTTGATGAACTCTTCTTCACTAACACTCCATTCAAAGGCTTTAGTGTAAGCAAATTCTGTTTTCTCGAAGAGATTCATTATAATTTGATCACAGATCTCCCAATAATCAAAATCTATAACCCATTTTTCTAGTTGTTTTTCAGTTACTTGTTCGGGAACATCAATCATACTTGCTAAAATCATTGTTTCCCTATACCCCGTCTCCCATAATTTGTGAGCTAATTCTCTATTTTTCTTTATCCTCTTTGCCATTTTTCTAAGTTCTGGTATCCTTATTCCAAAAGTTTTGTCAGGAGTTATACCAAACCTTGCCATCCCCTCAATAGATTCAAGATTAGATTTAGATTTGAATTCTTGCATTATTTCATCAAACTGCATTGTATTCAAAATGAAAATAGCATTTAACTTTAAAAATCTGTATAGTTCACAAACAATTCTTTTGCACAATAATTGTTCTTTCAGTAAAGTTTTATTATTCTAAAATTATTTTTTTATTAACTTGTATTAGGCGGAATTTTCATGTTTCCAGAAGTAATAAAAACCCAAGAAGAAATAGAAGAAGCTGGTTTGGACAAATTAATCATAAAATTAGATCATATTGCATATCGCGTGAAAAAGGGAGAGGGAGAAAAAGCAATGGCAGAACTAGCGAATCTTGTTCCTTATAAAGAATATAAAACATTCAAAGTTGCAACTATGAACGCTGTAACTAGTGCTATAAAGCTACATGACACTCTACCTGTTATCGTTGTAAGTGAAGGATTGTCAGAAGATTCAGTTGTTGAACAATATGTGAAGAAATTTGGTGGGAGAATCCATCATTTGGCATATCTTGTAAACAATATCGATAAAGTGGTTGAAATCCAAAGAAAAAGAGGTGTTAAATTTACTACAGATTCAATAATTGGTAGTGAAAAAGAAGGAATAAAACAGATTTTCACTTTACCCACGGATACTGCCAACCATATTATTGAGTACATTCAACGATTTGGTGACTTTGATGGCTTCTTCACTCCCACAAATATCGACGAGTTGATGAAATCAACTGAAAGGTTAGGTGAAGCTTAAGGTATTGTGAAAAAAACTTATCTTTGTAAAATTTATTCGTACATCATGAAGAAGTTACTTGATAATGTTTCAGCAGGTCTTTATCCTAATCCTGTTTTGTTAGTGTCATCTGAATATCTAGGAGAGGAGTCAATAATTACTTTATCTTGGGCTGGCAACAGCTGTTCTAATCCCCCTATTATGTCACTTGGAATAAGAAAGGAAAGACATTCTCACAATATAATTAAACAATCTATGGAATTTGTTATCAACATTCCAACAACCAGTATGCTTGATGAGGTTGAAATCTGTGGTACAAAATCTGGAAAAGACATAGATAAATGGATTAAATGCAATTTTACAAAAGGACAGAGCAAAGTAGTTAATGTGCCTCACATTGAAGAATGCCCCGTTAGTCTGGAATGCAAGGTAATTCAGATAATTGAATTAGGATCTCACGATCTATTTCTAGGTAAGGTTGTTGCAATCCATATGGACGAGAAATGGAATTCTGAAAAATACCCTGATCTTTTAACATACATTAGAGGAATTTACAAGAAATGCGTTGAGTTGTAAGATTAGTTACCGGAAAAATGGTGGCAGGACAGGGATTTGAACCCTGGATCCTTTACTCCCGAAGCAAAAATCTTACCAAGCTAGACCATCCTACCTTTATTTTGTCTATATTGGATTTTTTTAATTAAAAAAATTCCGACACCACATAGTTCTGTCCAATCACCAAAGAAAAGTATAAATCTTTATTTTATTAGAAAAATATAATGAAAGTTAGGGTCATTAGTACTTTTTCTTTTGCAAAATTAGAAAAGAAGGAAAAAGCAGTTTTTGTTGTTATAGACACGTTTCGCGCAACTAGCTCTATTGTAACTTTGAAGAATTCAGGAGCGTCAAGTATCTATATCACGGATAATGGAGACAATGCTAAAAAATTGAAAGTTCTACTCTTTCCAGATGCTCTTCTAATTGGAGAAAGCAAAGGAATTATGATTGAAGGGTTCGGCTATGGGAACACCCTTCAATTTTTTCGAGGAAAAATTTCAAAGGAAAAGAAATCATTTTCACATCTTCTAGTGGTGCTAAAGCCATTACTGGCTTGAAAGCTCAAAAAGATGTTTTTCTCGGTTCGCTTTTAAATCTTAATTCAATAACAACAAAAGTAGCAGAAATTGCAAAAAAAGAAGAATGTGATATATTTATCATTCCTTCAGGAAGTGCCTGGGATGAAACAATGTACGTTATTGAGGATTGGTTAACTGGGATTTTAATAGCAAATAATCTATCTACACAATTTGGCTTCGTTGACATCTCAGAAGGTGGTTTTTACTCCAAAACAAAAGAGATTACTGAGGGAGAATACGTTCTAAGTCATCTGTTGAAAAACTCTTCTAATGGTAAAGCACTAATGGAACTTGGTTTTGCAGATGATGTAGATTTTGCAGTCAAACTTAGTAAAATAAATTACGTTCCAAAAATAAAAGAATTTAGAGAAATGGATGGAATATCCTTTTGCGTGATTAGTTAACCACTTCTCTCTTCTCTCTAAACGTCTACGCTATCGAAGTTAACTTTTTTATCTCTCTTATCTGGATGGAACTTATCGATATATTCAGCTGGAATACGTTTTAGTACTCTGTAGGGGTCATCAAAAACGCTCAAGAGTTCCCATCCAATGTCGAGTGATTCAAAAATGGATCTATCTTCGTGATAGTCTTGGTTAATAAATTTCTGTTCGAATAACACTGCAAATTCAAGAATCTTCTTATCGGTATCAGTAAGAGACTCATCTCCTACTACTGCAACAAGATCTCTTAAATCTCGACCTGTAGCATACAGTGCATAAAGTTGGTCAGCAACATATTTGTGATCGTCCCTTGTAGATCCTTTACCAATTGTATCTTTCATCAATCTAGAAAGAGATGGTAATGGATTAATGGGGGGATAAAGACCCTTACGATTTAGTCCTACATCTATAAACACTTGTCCCTCTGTAATGTATCCTGTTAAATCTGGAACGGGATGTGTAATGTCATAATTAGGAAGTGTCAGAATTGGCAATTGGGTGATTGAACCTTTCTTATTAAAAATTCTTCCTGCTCTTTCATATATTGTAGAAAAATCAGAATACATGTAACCAGGGTATCCTCTCCTACTTGGTACCTCACTTCTTGCTGCCGCAACTTCTCTAAGAGATTCTGCGTAAGCAGTAATATCTGTAAGAATAACTAGAACATGGTAGCCGAGTTCGTATGCTAAGTGTTCAGCAGTTGTTAGTGCCAATCTAGGTGTTAAAAGCCGTTCAATCGCTGGGTCGTTTGCTAAATTGAGAAACAATACTACTTTGTCCAATGCACCTGTTTCTTCAAAATCATCTCTAAAGAAACGCGCTTCATCTGCAGTGATTCCCATTGCTGAAAAGATAACTGCAAATTCTTCTTCAGTACCAAGAACTTTGGCTTGACGAGCAATTTGAGCTGCAAGCATATTGTGAGGAAGACCACTCCCACTGAATAATGGCAGTTTTTGCCCTCTAACCAGTGTAAGAAGCGTATCAATTGTGCTGATACCTGTTTCAATAAATTCATTAGGATATTGTCTTGCTGAAGGATTTATAGGCGCTCCATTAACATCTAATATCTTCTCAGGGACTATGTCACCACCACCATCTATTGGAATACCTCTCCCATTGAAGACTCTCCCTAACATTTCTTTGCTTACACCTATTTGCATGGTCTCCCCTAAGAATCTGCAAATTGTGTCTTTGGTCTCTAAACCCGCTGTTCCTTCAAAGCATTGAATAACAGCCAAATCCTTAGAAACATCTAACACTTGTCCTCTTCTTTTTTCTCCCGTAGTTGTTTGGATTTCAACCATCTCTCCATATGAAACACCACCCTTCCCTTTCAAATCAACAAACATTAGAGGTCCAGAAACTTCTGCTACTGTTTTGAATTCTCTTGCTTCGTATGACTCTTTTATTGTCATCATTATCACCTATTTACTTGTCTTCCTCCATTCCAAATTGCTGAGGTGTTAAACCATCGATTTCTTTCATCAGTTCATTTAAACTAGTTTCGATTTCGCTTCTGTCAACATACTTCATCCTAGCAATTTTGACTACTGCCTCATGATTGAAGATATCTGTAACTATCGCACCTTTCCCGTAGAGGTCTGATGCTTTTTCATAAAATCGAAGGATGGTTTTTAACATAAGGTATTGTTTTTCTAGACTACAGAAACTATCTATTTCATGGAATGCATTTTGTTGCAAGAAATCTTCCTTAATCATTTTTGCTGTTTCCAAAATTATTTTTTCACTTGGTGGTAAAGCATCAGGTCCTACTAAAGCAACAATGTCTTGAAGCTCCTTGTCCTTCTGTAATAGAGCTAATGCTTCAGCGCGTAGTTTTGGAAATTCACTATTTACATTTTCTATGTAATAGTCTTCTAATGCTGACCAATATAGAGTGTAACTTAATAAGTAGTCAATAGCTGGAAAATGTCTTCTGCTTGCAAGATCTTTTGATAAAGCCCAAAAGACTTTTACTATACGTAATGTATTCTGTGTTACTGGTTCACTGAAATCCCCACCAGGGGGACTAACTGCTCCTACAACAGTAATACTTGATTCCCTTGGGTTCGAACCTAGAGTCAATACTCTTCCAGCTCTTTCATAATATTGAGCGATTCTTGAAGCAAGATAAGCTGGGAACGATTCTTCTCCAGGCATTTCCTCTAAACGACCTGAAATTTCTCTCATAGCTTCGGCCCATCTCGAAGTGCTATCTGCCATCATTGCAACATCGTAACCCATATCACGGAAGAACTCAGCCAAAGTGATCCCAGTGTACACGCTTGCTTCACGAGCAGCAACTGGCATGTTCGAAGTATTTGCAATCAATACTGTTCGATCCATTAATGGACCACCTGTATATGGGTCTACAAGTTTTGGAAACTCCCTGAGAACATCAGTCATTTCATTACCTCTCTCTCCACAACCTACGTAAACAACAATTTTTGCATCAGACCATTTTGCAAGTTGATGCTGACTAACTGTTTTTCCTGTTCCAAAACCACCTGGAATTGCACCTGTTCCGCCTTTTGCAATTGGAGCAAAAGTGTCGAAAATTCTTTGTCCAGTGATTAAAGGAACATTTGAAGGCAATCTTGCATGAAATGGTCTAGGGTGTCTAACTGGCCATTCATGATAAAATTTCAAATCTATTTTATCCCCGCTAGGAGTTACAATAGTTGCTGAAGTATCATCAATTGTATAATCTCCTCTCTTTGCTATAAACTCTAATTTTCCTTTTATATTTGGTGGGACTAAAAGCTTAAAGTCGACTGTTGGAGTTTCAGGGATTTCACCTAAAATATCTCCTCCTGTAACTTTGTCTCCAACTTTTACTGAAGGTTCAAAATCCCACATTTTTTTATGATCTAAACCAGGAATCTCGATACCTCTTGCAATAAAATCTCCCGATTTCTCTTTAATGACCGGCAAAGGTCTTTGAATCCCATCAAAAATCTGTCGAATAAGACCGGGTCCTAATTCAACTGACAACGGCGCATTAGTCAGATAAACAGGTTCTCCAGGCATTAAACCTTCAGTACTCTCATAAACTTGAACTGTAGCTAAGTCACCCGTTAATCTGATGATTTCACCTACTAATTTCTCTTCACCTATTCTTGCTACATCGTAAAGTTTTGATCCTAACATATTAGAAGCTTGGACTACGGGTCCTGCGATTCTATCTATAATCCCAATTTGTTCAGAACTAGCCATGTTATGTTCCTACTATCCTTTTCCTACTCAACTATTAGCTTCCTTTTTTTAAGTTTTATTACATCTCCTTATTTGCTTTGGAACGCTCTTAAATTAAAAACTAAAAGAAGAGAACAGATTTAGCTTAATCTTTGTAATGCGTCCTGAACAAGTCTCATACCCTTAGTCATAATATCACTTGCATTTTTCTCAGTTTTAGCTTCAGCGAATACT
Organism: Candidatus Heimdallarchaeota archaeon; assembly: GCA_018238545.1. GTDB lineage: Archaea > Asgardarchaeota > Heimdallarchaeia > Heimdallarchaeales > Heimdallarchaeaceae > UBA460. The sequence goes on from JABCTC010000008.1 coordinate 41,956, forward strand.
CTGAAAATAGGTTCTGTTCCAGAAGGTCTAATTAATACCCAACCTTCATCATAGATGAGTTTCACTCCATCCATACTTATGATTTCAACATTTTCTGGGACGGTTGCAACAATGTGGTCCATTGCCCTCTTTTTTAATTCATTTGGGCAAGATAATTTGTTTTTCTTCTGAAAATATTCAGGTAATTCTAGTACCAAATCACTGAAAGTTTTTTCAGTTTCTGCCAATATATTTGCCATCAGAGCCGCGGCCATCGCACCATCTCGTACGCTTTGATGTAATCCATAAAACAACCCTCCATTCTCTTCTCCACCCAAAAGACTGTTCCTGGATATCATTTCTCTACTTACAAAAATACAACCTACTGGGGTCCAGATTACCTTTCCTCCAATCGCATCAGCGATGTCAACAACTGCAGATGACGAGCTAACAGGTGTAACAAATTGTTTGTTTTCATGATTACTCATAAACCATTTTTCGAACAAAGCTATAGATTTATCTCCAAAGAAAATAGTGCCCTTTTCATCTCCAAATATTGCTCTATCTGCATCTCCATCATGTGCTACTGAGAAATTGCATTTGCTTTGCAAAGTGATTTTACTCATTTCAGTTAATCTTTCTGGGTTAGGTTCTGATCCTCTTCCTGGGAACCTTCCATCTAAGTTACCATTAACTGTAATTACTCTCACTCCAAGTTGTCGAAGTAATTCTGGAGTAATGACACTCCCCGCTCCGTTTCCAGTATCAACTACAACAGACATCTTTTTCTTTTGTATGTTATCTATGTTTACTAATTGTATTATTTGATTAATGTATTCCTGTTTAAGATCCATTTTTGTGACTGAACCATTTTCATCCCAAGGAGCAAAGGTAAATTGTTCTTTCTCAAAAATTTCTTCAACTTTAAGTTGTTTTCTTATATCAATTTCAATTCCATCATCGTCTATGATTTTGAGACCGTTAAATTGAGGGGGGTTGTGACTTGCTGTAACCACTATTCCCATGTTTGTTTGTAAATGTTTTACTGCAAATTGAACCAAGGGAGTGGGAACCACACCTAAATCTATTACTTCTATCCCACTTGCAAGGAAACTAGAAATGACATTGTTTTTGATAAAAGGGCTACTAAGCCTGGAATCTGTTCCTATGATTACAGTTCCCTTATTTTTTAACATCGAAGCTATAGCAGAAGACATTTTTGATATAAATTCCGGTGTAATTAAATCACCAATAATGCCTCTTATCCCGTTGGTTCCAAAATATTTCATGTTCATTACATCACAGAACAAATCTCATGTTATAACATTTTCTAAATTTCATTCTAATAAGAATCAAACAAGAAAACATAGAGATAGAACAAAATCTTTTAAAAACTACATTGTTGGAATATCTTAACGACACGAATTAAAGATGGTCTTTACTATGAGCGTTGACTTTCTAAAAACCATAAGAGAAACAGAAAGAGAGTGCGAACAAGATATCAAGAACGCCGAAACTACTAAACAAAATGCTTTAATGGAAGCAGAAAAGAAAACAGTTTTGAAAATTCGAGATACCGAAATTCAAGCTAAAGAAGAAGCTACTAAAATTTTGTCTGGTGTAAAAGATAGAGTCGAAAAAGAATACGTCAAAATGCTTAATTTATTCGAGGAAGAGCAAAATGAGTTAAAAGCTAAAGCAAAAATACAAGAGAAAAAAGCAATTGACTTTGTCTTAGAAGAAATAATGTAAAACATTGACAGTGATTCCAATGAGTACTCCTCAAAGAACAAAAATCGTAAGCGTAGGCGATGAAGAAACATCTATGGGCTTTAAATTAGCAGGAATATCAGAGGTTTATACTGAAGAACCTGAAAAATCTGGTTCTATCTTGCGTTCTCTTGCCGATGATCCTGAGATAGCTGTTCTTATTATCACTGAAGAAGTGGCAAAAGCGAATATTGATGTTATAAGAAGAATACGCATTCATCCCTATCCTGTTATCGTTGAAGTTCCAGGTAAGAAAGCAAAATATGATAGTGCCGAGGATAAAGTTCGTGCATTAATCAAAATGGCTTTAGGTATTGACATAGAAACGTAAAAAACTATATACTTAGTTTTCTATATTAAAAAGAGGAAAAACCAATGAATGACAAATTTGTTGGAGTGGTAATGATTATCAGCTCTTTAGGTGTGATGGTTTTTATGTTCATATGGACCATTATCCTTCCGATATTAGATGAACAGTTTCTGTTCAAAGCCTATATGGCTATTGCGATTGTAATATTTAGTGCAATCTTTGTTTTAACAATGTTAACCGTATGGATTGGTTTAAATTTTCTAAAGAACCGAGCTCCTAAAGAAGATCTCTCTGAACAAAAAATTGAAATTAAACAATAATGGTGAATATATATGATAGGTGGAAAAAGACCAATGTCACCTCGTGAAGCTAAAAGAATGCAAGCGAGAATGAGACAAATTGAATTGGAAGATGTAGAAGAAGTAATTATTCGCTTTGCAGACAAGGAAACGGTGATCTATACCCCTTCTGTTAGGAAAGCTTTTATTCCTGGTATGATGGATTCTGACACGTGGCAAGTTGTAGGACCCGGCATTGACCGTCCTCGAGGTAGCGAATCTGGTGCGACTGCCGGTGTTAATATCAATGAAGCAGATGTAGAGCTGGTTATGGCTCAAACAGGTGCATCAGAAGAGGCAGTTCGCAAAGTCCTAGAAGAAGAAAACGGCGATTTAGCTGGAGCCATTGTAAAACTAAAAATAAAGAAATAGATTTATTTCTTTTCCCCTATTCCCTTTCTTGTATCTACTGCAACACCAATATTCATCTGTAACATCAGCTTTCCAGGCATTTTTGCTATTCCGATTCCAATAAATTCGTCTTGGTGATTAACAATTAGTACTTCTTCCTTAGGGGATATTTTTTCATCGGCTTCTAAAACGTGTTTTGCAAAAACAGATTTGCTTTTTCTTATGAAAGATTCTATGTCTTCAATTATCTTTACTCTCAATCCTAGTTTGTTCTCATATAATTTTTCTCCACCCACAATGGAAAGTATAAGAAAACCATCACGAACACGAAAAGAGCATAATCTATCACCGTTTAAATACACAATTTTTATCCTTTTTGTGCCCCTAGAACGTTCAATCATTATATCTTTAGGAAACAATACATCGCCTGCCCCTCTTCCAAATTGAAAATCGGCTATCCCCTTTAGTTGCCTTATGTCATAAAGTGTTGGTTTCTCCAATCTAGGCATGTTATGTAGACTGTTTGTATTAGTAATAAAAATTGTTATTGGCAAGAAATAGTTCTTTCTAATATTTATCAACAAAGATATCCGAACATAAATGATACAATCTTGGTGAATATTTTTTAATTTGCCTAATCTCTTTTACTTCTATTTTGTATCCGGATTCATTTATGGCTTGTTTAACAATCTCTATTGGTTGTTCTAAATTATCTCGGGGCGCTAGACTGTGATAGTGTATCCACCCTTGATTTTCTATTGCTTCTAAGGCACATCGAAACTGATTGTAATCAATGTCAAAGTACCCCATTAACACTCTAGTTGCAAAGTTTTTCGGTGTACTAGTTCTATTATTTCCATAGATTGGAAAATATCTATTACTTACTTTGTTTACCGCAATATTTTGTTTTAGAAAATCAAACGCAATTTGATTCCATTCAATGCCGTAAACTCTAATAGACGGTCTATTCACAACAATAGGCAAGGATAAATTTCCAATACAAGCAAACATATCACAAATGACTTCGTTATCATTCACTGCTTGAATTAAATGATTTCTTTCATTCTTATTTCCTGGAGAAAATGTGACCGATTCCAAATCTATTTTGAAAATAGTATTAAATTCTTTGTGGGAAGTTTTTGTCCTTTTTTCTCCAGCGACATGCGTAATAACTGGTTTTCGATAAGGTGAAATAGTGTCTAATTGCTCTACAACTATCTTAACTTGAGGATCAATTGAGATTAATTTCTCCCCTATCGTTCTTTTGTAGTCATCTATCTTTGGATTTAGATGTCTAATAACTGCAATATCTCCTATAACAGCATACCCAGAAGGTAGCCTATCTAGTAAATCTTTGGGCATTTTCCTCTTTAGTGATTCTTGAAGTTTCTCTTTGAATTTCATTAAACCTAAAGAATCTTTTAACACCAATTTTTAATATTATCCTCTCTTTCATATTAATAGAAGAAGAATGTTACTACAAGCAAAATTGAACCAAGACTTTGCATTAATAGTAGAAAAAGAAGGTAATTCTCTATACAGTCAAGGTTGGTATGGTCAATATACAAACAAGAATCACTTGAAATTAGATCCCTATGAGACCGTGATTCTCCTAGAAAGAGGCAGAATTGAAGTAGTAGAATCAAATGATGATATCTTATCTCTCTCTGAAGTGGTAGCATTTTTCTCAAATAACATCCCAAATTTTCTCGTTCATTATCTTCTCTATAAAGACTTGCGCGGAAGAGGCTATGTTATAAAACGCCATTCGAAGAACAATAAATACTTCGAACTCTACGAAAGAGGTGCAACTCCTAAAAATGCAAAACATTTAGCATTGGTAGTTCCCATGGTTGAGGGTGTTTTGTTTGACATAGACAGCATTGATCAAATTGTCTCTGAATCAAAATCAATTAGTAAGCAATTGATTTTTGCAGTTATTGACAGTTTGGGGGATGTTTCTTATTACAGTGTAAGTGAGCTAGAATTCCCTGATCTTACTGAACAAAAGGAGATTTGATGAAATGAAATATACACCTGATACAAGCGTAATAATAAATGGTCAGTTTTTAAAATATCTTTCAACACAAAAAGACGTTGAAACAATCGTCCTTTCGCGCGTTGTTTTAGCTGAAATAGAAAATATGGCAAATCAAGCAAAAACAACAGGAATGGTAGCCTTAGAAGAATTACAATCTATGAGAGATTTCTGTGCAAAGAATGGTTTCAATATACTTATTGATGGTTTTAGGCCAACAAGTAATCAGATACGAGGGGCTCCATCAGGAGAATTAGATGCACAAATTCGAGAGTTGGCACAAGAGCATCAATCTATGTTAGTTACTTCTGATAAAGTGATGGCAGAAATTGGGAAGGCTGAAGGGCTTGTTGTTGTATATCTTAAGCAAGCTACCAGAAGCATAGGTAAGAAGATTGAAGATTACTTTGATGAACAAACGATGTCAATCCATTTACGAGAGAAAAATCCCCCATTAGGAAAAAAGGGAAAACCTGGAGATTTTGAGCTAGTTAGCTTGTCTGATGAGGAGATTCTTACTCGAGAATATCTCGAAGAACTAGCTAAAGATGTTATAGAGAGAGCAACTAGAGAAGAAGACAGTTTCATAGAATCTGATAGATTTGGTACTTCTGTTATTCAACTAAGGAATACCAGAATTGTGATTATTCGTCCTCCTTTTAGTGATGCAATGGAAATAACAGCAGTAAGACCGATTCTAAAACTCACACTAGAAGATTATAAATTGGATTATAAATTACTCGAAAGAATTGAGAAAAAAGCTGAAGGGATCATTATTGCTGGACCTCCTGGCGCTGGGAAAAGCACATTTGCTACAGCGGTTGCTGAGTTTTATGCTGACAAAGGTAAGATTGTAAAAACATTTGAGAATCCTAGAGATTTGCAAGTTGATAACAGGATAACACAAATGTCTGGTTTTGAAGGGGATATCTCTGCTTCTGCAGATTTGGTTCTTCTCATGCGTCCTGATCATGTTATTTATGATGAATTAAGAAAAACAAAGGATTTTGAAACTTATTCAGATTTGCGTTTGGCAGGGATTGGTCTGTTGGGTGTAGTTCACGCAACACAAGCAATAGATGGTATTCAACGATTTATCAAACGAGTAGACTTGGGCATTATCCCTTCTATTGTTGACACCATTATTTTTATTGCAAAGGGAGATGTTGCAAAAATTTACACTCTTTTTATGACAGTTAAAGTTCCGACAGGAATGACCGAAAAGGATCTAAGCAGACCAGTGATTCTCGTAAAAGATTTCCTCACAAATAAACCAGAATATGAAATTTACACTTTTGGTGAGCAAATAGTTGTTTCTCCAATTAATAAATCTACAAGACGTTCAGCGAGTGGGAAATCCATCTCGTCTGTAACACCAGCAAGATTACAGAAGGTGCTGAAGAAATACTCTATTTATGATTTCAATTTTAAATTCGAACCTCCAAATTCATTATCCCTCTTCGTTTCAGACAAAGATAGACCACGCGTAATAGGAAAAAATGGAAAAAGGATTGAAGAAATAGAACAAAAACTTGGTTTATCAATAGATGTGAAAACCTTTGGGGAGAAACAAGAAAATGAAGAAGCGGAATATATCTTGGATGTTTATCCTACAAAGAGCAAGATGATAGTAGTGTTCCCCCCAACCTGTATTGGTGAGGATGTTTTGATTGCAATAAATGGTGAGGTTGTGTTTCAACTAACTGTAGGAAAATCTGGAGAAATCGGCATCGGAAAAGATACTGAAACAGGAAGAGCATTATCGGATGCTCATAAAAAAGGAGCAACAATTAGTGCTATTTTATGATTCTTCCTTTTCAGATCTCGTGAAGACTACTTCAGAAGAAGTGGGGTGTCCAATGATTATTCTATCAGAATCATCTGGAAATATTCCATTTTCAACTACTCCTGGGATTAATGTTATCTGTCTTTCCATTACGAACGGGTCATATGGTTCCTTGAAGTGAACATCACCAATTATATTACCATTATCAGAAACCACAGGACCAATCTTCCCTGTACCGTATCGCAGTTTAAATTCACCACCCAAATCAAAGATGGGTTTAATTATGGTATTTATGGCTTGGGGAAGTACTTCAATTGGAACAGGAAAACTATTTAGTTCTCTGGGAAATTTAGAAAAATCTGCTATAACAATAAACTCTTGGGATGCTCGTGCCATAATTTTTTCCATTGTCAAAGCTCCACCTCCACCTTTTATAAGTACAAAATCCTCCGTGATTATATCTGCTCCATCCACATAAATTTCCAATTCTGATTCTTCAATCAGTGACCCTGTTGGTAAACCTACTTTCGCTAATTCAATCTGACTTTCGAGTGATGAAGGAATGCAAAGAATATCTAACTCATCTTTTTCAACCAGTTCAGAAAGAGCTTGAATAAAGAACTTTACAGTGCTACCTGTGCCTATTCCAACTGTAAAGTCATCATAAATGAACTCTTTAGCAGCTCTTACCGCTGCGTTTATCTTAGAATTATCAATATTCTCTGTCATTGCAATATCACTTATTCTAAATGACATTAGAAAGAATTACTTGTAAAATCTTTTGTATTAAGAACGCACGTTATGAAACTTGGTCAAACTTGCCAGAGGCGGTCTAACCGTCGTTTAAGTGGGTCCCCTCACGTGCGATGAGGGGAAGAGGATCATAGAGGAGGAAGGAGAGTACCAGGAAGGGAAGCAATGTTTTGGGCAGCATTACTATGTGTGTTAACCTTCTGCCCACACTTCTTACAGGGAGCAACATCATATTGGTTTCGACCACGAACTAGTGTTCCTCCACAGCCATAGTGCAGAGTGCTGGTGTGATAAGGAAGAACTGATTCTAATTGCACATCATAGCCTAGCTCTTGAGAAGCTAACCTTACTGCTTTCTTGTAGATGAACAAACTGTCAGGCATGGTGTAAATAGCTTTTGCTAAAGCTCCTTTAGTACCAGTAGGGTCAACTGTGAGTTGCTCAACCTTCAATTTTTTACACTGTTTTTTCATCATAACAGCAGCAAGAAAGTGGGGAAGGAGACGAGTAAGTTCGCGAAGAAGTCTCGACCGTCGAGTATATAGCCTGTTGAGCTCACCTAGTAACTTACAACAACCATGAGCATCACCTGCTTTACGCTTGCTAAGCAACCCACGATGGAGTTCGGGGAGAACTTTATCACTAAGATGAGTATAGTTTTTAGCCAAGTGCAGCAAATCAGGAGGGAGAGAAAGAGGAATATTAAATGCTACCATGTGTTTCCCTAAACGGTTGATATCTATACCTAGAATAGCTTGTTTCCTTCCAGCTATCTGGGGGAGATAGGTGTGGAGAAGGGTAGAGGAGTGGAAACGAGCAATTTTTCTTCTTTTTCTCATCTTCTTAGGATATTTGATGATACTCCTTACATTCTTGCTACCACCCCAATTCTTACTAATATGTTTTCTTTTCTCACTATTTGGTCAAAAGTATATCTCACCTCTCCTCCTACGGCAAGATTGGATAGGTTTTTGTTCTTCAGTAGATTAAGGTTGTTAATAAAAATAAAATAAAAATAGTTTGAGAGGTAGAATTTGTACCAACTCCTCTCGTTTTAGAATGGTAAAAGTGAAACTATTGTTGTTCACTCATGAATTTTTTAAGACGATCTAATTCCTTCAACATTTCTTTGCGTAGTGCTGCAATCGAAGTGCTCTTTGCGAACAAATCTCCTTCTCCTCCTTCTGGAGTTGAAGATGGTGCAATTGCTGGTGCAGGTGGTTTAGGTGTTGGCATGCTAGGTGCTGGAATTGAGGGTGTCACTGTTCCAGACTTAGGTGCAGTTGGCATTGGTGGTGATGGAATTGCAGTTGGGGGTGGAATTTTTCCAATTGATGGTGGCATTGGTGGGCTTGGTGGAGCTGCAGCTGCTGAAGTTGGCATTGGTGGTGTTGGAGGAGCTCCAGCGTCTTTCTTTTTCTTTTTCTCCTTCTTAACCTTCTTTTCCTTAGCAGGTTTAGTTGGAGGAGCTGGAGGAGCAGTTGTTGGAACAGCGGCAGGAGTTTCTATTTTTTCTTCTCCCTTAATTTTACTGAGATAGTCTCCTTGCATTTTCTTTAGTTCTTGCTCTAATTGCGATACTTCTGCTTCTCTTGCAGTTTTCTCAATTTCATCTTCAATCTTCTTTACATCTGATGTGTATCTTACAGATAATCTTGTGAATATGCTTTCACCAATTTCTTTCTTTTTGTGAGCATCTGACAATGCACGTTGCGCTCCTAAAAATTTAGCTTTTTCAATTTTTAAAATTGCAATCCTCTCTGCTGGTGGGATATCAGACGGTACAGGTCGATCTGTTTCCAAGTCCATATCTAGCAAAGTTGGTGAGTCTCTTTTCTTGTAAACTTTTGTTGAAATGGCTACTGCTATAGCAGATAAAATGAAAAATACTATTATCAAATATATAAGCATCTTAAGACCTGAATCGGTCATGCTAGCTGGGGGTAAATCTCTGAACCAATCTGTAATTGTCATATCCTTGCCTCTTGAAATTTTAGTTAAATATAATCTTTTTATTTCTTTCTCTGTCTATTAAGTATGAAATTATGGTTAATAAACTCTATTACTGTTGCCATGGCATCTGTGCTTAATATAGCTGAATCGTGATGTAAAAATTGTAGAATAAAAGAAATTTCATTTTGATTATTGTTCCTTTTTTGTTTCCAAAATTGCTTTTACTCTCTTAAGTCTGGAAAATGTTTCTCTTTCTTGTTCCTCAAGTGTACTAGCAATAAAAGTAGCAATTGCCTTTAATTTTGGAATAAGTATATAATTTAATGCGTTAACTCTCCTCTTTGTTTTGTTGATTTCAGTTGCTAACTTTTCTAGTAATGTCATTTTTTCTGCAATAACCATCAATGTACGTAAGGATTTGCGAAAATGAACAATCGCTCTATCGAGTTGAGCACTCGAACTAGCTAATCCGTAAAAGATGTCATTACTGTCTTTTTCTTCTTCTTCAACTATAAATCTGGGTGATTTTACTCCCATTATACTTACGGTTTGTGTTTTAATTTCTAAAACTGCTGGCGCATATTGTGCAAGATCCCGGATTTTATCTGGTCCTACAATCATTTCTGCTTTAGCTAACGATTGATATGCGATTAATAGTTCATCTTCAAATTTCTTTCTCGCAACACGTACTTCATCTTTGATGGCATATAATTCAATAACTAAAGCATCCATTTTTTCTTTGAGGAGATCATGCCCTTTTTGAGCTAAACGGGTTCTGGATCTTGTATTCAGTAGCTCCATTCTAGTTGCGCTAATTGTACCAAATTCAGGAGTTGCCATCAAAAAAAACAGAGTTAATTATATTATATAGTTTTTGATTAGTAGAAGACAGTTAACAATTGTCTTTCTTTGTGTTTAATGGAAAGACATTTTATCTGATACAATTTCTTTTATTAAAGCAGACAAGTGTGAAAAAGAAATGGCAAATAGTGAAATCTTTGATAGAACAAAAGATTCTAATGAGCTGGTTTTCCCAGGAACTCGTTTAGCAGTAACAGAAGAGTTTATTGCAGGACCTGGTACTTATTCAACAGAAGATTACATCTATTCTTCAGTTGCAGGGCTTGTTATAATAGATTTAGGAAAACATGAAATTACAGTTATGCCTAAAGCTAAAATGACCCCTGTTCCCAAAAACAATGCAATCGTTCTTGGCAAAGTGGTGAATGTTTCGCGTCAAGTAGTTACTGTATCAGTATTTTCAATTGAAAATCAAGAAATCTATCCAACATATACCATGGTTATACATATTTCAAGTATCTCTCGCGAATATTTAGAAACAATTGATGAAGCAATCTGTTCAGGCGACATTGTACGTGCAAAAATTCTTGATTCAAAAACCATACCCCTTCAAGGATCCTTAATTAGTTCTCAACTTGGAGTCATACAATCTAATTGCTCAATATGCGGAGCAAAGTTAAATAAAATTGGAAGAAATAAGTTGAAATGTTCCAGATGTTCAAACATTGAAGGTAGAAAAACTGCAATTGATTTTGGCAGTGGGCATTTGGGGTATAAACTCTAAATATTATTAAACACTCTCTTGGTGATTATCTTGACTAAAGCAACTACAAAAGATGTACACATAAGTCTTTCAAATAAAGATCATCTCCAGTTCTTTATTGAGGTTTTGTCCAAAGCACTAGAACATGTAGAGTTTATCCTAAACTATAAACAAGGTGGAATAAAAGTTCGCCTTTTTGGAGAACGAGAAACTGTGTTACAATCTGTCGAAATCGTAAAAACATTTGGAAAGATGATATCAAATTCTGTTACTCCAGATAATGATGGTTATTATGCTCATCATTTACGAATCATTCAACAAATAAGTACAAAAATCATTTCTTTGGATAGTTTAAGTTCAGTTCTACAGTATTCTGGTGTACCGTCCTATCAAGAAGATAAAGAATTAATCACAAAAGCAGATATGAACCTAGTTCAAAAGGTTCTCGAAGAATTGTTTGACATTCTCCAAAACATACCTCTAGATGTTAGATCACAAACTATGAAGAAAGTAGTTCTAACAGTTTCGTATTGCACAAATTATGAACCTGCCTTCATTATAAATCAAGGATTAGAATATGGTTTATTCAAGTATCAGAGAGAAACGTTAGCCATAGCAGAACCTCCAGAAAAATGCATTGAGGATTTAATTGAAAAATTATCTTCTGAAAATGTAAAAGCTAAATATGAAGTTTTTAGGAAAAGTAGAAAATCTACTGATTTTCATCTCATCAGGTAAATAATAGTTTAAAACACAAGACTGATAAAATATATAAATTCGATAATAACAGAAACAGCTGAGGAAGAAAAATTGCAAATCAAAATTATAAAAAATGAAGAAGGGTATCTTAAGCTTCAAATCACAGATACTGATCCACATACTTTATTCAACTTATTACGTGAGGAACTCTTAAAAGATGATAAAGTAGATTTTGCAGGATATTGGAGAGACGAATCTTTTTACGAATCACTCATATTCCAGCTCAGAATGAATAAGAAAACTTCTGATCCTATTCAAGCAATCAACGAAGCTCTCGAACGCATCGGTGTTCATACAAAGGAATTCATTGATTTGTGCAAAGCTAAAATTGAGTAAATGTGGTGGTCTTTTTGGACTCACCTAATAACCTTCCCTTAAATTTAAAGAACATCCTTTCTAATAGCAATTTTGCTAAATTTGGTGATTCACTGGTTAACTTTCTTTATAATGTAGCTATATTTGAAGCAACCAAGAACCTTCAAGGTGTAAAAGTCTGGGATCAAAGCCTCGCAGAAGCATGTAGAAATTCTCCATTAAGAAGTTACCTGGGAGGAAGAAAAAATGCAGGGGAGCTAGGAGATGCCGTAGAAGCTTTTCTTGGTTTTTTGTATATTAAAAACCCACTTGTGCTTCCTGAGATGATAACAACACTTTCACGCTTTATTCGTAATAATAGTCATCTGTATCAGAAAAACGAAAAAAAACTCTGTTCAGCAGCATTTTCACATTTGATAAATTATTATTGCAAGAAAAATGATATCTTAGTTAATAAAACAATTTAACATCATATCTTATAATTTTTGAAACTTTGACCAATCATATCAGCTAACCTAAGACATTCAGGAACCGAACTTGAATAGGTCGAAATCTCAATAATCTCTCTTACTTGTTCCGTATTGGTAAACCCTACCTGCTGGAAGAATTTTTTGTATTGTTTTCCAATCTGGTTCTTGAACAATATTTCTTCGATCGGTGGATTAGAGCTAAGAACATTGTATCTCTCATTCCAATTCTCTAAATTCGAAAGAGCAGTTTTTACGTCTTCTTCATTAGGAAGTGTAGATAAAATTGTAATAACAGGTATTTTTGTAATGTCAAACAACTTCCTCAAATCGATAATGTTAAACGCCGCTATAGTGGAACTACCCAATATAATTGCTCTCAATTGTGTAACATATTTACTGGATGCAATCATCTCACTGATTTTTTCTGTAGCATCCCAACCATCAACCTCGACCATTGTCCTTAATATCCCTTCAACAAGATTATACCCTCTGACAATCACACCAAAAACAAATGCATTCTTTGATGTTTTTCTTTGAAAAGCTGCATCATCAACCCCAATTGTTCTAATACAATCTTTCATTATTTTGTGATTGTTTCTATTCATTAAGTAACTTTTTAAATATAAACTATAGAAAGATTACTGATTCTAATGAGTAGACGAAACCTTCCTGAACACGGCGCCTTAGTAATAGGTACTGTAAAACAGATCTTTGGTCATGGTGTATATGTTAACTTAGATGAGTATGAGGATTTACAAGCCTATTGTCATGTATCTGAAGTTAGTTCTACATGGGTTAGGAATATCAGAAACGTAATGCGAATTGGTAAAAAGGTTGTCGGGCGTGTTATGCGTGTTAAAGAGAATCAAATTGATATAAGCATCAAAAGGGTTTCTGATGGTTTGAAAAGAAAGAAAGTGGAAGAATGGAAGCACTATAAAACCGCTATCACACTTCTAGAAATGGGTGCAAAGCAAAGAAAAATAGATTTTGAAGTAGCTAGAAGTGAAGTTGAAGATGTTGCTTCAGAATATTATGGTAGCCTATATCAAGCATTGGAGGAATCTTTATTCAAAGGAGAAGTTGCTTTTACTGAAGCTGATATCTCTGAAGAATGGGCTTCTGTTCTAACTCAAATAGCAAAAAAGAATCTCACAATCCCAAAAGTGAATATTACAAGAGACATTGAGATTATTTGCTGGGAAAGCAATGGCATTGTGTTAATCCGCGAAGCGTTGCAAAAAGCAAAAGATGCTAGAAAAGATGTTGAAGCTGAAGATGAAGAGTTAGATATGGGAGTTTATGTCAGAGGAGCACCCATCTACAGATTCGTGATTTCTGCCCGTGATTATGGATTAGCTGAAGCATTAGTATCTAAAGCAATTGAGACAGTTGAGCAAACCTTAGAAGGATACAAGGCCACAGTAAAGGTTCTTTAACCAAATGTGTTGAGATAGAATGACTAAATCAATCTTCAAATGCATAGAATGTAGCAAATATACTTTACATACAGAAAAATGTCATTCTTGTGGAGGACGTGTTGTTTCACCTCGTCCCGCTAAATTTTCTATTGAAAAGGAAAAAAAATATTCTTCCTATAGAAGACAGTTGTTAAAAAACAATTTAAACACATCTTAATATTGCTACTTCAATTACATGATATCGTTTCTTGTGAAAATGATAGATTTTTGGTATTTCAAATTCTGCCTTTATCGTTTCATCTATGCTTTTATTATTTTTCAAGACAAATTTTCGCAAAAATTCAACGTTTTTTTCTTGAAATAAATGCAATGAATAACTGACTTTTGAGCTACATAAAGCTGCGTGCAAGAATTCTTGATCCTTTATAGTACCTTTTACACCAAAGGGACTGTTCATTAAAACAGTATCAAAATTCATATTTATTTCTCTAACATCTTTTTCGATGAACTCAATTTCAAGCCCAATATTTTCAACATTTTCTTTTGCAATCTTTAGAGCAGCTGGATCAACCTCAATTGCATAAACTTTCTTAGCACCTAAGATTTTTGCTGCTATTGCGAACAATCCGGTTCCGCTACAAAAATCCGCTACAATTTTATTTTTTATATCTCCCAGATGTAAAGCTCTCCACGTTATCATTGCAACCAATCTTGGAGGAGTTTGATATTGTTCTAGATGAATTTTAGGTTCTTTGAAATTCACAAACTGTGTTAATTGAATTTCGAGATCTTTTTGTTTCATGTTGAGTTTCACTTTTTGCTTTGTTGGTTTTGTTCTAAAATTGTTTTAAACATCCCAATTAGTGTATGTATTTCTTCTTTCGATGCGAAGCTTCTATTTACTATACTGCGAAATGCATGAATGATATTTGGTTTACGATATTCTTCATAATCAATGTTATTTACCAATGATTCAAATAGTGTAAAAAGCATCTCTCTCTCTTTTGACACAGAAACAATAGCTAATTCTGAAGTGTCTACAACTTCATAGGTTCTTTTCCACACTTCATAAAGTATTATTGCTACAGCATGAGAAATGTTCAGAACCCTTTGTTCTCCTGGGACTGGAATGCTTACAAGATAATCACACAAACGCAATTCTTCATTAGATAGTCCTCGATCTTCTCTTCCAAAGACGATACCAATCTTACTGCTTAACAAAAACTTTTCATCTGTCCATTCCCATGAAAAAGCAGGTTGGCGATAAACATTATATGTTTTACCTGCTTTTGCTGATGTTCCAATCAAAAACGAAAAACGATCTCTTACATCTTGAAATTCAGAAAATACTTTTGCATTTTCCAAATAATGCTTAGAATGTCTTGCTCTGTTTCTGGCTTCCTCTGACAAATGATCTACTTGTGGGGAAATAAGGACCAGTTCAGTTGCATTGAAGTTGTTACAAACTCTTGCAATTGCCCCGATATTGCCTTCGACTTTTGGCTCAATTAAAATGATGCTGCAATTTACTCCTTTGATTTCCTTATCCATCATATTCACCAAAATCAAATCTAACTAAATATAGTTTTTCAAAAAACAGTTTCAATTCCTTAATTATTTCAAGATGAACTCCCTTCTCAGAGATCTCTTCAAAATTGTCTTCATCCCAAGCAATTGAGGAGAAAATGGTATAGAGTGACGTATTTACTTTAGAACTTTGAAGGTAAATAATCAAATCATATATCTCTTCATAGCCTCTTTTTCCCCCGGTAAGCATTAATTTGTCAGCAATTGGGAGTTTTTTGGTTTCCGTATCTTCTGGAAGATATGGTGGATTCCAAATAATTACGTCTGGTGAGAGATACCGTATAGCATTCAGTTTATCCATACATATTACATCTATTTGGCTATCAACTTCATTTAACTTGCAATTTGACTGAATCATCTTAGTTGCAGTTAATGATATGTCTGATACGAGAAAACTAGCTTTTTCAAAATTTTTAGCAAGAAAAATCGAGATGATTCCAGAACCTCCTCCAATCTCATAAACTGATTTAATATTCTCGTTTAGATGCAAATTTCTAATAAGAAAAAATGTGTCCTCTGCGGGAAAGTATACTTCTTCTGGTATATCTAACTCTAATTTGTATTCTGGGAAATTATATCTGACCACAGATCTTCGCCTATCTTCATTTTTAAATTATTATAGAGATAAATTAACTCTTCTAAGGAGAGAGTGAATATCCTTCGTTCATTATACTTATCGGGTTCTAAAGCAATTTTTATTTTTATATTTGATTGTTTCGCTTTTCTCTTTAATGTATTAGATAAAACGCTCCTAACAATTTTTTTCTTGTGAGAGAAGAGAAGCGTAACAAATTGACTGAAACCCGTTTCATCTTCAACTAGCTTTTCATTCTTCCTCTGGATGGTCACTAGTGAAGATTGGATTTTTGGTGCTGGTAAAAATGATGATGGTTTAATGGTCTTGAGGTATTTACACTTAGCTTTCAGATTTATCATGACAGATAGACGAGAGTAATCTCTAGATCCTGGCTTAGCAAAAAACCTTTGAGCAAACTCTTTTTGATACATGAGAATTGCTAAATCAAATTTGTGTCTTAGAAGCTTAAAAGTGATTGGAGAGGATATTTGATAAGGTAAGTTTGAAATACATTTGGTGAATGTTGGAAAATCTATTTTTACGGCATCACCAGTAATAACCTCGAAATTCGATACAGAATTATAAGTGTCCTCTAGAAATTTTGCTAATATTCGATCTGCTTCAATTACATACATTTTCTTAACTTTGTTAACTATGCAATGAGTTAAGCTACCCAATCCCCCCCCTATCTCCAAAATTGTGTCTTTAGAAGAAATATTGGATTGAGCCACTTGAAAATTAATAATATTGGAATTAACTAGAAAATTTTGACCTTTTTGTTGAGATGGTTTGATATTTAGATGGTTAAGACTATTGATAACGTACGATTTCAATTCGGATGAAGATTTCCAGCAATCCATAGCTCAAACCATATAGAGTCTATCTTCTTGGATTAGGTTCGGAACTAGCAGTAAACAATCGATGTTTCTGTTCTTCTTCTAATTCTTGCATGATCCTATTCGTTATCATCTTGCGAATATCGGATATTTTAACACGTTCTTCAATATCACTAAAAGAAAGATAAGGCAATCTTTTACGATCATCAATGATTTCCCACATTAGTTTCTTGCCAATACCTGGAATAAGTTGTAGAGAATGAATACGGTTAGTGATTGGTTGAGCTTTGTTAAAGAATGAGACAAAACGTTTTTCGTTCTTATTAATGATATTGAAAACAGCTTCATCTAAAATTTGATGCCCAGTGTTTGTTAATTCATTTATAGAAATCCGTCGTCTAACCTTCTTTAAAGGACCACTCTCAACTCCTTTAGGAACGCTGTATTCATCTAGTTGTTTGAAACCTCCTCGTCTTTCTGCTGTTATTTCAAGGATGCTAAACCAAGTTGTTCCAATGCCTTGTATTATCGGTTCTCTTTGTTTTGTTTGTCCAAAACCCTTGCCTTCTGGTAGATAATCTAAAACTATAATTTTGTTTTCAAGCTTTTTTGATTGTCTTACGTGAATTACAGGACCAATAATGAATTCATCACTACTTCCAGCCTTATCTGGTCGCCTGTTTTTCTCAGGATTTCTTTCAGTTACCATAATACTCTCACCATAAATAAGTACAAACACAAAAAAGGTTTTCCTATATATATTTAAAACAAAAAACCTGGCGTTCTACTTTTCCTTATTAAATTTAACAATATAGGGTCTTATCACTTCAAACATTTTACTTATTTCTGAGTCTGTTAGCATTTTTGGCTCTTTCTGAAGAATATCTTTTAATTCTTCAGGGGATGGGGGTAGAATGTTTGCAATTGTAAATGCTGAAAGCTCAGATAAATCAAATTCCTTTAGAAGTTTTTCAAGAATTTCCCTAGATTCTTCTGGCTCTATCCGTGCATTTTGCATTGCGTGCTCATAAGCAACTCGTTGCCAATATGAGAGCTCAGATTCTTCACTCCTCTGTTGTAGAATTCTCATTGCTTCAGAAATGGTTAATGGTTTTTTATCTAGAACGTCTCTTGGCATGAATATCACTCTTTTATTCTGTTGTCTGGATAACAGAACGACTTAACCTTAAATGTTCTTTTCTTGCAGTGATTTGTTTAATTGCATGACCTTGTTTAATGGCTACAACATAACCTTTACCTTGTTTTCTTAGAACTTTACCTGTTTTTCCATGAAATCGTCTATGTGGCATTCCTTTATGTTCTGCAGAATCTAATATTATATCAACAACATCACCTTCGCTGAAATCATGTAATATATAATCTAATGAACGCATACCGCGTTCTCTTACTTTCTTTCGAAGAAGATGTCGAGTTCCATGTCGGTAACCTCTGGATTTTCGCATAATCAGACACCAATTATTCTATTATCTTATAAGTGAGCAAAATCCCTCTATACAACTTTTAATCTTTTCGTTATCCGTTTTAGTTCTATTCTATAGAAAATTAAGTGGTTCCTATTTTATTCTCTGTATTTGTAATAAGAGTTGATTAGGTTTTAATCTTCTTGAATGTAAGGAATTTCATCGATTTCTATTACATCAAGTTCAGTACAAATGGCATCATTCATCACAATTTCTGAAATACTAGGCTTAGTTCTTCCTTTGTCTCCTGAAATTAATTCTTTGACGTAACACCCTCCATCACATTTGACTACCATTTCTATTTCTGTTTCACCTTTTTTTATACACTTTACGGTATAAACTTTCTTTTTCCGTATTTTATCTGCACGTCTATGTGATACACGATTTGGTGTTCTTTGTTGTAGTACTTTGTTTTGAAGCTCTTTTTCTATCTTTTTCATATCTTCGCCAGTAATGGGATTAGAAAATTCCACAAGGGCTCTATACTTTTTAATAGCTTTTTCTGCACTACTCTTCACATGAACAACCTCTTTTCTTGATGACCATCGCAGATTTTGCACTTCAATCTTGTTTTTTGTATGGACATTTATTTTTTCTTCTAAATCTTTGAGATCCAAAGAGCGAATGTGAGGGTTTACAATTTCAAAAACGAAAGGTCTTCCTGTGCCAAGCATAAGCGCATCTATGTCCTCTCTACCACCGCCATGTAAAGTACCCTTGTCTGCTTTTGCTAATTGTATCGCTTCAACTTCTATTAATTCTTCTACAGATTCTGGATATTTTTTTCCAGTGTTGTTACATTCTTTACAGCCTTTCCCCCTGCATTTTCTACAAGGCCATTTTGTCTGTGGTAGAATTCTAAGAAATTTTTTGTATTTACCATAAATATACAAAGACGTAATTCTCATACTAATATCTTGAGTAAAAGGATTAACTTCAAAAACAATATTTGGTGACTTAAAATCTGTTGTAACAGGAATTCTTCCTGAGATTTTTTTCCCAATATTCCTGTTAAACTCCTGTTTTAATAATTCTGTTTGTTTAACATCTACTTGAGCCTTTAATTCAACCTCTCTTTCTTGAATTGCTTTTGGGATAAAGGTTCCCATCAAAAATGTGTGAAACTCACACCCTTCAGATTGTAATATTACTAATTCAGCGAGGGCATCAATTGTTTCTAAAGAATCTTCACAAATATAACATCTCATTGTTTCTTCTGATTGTATCTCGTTTTTTAAGAGGAGTTTCTTGGCTAAAACTGAACCTGAACGAGATAGACATTGCAAAATTGACAAATTTTCTTCTGAAAGGTCTGTAGAAAATTCCAATACAAGAAAATCTTTTATTGTCATTCCTCTGTTTAAATTAGTGGTTCCTGTTGCCAAATTAGAAAACTGTCTCCCCAAGCAATAATCACATAGAGGGTTATCCTTCAATAGTTTTAGCGCCTTTTCTTGTAATGTCATTTTTTCTTCATCTCTAAATTATAATTTGTTAATATAACTTGTTCATCTATATCCAATGGACCTAATGATACTTCTCCATATGTTTTGGGTAGGTTGATATTATCAAAACCAAATAAAAACACGTTTGCTTCACATATTTTTCTCTGATAATTATTACTAACCATCTCTGTTCTTATTAACTTCAAACAATTGTCTTTTGTGTGTTTTTCGAGTATCCATTCATAAGACCCTTCAAAAACATTCAAACCTGGTGTTAACTTTCCTGATTTAGCTGTGGGATCAATTATGTGGTTTATAGCTCTGAGTAGAAGATGAGCTGCTGAAAAATAACTTGGTCCTAAGTAACGTAAGTTTGCACCATTGAATGTTACAGTATATGGTTTTGATTTGTGAGTTGTACAATAATAGATATCAAGCGATTTGCGAAATTCATTTGAGAGAAAGAAAGCATCAGATATTGCTTTGATAAACATTCCTTCTGCCGTAATAGAATCTTCTATAGAATAAAGAATTCCTTTTGTTAATGAAAAGGGTGGGGCGTTAAAAACGAAAAAATGAGAAGACATTAAGAAATCACACAGGAGTATTTTACATCAGACCTGGTGGTAATCCAGGGATTTGTAGTCCGCCTCTTCGTCCTTTTTTCATGCGCTTCACCAATGATGTAACTGTTTTGTGTTGATTAATCAATTCTTTTACTTCTGCAGTAGTTCTACCACTACCTTGAGCAACACGTTGGATTCTTGAGCTACTAAGCTTGACTTTACCATCTAACTCATTGCCAGTCATTGATGACATAATTACTTTAAATCTCTTCATATTGTCTTTTGAAAGATTTAGCATATCTTCATCAATATTGGCTCCAAGGCCTGGAACCATCGAGAGCATCTTCTTCATCGACCCCATAGAACTAAAACTATCAAGCATTTCCATCATTTGGCGATAAGAAATTTTTCCGCTTAACATACTCATTGCTTCATCTTTTGAAGGGAGAATTTCCAACTCTCTCACTTCTTTTAGAAGACCTTCTAAATCCCCTACACCAATTAATCTTCCAACAAAAGAAGTAGGATTGAATTCTTCGATAGAATCAATGTCTTCTCCATCACATATGAACTTAATTGGAACTTTAGCTGCAGAAGCTGCAGAAAGACTGCCTCCTCCTTTAGCTGAACCATCCATTTTCGTTACAATTACTGATCCTAATTTCGTTGTTTGAGCAAAAGCTAGTGCTTGGTCATAGGCTGCTTGACCAAGATTACCATCAATAACCAAAATTATTTCATCTGGTTTTATTTTGTTACCGATATCTTTCATCTCTTTAAGAAGAGACTTTTCTTCTTTATGACGACCAGCTGTATCTAGTATAATAACATTGTATTTCTCATTAAGGAATTTTTGAACACCATCAGAAGCGATTTTTACAGCATTTTTGTTTTCTGGATCCCCATAAACTGGAACCTCAATTGTATCACAAAGCTGTTTCAGTTGTTCATATGCTCCTGGTCTGAAGTTATCTGCAGTTACAACAGCTACTTTTTTACCTCGTTTTTTTATGTATTTTGCAAGTTTTGCTACTGTAGTAGTTTTACCAGACCCTTGGATACCTACTAATTCAATTATTGTAGGTTTATCTGGATGTAGAATTAAAGGATAAAACTTTGAACCTAAAAATTTAGTAAGCTCTTCGTGAATGATTGAAAGAACACTATTCTTTCTTGATAATCCCTTTGCAAGTTCCTTGTCGAGTGATTTACGTTCAACTTCATTTACGACATTAGCAGCTAAATCAAATTGCACGTCTGCTTCTAATAATGCTTTCAACATAGCATTCTTTAGTTCGAGTATAACTTCTTTGTCGGGAGGACCTCCTCGAAGAATTTTAGATATAGCGTTATTTAGAGCTGATCCAAGTTTGCCTAACATAAATTATCAATGGAAAAAAAGAAAAGAGATTAAAGAAGATTCTGTTTAAAGGGAAAAGAAAAAGAAGAACTTACAATTTAAGCTGATCTTCTTGTATTTGCACTGGCTCATTTGCTAATTTTGCCTTCTTATGAATGTCAATTTTGTTGACATAGTAGACTATTCCTTTAACTTCTGAAAGAGCGCCAATTATGACGTTTTTACCTTTAACATCCTGTTCAACGACTGTGTTGCTAATGTCTACTTCATCAATCGCAAAAACTGTGCCTTCAATACTAGATCTCTTTATTCTTCTAAGTTTGTGACCAAGGACATTCTTGTTTATGAAAACATCTGCTCCAACCAAGTTACCCTCAACAACCATTTTACCGTTTGCTTCAACAGTTCCCTGAGATAGTAAATTCCCTTTTGTTACAGACGATCCTGAAAAAGATACCCCTTGATCTGCTTGTAAATTGTCTCCACATTTGAAACTTCCTGATCCCTTTATTTTCCCTTCAACTATTACTTCACCACCAACCTTAGCAGAACCTGAAAATTTCACGTTTCCTCCTGCTTGAAGGAACCCAGCACAGGAAAATGACCCTGAGCACTTAACATCCTCATGAGCTGTAATACTGCCTCCACTTCTCAGGGATCCTGCAGCTTTTAGACTCTTGCAAACCAAGTCATTCTCGATTTTAGCAGATCCAGCAAATTTAATGTCTTTAGGAATATCTCCGCCACTTATTTTGGCAGAACCCGCAGTTGAAAGAACTGTATCAGAACTGAGCTGAGCTCCAGACACTTTAATGTGTGGAACGGAACCATTTCTTCTTGCTTCAAGTTTAGATTGTTCTAATTTTCCTTGATATCTTTCTTTTAGTTCAGAGTAATTTCCTTTATCAATCTCTCCACTTTCAAATTTTTTCTCGAGTAACTCGAGCAATTCTTCATACATTTTAACTTCATTATCGGACATATTTATCACTATGATAAAGATGCTAGGGCTTTATTTAATACTTTTTTTAATTCTCCAGAGTAATCACTTAATCCTCTGGTTAAACGCTTATAATAGGAAAGTGTAAGGGTTAAACCATTTGGTTAAAGGATAGTCTATTAAAACAGACAATAATAAAATAGAGTTGGTGCGGGGAGGGAGATTCGAACTCCCGAACTACTAAAGAACGGATGACTTTTCTTTTTTCTAACCCTTATTTTTTGGCTTTAAACCAAGATCTTAAGTCCGCCGCCGTTGGCCACTTGGCTATCCCCACATTCTTCTGTGTTTTTATGCGGCTATTATAGAAACTATCCTTTGTTTTTTAAAACTTTTCATTTTGATTTTATTGTTTGTTTTTATTATGGATGTAATCCTATAGGATCTCCTATTAAAAATAGCACTAACTCAACTGGTCATGTCATAGTTTGGGTGAAATGGACGCAGAAGGCGATTTCTTGGTTCTCTTAAACCTAAATATCTATTTCTTCAAACACTCTTAATGTTTCATTAACTTTTTGTGGTGTATAAATAAGAAAAGCTTCAGTAAATAACGATTTAGTATGGTGGGGGGGAGAAGATTTTTAGCTATTGTTATGTTAGCGTGCATCTTATTACAAACTACTTCTTCTCCTAGAGCCATTTTACCATATGGTGATTTATTTTATTCCAATTTTCTGGTTGTAGGAAAAGAGCTAGAGTGGAAAGTTAGTGTTCTTGATTGGTCAGGAAACGAATCAATTTATTCTAAAGCCTATATTGACGATACTAACCTTTCTCAAGGAGATAACGTGAAACTATCGGTAACTCATGATCCTAATATTTTCCTCAATAATTTAATGACTGAAAGTGAATGGTTAAACATCTCCTTAAACGGACAAGAAAAGCGCTTTTATGCTTCTGATGTTCATCTTGGAGCTCATACTTGGATTTATGGGAATTTTTTCATTTCTCCAGTTATTGACAGAATAGAAGATAATTTTACACTATTATTTGAAAAATATTATGCCCACGTAAAATCTACAGAGTACAATAACACTGAATATTACACAGATATAGGTGAGACGTATTCTATTGCCTTGATTAATACAGAGTATTTGCTCTTTAATATTTCAGATGTTCTTTTCAAGGAAACCTTCTATTATTGCGAATATTTTAATGCTGTTGATAATTGCTATGAAAATGAAGAAGAAAGCCTCTTCAAGCTATACAGCGTTTTTTATGAATCTGTGATAGATATTGAAAGAGGGACATTATTTTCTTATAAATGTTATATTAATTCTGTATGCAACTATACTTCTGAACTAATAGAGAACGAATATGCTGAAGACCACTATTACTTATTGATAGAAAACAAAGATAAAACTACAGGCTACGCTAATGATTTAACTTCAACTAGTACAACAGTGTCTTATGAAACTATTTTTGGCATAAATGTCAACCATATCGTTATTGGAATGGCGATATTCACTGCCTTATTTGCCACTGTGGAATGGTTCTATGCGCAGAAAAAAGAGAAGAAAATCAAACAAGTTGAAAAACGACAAATAGCTGGATTCGCAGAAAAGATTAAGAGAGCTATGCAGCCACAAGAGAAAAAGGACAAAGAAAAATCTTCACTCACAAAGTCTACTACATCTAACTTGTCAAAATGATTACACTAGCAATACTTACACATGCTCGGTAAAGGCCAAAGAAAGCAAGTGGAAGAAGTATCTTTATTATTGTGAGAACATTTTTTCTATCCTTCTCCCTATCTGTCTTTTTGAAGATTATAACATATAGCTTGTTTAATGAAACAAGTGAACTGAAAGTTGTACAGATGAGAAAAATAGTTGATAGAGTTTGTAATAATATATTTAATGTTTCATATATTGAATGCACTGAGAGGATTTCTGAATTTAATACTAGCATGAAATATTGAGGCGAATATTCATAGAGGGTATTAACAAGTAATAACATTAAAATTCTCATTGCAAAAACCATAGTAAGGATAAGGATTGTTTTACTAATAACAACCAGAGACGGATTTTTTTCTTTGTTTAATTCAGTATTAATTATGTCTGTACCTCCAATTATTTTGCGAAAGTAATAATTCACTGAACCAGTTGTTTTTACGTTAGAATTCCTAGATATTTTCCTATGTTTACCTAGTGCTAAAAGAAAAAGATGACGTGATAACCCAATTATTACGACAAGAAATCCTCCCATCGAGAAAAAATCAAGAAAATCATAAAAATATCCCCAATTGTGATCAATGAGCTGAGGATAGTAGAAATAAGGGTGGAAAGAGGTGTATACAAATAGCACAATTGAGATAATTAATGCAATAACTGTTTTTATTATCATCTCCTTATGTGTAGGTAATTTAGCTAATGGGTTCTTAGTCACATGATTTGCCGTTTTTCCTTTTTTGACCATTAGTGTTCCTCCCAGTATGTTGAACACGATTAGTCCTGCAATAACTCCAAATATTAACCACCAGTTAATTTTGGTTGGTTCTGAAGACAAATATTCAAATGATTCAGTAAACTCTTTACTATTTATTTGGTCATAAAAACGAATGTTAAGAATATTCAACTTGTAGAGATAGTCTTCTGGTAATTTAACAATCAATATGCTATATATTGAAAGCAATTCTGTTCCAAATCTTATTCTACAATTCTCCGTTATTTCTATGTCATTAAGAAAGACGCTGAAGCCTATTGGACGAGGAAGGTTCATTAAAGTGACGTGAATCTCTTTATTTTGTTCCATTATCTGTATTTTTGTTATTTCTATATCCTTTGCAGAGCTTGCGCCTTCAACAGTGCTACAAAGAAGAACCATTGTGATTAGAAAGAGCACGATAAATCTAGTTTTCTTCATTAGTGATATAACGAAAACATCCCATAAATACACCACAGAAAATTAGTTCTTAATGTATCATAGATAAAAAACAAGAAAAATAAAGAAATTTAACATTATGGGTGCAATCTCGTAGGATCTCTTGGTAGTAATCGCACTTCTCTAATATTTGGTAAATCAAGTATTTTTTGGACAAATCTTTCTATTCCAGTTCCACTGCCTTCGTATGGTATTCACAGATTTCTTCAAATCCAGTCCTTTCTCCAGTCATCATAGTTATCAGGAAGTTTTTCTGACTCATCAAGAGTATTATTGTTGAGTTTTTTTCTATAATAAGTTTCATTATTCTTAAAAATATCATACCAAGCTGAATTAATCAGTTCATTTATGAAAGGGATAAATACTAGGTTTAGTAGTACTAATAGTATTGTTAGAATACTTAGAACCAGGACTATCACAGGTGATTCAATTACAATGATAGTAATTAGGACAGTAATTAAAATAACACTATAAATTATCTGCCAATTAGAACGTCTTTTATCCTGTTCTAATAGGATTTCTTTACTATTTTTTTTCTCTTGTTTTTTTATACTTTCAAGATTGAATATTTTCATTTTAATCAATTCTTACATATAATATTAACATGTATATCCTCATAATTCAATATAAAAGGACATCCTTACATTTTATTAGTTTTTTTCAAATGAGAAAACCTAATGATGTTTTTGATTTCAAATGCTACCCTCAAATTTTAGCCACTTTCTTATTATCATTTAAATATGGAAGTAAAAATTGCATAGAAGTGTAAAAAAAGGTAGTATTTGAGAAATATTAGAAACAAACTTTTGTAAGTGAAGAAAACCTATCTTCTTCATATAGTATGAGCATTTACTTTTTCAATCTTCTTTGCTTGAATCTTTAATTTCAGTAACAAAACGTTCATCCATAAAAAACTAATAACTAAACTAAGCATGCTGTTTAAAATAGTGTGAAAATATTAAATGAATAGATAGAAATAATGAACAGAATAAACTGTAAATCTAGTGATGTGTTATAATATGACCAGTTTCAATGGTAAAACTTCCAAAGAAATAGAAAGCAAATTTCAAGAATTGAAAATGAAAGTGTGGAATTATATACTAAAGGATGATCATGAGAATATACCTCAATCTTTGTTCCAACATTTAGAGGATGAATTCAATAGAATAGAAACTACATATGATATAAGAGATGACAAACTTAATCTTTTTCATGTAAAACATAACTATTTACTAACAAAATTTTACGAATTCTTTAATAAAGATCAAACAATTTCAATGGAATTGTTAATTGATGCTCTCTCTTTCTTACTTGAAAGACACTTGTTAAGAAAGTATCAACCTCAAACATTTGAGAAAATGTTACTTCCATACTTTGTTGCTATTGGAAAAATAAAACCACAAGCTGAAAAAATACATTGGAATCAAATTGAAGGCAAATTTCTGAAATTTCTAGACAAGTATACTAAACAACTAAACTTCGCTTCGAAGAATCTTGGAGGAATATTTGACAATCTTACAAGATTGTTCTTCGAGGGCTTCTACGAAAAACGAGTTTCCACATTTAGTACTAGAGGAGAATATCTTGATGCAAATGAGATTAGTAGTAGAGTTAATACCATTCTATCTAATCTTATGGATGTTCATAGTAGTCGTGAAACAAATACAATTTCCTACGGATGGGAGATATTATACAAAATAAAGAAAAGGCAATTGCATTATTTAGTTAGATTCAACTATTTTGAGGAAACCACAGAGAAAAGACAATCTGTAAAGAAAGAAATAGAGATTATAACTGACGATATGTGTCGATATTCAAGCTATTCACTAAAAGCTTTTGAAAAATACTATAAAAACAGAATTTCTAATGATGAAGGAAAAGAAGAAGATTTCTTATACAAAAAAACACTAAAAGAACTTGATACCTTTACTGCTTCCTATTTCTTGTATGCTTACTCAAAATTAGATATACTCAAAGCTTGGAATGTTTTGGATAAGATAAAAACTTATTTAGTTGGAAAAGCATTTAAAGAAAATGTTCCACTTTCTGATACGCTTCTAGAATATTACGGTGAAGAATGGTCAGTACTCTACATTTTTGCAAAAATCAGTCTTTTAAGAGAAGAAATAATGAAGAGAGAAAAATCTGTAAAACAAGAATGGCAAAAAGAGATGTTTAAGAGAATTTCTTTAGTACTAGAAGAGGAAAAAAAACTATTCAAGTATGAATTAACATTGAAAAGGGATTATAACCTTAAGATTATGACATCACAATTCGCAGGGGGTTTTTCAGAATACCTTATACATGATTTAGCTCAAAAATTCTATGATTTCGGTCCACTTGATGAACAGAAACAATCTGCTTTTTTTGACTTATTTCACTGCATAAAAACTATGTCTACTAAAGATGACATAGTTTTGAATAAAAGATTATCTCAAAATGATCCCGATATTGATATTTATATGAAAAACAAAGGTGCATTGTTTTTAAAAAATTCCACAATTGAAGCAGATGAGATGAAACAATTGTGGAAGGAGTTAACGTTATGTAACAATAAGAATATTAAGAATGTTTATTTTGGGATAAATTTTGTTAAAAACATCCATAAAATTGAATATATTCGAGTAAATTTCAAAAAAATGACAAAAGAGTATTCTGAGATGTATATTTCAGTTTTTGACATAAAAGATTTGGTTGAGGCACTATTTCAGGAGCTTGAAAGAAGTAAAATGCCAAAAACGACCTTTCAGAAGATGGATTTTTATAGAATTTTAGATTATTAACAACAGTAAATTGGAAAAAATGAACTATAAACGGTTTTTTTGGGTAAGTATCGGATTTTTTAAAATTAAAAGCTTCCTTCAAATAGTTAACAATTATTTGATATTATGTACAAGATTAAGAAGTATTTTGTAACTTGTCATGCTAAAAGAAAAGATATATTTTTTCCTGAAAGTAATCCGATAAAGTTTCTTCTTCCGCTTCTTCAGCAAAAAAGTCCACTTAAATTGTTCCTTGATTTACAATAAATAAGAAATTTATCGTTTTGCTAGCTACAAGCCAACATCTGATCTATTTCCTTTTGTTTGAACAAGATAATTTTGAAAGAACAGTGCTTGTTAATGTGTTCAACCATTTCTGAAGCAGTAGAACTAAATCTGTTTGCAATTATTATAGCGCCATCACATTGTAAATCCCCTATTCTTTCCTCAGTTTTGATAATAGTATTTGTCCCTACCTTTTTCTTCCAATCAAAGATAAAAACGGCATACCTTTGGGTTTTATCACTGACTATGAAGGGTTTAATCACATCTATTTCATCACATAATTGGTCAACCTTACCATAACGATGCAAGAAAACCCACACTTTCGTTTCCATCTTTCCAGCAATCATTTTCTCAAAGTAATACTTAGTAAGCTAGATATTAGTACCTACGTAGTTATACATGTCAATGTATATCTATTAGTAAGGACTAAGAGCTAGTGAAAATATCAAGAAGGAGAAGATTATGTCAAAAAAATTAAGTAATATATTGGCTTTTAGTCTGTTTTTCTTTGTACTTCTATTTCCAAATAGTTTAATTACTGGAAGTACACCCACAATTGCTTCCAGAATCTCTCAGATCACAGAAATTTCTGTAACTACGGATAATAGTTATGATAAACCTAATACTACACTTTTTAGAATCAATGTTTCCGTAGAAATTTTAAACAGGAACACTGAAAATTATACGGTTATAGAAACGGCAGATCATTATCCGAAAATTGTTATCAATGCTTCATTTGTAAATCAAACGTTAGGATTAGAGCCTATTATAATAAGTTTAAATATGGGAACTGAGTATATTTATCAACCAGCGATTACAGAGGAATATGAAAGCATCAAATTTTATATTAATCAGACCAATTTAGCTTGTCTCCCGGATGGTAATTATACTATTATTAGACCAATCAACACAGCATCTAAATATGGGGGGATTGAAGCTGCAGAGATGTTACCAACTTTAATCCGAGTTACTTCAGGTATTACAAACATTACATATGCCAATTTTACAGACCTACCCCTTCCTGAAGTAAGTTCAGCATTCACAGCTACTCTTACAACTACTTTCTTACTACTAATTTCATTCTTTGTAATGACAAGGAAAAACTCAACCAAGTTGAAAAAAGCAGGTTTATTTTAGTAGATTATGCTTTGTTATGATGCTCTAATCTTTTTTAGTCTTTCTTCATAATGTGAAAAGCACTCTTGCAGGAATCTTATTTGCAGTTTTGCGCTCTTCTTTTGTTACAGGAATTTATTATTGTGTTTTATATTTCGTATTGTGATGAGAGAACAGACATCAATGAATACTTAGATTTTTCTTTCTCCTTATCTTTCTACTGATCTCTTTAGGTTTTGGGAAGATTCTTTTACCTCCTTTATAAATGAAATTGATTATGATTAAGATAGACAATGAAAAAAGTGAAATTGAAAGTAATATTAATACTGCTCTCTATTAACCTAGTTCTTGTAAACTTGACGGTTTCAAGTTCTGACTATAGTAATAGTGAACAATTCGAACAAGTTTCATCTTTGCTACCAGAAGACATTGTTTTTACTTACAATTCTTCCTTTTGCAGTCAGGAATTTTCTTTTGAAACTTCTATTCAACTGGACAGTTTTAATAGTTTTATCTTGTTTTTTGCTACTTCTGGAGACAAAACTACTAGCGAGGGCATAAAAGTCACTTTGAGTTTAGAAAAAGTGGAAGTTGTGTTTAACATTGAAAGATTGTTTCAAGACACTTTTAATCACAACCTTACCCAAGCATTTTCCTATCCTGAGTTTGTTAATGGTAAAATGAATATTACTATAACCTGTGAAGCTCAAACTTCTTCTTCGTATTACTCTGGTTCTTTGAGAATCTTTAGCCAGACAAAAACGGAAAAAATTATTCCACCAACAATCACTGAAAGCTCTTCCCCTCTTCCCGTTGTTCCTAATTGGCTAGAATTTAAGGGGAGTATATCAACACCTGAAATAAGAAGTATTAGAACTGCTTTTAACAATTCCAATAATTTTGAAAAACTGAATCTTACCATTTCATTTAGAGCTAGTGATTTTTCAGCTTACTTACGGCAGTTTGAAGTGAAATTAAATGAAAATGTAATAAGTACAAAAGATTTTAAGAACAATCAACTAACGGAAGAAAAATTTTTCTTCTCCATAGATCCAGGATTAAATTTCTTGACAATAAATTTTATTGTGGAATTGTGTATGGATACAATTCAATTAACCAATATCTGTTTAATTGGAAATGGGATGAATGTTGAAAATATTCTCCCTGCAAACACTTACGATTGGTTGGCATGGGAAAATAATGACGTTAATTATGTTTTTGATTTATCCTCTTTCAAACCTGTGTCAATCGGTTTAGAGCAAATTCTACAAATTGGTATTAAATATGGTTGTTTTGGAACAGATAGACCTCCTGAGTTATATTATGAAGTTAAGTTAGGTATGAATGTAATAGATTCTGGTGAAATCTCTGAATCTGAACAAATTAGCTCTCCTCAAACTCTTCTTGTTCATACACCAGTTACCAACTATAATGACCCTTTAACTTTTAGAATTCAAGGGAGGGCAGAGGGATATGGAATTTTTTACATTCTCAACACAAGCTATGTCACTATCGAACCTTTACCAGAACTAAACGAACAAAACCCTTTGGAAAGAGAATTAGTTGAAATGGAAGTACACCTTACACCACTCTCTGAACCCCTTATCCTTATTTTTAGAGATTTTTTCAAAGTTAATTTTAGTTATTTGAAATGTAATATCTCTCTTTCTTTTTCTCTGACTGATGAGTTTGGTTCTTCTATTAGGCAAATAAATCTTTTAATGAAACTTAATTGGCAAACAGTTATTGACCACCCAATAGCTTATGAGGATCAGATAAATGTCACGGAGTCAGAAATATTATACAATAAAATGTATGCTGCCACTATCACCTTGTCTATTTATGGTGATGGACACACTATAACCTTAAGTAACTTAAAATATGTTCTTTTTCCTTCCAATTCAAACAATATAACAATCCCTGTTCCTCCCACACCTCCAGCAGAAAGTAATAGTGACAAAGAACCAATTCATCCATCTAAATTATCTTTACTTTTCATTGAATATGGTATCATCATCCTTGGATTAACTCTTTTAATAACCCGAATTCTTTCTAATAGAGAGAAGAAACAAGAGAACACTGATGGAGAAACTCAAGTAGATGACATAGAAATCCAAGTTGTTGGTAACAATACACAGCATGGACACTTATCCAAATTGCTGCAATCGACTAAAGATTGGTACCTAAAAGCAAAAGAATCTTTATCGCGAATCTTATTACTCCCATTAACGGTTGTTCATGTTATCGCTAATATAATCTGCCTTAGTCCAATTATTGACCAACTTAATGAAATTGCTTATAGGGAGAGCCAAGAAGTTAAGCTTGTTGTACTGGGGACAGTAGGATTTTATTGTCTCATGGTCAGTGTTTATTCCTCAACTTTTGTGGCATTTTCTGTATTCTATCTTGCTTTTAGTGATACTTTTTATGAGGATCTGTTTCAATTTACCAAAATTCTTGGTTATTTCGTTCTCATCCTCTTTTTTTCGTCTTGGATAACTCTATTCATTTATATCCAACAAAATAGCCCAAATCTTGGAATGCTTGGTACACTCATTGTTCCGTTCATATTCTTAGGGGTAATTATTTTTCTTGTTTGGTTGGGTAAAACAAAAGAAAAACAATTTGAGAGATTAGTAAAAAACTTCTTTAAAACAGGACGAATAAAGGTAAACAACATTAGAAGTAATGATAACGAAGCAGACTCAATGATTGAAGAAGAATCTTTATCTAACACGCAATACGATACCCACTTTCAGAAGATTGTCAATCTTATTATTCAAGACATTTCTATAAAACTTCAAGTTCCTGTAAATCGTTTTACTGAACTTCTGAGCATTTCGCCAAGATTAGCACACAGATTGTTAATAGACGTGTCCAATAAAATCCCAAAATTAGGGAAATATTATATTACAGAGCAGATTTATATCCGCAGTGCTGATAGTGAGATAGGGGTCGATACACTAGAAGATAGGACAGAGGAAAAAGAAGGGGAATTAATATCGAAATATGATAAGAATAGTGTGAATAGTGAAAAAACTGCAAATAACCATGATGATATGGAAAATCAAAATAATGAAAAAACATCCAAGAAATTCAAGGATTATTGTGATTTAGATTCTAAAATAAAAAATGAAACTATCAAACAAATAGAAGAGTATTCTATTTATAAGGATTATAATGATGGTAAAATTCTTAATTCAGTGTTAATACGTGGAAATAAGTCCCAATTTACTGGATTAGAGAGTATAGAACCCCATTATTGCAAATTATATAAATCCATAAATTTGGGAGTAAATGTAGAAAACACAATAATAGACTTTCTCACTCAAATAGTAGATTTTTATAATGAACTATCTATAGTTCTTTACAATAAACATAATTTTGAAGCAACCAGTGTGAATTCAACAACAAATCACAAAAAAGTACCATTTAGTGTTGTTGGATTAAGAGAGAATTTAGCGAATATTAGAACCATTCTTGAAAGAGCAAATTTACTTGACTTGCTAATCACAGACATAACCTATAACTTAGAAATCATTTTAGAACGAAATCGTAAATATACCGAAGTTTTACCTTTTTTCAAGTTGCTTTTATATTCAGCGAACTTAGTCTTGATAGCGAATCAAGATTTGAAAAAAAAGAAAATTGTGAATCCTTCAGTAGATTTGCTATCCGAATTCTCTAAGTTTGATTTTCAAGATACATTAAACCTTATTACTTCTTTTTGTGGAATTGAACTACTTGGTGAAAAAGAATTCAAGAACGGCAAGATTATAAGAAATGGTATTTTAAAATTTAATGAACAAATAGGAGAAGTAGAACTTCACAGACCATATTTTGAAAATTTTCTTTCAAAAATTACTATTAAAATTGATGAAAACTCTATCATTAATTACTTCTATAAGGGGCATTCAGGGATTGATGAAATGCTTCCGAATATTTTTCTTGAAGTGAAATATAGTTCTTCCTTGAATGATGTTCTGAACAATTTTACTTATAAAACAATATCATCAAGTACTTACCATATCAAAAATAGATATATTAGAGGTTTAGAGATCGATCCTCTTATGATTCTTTTTGGTGCAATAAAAATACCTCTAATCATTAAATCGAAAAATAGTAACTACAATTTGTATGATATCTCAAACTACAAAGATCTCTTTGAACTGTATTTTTCACTAACAAATGATAAAAAGAAAAAAAACGTTTTGAGTACTTTAATACCTTCATTTCAAGAGTATTTTAAATATAGATCGAAGGAATATGGTTTTGGTCAAAGAATGATGTTATTAAGGACTTTAGCAAGTAAGAGTAACTTATTAACTCCTGAAAAACTCATAAGATTTGTTTCATTTTTGCAACTTCATACACTTGTAAAGGACGGTTTACTTACTAAATTCTTATTCTTTAACATTGGGAAAAATAACAGATTCATAATGCACAAAATAAACACAATAACTGGGCACTCTACTGATTTTGTCACAGATAGTCCCTTCTATCTAGAATCTAACTCAGCTTACATAAGTTATAGAACTGATCAAGTTGGTAAATTTTTAACATATTTAGGTGTTACAGAATGTCCAGATGATGTAAAATTTACCGGATGCATGGAAAAATCCTATGAAGTTATTGATGGTGATTTTGCTTCTGGCTTTATTTTCTTTTATTATAAAAATAAGACACATCGCAAATATGTCCTTGGTTATTGTGTTCTGAATGAATTTGTCCAAGACTTTGCCCGAATGAAATTTTCTAAATATCTACTAGATGGAAGTATAAATCCTTTTAATGATCCCTTTGATGTGCAATTGGAACTAACGACTTACAGAGTGTCTCCTTTTAATGAGTTTAAGTTTGAGTATTCACTAGGTAAAGAAACCTTTGTTTCATTGGATGCCATTGATACAGATTTAGTGGCATGTAAACTTGAAAAAATATCCATTTATTCTTTTCTTTTTAAAACAAAAAACCAACAAACAGACGACATAATATGGAAACAAAAGGAAGTTGAGTTTAGTCCTTATAGTTTTGATAAATTGTTGAAATATTCTTCAGAAATTGGAAATAAGGAGAAAGAGTTTATCTATATGACTTTTTTGGATGTAGAAGGCAGTCATCTTTTCTCTAGTTATTCTCCCTATTTTAGATTCGATCGAGGATTCGGGCAATGCTACTTTGGTGGAGATCATAAGAATGTTACTCCTTCTATGAAGGCTTTAAAACGAGCTGAAATGGCTCTATTTATAGAAGCACGAAAAACTAAAGGATTAATCTATACTTATGATGGATTCCAATACCATTTTGAACTTACAACTGTTCCTATTAACATAGCGATATCCCAATTAATTAGTATTAAGAGGAAGCTTACCTCTATTTTGCGAAATATTAAAGATAAGAATATATCCTCTTCTGATTTAAATTATGCTAGAAATCTGTTTGTTCTTTTGTATCAAAACCATGCCATTGACTATGAACGATTTAAGGGAATAGCACAAATTAAGGATTACGATGAGTTATTCTCTATTCAAAACCTCTCTAAGTCTTTAAGTCTACTTATAAATAAGATTGGAGAGACTATGAATTATTACTGGGAATTGTATCTTCATGCACCATTTTTATTTGCAAATGTGAATACTTATTGTGATGAATTTGGTATTGAACAAATATATTATCGTAATGTAATTTATAACGGAATAACAAATGTAATTCCAGATCATAATCCAATTGGACAAAGTTTGTTCATTCTTACAGATTTAGAAAATAGTAATATTAAGAATTTTACTCAGAGATTCAAGAAACTAAAAAATTTCAATGGGTATGAATTTAGTAGAAAGACAAATTCAGAAACATATACGCAAATAGATTATGTTTATGATTCACCTTTTTCTTTCATTCATAATGTTACTATTGCTGACAATCTGTCATCTATAAATGGTTATCAGGATTTTATCGTGAATTGTGGTCTAATTAATTTAAAAAATTCAAAGATATTGCATCTCCTTTTTGGTAATAGTGTAGAATATAAATCTAGAAATAATTTTTATAGATTGATAAAACTAGTCAAAGATTATAATAGGGCATTATATTATAATGAAGTAGAAGAATCGTATTTTTCAGTAGATTCTAAAAACATTGAAGAAATAATCGCCCTTATTGATAAAGGAAATACCCATAAATTATCGAAATTTGATGAACTCTATATCTATACACACATGAAACATATAATGTCTTCTTTGCAAAGGGATTTAACCTGCAATAATGAGCTAAGAAGTGCACTAAATAGATGTTCAAATACGAAAAAAAGAATTGATGTAATTTATGGGTGGGTAAAACAGCACTATATTGATACTAATGAATTATTAAATACTCTTTCTAATAATCAAATGGTATATTTTTTCAAAAATTACCCGACTCGTGGTCATAGTGCATCTATTGAAGCTACATTGTTTACCTATTCCTATTTTGTTGATAGAATAAAAAACATGCACAGAAGGGAGGAATTTATTTATCTAAGAGAGGATTTGATTAAAGTAGAACGAGGCGAGATTTACCTTAATGAATTCCTTTTCAAAACTGTAAAATTGATGGTCGAAAAAAATGCACTTTCGAATTGTAGAATTTTTACAAATGATATAGATAAAGCAAAGCAACTATTTCAAGTTTTTCAACTAATAGAAAACAGATTAGCAAAGGAGTATTCAAAGCTTAAAAGAAATAAGAAAGACACGAAAAATTATCATCTTCAGATGAACTATAAGAAAATGAGTTTCTCATTTGATGTTGAAGATATGATGTTAATTGATATTCTATATAGAACCTACTTTATCTATCTAGGATCAAGAAGTTTAGGTGATATATTTGATGATTATACGACTGCAAATGGTTTTGAAAAATATATTCCAAAGAAATATTCACCAAAAATCCCTGACTTCCTAGAATATGAAATAGTTTTAAACTTGAAAGGCGGTAGTTGGGGACGAGATTTCAATATTGATGATTTAGAAGTAGAACTATCATATATGAAAGGTAATATTGTACTGAACCGTGCAGATAAAGTTTCAGCAAATAACAGATTATTTCTACCTCATATAATAAGTGATAGCTCTGGTGTTCTTACATCTTCACCAAAACATACTGATATACACAAGGAGTATATTGTATTAATTGAGGATTATTTCCAAATGGTATTAAAAAAACCAAAAACTTCAGAACTGAGCAACACCACCAAACTATCTAGAGAGAAATATCAGAAACTATTCAACAGACGCACTAGTGATCCATTAAAGAGCAGTGTTATATTTCTCCTTAAATGGGGGAATGCTATTTGCAAAGAAAAAGCTAAATAATAACCTTGTACATTCAATATTATACCAGTAACAAAGGAAAAAAATCTAAGTGTTAGGGATGCAATCTACTTGGATCTCTTGGTAATAATCTTGCTTCACGGATATTTGGTAAGTCTAGGAGTTGTTGAACAAATCTTTCAATACCTGTACCTGACCCTCCGTGAGGAACACTCCCATTTCTAAAGAATTGAAGATAACTATCAACATCTTCTATCTTGAAATCTTTTTCTCCAGCTTGTTGAGTTAAGATATCTATTCTATGTTCTCTTTGTCCTCCTGTAGTAAGCTCTTGTCCCTTGTATAGTAAATCAAATGATTTGGTTAATTTTGGATTTTCATCGTCTTTCATGGTATAAAACGGTCTTACGTCCCATGGATATTGGTCGACGAAGACGAAATCTGATTTGTACTTCTCTTTGACATGTTTACCAATTATTGTCTCAGCTTCAGCATCTAAATCTTCGTAAAGCTCTAATTCTTTACCCTCAGATTGGAGAATTTCATTACACTCTGGTATAGAAAGAATGGGCCATTTTTTTGGTTGACTGTCAATAGATACACCTAATTCCTCAAAAGCTTGAGTTTTCTCCTTTTGTATTTTCTTAAGAGCATAACCTATGACCCCTTGTAAAACATTCATAATATCTTTTTGATTATCAATGTATGAAATTTCAAAATCGATAGAGGTGTATTCACACAGGTGTCGTGATGTATGATGCTTTTCAGCGCGGAATACTGGTCCAATTTCAAACACCCTCTCAAATCCTGCTATTAACATCATTTGTTTGTAAAATTGTGGTGATTGTGCAAGGAAAGCCTTTTTCCCAAAATACTCTATTTCAAAAACACTAGCTCCGCTTTCTGTTGCCGATCCTACTATTTTTGGGGAGAAGAATTGCAAATAGTCATTTTTCATGAAGTATTCTTGAATTGCATAGGCTACGGCGCTTTCAATCTCAAATATTTGCGCAACTTTTCGATCCCTTAAATCTAGAAAACGATAATCCAGTCTTTTGTCAATGTTGGTTTCAATTTTATCACCAATTGCAATAGGATACTCTTGAGCTCTTTTGTTTAGAACAACTATTTCAGAAGGTAGAATTTCTTTACCTTTTGGTGCTGATTTGTTCTCAACAATAGTTCCTTTTACTGCAATAATATCTCCTTCTTGGTAATCAATTTCAAATACTTCAGAAGTTACCTTTTTCTTTGGAAGAACTATTTGCACTAATCCTGTCCTGTCTTGGAGTTGAATGAATTTTAATCCACCAAGGTTTCTAACTTGTTGAATCCAACCTGCAATAAAAATATCCTCTAGTCCATCAATGAAAATTTTATCAATTGGTATCTTTTTCTGAAGGTTCATGTTGTAATCCTCAATATTTTGACTGATTTTCCGCAATTATGTTAAAAAAGTTTCAGTTCTGAGTAGAACTTAGTATTCATAGCGATAATTTTGCAAAAAAAATCACCCTCATAGAAAAAACATTATTTAACATGTAATAATAATAGTCTTTAACGATGTCTTCAAAGAAAATTGTTTTGAAATTTGGTGGATCTGTTCTTTACAAAGAAAATATGACCTTAGAAGTTGATAAAATTAATGCTATTATTTCTATTATTAACACACTCCACGACGAGGGTAATGAAATAACAATTGTTGTTGGGGGAGGCGTATTGGCCCGAGTACTTATTCATGCAAGTGATGAGCTTGGTCATGTGAATACCTTCAAGGATATGTTAGCTGTAGAATCAACTAGAATTCATGCATTATTAGTAATTGCATCGCTGAAAGATAAAGCATACAAGCTAGTTCCTCGCTCATTTGAAGAGGTTGGAAAGGCACTGTCTTCAGATAAAATTGTTGTTACAGGAGGATTCCAGCCAGGTCAATCTACAAATGCAGTTGCTGCTCTAATCGCA
Source organism: Candidatus Heimdallarchaeota archaeon (assembly GCA_018238545.1). Lineage (GTDB taxonomy): Archaea > Asgardarchaeota > Heimdallarchaeia > Heimdallarchaeales > Heimdallarchaeaceae > UBA460. The sequence goes on from JABCTC010000008.1 coordinate 80,936, forward strand.
GAATATTGGGGTGCCGATATTTTAATTAATCTAACAAATGTGGATAAAGTCTTTGACAAAGATCCTAGGATATATCCAGATGCAAAACCACTGGATACAATGACCACAGATGAATTCATGAAAATTATTACTAAACAAGATGAAGAACCAGGAAAATACAAACTTTTTGATAGAGTTGGTTGCGAGATAGTTCGTCGATCTAATATCAAACTTATTATAACAAATGGTTCTGATCCAAAAAACATCATAAAAGCTGTAAAAGGTGAGCCTGTAGGAACAATGATTCATGGCTAATAGGGTTTGGAAGTTTAATCTTCCTCCTGATTTTTTGTTTAGTATCCCTCGTATAATTTGTATCTGAGTATCGCAGCGATTCCACCAAACGCACCGTATAACATTGCACCATCTTCATGAGCTGTTGATATTACTTCTAAACGAGCCCCTGTGTTTTCAGCTAATTCATTTAATTCTGTAATGAGATCGGTTTCTTTTCCAATAAATAGTTTTGATTCAGTACATTGAGGACATTTCCTATCTGAGAGTTTTTTGAAGAAATCGTTGTAATCTTTTGTTCTAACAGATTCGGTAATTGAGTAATTACAACTATCACACTTTATTTCCATATTAACACGATCAACATCTTCACTTACGAGAACAATCTCAACTGCAGCTTTTTCTAAAGCAATTTTTACTTGTTTCTCACCATAAGTAGCTAAGCCAGTATCCTTTCCAAGGTGCTCCAAGAATTTTTTCATCAAAACTCTTTCCTTAACCAACTCGAAATCAGATAATTTGTCTTCAGCCCTTTCTAAGAGTTCTCTTATACCTACTTCACCTGTATAACCCACGTCGAAAATTCCTATCACTTTTTCTCGTAACCGATAATCAATTTCCTTGCTTTCTAAGAATTCTGTTTTAGAAAGTGCCGGTCCCCCAACAACAATTCCTTCAACTGGAAAGTCTTCTAGATAGATTTTGTTCATCATTTCCGAGACTTTTCCATACCATCTTTGGGCAGCTTCTTCAGTTAATCTTTGAAAACGTGCCTGTGACTGACCACCCATTTTGTGTTTCCCAGGAACATTTGATTCTTCATCTCTAATAATGTCAAGCCGAGGACCTTGAACTATGGCTAAGGTCGCACCACCTCTGGCCACTAAAGCTAGACCATATCTTGTTTTACTTTCTAACATCTCTTTAATGTGATTTATGTGAAAAACATTATCACAGAGATACAATTTTATCGAAACTGGTTCCGGTGGTTCAATCATAAAGAATTCCACCTTATTACCTTGTGTTATCCCACAGAAAATAGCTACCCCGTTCTCTCCAGCGGCAGGGATGTTTTTTATTCTTGATATAATCGATGAAAGAGCAGCTTGTACAGCTTTTCCTGTGCTTTTGTCTTTTATATTTGTGGCTGTCCCGTATTCATCCCTGAGTTGTGATGTTATATCCGAAATTCTTGTTTTGGGTGGAATATAAATTGTAACAAGGCTTGTTGACATGTTAAAACTACGTTTTGCTTCGAGTTTCTCAATTTCATGTTTGAGCATGTAACGTTCAACTGAGGACCTTTTATCTTCTTGATTGTTCTGTTTTGACATGGTATCTTCCTCGGTGATGGTCTATGTTAAATTTCTATTAGTATCTAAATAAGTTCCTTGATTTAGCACTTAAAATAAGGAAAGCGGTTTTATTATTATTATTTTTGTTCCATACTCTTTTTTCAGAAATATTTTTAGAAAGATAAAGAAATATGTTAAATGAGGAATATGTTAGAAAAAACCAAAGTAATTGTTGACGTTTTAGATATTTTTGTATCTTTAAAGAGGGGATTAACTCTAACTGATATCAATTTTCAACTGAACAACATCTATGCTTCTCATGGTAAAACAGTTGATCAACAGATATTAATTGAAGTTATCAATGAACTTACAACTGCTGGGTATCTAAAAACCTTCAAAGTAGGATCCCTTGACAGTTGGAAAATAACTGAAGAGGGAGAAGATCACTTCTATGATTTGTGATAATTGATTAGAAGGAAGATAACAATGGACTTGCGGGATGTCTTGGGGTTATCAATTGAAAGTAATGAATTCACTATAGCATATAACAATGCAGAGATAACCTCAAAGTCACTTTTCATTCAAAATTTGGCGGAACATAACCGAATTTTGGAAATAGATAAAGATGAAACTGAAAAAGATTTAGAGGTTTACAGAATATGTGAAGGAATCAGGAAGATTCAAGACAAAGAATTATGGAACGATATCGAGTATTCTATTTTGATTTTACAATCAGGTCAATTAAATGGAAGGTATTTCAATACAATTGGTTACTACAGATCATTTGCTGAAAATAGCTATCGTTATCCTGAAATATTTCAACTCGCAGAAGGTTATGCAGAATTTCTGCTTCAACATCCAAGAGAAAATCATGAACAAATTAAGGATGTTGTTGTCATTAGAATGCAAAAATATGATATTCTTGCGGTTCCTCCTTCTTATGGTGTAACAATTATTAATCCTAGCGACAAGAAATCAATCATCTCTAGAATCCGCGCTTCTGACGCTGAAGAACTTAAAGAGCCTTATCACACTACTAAAGGAGGTTGCTACTACAAACTTGCGGAAGAGAAGTGGGATTACAATCCTGATTATGAAGAAATTCCTAATCTAAGGCTTGGTGTACCACAAAACAAGTGGAAATCCTTGAAAAGAGGGATTCCAATCTACACCTCATATGTTTACAATCCGCGCTATTTTAAATCGTTAATAGAACCTGATCCAAGTTTATTTATTCTATAAATTGCTAAATTTATCACCAAGAAAGCATTCTTTTCTTTATTCTCGCCTCTGGCAATCCGCTCAAAACATTGCCATTTATGATATAATTCGAACCATCACTTAATTGTATTTTGAAAACATTACCCTTTTTTTGGATAGAGACATCTTTCTTCAAAGTTCGAACTTTTATCATATTTCCTGTTTCGCTAATGATTGTTCCTTTTACTCCCTCTAATTCCTTTGAGGAACATTTTAAAATTTCAATAGGCAATCCTTCAATACTAGTTGCTAGGTCTCCCCAAATTTTGAGAATCTTTCTCGCTTTACCTGTATTAGGCTTCATTAAATCTCATCTAATTCAGTCATAATTGAGAGAATTCTAGCAATTGCTTTTTTATACTCTTGAATCTGACCAGGATCCTGTATTGACCCACCTGAAGCAAGTTCTGATTTAACGGTGAAGAGTTTTTGTTTGAATTCTTCTAACTTTCGTATTCGTTGTTCCTTATTCATTTTCCTGACTTCACTAGAACGTATTAGAACCATAATTATCACTCCTCTTTCTTCTTCTTCTTAGTTTTTTTGTCTTTTGCCTTCTTGTCGCTTTCGTCTTTTGTTTTATCTTTGTCTTTTGTCTTCTTGTCGCTTTCGTCTTTTGTTTTATCTTTGTCTTTTGTCTTCTTGTCGCTTTCGTCTTTTGTTTTGGCTTTGCTTTTTGCTTTACTTCTGGGTTTTGCCTTTTTATCGACTTCATCAAGCTCGCTGAATTCATCATCAGATTTGACTTTTTCTTTCTTTTTAATTTCAGCTATGATTTCTTCTTCAATTTCAGGATATTCATCAAGCTCTTCAATTGCCTCTTCGCTGATTTCTTCAATTATCTCAGGTTCAACTTCTGTTCCAGTATCAACTATCATTGAGGTTGAAGTTGGTTCTGCAACTATTGCAATATCATCAGGTAAGATAGCATCTCCTCTCATTATGTTTATACGCACACCAATTAAACCTCTGCGAATAATAGCTGTGGCCTTTCCAACATCTACAAATGTCATTGCAGGATCACCTGCTTTTGCCACAAAACCTGCTCTAAACGATTCAACTCTTGCTCTTTGGCTTGTGACCTTTCCACTAATCTTTATTTCAACACCTTTTGCTCCACTAGCCAAAATTCTTCGGATTATACCATGAGCACTGCGGCGAAAATGTCTCCCTCTTTCTAAAGATGAAGCGAGTCTGAACGCCATGATTCTTGCATCCAATTCAGGGTTATCGACTTCAGTTACTTCGACTTGAGGATTATCAAGATCATATTTTTCTCTAAGCGCATCTGTGATTCGATGGATATTTCTTCCACGCCCACCAATGGCTAATCCCACTCTCCCTACTCGTAAAATTACGCGATCTCCTAAAGGAGTTCTACGAACTTCAACTCCTCCATATTCAGCGTTCTTTAGTTCATTTGCTAAAAACTCATCAATTGCGTTTTTTTGATATTTCTTTAATAGGTAATCTTTTGTTGTAGGCATTATTTCACACCTCAGCTACTTCAGCTACTAATTCAATATGTACATTTTGCCTAACTTTTGGAGAAGATCTACCATGTGCTCTGTAGAAAATTGCTCGTTGTTTTGATCCTAGCAATGTTACTGCATGAACAATTACACATTTGTCTAATTGGAGCTGATTATTTTCAGCATTATTTTCTAGATTCTTTACAACTTTCAGAATTTCTTTAGCAGTTTTAACAGGATATCTACCAGCGGCCCAACCGACTAAATCACTTTTGTGACCAACGTTTCTCTTGTGTTTTCTATATGGAACAGAAGATTTTTTCTCGATGACTGCTTCAAGATACTCAATGGTCTTGTGAATTGTCATACCTTTAATTGTGTTGCAAATCTCCCTTGCTGCTTTTCGACTAACATCAATGTCTCTTGCTGAAGATTTTGCTGATCTATCAGGATCTGTTTGAATGGAATATTTGTAAGTTGGCAATCTTAATTCTCCTTTCAGCTATCTTGTTTATACTCTTGATTAATTAGCGGGTAAGAGCATAATTTTTAAGGTTTGTTTTTTCACACTTATTATATTGACAAACGTTTGTGTTCCCGTAATTCGATTGATGTATTTTTGTATAAAACAATTTGCTTTGTTGAGTAGGTTTTAAAAGATGGTAAAAAAATAGAGAAAAATAGTGTTTAGAGGGAAATAATCAACTCTTCTCCATTTGCCAAAGAGAACTTCTTAGCCTTTGAATCCAATTCACTTTCTTCATAACTAATTTTATCGACATTATGCATTGCTTTTAAGTCTAAAACAAATGTTTCAAGACTCTTAGGTAATTGGACCTTCTTGATTGGTGTGTTAAGGGGTATTTTCATATCCTTCTTAAATTTCCAAATCAGAGAATTTGATTCAAGTAGTATGTCTGTTATTTCTGTAAATTTAGTTTCTTTGATTATTTTTTTTGGATTTGGAAATTCTTCTGTATGAACTGTTTTGCCATGTAATCCTCTATAAATGAAATCTGTAACAAAGGGAACTAAAGGTGCAAATCCTTTAATTACAGTATTCAAGACTTTATGCAAAGTATAATGAGCTGCATTTTGCTCTTCTTCACTAAAGGCTTCATCTCTGTTATATGCCCTTCCTTTTACCATTTCAATATATTGAGATGCAAAAAGATCAATTGTAAATTTCCGTAATGCTTTTGCGGGAACATTGAAATCATAAACATCATAGCCTTGAATAGATTCTGTAACTGTTTGTGATAATTCTGAGAGAATCCATTCATCTGCTGGTTGTAATTTAATTTCAACATTATCCGTTGAAGGAAATGAACTTACAAATCTAGCAATGTTGTAAACTTTGTTTATGAATTTAGAAATACCTTGTAGGCGTTGCTGATTGAATCTGATGTCAGATCCATGACTAGCTTCTATTGCACCATACATTCTAACGGAATCTCCGCCATATTTTTTAATCATTTCTTCGGGATAAATTGCAGTGCCCTTACTTTTAGACATTTTTTCTCCTTTTCGGTTTACAACATGTCCGGAAATCCAAACATGGTTAAAGGCGGGTTTATCGTAAAGCTGATGACCTCTTAACATTGTATAATGAAGCCAAGTTCTTACAATATCCTTTCCTTGAGGTCGAATGTCACAGATGTAATCTCTGGAGTTTAGTTTATTGAATAAATCATCATCTCTTTTATTATGGGGATGAAGACTAATGTAGATCTCACTTATTGACGAATCCATCCAAGTGTCAAATGTTCGTATGTCGCCCTCAAATCCCTCAGAAGTACCACAATGTTGGCATATGTCGAATGGTGGATCGTCCTTCCAGGGTTGATAATATGGTCCAGGTTCAGGAAGGTTGGGCTGATTACACTTTTTACAATACCAGACTGGTACTTCAGTTCCATAGTATCTTCTTCTGCTTATTGGCCAATCAATTGATACTGTATTTAACCAATCCATCCATACTTTTTTCATAAAGTTTGGGAAAAACTTCATTGTGTCAGCATATTCTTTCAATTTGGGTAAATATTCTACCTGCTTTAAGTAATATTCAGGCATAGCGAGAAATTCAACATCATTTCCGCATCTTGAGCATGTTGGAAAGTTATGTGCTGCATCTACTTTCTGAAGTATGAATTCTTGTTCTTCTAATTGCTTGGCTATTTCTTTCTTTGCCTCTTTAACTTTCAATCCCTCGAATTCAGGAACAACATCTGTAATTTTCCCATCTGTATTTATGATTGTTTTTGGATTTATTTTAAGTTCTCTGAATATCTGTACATCTCCGGAATCACCATATGCGCAAACCATTAAAATTCCTGTCCCAAATTCCATTTTTGCATAATGGTGTGGTAGAATTGGTACTTCATCCTCAAAAATCGGGGTTATAGCTGTTTTTCCTTCTAAATGTTTGTATCGACTATCTTTTGGGTTATAAATTACAACCCCAATAGCCGGAATAAGTTCCGGGCGAGAGGTAGAAATAATTAATTCCTCTCCTGTTTCTTTTATTTTGAACTTTATGTCGTACAAGATATGGGAACCAGATCTATAATCGATCTCATTATCTGCTATGGTGGTTTTACATCTAGTGCAGTAATTATTTGGTCTATTATCTTCATAGATTTGGTTGTCTTTAAACAGTTTAATGAAAGTAGACTGTGTCAGTGCCCTATATTGTTCTTGATCAGTTTTATACACATCATCCCATTCAAATGAATTATTGCTGAAACCAAGCATTCTACAGATGTTTAAAATCATGTCACCTACTCTATCCAAAATCTGTTTGCACATAGCTAAAAATTCTTCACGTGGAATATTGTGCATGGAAACCTTGAATTCTTTTTCTGCTTGAACTTCGATAGGTAAACCATTGCGATCTAAGCACATGGGAAATAAAATTTCATGACCTTGCATTCTCTTATAACGTGCAATCATATCGATACCACTATAGTGAATCGCTCCCCCCATGTGCCATGGAGCATTTGCATAAGGCGGAGGTGTATCTATGCTAAAAATCGGCTTACCTGATTTTTTATTGAAATAAAATAATTTTTCTTTTTGCCAAGTATTAAATAGATTAATATCTTGTTTCTGTGGGTCATATGTCCGTTCTGGCAATTTAGGGTCACGCTTACTCAATTAACTCACCTTGACGTAATTGACGATTGTTCTTAATTTAAAAATTGAGTGGTAACTAACTCAAATTATCTTCCATCTTCTGTGATAATTTCTCTGCATTGATATTAAGAGATTCGCTAAATATTTCTAGCTAGAAAACAATCTGTCTGCTAAAGAATGTCCATTTGTAAGGTTTGTGCTTCTTCTTTTCTATCCTCTGGGCCTCTAAAATAGGATAAAATTGCTCCAACAGCTGTAATTATCGCAAAAATAGCAAACACCCATTTTAACCCTATTACATAATTGCTTGGAGCAAAAGGATCTAATCCATTTGTATTAAAAAGATAAGAAGTTACAAATGTTAATATTGCAGTTGACAGAGCAATTCCCAAGTTAATAGCTACACTTGTTGTCAACCCTAAAAGACCGCTTGATATACCCAATTTTTCTTTCGGCGTTGCTGACATAATAGAGTTGGCATTAGGTGATTGGAATAAACCAATACAGACTCCAATTATTGTAGAAATTACCCCATATAACCAAGTTGGCGCACTTGCTGAAATGAATATAGCTAATATTCCTAAACAAATAGCTACACAAAACATGGCTATTGTACAAAGATATCTAGCATCGATCGTGTTAGATAGTTTGCCTGAAATTACTGCGAATATAGCCATTCCTACTGGCAATCCTGCAATTATTAAGCCTGCTTGAATTTCGTTTTTAACGATTGCTAATGATAATAGAAAAAGATTAACATGATATATAATTACAATATATCCTTGATGTTTGGTTATTGCAGTGAATAATCCAATTGAAATTTTCCTGTTCTTAATTAGCCTAAAATCAATTAAAGGATTTGGAGCTCTTTTTTCCCAAAGAAGAAATACAGGAATAAGTAGAACGCCCATTCCTAAACAAACAGCAGCCCAGATATTTGAGTTTGACAATTCAATATCCACAAAAAAGCTAGCGCTTAATATTAATGATGCTAAAAATGCTGCAAGCAGTATAGAGCCTAGATAATCCGCCTTCCCGCCTTCTTCCAAAGGTTTTGTTTTAGGTAGATTCAAATGCACCATTATGAAACCCACAATCCCAATTGGAACATTAATAAGAAAAACCCCACCTACTTCCCAATATTGACCGATAATTGCTCCAAGAACAGGTCCTAATATTACTGAAATTGATATTAGTAAATTATTGAATCCAACAGCTGTTCCTCGATTATTTTTAGTGGTAAACTTAGTTATTAACGCCATACCATTACTTATCATACCTGTTGCCCCGAAAGCTTGAATAATTCTAGCAAAAATCAACCACAGAATAGAACTCACAAGAAATTTTAAAGCAAGATAACAAAACAGCGAACCCAAGGCAAAAATAACCATACCAACCTGAAAAACCAATTTGTTACCATACTTGTCTCCTAAATCCCCTGCAATAACGGTAAACGCCATCATCACTAACAGATAAGCTAGTACTATCCATTGAACGATGTTTGGAGTTACACCATAGAATTCCTTTATCCGATTTGTGATAATAAAAACAATTGAAGCGTCTAGTGTTGCCATGAATGTTCCTATCCCTATTGAACTAACAAGCTTAATAATCGGAACTTTCGGAGAACCATCAGTTGAAGTTTGAGAGTTAGTATTTGTAACCATTTTTAAGTAATCATTCTATTTTCAACTGTGGGCGCTTAATAAGAATTGTGCCGAAAATTGAGAAAACGAGTATATAAGATATATTACAAAGAACAGTTAGAATTTAAATAGTAAAAAAAACATCATTGTACGATGATATGATTGGGGTTTCCAATGGATCAAGCAGAATATATAAATCACCCTCTAATTAAACCTGATAAAATAGAAGCAAGATTATACCAGCAGACATTATTTGCTTCATGCGTAAAGGAAAATTCTTTGGTCATTCTACCAACGGGTTTGGGTAAAACAATTCTTTTTATCATGCTTGCTGCACATCGTATTCAGAAATTTCCAGAGGGGAAAATTGTGTTTTGCGCCCCAACTAAACCACTACTTGATCAGCATGAACAAACTACTAGAGCTTCTTTAAATATCGATTCAGATAAAATTGTGCAAATCTCTGGTCAGACTGACCCTCGTAAGAGAAAACAAATTTGGGAGGAGGGACAAGTATTCATTTGTACACCTCAAACTATTCAAAATGATATTATTCAACGTAGAGTGAAACTTGAGGATATCGTTTTTATGTGCCTAGATGAAGCTCATAAGGCTGTAGGTGACCACAGTTACGTTTTCATTGCTGAACGATATAATTTGAAAGCCAAAAACCCCCTTCTACTTGGTATCACTGCGAGTCCAGGTGCTAATATTGAAAGAATTGAAGAGGTACAAGAAAATTTGAAAGCTTTCAATGTGGAGATGAGAGATGAAAGCTCTGATGATGTTAAACAATATATCCATGAGATTCAAGAAAATTGGGAAATCATCCCTCTTTCTGAAGAGTTTAGTGTAATAATCTCAACTCTTAATGACTTCTTTAAAATTATCTTAGAAGGATTAAAGGAACTCGGCATTATTAATTCAGCAGTTCCTAGAAATAATCCTAGACGAGAACTTTTGAAATTACGGGGAAGAGTAAACGATAAATTTTCTAGTTCTCCTGATGAAGATAGAACAGATTTCTTTAAAGCAATGTCCCTTGTTGGGAATTCGATTCGGATATCTCACGCCATTGAATTAATTGAGACTCAAGGTGTTCCTTCTCTTAATAAATATCTAGAAGGTCATATTAACGAAATTAAGTTTGGAAGAGGAAGTCGGGCTCTAAAGAACATGATGTTTTCTGAAGAAATGAGAAAAGTTGTTGAAGCTGTTCACAAGCTACATGAAGAAAAGGTAATTCATCCAAAAGTAGAGAGATTGAAAGAGATAGTCCAAGAAGAAATAAAAAACAATTCTAATAATCGAATACTCATCTTCTCTCATTTCAGAGTCGCTACCAAAATAATCAGTGAAGAAATAAACAAAATTGAAGGAATAAATGCCCACTGGTTTGTGGGCCAATCATCAATGAAAGGTGAAAAAGGGTTATCTCAGAAAAAGCAGATTGAAATTATGCAAGAGTTCCGTGATGGGACATACAATGTTCTTGTTTCAACAAGCGTTGCTGAAGAAGGATTAGATATTGGTGAATGTGAGCTTGTTATTTTTTATGATGCCGTTCCTAGTGCTATACGATTGATTCAAAGAAAAGGTCGAACAGGTAGAAGAAAGGAGGGCAAGGTAATAATGTTGATAGCTGAAGGAACTAGGGATGTTGCTTACATGTGGGCATCGAAGAGGCAGGCTCAGAAGATGAAGAAAATTGTGAAACAATTAGGAAAATCCCCTTCAGTAAAAGCCATAAAGAAAAAGGAGCAACAAAAAGGCATTCTTGATTTTCTGAAAGAAGCGGAAACAGAATCATCCAAAAAACCAGAAATTGAAGAAAAAGAGGAAGAGGAAGAAGAACTGTCAGTTATTGAAGAAGATACCCCTGATGAGAGCAAAGCATTAGCAGATGAAGGAGAAATAAAAATAATTTGTGATAGTAGGGAAAGGAACTCAACAGTCATTAAAGAATTAATGAGAAAAGATGTTGTCCTTGGTTTCGAAAGATTAGAAATTGGAGATTATATCTGTTCAGACCAAGTTATAGTAGAGCGAAAAACGCAAGATGATTTTGTTAAATCTATTATAGATAAACGTTTATTCTCTCAAACAAAAATCCTTGTAGAAAATTGTGCTAAACCTGTTATATTAATTGAAGGCGAGTTTAATCTTCATGGTTCAACCTTGCATCCTCATGCCTTGTCTGGAGCACTAACATCTTTAATTACTGATTTTCGAATTCCTATAATTCATACAAAGAATCAAAGAGAAACAGCTGAAATGTTATATGCTTTTGCAAAAAGAGAACAAGTTGAAAGAAAAAGAAGATTATCTATCGGTAAAAGAAAGGGCTTGGGATTGCAAATCCAACTAGAAGAAGCAGTTTCTGCACTACCTCACATTGATCATAAAATCTCTCGACGATTACTGAAACACTTTGGGTCGTTCAGAGGAATTGTAACTGCAAACAGAGAAGATTTCTTTGAGATAAGAGGCGTAGGAGAAAAAATTGCTTCTGACATTATCGATTTTATCTATGCTGATTATAATGAACTAACAGCAGAGAAAGAATTAAGTGGAATAAAAGAGGAGTTGGATAGTCTAAGACCTGAACCTCAACAAGATTCTAAGAAGTCAGAGAATGAAGAGAATCAACAAGAGAACGAATAGAGTTAGAAATATCCGTGATTTCTTTAGGATCAGTTGTTTCTTTTAATTGGACATTGAGTATTTCTATTTTCTCAAGTAAGATTTTAGCTGTATCAACCAATGCTGGAGGGAGTGACGAAAAGTCAAATGAAGATAGATTGGATTGGGGTGAAGAATTACTAGAAGGAGTTGATACCACTTTCTGTTGAGCATTATTTCTCTGTTGTTGTGGTATTTCTGAGGGTGAATCAACTAAAACATAATCTTGCTTACATTTCACACAAACTATTCTATCTTGTTTTTTGTAAAGTGGTAAATAACAGGTAGGACATGCGCGATTGAGCATCACCCAACCTTTCAATAACAAATCTGCACCAATTTTAACTTGTTCGTCGGAATCATTGGAAGGAGACATGAGTAAAATGGGAAAAACAATTATAATAAATTTTTGTGCTTTACCGCATTTCAAATTGAATATCCAAGTAATACAATGAATCAAAAGAGAAACAAGTTCTACTAGTATAGATTGGGTTTGTGAGAATATGGTAGATGAAATAGAAAGAGCAATAGATTCAATACCAAAGATAGCAACAAAACAAGCGTCAAAACAAGATGAGGGAATGGCAATATTGAATCTTGAGGATTTAATGACGGAAAAACCTAGAGCTAGTGTAAAAGAAATAGATGGTACTCATCGATTAATTAAAATGATTGACAATAAAAAAAGATACACATACAAATCAAAGAATAGCTCTAGCAAGTAATAGATTATTTATTCTCTCTATACAATAATTCTAAGTATATACTTGTAAAATATAGTAGCTGCAATCATAGTTCAAAAGATGGTGGGCCATCGCGGATTCGAACCGCGGACCTCACGGTTTTTGAGTTACACGCCTGCTAGCGTTTAAGCTATCAGCCGTGCGCTCTAACCAAACTGAGCTAATGGCCCTTGTCAGTAATTGTTCCGTTGCATCATTATTTTAAAAGTTTTTTCTTATGATTTAGATTTACTAGTAAATCTTATTTTGCTGTCCTCATCTCTGTATCGATTGCTCTACACAGTCAGACAACAAGGACGAATCACGGCGTCCACTGTCCCGGAGTTGAATAACGACGGGAATACTTTTCGACCGATATTACCTGCAGCGTTGCAGTCGGCGTTGAGGAGAATATTATGCTTCGAACGAAAGAGACCACGATGAAGGCGTTTTCCCAGATACTTAAGGTGTTTTCGTAGAGGTTCATTATCTAAGAAACTACACTTGGAGGTATACTCTTCTTCAACTAGCTCCACCCGTATCCCTTGCTCTTCTGCTTTATAGTGGAGTTTCATAACTAAGGTATGAAAAGGTATGCTGACAAAGTTTTGATTATTTCTCTTCCCCATTTTTACCTTCTGTTTCCAGCCTTTATTATAACCAATAACCAAAGTGTCTATATGGTGGAGCAAGCAGTGATTGATTACTAACCTTGATGCTTTATGCAAGTAATTAGTTATAATTCGTTCCCTTTCATCCATTAACTTGCGCAACTTTAACCCACTGAAGGAAAACTTTTGTTTCTTGTATGTTGATTGCAACTGGGCTTTTCGTTTATTATACAATTGGTTGAAAGCTTTCAGTGGTCTACCATTGATGAGGAAGGGTGAACCGACAGTGCTTACACCTGTTATTAGATTGTTCACTCCTAAATCAATAGCAAGGATATTTTTTACGGGTTGGGATGTATGTTTCACTTCCTTCTCGTAGACAATTTCTAAAAGGAACGCTGTTCCTTTGGGGATAAGTCTTGCTTGTTTAACTCTCTCTTTTACCAATCGCGTTGTAATCACTAATCCCACTTGTTTAGGGAAGAAAAGTTGTCCTCCCCTTAGTTTCACTTGATTGTTAGTGAAATAGAGAATATGCAACCCTCTTTTTCTTTTATACTTTGGAGGTCGGGGAGAAGCAAGAAACTTCTTGGCGTTCTTCTTCCACTCCTTTACAGCTCGGAAGTACCCTTTCCAGTTTTTCACCAGAAATTTTATCGTCTGTTGAGCTGTATGTGCAGGTAAGCTAGTGTAGGTTGGATGATAACGGAGGATGTCCATCAACTCAAAAGCTGAAGTGAAATAATTATTCTTCTCTAGTTGGAATTTGATGATATAATTTGCATAATTATAGAGATTCTTTGCCTTGTGTGCTAGCAGCATCAGCGTGACAGATTGCTTCACCCAGATCCGTTCAGTTCGCAGGACAAGCATTGTTTATTTAGTGTTATTTATCTATATAAACCTCCAATTTTACTAGTAAAAGTTAACCATCATTCTGTTTGTTCTTTATTCTCTGGTTTTTATGTGAATTTCTCTTAACAATGAAAAGTATTAAAAAGATTATAGTGGGGAAAGGATTGCTAATATCACAAAAATAACTGTGAATCAGTTATAGGTGATTGACGTCTTACTCCTTAATTAAGGAGCCGAGATTGTTCCTCTGTCCTTCTAAACGATAGGGGATCAT
>JABCTC010000032.1 GCA_018238545.1 Candidatus Heimdallarchaeota archaeon
CATATTAAGTTATTTCACAGGGTAAATCCGTATAATCAGTGTTCTATTCTTTTAAAACAAAACTAAATAATAACCATAGTAAAACAAGGAATAAATCATGGATCCAAAAGATGTAACATTACTTTTAGTTGAAGATAATCCGGATGACGTCGAGTTAACATTAGGGGTATTTAAAAAACATCATGTGGTTAACAATATTATCGTGGCTAAAGACGGCGAGGAGGCTCTGGACGTCATATTCCAACACGGCAAAGAAAATAAGACGCAGCGGAGACCGGATTTGATATTATTAGATCTTAAGCTGCCAAAAGTTGATGGATTGGAAGTTCTTAGGCAGGTTAAAAGTAATTCAAAAACAAAACATATTCCTGTGGTTGTTTTAACTTCTTCAAAAGAAGAGAAAGATATTGTGGAAAGTTACCGCCTCGGCCTTAACAGCTATATTCGCAAACCGGTCAATTTTGAAGACTTTAGCGAAATAGTAAAGCAATTGAGTTTATACTGGTTGTTGTTAAATGAACAGCCCTCCTCGAATATTGATTATTGATGATTTAAAGAAAGTTTAAGTGCCTAAAGTGACTAAAGTGACTAAAGTGAACTAAAGTTACTAAACTGAACAATTTTTTAGTCGTTGGCTGGCGGGTGGTGTGAAATTTTAAATTGATGTCTACCCGATTCATGTGTTAAGCTCTAAAAAGGAAAAAATTATGGACAAGAAAACATTACGTCTGCTAATTCTTGAAGATAATCCGGACGACGCTGAGTTAGAAGTAATAGAACTGGAGAAGGAAGGATTTGTTTTAAATTGGAACATAGTAGACACGGAGCAAGCCTTCATAAAAGCATTATCAGAAAACCCAGATATTATCCTTGCCGATTATAAAGTCCCGTCTTTCGGTGGAATGCCTGCCTTGCAGATAAAAATGGAAATCGCTCCTGATATTCCTTTCATCATCGTCTCCGGTACAATAGGCGAGGATGTTGCTGTTGAATGTATGAAAGCCGGCGCCACGGATTATGTTTTAAAAGACAGGCTGCCCCGTTTAGGTTCGGTAGTAAAACGGGCGCTTGAAGAAGCGGAAATATATAGTAAGCGCAAGCTGGCGGAAAAAAAACTCAGAGCTTCTGAAAAACGTTTCCGTATCTTATTTGAATCCGCTAAAGATGGTTTTTTCCTGATTAATAAAAAGGGGGACTATGTTGACGTCAATCCTGCCGGTTGTAAGATGTTCGGATATACGCGCCGTGAATTTCTGCAATCCGATATCCGCTTGATTCTGTTCCCGGAGGATATTGATAATGCTTTTAAGAATACAATCTATGATCTAATAATTATACCTTCTTCATTCATAGGTATGAAAGAAGTAGAGATGAAAAAAGAAGATCTAGAAAAAACAGAAGCACAAGTTGTAGTTATAGGAGAAATTTTTGAATATCTTTTAGAAGAGGTAAAGGATATTCCTCTTTTAGTTGTTGAAAGCGAGAAAGTAAATATTGACATGTTGTGGAAAAACATTTGCCTTTTTCTAGGTAATAGCACTCAACTAAGTAAAATGAGTGAAACTGCCTTAAGATTTAGTTTAAAGGACACAGAGATAAAGGGGCTAGTTAACATTTCTCGTAATTTTCACGAAGAAAAAACTGATGATGAATTTGAGCAATTTGTTAACAAAAATACAAAAGAACTCAAGAGGTTTGTGCAAGCTAATTCAGAGATTTTCAAAGAAGTTAATAAATTAAAGGAATTTAATCTTATAACAACTGATAAGATAGTTGACATAAAAAATCAACTGACAGTGTGTGGCAAAGATCATGGATTCTTAATGATTTATATGCCAACTAAACACTCAAGTCTTGCAGGATTCTTCATTGAGTTTCTAGAAGATCCAGAGATAACTTTTCCAATTATGATTATTAAAAAGAAAATAACCCCCCTATTATAGAAAAGGAAAAAGAAGAGATACCAGAAGAAATAAACAAGAAAGAGAAGATATAAAGACAAAGAGGTTATGATTGAATAGGAACGAAAAGAATGAGATGTATTGTCTCATGCTCTTGAATAAGAAATGAACAGAGCAAATGTTTCTATATTTCAAAAACAGTTCAGGATTGAACTCAATTCTGAAAAAAGAAAATTTACAAAGGTGAACAATTGTCAGAGCCATTAAATCTGTTAGGAGAATTACAGTGGATTGGAACAATACTTATTGTAATAATCGTGCTAATCACAATTGTTTTACTAACAAAAGAGGGAATTGATTCTACAAAAGTCACAGCTTCTGGTGCCTTAGCAGTTTCATTATTGTATCTAGTACTTATGGATTGGGAGAAAGGTTTTGTCGAAAACTTAGGATTTGAAGAAGTACCTGAGCATTTTCTGGAAGCTTTGGCACAAACAGTGAACATAGAAGCTATACTAATTATCTTCTCTATAGGAATAATTGTTGCGATTACAAAAGGGGCAGGGTTCTTTGACTTTGTATCACTATATATTGTTAAAATGACTAAAGGTGATCCAAAAAAACTACTCGTAGCATTAGGTGGATTAACATTCTTTGTTTCAATGTTTTTTGATAATCTAAGTGCAATAATTCTATTAGGATCATTAACAGTAGTTACATGTAAACAGCTAGAACTTAACCCAGAACCTTATGTGTTGTTCGTAGGTATAAATACCATAATTGGTGGTCTGCCAACCCCTGTTTCATCGATACCTAATATTATCTTTTTTAACTTGTATCCAGAGACAAACATGAACTTCATAACATTTACAGCTTATATGTTTCCTATTGCAATTCTTTTCTTTGGGCTTGCTACAGTATTTTTCTTCCTTATGTATAAGAAGCAACTAAGAATCAAAGTTACAGATGAGAAAAGAGAGCAGATGGGAAGAATTAATCCTTGGTCAGGGATTTCTGATAGAAAGAACATCTGGAAATCAACAATTCTGCTTGGATTTCTTTTTGTAGGATTTTTACTTACAAGTATTAAGAGTAATCCTCTAGATGTAGCTATTACAGCTCTAATAACAGTGTTTTTCGGTCTTTTTCTTTTCAAAACAGATTTGAAGCGTTATCTTAGAGAAGGAGTCGAATGGGAGATGATTATTTTCGCTATTGCTCTTTTCGTTCTAATGGGACTTTTAACAGCTGCAGGAGCTTTGCTACCATTAACTGATATACTTACAGGGATATTAGGTACAAACCCCACAACAGGAGGGTTAATTTTAGTCGCAACAATAATCGGTGCTGTAGGATTATTTATAGCAGGATTTTTGAATAGTTTTTCAGCTGCACTTATTTTCTCTTATATCTATCAAGCTTTAGAATTAGGGGTGGCAACAGGAGTAGGTTTGTGGATTGGTTTTGTTCTTTCTGGGAATATTGGTGGAGCATTGACACCTCTTGGATCAATTACTATTCTAATGTCACTAGAGATATTAAGAAGGGAAGGATATCCTATTTCTTTTCTCAAATACGTAAAGAAGATGTTACCTTTAACATTAGTTTGTGGAGTGGTGGGTGTGCTCTATTCAATCGCTCTAATAGCTTTGGGTTTTTAGTAATCTAGGTGGTTCAAAAGAGAAAGAAATCAAACATATATTAGCAACTAAGGAGAAAAATAACTTCCAATAAATTACTGGATTAACACCATTTGATTGCAAAAATAGTTTAGTTTCGTTTTCAATCATAATATAAACTAATATTGGTTTTTTATGCAGAATCTTTAGTAGTGCAAATTTCTAATATACTTGGTGGTTCTTCATCCGTCTTTGTTACTGTTAACCAATTTGTTATTGCTACTAGTTCTTCAAGAAATTGTTTAACTCCTTTTTCGTATCCTGAGCAGAGTCTTACTAACTGCGTTTCAGTTTCTAGAAATATTCCCCACCGTTGGTATTTTTTAGATAAGTTTTTTACATCATATTTCATAATTGCTAATTGATATTCTGGTGAAAGAGGAAATGTATAACTGAATCTATCTCTTTTCGCTGTACGACCGTAAATTAATATTTCCTTCTTATTCTGATCGATTATTATATTTGTATATGTTGTTAAGAGAATATATAAAAACCAAATGATAAAAACAGAAGGCCAGACTATTACTGGTAAGATAGTTGGCAACCCATATTTTATAGAAGGAATCAATTGATCGGAAATAGATAAGGAAGGAATCCAAACAAAAATGATTAGTAAAACATAAGCTATTGTTGTAGTAATTGTTCCAATAATAGCTACTAACCAATTCATGCCCATAATAAACCGTCTTTCTCGTTTTCTTGGTTTTATTAGAAACGCTATCGCACTTGATGTAAAACTAATCCATCCTCCTGCAATAATAATCATTAGAAAACTGATGAGATTAAAGATATCGTACCAATACACTCTATATCTTGAAGTAATTATTAATCCCCATAACAGAAAAATAGATGCAAAAATAAACAGAATAAATGATATCAGTACTAAACTCTTAAATGACTTTTTCCGAGAGAAATTCCAAATTTGTAAATCTTCTTCATCTTGAGAAAAAAACTTTGGAGATGAATTAATTCCTTTCATTTCAAATCCATCTCCATATTCAATATTTTAATGTTTTTGGATGGTTTAATTTTATCCTCCAAACATCCAAGCTGGCATATTGCATATATCGTCAACATCGGTGATGTCCGAAATAGAGCCTATTACCCACCATACAACTGTTAGAACAATTGAAATAATTTGCAACACTTTAAGGGCTAGAGCAGTTCCAGCTGTTGCTGCTACGGCAGCGGCTTGAGCAGTCACATCTGCAATTGCTGCAGCTGCTAAGTACCAAGCTATTTTTGGGATCAGTTTAGTGCAGATAAAATTCACTATAGCTGGTAAAAATGCCAGGAATGCGCTACCTATCATTGCAACACTGCTCATATGATTAAATAATACAGCAAAGAAATTAGCACAAGCACTAAAGAAACTTAAACCTGCTGCGCTGATTACTTCTGCGACCTTAGCCACTATCCAAATCGATGAAAAGGTAAGTAAAGCTCCTATTACAACCATAGCAAGATTGCCGCAGTTCCATACGGTTTCTACAATTCCCCAACCACCTGATGGGCCAAAAGGATTACGTACAATGTAGGTAACTGTAGGTGTTGGTGGTGTTGGTGGTGGGGCCGCTCCTCCTCCATCATCTATCAGCACTACAAGTTCTTCTTTCTGAACTGTTCCTGATACGATATTAATTGCTCTTACAAGCAGTTTGTCGATAATCGTCTGAGATTTCGTTATTATATATGATGTAAACAATCCTCCAATTACTGCATCGATTGATCCTTCAAATGTAAACACATCTGTTTCTTCTAGAACTGTTTGTTTCAATAGATTCTTCGAATCACAAGACAATACTACATCCTTAGCAGGAGTTTTTTCAATATTTGAAGCGAAATCGACCCAAGACATCTGGAAATTCTCTGTTTCAATACCTTGATCATTACCATGACCTATCCATATTACAGGGCCAAAACAATGACTAATTTTTAAGGAAAATTCCAATGAATTATATTCCAAGATAGAAGGATTTGGTACATCTTCTCTAATTGCTAAATATGCTTTTATCTATAGCATTATTATCTCCCATCTTTACGATGGTAACTCCCATAACAGGCGACGTTATCGCTGTTATTACACTCATACTCATTACAAGAACAATGAGCAGAGAAATTCTATATTTGTTTCTAATTTGCATTTTTATACCTCATATTTAGCAAAATTGTAATCAAATGTATATCCTATCTTTGTTACTTCTCCACGTCCACATTTTGCCAAAATAACATGTACATTAGCCAGTATTTAAAATATATGTTTCACATAATCATTAACTTAATAGATATACCCGTTTATAGAATCATTTAAACGAATGTTTGTGGAAAGAAAGAAGGATAAATTGTCTTCTTTCAACTTGTAATTTATCTTTTCTGAAGACAGTTATTTGTCACATAATGTTACAGATACCAACATATTTTTTTCAGTAGTTTTTTACATGTAAAACATATGATAGAGAATTTAGCTGATTGTTTCTGATTTTATTCGATTGAGTTATCTGAAAAACACTTAATATTGTTTAAGAGAACATGAATCATTAATATTAAAGATTTCGAGAGATAAACTTGAAGCTTCAATCCCCTTCATCAGAAGAAGCACCAACAATACCTAGGAGATTAGTTACTCTAGATTTTCTTAGAGGTGTAGCTATTTTTGGAATGACTCTTTTTCACATTCTTTTCAAAATGTATGATATTGAAGGATTTATGGCAAATCAAGAAGAGATACTAAATTTTCCTATAGTTTTGCTGATAATAATGGGATTATTTGCTTATCTCGGATCTTGGTACGGGTTCTTCTTGTTTATCTCTTCAGTGGTGAATTCTTATACTTTCATAAGAAAAGCAAAAACAGATGTTATCCCTTCAAAATTACTTTTTAAGCAAATTACGACAGGAGTAGCTCTTATAATATTAGCTTACTTCATAGAAGGAATCTTGGGATACTATGGGGATATTGGATATTCAATAAGAAGATTAGAATGGACGAATTTTGCTTACTTCAAAGTCGAAATTCTTTGGTTTCAAACCTTGCAGATTATTGGTATATGTCTAGTAATTAATGGTGTACTCCTATACCTTTTGATGCGTAACAATGGCTTTGAGAAAGTGATAAGAAATATTGTTATTTTTGCATGTCTCATTTTATTTGTTCTTGTTCTTACTCCATTTATTTCTAACTGGATATCAAACTCTACTTGGTTATATCCTTCAGAAGAAACTAGTTGGCCTGACATAGAGTTTGTTTATCATAATAGATCTGCTAGAACTTGGTTCTTAACAATCATTAATGGTCCTAAACAACCTCTCTTCCCATATCTTGCTTCTTCTTTCATGGGATCGCTTATAGGAATGCTTCTTGCAGAACCAAAACTTCCGAAAAGAAAACTTCTGTGGTTAAGTCTTGTAGGTATTTTATATATAGCTGCAGGTGTAATCTTAATTGTTCTAGGATTACCTTTCACTTTTCTTGAACAACCTCCCGCAATAACAACTTACCTACTTAGATTAGGAGGGCAGGTTTGTTTATTAATGGCCCTTCTAGCTTTAATAGAATATAGAGGGGAGGGTAAAATCTTTGCGAATAGAAGAATTGTTAAATTCTTTAGAAGATGGTCAATCCTTTCATTAACAATCTATTCCTTGCAAATATTAGAACTACTTCCAAGATGGATTCTGTCTCTCATTTTACAAAAACAATCGGGATACGATTTCATGGAAGAAGGAATAATAGGTAGAGGGCAAGAGTTGTGGATGTTTCTGGCAATAACTTACATATTATTGTTCTATGAATTAGTGGTTAGATTGTTTATTCAATTCAAGATGAAAGGTTCCTTTGAATGGTTGTTAGTTAAACTACAGAATCTATTCAAAGGAGTCAAATCTTCAAAAATTGTCTCTGATTTATTAGGTGATGAAATTCAGTGGATTAATTTCAATAATAGCAAAGTAAAAGAAAAAAGATAAGAGGAGTTATTTAGATATTTTTCGTCTGTATGCGACCAAAAGAACAAGTATACTAATACTTGAAATAGAGATTATTAATGTGTAGCCTGTAATAAAATTAGTTCTCGGTATACAATACTGAATTGTATTTTCTACTTTATCATTCTCTCTATCTCTCATTAATTCGTAACGGTAAAAATGTCCTTCTGAAGTAGGGAGAATTTTAATGTATCTTAATATATCTGAACTTACAGCAACTTCATCTGTAAACTCTATTCTTTCTTCATAAAGAACTTCTTTTGCAGAGTTTAATAAGTGTAAATTGATTATAGATGTTTTCTCTCCTGTATCAGAAACAAAATCGTCTTCAAGAGTAGTGAAACCTAAAAAACCATTTTCAATAGCAATACTGTAGCCATCAAGACCACGATTAGGAGTCTCTGCTTCAATTGTTAGCTCCCAATCAAAATTTCCATCCACTTTACAAAGTTTCATAAATAGTTTAGAACAATAAGTAATAACTACCAGCAAAACATTTTCCTTAAAAGCTATCAAATATTTACTCTCTAGAGAGATTAGTGAAATCGTTGGATCATCTATTCTAATCATTTTTTGCCAAATTTCCTCTCCATTCTCATCATCAAGGTAATACAGAACGCCTTCATTCTCAACATAGATATTTCCATAACTGTTTTTACAAAAACCAAAAATCGTGCCATCTGGATTAAGAGCTATTGTTCTATTCCAAAGTTTCTCTCCTGTAGTACTAAATTTAGCTAACTGAATGCGGTCTAACTCAGTGTTTAATGAATCGTATTCTCCTTGGTATTCTAATATAGCAAAATAAATACAATCGCTATCAACATAGTAGAGATCTCCAAAAAATTCCCCTTCAAAGTAGCTTGAGAGATTTATATTGTATGTTGAAATAAAGATGAGTTCATTTGAATACTGTGATATTGTAAATGTTTCTTCTTCGGTATCTATAAAATAATATTTACCAAAATCATCCATTCGATATCTGTAGTTGCTAGGTTCTGGATTAAGGGTTTTATCAAAAATCTCTGTTCCTTCCTTTGAAACCTTAGAAAAGTATATTTCAATTTCATCAGAATTTAAATAAGAGAGATATAGATTATCATCAACATCAACAGATAAGCCATTAAGTGAAAACTTCTCCAGTTCTATTTCCCATCGAACACTGTAAGATGCTGCTGTACAGAACACTGGTGAAATAACTAAAAGAAAAAGTAAAACCAATACACCAGAAGCAAAAAGATTTTTTTTGTGGATTCTCATTTAAATTCCCAACTTGTCAAGATATATTTGTACACGGGATTATTTAATACTTATTGAATGATTTAAGGTTAAAGGATGATGTAAGCTCTTTGTATGCTATTTGAGCACCTAAAAGATGGCTGTTTCAGTCCATATTTATCACTGGAAGTGCCTTATTGTTTATCTTCTCTATTGGATTACTCTGGGGAATTAATGGTGAAGAAGGTCTTGTTGGATCGTACTTGTTTGCGATTAGTGCACTCATAGTGTTAATTGTAACTATTTTCTTCCCCTTAGGTGAAGGAGGAGAATTAAATACAATACGAGGTAAATTGCATCTTATTCTTATAGTAGTATCAGGAATAGTAGTCATCATATCAATGGTCTTTTTGTGGTTTAGCACAAAATCATTAGAAGGTTGGATTGGGTTTGCTTGGTTCTCTTTTGCTTCAGCTATAATATCTTTGATACTTGTGGTAATATCAGGAATCTTCGTTGGCGGGAAGTATATGGGTTTGGTAGAAAGGTTCATGGTCAGTTTCTTTCAGATATACTACTTTGTTATCAGTCTCATAGTGTTTCTAAGAAATTAATGATTTGTAGGAAATTGTTGACCAAACCATACGTTTTTTATTTGATGCCTCGCAAAGTTTTACGAGTGATTTACTTTGTCAAACTACATTATATCCGATGCAACAAAAATTATAGAACTTATTGATAAATTTCCTTTTCTAGAGAGACTATTAGATGAATTAGATCCTATCCTAAAACGTTTTCAAAACCCTATTCTACGTAAAACAGTGGGTAGAAAAGCTACAATGACTGATGTGGCCAATCTCATTCATCAAGATCTCAAATCTGTAATAGATTATTTTTCAAGCAAAATTGAACAAAATACAGAAACCAAAGTGGATGTGCAAATTGGTTCTACAAGTACAAGTGGTTTTGAAGATGAACAAGTACGAAAGAGGGAAATGCTCAAAGCTCTTGTGCTTGAACTTCATGCAGGGGGGGAAAAATCCGCATTGAAAGCTCGGTTCAAGGAGATATTAGGGGATGTAGAAGCTACTGATATTGCTTCAATGGAACAAGAGTTGATCAATTCTGGAGAACTTACTGTCGATCAAATCACCTTATTATGTGATCTACATGTAGGAATCTTTGAAGATACATTGGAAAAAAAACAGACACCTCAAGAAACTCCAGGTCACCCAATACACACCTATATGGAAGAAAATCGTGCTGCGGAAGAGTTAATTAAAAGTATTAGAGAAAATCCAACTCCAGAATTAGTTCGAAAACTAGCAGATATTGAGATTCACTATACTAGACTGGAAAACCAACTATTTCCTATATTGGAGAAGAACTTATTTGAAGGACCAACTCAAGTCATGTGGGCAAAACATGATGAAGTTCGACAATTGATTCGTCAAGGAAGCGAAGTTGATGCAGAAGAATTTGCTACACAAGTAGAAGACATGATATTTAAAGAAGAAACAATACTTTTCCCAACAAGTTTAGAATTGTTGGACATTCAAGATTGGCAAAAAGTGAAAAATGGAGAAGAAGAAATAGGTTTTGCTTGGGTTACGCCAGGAGATGAATGGAAACCCGTTACACCAGAATTAATACATCAAATAGAAGAAAAACCTATACCTGTAGATACCTTGGATGTACAAACTGGTAAACTTACTCTAGAACAAATCAATTTGATTATGACTAATCTTCCAGTTGAAATATCTTTCATTAATGAGAATGATGAAGTAATATACTACTCAGATACCAAGGAACGAATTTTTCCCCGCAGTCCAGGTATTATAGGTAGAAAAGTCCAAAGATGTCACCCTCCAAAAAGCCTTGACAAAGTTATGCAAATTATAGAAGCTTTCAGAACTGGTCAAAAAGATGTTGCTGAGTTCTGGATAAATATGGGTGACAAATTTGTCCACATACGCTACTTTGCAGTAAGAGATAACTCTGGCAATTATAGAGGAACATTAGAAATCATGCAAGATGTTTCTTCTATTCGCGCTCTTGAAGGGGAAAGAAGATTAGTTAATTGGGGAGAAAATACTAAGTAACAGGAAATTCCCCTTTCTTTCTTATTTATTCCCTTAGTATTTTCTATTGCTATCAAGTGGCTCTTTAACTTTAGAGCGACATACTTTTTATACTAAAATTTGATAATTATAGATATGGCATCTTTAAAGCCTAATCAAGAAAGGGTGAAGCAGCGAAGAGAAGAAGTTATGAGATCTGCTTTAAGAGCTCGAAAATTCACAGAAGAGGAACTCACTAGAGAAACTGCTAATTTTATCAAGTTTGCATATTCTCTCAAAGAAATAAAAATTCAATGGAAATCTGAGGATGGTAGTGAAAATGACAGTTGATCCTATATCTGAAAGTCTGAAGCGTTTGGTTAAGTATTTTAACTCTCGAAAAATCCCTTATGTTGTTGTAGGGGGGGTTTCTGTTTTTGTTTTAGGGAGGACTAGATTTACAATGGATGTCGACATCATCCTAGATCATACAAAATTAGATAGAGGGGATTTCGTAGATTATTTGCAAAACAATAACTTTGACGCATCTTTAACCGATTTTGAGGGATTTGATGAAAATTCTCACTGTTCATTTTTTTATAAAAGCGGCATGTTTAGGATTGATATCAAAGGAGCATATTCTGAATTGGAACTTGAAAGCATAAAAATGGCTATAGATGGAATTTATAATGATATAAAACTCAAAATCAATAATCCAACCAATCTAATTCTATACAAACTTCAATTTGGCTCTGAACAGGATTACGAAGACGCTTTAGCTGTATACATTAGAAATAAAGGGAGAATAGATGCCAATTTCTTGAAAGAAAAAGCTCGAAAAATGAAAATTGAAAATCAACTTGATTTATTCCTAAAAGATGTTACTGAGTTTCTTAAAAAAGAAGGAGTAGAATAAAATATTCATTTTTCTATGAAACTTTTATAATTCTAATTGAACCAAATTACCTCTTATAATACTCTGAAAGAAACTTATTGTTCCACCTGAAAACCATATCGTCCCAATCCTCAAATTCTTTGGAAAGATCTGAGGGATTTATTTCTGTTATATCCCGTTTTTCTTCAAAATATTTTTTTGACAGTTTAAGAATTTCCTTGATATACTTGATTTGCTGGTATACTTCTTTCTTAGTGGCTATTGGTCCATGACCAGGAATGAAATATTCTATATCTTTCTCAACAAGTATTTGCATGAAATCATTCCATCGCTTAGGATCACCACTACCTATCCAAGGATAACAATTACTAAATAACAAATCGCCTATGAAACACACCTTTTGTTTTTCTATTGTCATTAGGATATCAGTAGAAGAGTGTGCATTTTCTACAACCTCAAGTATCGCAACATCGGAATTTCCCCGAAGTCTTACTGGATCCCTTTTCGAAATCATTTTTCTAGGTGGTGTTACTTTAATTCCTTTATTTTTCAAATTATAGACAAAATTTAATTCATTATCTAGATTTTTTTTTAGTTTCATCTTCCTCATTTTGAATTTCCAAGAGCCTATTTTCCACCCAATCTTCTGGTAATTCAGCTACCCTATCTAGAGTTTCTTGAAATTTATTAACGGCAGACCTTGTTTGATGTGTTGAAACAATATAAGAAACGAATTCTTTGAATACTTGATTACCAACAAAGTGATCAGAATGTTCATGACTGTTAACAACATAAGATGGCACTCCTCCCGTAATTTCTTTTATGCAATCAAGTAAATCTTTTGCAGCTCCCAGACTCAGAAAAGTATCAAAAACGATGACCATACCATCTATATCTACAAATCCCGCATTTGATCCTGTTCTAGCACCTTCTTTTTCAATTGCTGCATAACATGAATCATTAAGTTTGTATAAAGTAAAAAAATCAGAATTGCAATCCATTTTATTTATAGAGTTCATATTATACACTCGTTTTCAAATGAAGTTCAGATAGTTATAAATATTTACGAAATAACTCCTTTTAAGCGATTCTTTAAGGTTTTCAATTTTGTTGAAATGATTTTTATAGCTAATATCAGATGTTTGCTCGATTTAACATTTAGTTTTGCATATTAAACTAAGAATCATATGTCAAAAAAGAATAAGAGATGAAATTGTTGACCAAGGAAATTGCTGTAAAAACTAAGGGCTTGATAAGAAGTTTTGAGTTTGGTGAATCGGAAGTTTATGCATTAAATGGGGTTGATTTGGAGGTATATAAGGGAGAATTTGTTGTTGTGTTAGGACCTTCAGGCGCAGGTAAAACAACCTTGCTTAACATGATTGGAGGAATAGATCTACCTTCTGAAGGAGAGGTTTTTGTTGGGGAAGAAAATATAACAAACTACACAACTAATGAAATGAACACATTCCGAAGAAATGAAGTAGGGTGGGTTTTCCAATTTTTCAATATTGTTGCCAGTCTTAGAGCTTGGGAAAATGTTGGATTAGCTTTGGAATTTCAAGGAGTTAAAGATAAACATGAAGTGCGACGCAGATCATTTGAAGAACTTAAGAAGGTTGGATTGGAAGGTAAAGAATACCGTTTTCCTTCACAACTTTCAGGAGGAGAACAACAGCGCGTTGCGATTGCTAGAGCACTGGTAAAAAACCCTAAGATATTAGTTGCAGATGAACCTACTGGTAATCTGGATTTTGTTACTGGTCAAAGCATTGCAGAATTATTGCGAGAACTAAATGAAAAGGAAAAAACAACGTTAATTGTTGTTTCTCATGATATAAGCATAACGCAATATGCTGACAGAGTATTTCATCTTCGTATGGGTAAAATAGAGAAAATAGAGGAAAACCCCACAGATAACGGAACAAAAAAGGTAAGAGTAGAGTAAGATGAAGATTCTATCGAAAAAATTATTTCGTGAAATTTGGAGGAATAAATTTCGTTCAATTTCGATAGTTTTAGTTATTGCAATATCTATAGCTCTGTTATCAGGTTTAAGAGCAGGTCATCCTATTCTATTTAATACCTATGAACTCAACCAAAATTACTATAATGTTGCTGATGGAACCTTCTCTTTTTTGGAGCCAGTAGTAGACACCAATGTTTCTACAATTAAAACAAATTCGAGTTTTCTTGATGAATTTTCATTAGATCGCGTCGAAAGCAGAATTTACTTCATGACTGAGATACAATTTAAAGGAGAAATATTCCCTGCAGTAGTTATCGGTGTTAATTTCCCGAATCAGCTAAATCAACTAGTTATCGAAGAGAAATCATCAGAAATTACTGATGAATCAACAATTTTAGATTCAAATACAAGTTGTTTGGTTGAAACTCATTTTGCGGGTAGGGCAATGGAATTTCTTGGACAAAATGTTAGCCTGAACGATGAGCTTTCAATAACATTTCCAGAAGAAACAACCAATTTTACAATTAAGGGAATTGCTCAAGATTCTTACTACTCATATATAGTTGATGAAGTAACTAATTTACCACTTTTTGGTAATATGGCAATTATCTGGATTAATCTTCAAATTGCACAAAATTTTCTGTTTGAAGGGGAAAATATGGTTAATCAGTTGTTATTTACTGTTGATGAACGATTTAACAGAGAGATGATTCTAACGGCAGCAGATGGAATTTCTTCTTATTTAACCTCGAATGGTATCTCTCCGAGTACTTTGAAATTTGTGCTTTTTGATGAAACACCAGAATATAAGATGTTTGAAGGTGATGCTGGTGCTGTTGACAAAATGGGGACGATTTTTGGTATTATCGGTATGATTATCACTATTGTCATCATCTTCAATACTCTAAGCAAGATGATTAATGCTCAACGGAAGAATATTGGTCTATTTCTTTCAATGGGATCAAAAAAAGGTAAAATTCTATTTCATTATTCAAGTATAACTCTTATTTTAAGCTCATTTGGTATAATAATAGGTATTCCTTTAGCTTATGGATTAGCAATCGGTATGGCTAAATTAACAACTGGATTGTATGGATTTCACCAGATAGCCATGACAATTCCAGTCTTAGAATTTGTTTATGGAGGAGTTATAACCTTATCAGTAAGCTTCCTTTGTTCCATATTCAGTGCTTTGTCAATTGCATCTGCAACACCAAGAGAAGCTATGAGTGCTGTGTTTACTAGGATTAAAACAACAGGTAAATCGGTAGCTGAAAGAATGCTTGGATGGATTCCTTTATTCAAATCCATTCACATGGTTGTCCCCCTAAGAGAAGTATTTCTAAAGAAAAGAAAGAGCTTGATAACCATCCTTGCTTTGATTACTTCAATGATTTTCCTTGTAAACTCGTTAGCTATGGTTAGTAACGTCTTTGCAGTGATGACGGATAATTTTGAAGAATACAATGCGTATGATGTCCAAGTAATTTTTGAAACTCCTGTTTCAATTAATAATATCAAAAATTTTATGGAAGAACATAATCCAGAAGTTTTGGATGATGTTGATACCTATGAAGTATTTGTTGGGATTTATACAAAAATCATTCATAACAATGAAATGTTAAGTTGGACTGAATTAGTGTGTTATCAAGAAAACTCTTCTTTAAGAAATTTCAATGTTATCGAAGGAGAATTTGAACAAAATTCGGATTTAAACAATGAAACGGTATTGCTTGGCAATACCATTGCTGGGAAGTATGATGTAAAAATAGGTGATGAGATCGAAATTGGAATTCTTGGTAATTATTCAGTGACTGTTACAGGATTAGTGGGAGAACTAATTGACTATGCAGTTATGTGGACTTATGAATCCTTTCAGGAGAGTCATGCTAATCACTTATTTGGAATCCCAGATAATTGGGTAAATGGAGTGATTTTTACTATAACTGATGAAGCAGATCTGCAAGCAATCCGAGAAGAATTTGGAGAGAGATTCAATGTAACTTTGTGGTCAGAATCAGAAACAGTTAGAGAGTCTGTGTTTGGTATGATGGAAGCAGTATTAGGAATTATGATGCTATTCTTGGGAATAGGGATACTAATTGGTGTATTGTTTAGTTTTCAATCAATGTACATGGCTTTTGTGGATAGACATCAAGATTTTCTGTCATTTAAAGCAATGGGTACTAAAACGAAGTATTTGAGAAACATGATATTCTGGGAGAACGCGATTCTAAGCACGATTAGTCTAATCTTAACCATACCATTTGGATACTTGACTTATGTTTGGTCAATGGATTATATGATGGGAGACACATTTTACATGCCAACAACAATTCCTGGATATACTTGGCCTATTGTACTATTAGTTTCGTTCTTCTCACTCTGGTTAGCAACGTTTAAGTTAATGAGAAAAATCAAGAAGATGAACCTAGCTGATGAATTAAGACAATCTGGCTCAAGTTGAAAGGAAGGATATATTTCCCTCTGTTTTTATGAATATATTTTTGTCTTTTTGTCTTATTAGCTTGTAAAACTAGTAACATTTTCGAGATAGTACGGGTGTTTTTATAGTGAACTCTGGGTTAACGAAGGATGACAAAAGTACTGCGTGCAGAGCGTATAGAAGTGGAATATCATCCAGCACTGAGCAGAATCTGTCATCAAGCAAAAAATCTCTATAATCGGGCAAATTTTCTGATAAAAACCTCTTTGAAGCAAACAAGTAAACTTCTCTTTTACTATGATCTTGACAGACAGTTGAAACAGGAGGGGTGCTACAGAGTCCTTCCTGCTCATGTTGCCCAACAAACTCTCAAACTCCTTTCTAGAACCTGGAAAAGCTATTTCCGAGCTAAACAAGAGTGGAAAAAGGAACCCAGCTTGTTTTTTGCCATGCCTAAGCCACCCAATTATAAGAAGAAGGATGGGGAAGTAGTAGCTATCTTCACCAATCAACAGGCGAAGATAGCCAATGGATGGATAGTGTTGGGGACAACTAAACTATTCATTTTTTCAATCTAGGGAAGGTTGACTTGTTTTGAATAGTTTAAAGCCATTCTTTGGAAAAAAAGGGTTCAGCTTTTTTTATACCCAAGCTGCATGATTTCGATCATAAGTTCCTGAAGCTTTCAACTGAAAACTTGGTGCTACTTTTTCAAAGAAATTCTTTACCCCGAAAACCACTGCTTGAAATTCAGAAACAAAATTATCAAAGTTTGTTGTTTGTAGCAAATCATTTTCAGAGAAAAGATTACCAAAACCATCTATTGAGTATGTTACTTCAAATAGATTCCAATTTTCTTTAAGAAGTGCTAAGTGCATGTCCTTTGAAACCTTATCATTTTCCGCTATCATCGCTACTATCTTAATCCATGTTTCAGGGAAAACAATAATTGTAACTAGAAACTTGTTTCCATCGATTTCATAAGGGAGAATATAAGCACGTCTCATTTTTCTTTTTTTTACATCCTTTAAATAAAGTTTATAGATAAGAACAGCATAATTTCATATTGATAAGATGAAAAAGATAGCAATTTATGTTTTTAATAATGTAGAAGAATTGGGATTAGATATCGTCTATAATATCTTAAAGAAAACGAAAATACTCAAAAACCGAGGAATTCTTCCAATTGATCAACCCTTAGATGTCGAGCTTATTTCCGATAAACAGTTAGTTGTTGGTACTAAAGATATGCAAATCACTCCGCACCAAGTTGGTTTAGATTTTGATGATTATGACATTCTCGTCATACCAGGAGGAAAAGGCATCAACACCATTATTCAGAATCAAGAAATTCTGGATAAAGTAATAGAATTTGGTCAGAAAAAATTAATCTGCACAATTGGTTTAGGTTCTCTCGTTCTTGCTCATGCTGGATTATTAAAAAATAAAAAAGCAACTACTCATCATAAGCATTTTCAAAGGTTGCAAAAATATTGTAAGGTTGTAAACAAACGCGTGGTTATTTCTGATAACATAATAACAGCTGGAGGCATGCTCTGTGCTGTCGATTTAGCAGAAAAAATTATTGAAAGGTGTTATTCAAAAAGCATTGCAGATATTGTTCTAGAATATATAGAATCTCACAGAAAATCTAAAGGAATTAGAATAATTTTAGGAGAAATAGACGAGGAATAGCTAGAAAATCAAACTGTAAACTTCTTACATTTCTATTACTTCAATTTTGAATTTCTTAGCTAATTTTGCTTGATTCCTATCTGAAGTTATTAAACTTGCTTTTTCCTCTAATGCTAGCAGAATGTAAAGCATATCATATATTGGTACTCCTTCTTGGATTGAAAATTTAAATGCTTCATCAATGTACTCAGAGGAATTGTGCAAAATAAGAACATCTTCACAAAGCATTTGTAGTGCCTTGAACTTCTTTATCGCATCCCCCTTGGTTATTCTTTTCAGATAATGATTTTTCCATATAGCGTTCGTTGCCTCTAATTGAATTAACTCCAAGCTGTGCCCTAACAGTAGATATTCTTCTATTTGTTCCCACCCTTTCTCTCTCAAAACATATTTAGAGAGAACAGATGCATCAATGACTATCACGATCTTCCCTCACCGTTTTCATTGCAGTTCCTCTAGGTACACTTGCTGTTTTCGCCAATATTTGATGCACCTCTTCTAGTCTGTTTTTGCTTTCTATTTCCCTTATCTTTCTTGATATATATTCCCTTAACTCCTTACTCCATTCAACTTGATCCTTGTATTTCTTCATTTGTTCTCTCAATTCTTCTGGAAGTTTGAATGACATAGTAGTACTCATAGTATCACCAAAGAGTATACTAAATCGTAATACTTAAACCTTTTCTTAACAGGAGAAGCAATTAGATTTTCAACCAAAAAAATTCTAGTCTGTAAACACTTCACTTATTTCTGATATCCATTCTGCTGATTGATGCTTGAAATATGTCTCATAAAGTTCAGAATAGAGCCCTTTCTCTTTAATTAAGGTGTCATGATTTCCTTCTTCAACAATTTTTCCTTGATCCATAACAATTATCCTATCAGAATTCTTTATGGTAGTAAGCCTATGAGCTATGACAATTGACGTTCTGTCTGCTAGCAGCTTATCTAACGCTTCTTGTATCTTCCATTCGGTATAGGCGTCAACAGCAGCTGTGGCCTCATCGAGTATCAGTATTTTGGGATTAGCTAATAGTGTTCTTGCAAAAGATATCATTTGTCTTTGACCAGCTGAAAGACCTTTACCTCTTTCACCTAATTCTGTCTCTAGACCATCGGGTAAAGCGTCAATAAATTCCTGTGCAGCTACAATGTTGATAACTTTCTCAACTTCTTCCTTGCTGGCTGTAGGGTGACCGTAACGGATGTTATCTAGAACAGTTCCACTGAAAAGAAAAACATCTTGACTAACTAAACCTATCTGTGATCGCAGATTATGCAGGTCATATTCGCGAATATCGACATCATCGATTTTGATGGAACCTTTGTTAATATCATAAAAACGCATCAAAAGAGAAGCAATAGTCGTCTTACCCGCCCCTGTGTGACCAACGACTGCTATAGATTCTCCTGCTTTAATATCTAGATTAATATCTCTTAGAACAGGCACACCTTCTTCATATTGTTGATGAACTTCCTCGAAAGAGATATGTCCTTTCAGTTTCTTAATGACAGGACTTTCAGGATTACTGATTTCTATTTCTGCATCAACTATACTGAATATCCTCTCCATTGCAGCAAAACCGCTTTGAATAGTAGAGAACTGAGAAGCTACACGAACTAGAGGATAAAGAAATCTGTTTAGTAATAACAAGAAAAGGAGAATGGTTGAAGCAGTAGCTAAATTACCAAAAATAAGCGAGCTTCCATAGAGGGTTATACCAAAGACTCCAAGAGTACTGATTCCGTCCATCAGGGGCCAGACTCCCATGACAGCGAATGCTCTTTTCTTAGCGTATTTGAAAGTATCATTGTTTATTACTTCAAATTCCTCTTTGGACTTCTCTTCTCTACCAAAGGCTTTAGCGATAGATATTCCTGATACACTTTCTTGGAATGAAGCATTTACTGCTCCAATAGCAGCCCTCCAATCCCCTGTCGTCCTTCTTGTTATTCTTCTAAAGGTTAGAGCGACCAAAAACACAAACGGGGCCATGATAAGTGTAACAAGTGTTAGTCTCCAATTGACTATAAACATCCATCCTAAAACTGTTACTAGAATTAGCAGGTTCGAAACAAATTGTGTGACAACATTGAGCATGTCAGATAGCTCTTGAGAATCATTTGTTACCCTACTCATTATTTGCCCTGTTGCTTGTTTATCAAAGAACATCAAATCTTGTTCTTGCAAACTTATGTATGTTTCAATTTGTATTTGTTTGATAACTTTCTGTGTTACAATTGTTACCATTATCCCTAGAACAACTTGAAGTCCCCATAGGAATAGTGATAGTAACACATATCCAATTGCATAAGGTAAAACCGCTAACCATCCCGCTTCTACTTCTAATAAATCGAAAGCGCTTTGCACCATAATAGGTGGGAATATTGTTACAACAGCTGATGCAATGATACCTATTATGATGAACATCAACATAGTCTTGAACGGTCCCAAATATCCCAAAAATCTTTTAATCAACTCGATGTCGGAATATTGTCGATCGTAATCAACTTTGGGTCCTAGATTTCGCATCATCTTATTTTTCCTCCCTAATTTTCATTGGTGGTAACTCTGAAAATCTCTCAAATAACCTTCTATAATCTTCATTGGTTAGAATCAAATCATCATGAGTACCGTAATCTATCAGATGGCCATTTCTTAGGACTATAATTGCATCTGCATTTTTGATTGTTGCCAGTCTGTGGGTAATAATGAAAGTTGTACGATTTTTCAACACATTAGCTATAGCTGTTTGTATCTTTCTTTCTGTTTCTGCATCGATTGCACTACTAGCATCATCAAGAATAAGTATTGAGGGGTCAACTAAGAGGGCTCTTGCTATAGCTATGCGCTGCTTTTGTCCTCCTGAGAGGGTAACACCTCTTTCGCCTACAACCGTGTCATAGCCGTTCTCAAAACCTAAAATAAACTCGTGAGATTGAGCTAGTTTTGCGACCTTCTCTATCTCTTCTAAAGTAGCATCCGGTTTTCCGTAAGCGATGTTATCTCTTATCGTTTTACTGAAAAGAAATATCTCTTGTTCTATCACACCAATATTCTCACGAAGATTAGATAGGCACATGTCTTTGATGTTGATTCCATCGATAAATATCGCACCTTCTGTTGGATCATAGAGACGCATTAATAGCTTCATCAGGGTTGACTTACCAGATCCAGGATTACCTATTATTGCTACAGTTGAACCTCCCTTAACTTCAAATTTTATCTTCTCTAGAGAATTCTTCCTACTACTTTCTCCATTGTATGAGAAGGATACATTGTCAAATTTTATTGTTCCTTGAACATCTTTTAGTTCTACGGGGGAGGAAGGTTCGGGAACATATTCTTCTCTTACCATCATTTCATGTATTCTCTTTGCAGCTGCCATGCCTACTTGAAACTGTGTGATCGTCCAGCCAAATTGCCAGGTTGGCATCATTAAAGTCATCATTAGGAATACATAAGTTACTAGTTCGCCTATGGTCAAATTTCCTGCTGTCACCTCATAGGAACCCCATAAAAAGCTAAGGGCGATAAGCAGAACGGTTATTGCTACGGCGTAATATTTTGCTGCAATAATGCCTCTTTGAGTGTTTATGTCTCGCAATTTATCAGTTTCATCATCGAATTTCTTAATTTCATCTTCTTCTTTAACGAAATTTCTGATAACCCTAATCCCTGTTAAACTTTCTTGTAATCTTGAATTCAGCAACCCATTTTGTTCCATTTGAGCTCTAGAAATTGGTCGAAGTTTTTTATTATAATCCCTAATAGCAATAATGTAAAAGGGTAGAGCAACAAGCAAAAGTAAGGTCAATTTTGGACTTACCCAGATCATCAATGAAACAGAAAATATAAGAGTAAAAGATGCTTCAAACAAGAATTTTATTCCAGGTGAGATGAATATATTCATCTGACGAGAATCGTAAGTTGCGCGAGACATGATATCTCCTATCTTCACTCTATCATGAAATTCTTGGCTCTTTTCTAACATATTTTCATAGAAATCTTTAGTAACATTTTTTGTTACTTTGTGAGCTAATATTTCATTAACGTAGCTTTGAGTGAAATCAGCACCAGCTCTCACAATCCCTGCTACAGCAATTAGTACTCCAGTAGCTATTAATCCTTGGAATGCAGGAGCGTTTAGCCTAATAATAACGAATCCCGAGGAGGTAAGAAAATCATTTATAGCTCCTGTTTGCTTAACTAATTCCTCAAAAATATCCCCTACAAACAATGGAGTGATTGAAACTGTCCCTATGAAAATTATGAGAAATGTCATCAATATTGTAAATAACATTTTCTCTCTCATGAGATGTTTCATAAACCATTTTTTGTAGCTCAAACTAACCATTCCTTTAGTCTATTTTCCCAACGATGAAAACTCCAATATTTATAATTTGCCAAACTGCTGTTTCCTTGAAATATAGCACAGTTTAAAAAACGAGTTGATTTGCTATTTCAATGACAGAACAAAACTTTTTCAGAAGATTTGAACCTGCTGTCCCTAAAATATTTCATTATTCTATCGCTGGGTTGATGTGGATAAGCGTTGGGGCAATGCTGACTATTTTCGCTTCTGAATGGTTACACGACGCTACTGATCAACCTGTTTGGTTGATTATTTTAATGATATTCACAGGTTTGGTACTTGCATTTCTTATCTTTTTCTTCGGTTTTTCTAAAATTGTTAAGAAGAACATTAAGAGAATTGTTTCAAAACCTGAGAAGTTCTGCATCTTTGCTTTTATCTCTTGGTCTTCTTATCTCATTATTCCTATTATGGTTTCTTTAGGTATTCTTTTGCGAAACTGTCCTTTTTTTCCAAAACACTTCCTTGCAGCAGTCTACATAGGAATAGGTGGTGGACTTATTTTTTCTAGTTCTAGTTATTTAATCAAAATCTATCAGGATATTAAAGATAAAAAAGAAGATAAGAACGCTGAAGATGGAAAAACTGAAAACAAAAAGGAATAGTTTTATTTCAGGTTATTTTGGTAATCCTTGCAACGGTGAGAAGTAAACTATTTTTCCATTTTCAACCATGATTTTACCATCTTTTATTACATGACTGAAATTCATGTAATTTGTAATTCGATTGATATCTTCTAATGGGTTTTGATTACATATCACTAAATCAGCTAGTTTTCCTTTCTCAAGAGAACCTATTTGCTCGTCCATCCATATAGCTTTGGCACCTTCTATAGTAGCTGCTTGTAACGCTTGAGTTGGTGTCATTCCAACATCCTCAACCATCAATCTAACTTCATTTCCCGTATTCCCGTGATAATTTCCAGGTGTACCAGCATCAGTTCCTATAGCTATCTTCACACCTTTCTCAAAAGCTAATTTGTGACTGATTTTCATTTGTTTATCTACTTCTATAGTTTTCTTCTGTATTTCTGGAGGCATGATTTTCATCAATGTTGGGCTAACTAAGCTCATTGCAGCTGTTTGAGTAGGAATCAGATAGGTTTTGTGTTTAACCATGAGATCAACAGCTTCTTCATCCAAGAAACTACCATGTTCGACAGTATCGATACCTGCTTTAGTGGCTTTGATTATTCCAGCTTTCCCATGTGCATGGCATGCTACATGCATATCATTCCTGTGTGCTTCTTCCACAATAGCTTCTAATTCTTCTTCTGTCCACAAAGTGAAACTTACTTTGGATTCAATTCCATGTAAAACTCCACCAGTTGTAGCTGTTTTAACAAATTGAGCACCTCGATATTTCAAGTCTCTAACAGCATGTTTCACAGCATCTACTCCAAAAAGAACTTGATCATTTTCTCTTTCAAAATTAATTATAGGGTCTGGTGAAACAGATTCTTGATTTCCCCATTGCCATATACCTTTATCAGATGTGACCAATCTTGGACCTGCTAGTACTCCTTGATCAAGAATCCTTCGTAAAGCTGGAGCTATTCCCGGGTAGCAGCCAGCATCTCTTACACAAGTGAAACCAGTTTGCAGGTGTTTTTGAACATTGTTTAATGCATTGTAGTGATACATGTCTGTTTTTGTTCTTAGAATCTCTCTTTCAAATTGAGGGCTACCTGTTGCATAAATATGAACATGACATTCAACCATTCCAGGCATCACCAATTTACCTGAAGCATCTATTATTTGATCTCCTTCCTCCTTCTCAAAATTATCAGTTGACCCTACCCAGAGAATTGTTCTATCTTTGATTACAACACTTGTGTTTGGTAGAACATTTCCAGAAATAGAATCAAAAACATCTCCTGATTTGACAACTAATCTTTTCTCGTGCA
This sequence comes from Candidatus Heimdallarchaeota archaeon, assembly GCA_018238545.1. Classification (GTDB taxonomy): domain Archaea; phylum Asgardarchaeota; class Heimdallarchaeia; order Heimdallarchaeales; family Heimdallarchaeaceae; genus UBA460. The sequence continues at coordinate 24,130 of JABCTC010000032.1, forward strand.
CAGTCATAATGAAGCGATTATTATGTAATTTAAAAACTTTAGGCGGGATGAAACATCCCAAAAAAAGCTATTTAGGCAGAATCAATTTTTTCTCTTTTTTTTAAAAGTGAATATACTAGTTAGCGTTAGAAGTACTGTAATAGTTATGAAGATAGGAAATCCTGATGATTCTTCTAGCCCTAAGCCCTTCACCTTTAATATCTCTAATCCAACTCCTTCATTAATCAAGTAGACATATTCATTCCTTATTTCTAACTCTTGAGCATATCCTTCTGTTTCATATTCTGCTATCAGTACCGGAGTTGTCTTATCTGATACATCAAACAGCTGTAATCCTTCTAAATCGTTTCCAAGAAAGACAGTATCTTTAATAACTACAAGTGCTACAGATTGTTCATCTTCATCATATTCGCCAATTAATGTAGGATTCGAAAAATCTGTTAAATCCACTATTGATAGTCCTTCATATGCTCCTGCTAGATACGCAATATCGTCCTGAACCTTGATATCATAGCACAACTTGGTTGTATCATAATAAGCTACTAAAAGAGGTGAACTAGGATCTGAGTAATCGTACACTTCAAGATTACTAGTTGAGGAAGTATGGTTCCAGATAAGAATGTAAGCATAAGTCTCTTCGATAACGAAGTTGTGGGCATTTCCATTACGCACAATTCTGCTTAGATTTACTGGATTACTTGGATCAGAAACATCTAGAATATTGAACCCATCATCTCTTCCAACGAATACAAGATCTTCATAAATACCCATTGCGCCAGTTCTCAATCCAACAAATTCACCTAGTTTTACTGCGTTAACTGGGTCAATTACATTATAAATTTGTAAGCCTTCAGACCATGCGGGAATATAAGCTATACCGTCTTTAACCTCAAAATAATGTGGTCTGTAAATGTGAAAATAGGCAACATACTCTGGATTCTCAGGATCACTTATATTAATTGAATGCATAAGACTTTGACCATAATCAGCAACATATGCATAGTCTCCATCTAAGGCAACATCAAATAGAAGACCGCCAAGTTCAACAACCGCTACCTGCTCTATTGAAACAGAAGCAGCAGACAGAAGAGTATAAAAAGAACCTAGTAATATTACCAAACCAAACACTAAACCAAACATATTACTTAGTTTTTTATTTCTCATTTTTATACAATAATTTCAACCTTTATGCACTTATTAATGTAATCAAATTTTTTTCAGAAATATTTTTAGCAGTTTGAACAAATATCTGTATATGGAATACAAAGATAAAATACTTAGAAGGATAGAAAAGCTAGAAACCTCAACAAAAATGTTTCTAGATTTACCTAACGAGACAAATCTCCCTAATGGGTGGGGAAAGAGGGAACTCGCGATTCATCTTTTTTCTTGGGATAGTGCATTGGTAGAATTTGCTGATAATTTAAGAAAGGGGAAAACTTTCGATTGGAAAGAAATTCATCCAGAAGATTTAGATCTTAATGAAGTGAATAAAGGACATTTAGTTGAGAACGAGGATCTTACTTTTGAGGAAGCCATTGAAGCTTTTACAGATACTAGAATGGAGTTAATTGCTACGTATGTAGATATAGTTAACAGTCACTTTCAAGATGAGAAATCTTTCACAGATTATTTCACTATGTGGATGCATGATGAACATCATCTAAAACAAGCTGGAATTGATACAAAAAAACTTGAAGAGAAATAAACTCTTCACTTTTTTATGCAGTTTGTGTTTGTGTTTTTGTTTGTCCTACAAGATATAATATCCCGCCAACGAAAACGAATATGCCTCCAGTACCTCCAGTGATGAAACCTATTACAATAAGAACAATAGCTAACCAAACAACATCCTTGATCCAAGGACCAGTTTTTGTCTGTTTTTGTAACCAATCCCAAACTAAGAATAATACTAAAAGACCTAAAATTAGCATAATCAATCCATTTAGCCAGAAAAGATTTGTAAATGCAAGAAAAGATACGCTTCCAACTACCCTTAACGCGTTTACAGCTTGGGCAATCATAGTTAATATACCTTGAATAACAAGGATAAATCCTCCAATCAATGTGTTGATATATCCACAGGTTGAACCACAGATTTTAATATTTGACATATATAATATTGTGGAATTGGTCTATATAAATATGAAGTTCTCACTCCTTAAAGTAATATGAATTGCTGTTTGATGGTACTATTCTAATGAAGCTTATTAGTGTTCGTAAACTTCGTACAACTGAAAAGAATCTGAAAAATGTGAATCAAATGATAAAAAAAACACTCGTTGGAGTAACTGGTCTATTAATCATTTTGGCAGTAAGTATTCCAACCATCATCTATTTCACTGGAGACAAACAACTTTCTCTAGTATCTAGTTTTAACATAGGGGATGTATCAGAGTTTCTAAATAAGTATCATTTCTTTCCAAAATTCAGCTGGTAAGACCGCCAATTTCCATATTCTTCCTTCAAAATTAATCCTGGGTTCCATCCACTTTTGGTAATTTTCATTGTAGTAATTGATATAGAATTCTAATAAGAGATTCTCATCAAGTTGTTGAAGTAATTCCCTAAATGTCAGTTCTTCCTCTTCTTTCCCCATAACAATCAACTTTCTCAGAATTTATTTATAACTCTTCTTCCTCTTCTTTACCTATAGCAGTCAAACTTTTTCTAATAAGTACAAAACCATTAAAAGGATATATGATGCGAATTATCGATATGCCTTCTTTCTATGTGCAATATTTATTACAACAACTGCTTGCTTTTTAATATAAATTCTGTACAAAATTCTATAATAGCCAATTCTGAGTCTATATGTATTGTCTCTTCCTTGTAGTTTACGAGAAGAGACAAGAAATGGTTCATTAAGTGTTTCCAAAAAATCTTTTATCTGTTGTTTAATCTTCTTAGGCAGTTTTTCCAATTTTTTTGATGCAGATGGTATGAGGTAAACCCTAAAACTCTCGTCCTCTACCATCATTTCACCCTGACTAACTCATCAAATCTGTCATTATTGACAATTTCATCAGCTTGTTCAAGTAGTTTTTTTTCTTCTTCAGTTAGATCTTCATCTTCTATGAGGAAGTGTAATAATACTTCTATCTTGTTGATTTTCTTCTCAAGAAAAGCAATTTTGTTTGCTAAAGATTCAACATTTTCAATGGTCATTATTATCTAGAATGAATGTTGCACAAAAGTATTTAATGTTTATTATCTAAAAGGGAAGAAATTTCAAAAGACTAATTCTATTATTATTGATTCGAAAGTAGGTTCTTCCTCTTCTTTCCCCATAGCAGTCAACTTTCTTTGTTTTACAAAATATATCTATTAATTAATTGATAAAAAAGGTTTGGGAGAGATTTGTTTCCTATCACATTGATGAAGCCTTTACTGCTTTCTGTACTTGCATTCTAGTTTCAGCTTGGTCAAAATACGAAAAAAAACTGCAGCGCGATTACAATCGTATTATCTTACCACACAAAATAAATTTTACGTGGTAAGATTTTCCAAAAAAATTCTTGTTTGATTTGAAAATTTTATTGTTTTCTTAGGATTTTTCCTTCTAGAACCTCTTGTTGTTTTCCTTTCTCCACAGCTATCTTACCATTTACAATAACATACTCTATTCCTGTTGAGAATCTATGCGGTTCTTCATATGTAGCTTCATCAATAATAGTTTCAGGATCGAAAATTACTATATCAGCCCAGTAATTTTTCTTTATTAGTCCTCGTTCTTCTAAACGTAATTTCTTCGCTGGGAATCCGGTCATTTTCCAAATTGCTTCTTCTAAAGACAACCATTTTTCTTCTCTAACATATTTCCCTAACACTCTTGGAAAAGTACCATAAAATCTTGGATGGGGTTTGCCATGACTTAAAGGACCTTTAGGAGAAACACCTAAGCCATCAGTTGCAATCATACTATACTCACTTGTCATTATCCTTCTGATGTCTTCTTCACCCATACTTTCAATAGTAATCCAAACCTCACCTTTTTCATCAAGAATTAGGTTGAAAAGAGTTTCAAAATCATCTTCTAGATTGTGTATTTTTGTTATTTCAACTATATTTTTCCCTTCAATTTCTAACCATTTATCAGTCTTAACAGAAGCAATGAAGATTTTCTCAAAACCTTGATGTTTAGCAAAGTTCTCGTGATCAGTTAATCCTTCTTCCATCTCGTTTTTGATTTTCTCTCTAACATTCTTATCACTCAATCTCTTAAGTATTGATCCAATCCCACCAACATGAACCCATGGAGGGAGAATTGTGATCAGCGAGGTCATGCTTCGATTGTAAGGGTATTGATCACATGTTATATCTAATCCTCTTTGATTTGCTTCATGTATAATCTGTAATGTTTTCTTACTTAATCCCCAATTGGTTATACCTGAAGCTTTGTGATGAGCAATTTGTCCTCTTTTGCAACCTGACTCTTCAACAATTCGAATGAATTCTTCTACAGCTTCAACAACTTTCTCTCCCTCATCTCGTATATGGGAAAAGTATACTTTATCATATTTTGCAACTATCTTTGCGAGTTCAATCACTTCTTCTGTTTTGGCATAAACTTGAGGAGAATAGATTAAACCTGCACTCATACCAAACGCTCCAGCATCTAGTGCTTCTTCGACATAGGATTGCATTTTAACTATCTCTTCAGCTGTTGGAGGGCGATCTTCATATCCCGGTCCTCCAGCAAGACGAATAGCACCAAAACCAACAACAGGAGCAATATTCATCGAACATTTTCCTTTCTCAAGTTCTTTTAGATAATCTTCAAAGCTCCTCCAAGATAAATCAATCTCAACACCAGGAGGACTCCACATATCAACTTCCTTTTTAAAAAGAGTATAAGTTTCGTCACTGATAGGTGCGAGGGAAGAACCACATTGACCAACCGTTGCGGTTGTTATACCTTGAGTAATCATGGATTCAAGTTTGTTACTAATTGGAATATTGCTGTCAGAATGACTGTGAATATCAATAAAACCAGGTGCGATAACTAACCCTTTTGCGTCAATAACTATGGATGCTTCATCAGATATTACTTCTTCAATATTGGTAATTTTACCATTTTTTATAGCTAAATCAGATAAATAAGCTGAATCTCCCGAACCGTCAACAATTCTCCCATTGTGAATAACAATATCGTAAAACATTATACTCGAATGAATTCACCCAACCTTGTTTATAACTATTCCCTCTTCCTTTGGACGTCCTATCAATATAATTAGAGTAAATAAATTTGCAAAAGGAATTAGCATTAATAATATAGCTAGCATTGGTTTCCTTTTCATAAATCCTTTCAAATCATTAGATTGCATTGTGCCAAAATTATTTTCATTATAAATTTCCGCAAAGGCAACAACTCTAAAATAGAAATTGGAGAATAGATAAAAGAGACCACAAAATACAAAAAGCAATACAGGAAGTATAAGGAGATAAAAGGGAAAAGAATCAAATAATACAAAAAAGAATGATATGAAAAATGCGATGAAGATATGTCCAATTAAGAAAACTAATTCAATTAGAATGTACTCATTCAAAACATATGAATTCTTAAAAAATATTCTGTTGAAATCACTATTCCCTTTATAGAGAACCAGAAACAAGCTAGTTAAGAAGAATGTTAACCCCATGAGTAGAAAGACTATTGAAAGAAAATTCATCCATTTGTATAATGGGAAATGGGTAGGTACAAAAAAAGCTGAGATGAAAAGAATCAATGATAATGAAATGAAAATCACTCCTCCTATTAAGCAATTTTCAACGTCTTTTGTTCTGTCTGTTTTAAACAAGTCACCATACTTTTCTCTTTTCAATCTATATTTCCGTTTTACATGTTCAAACATCACATCAAAATCACTAGGGACAAACACACAGAAGAAATAATGTCTTTGAAAGTACATGTAAATTCAATTAGATAATAAGAAAATTATAGTTAAAAAGTTATGCAATAAAAAAGAGAAAAGAGGAGGAAAATTATCTTCTTCTTTTCAGAAATATGGTTGTAGTTATTCCTCCAGATACTACAACTAGACCAGCAATCGACAAACCTATTACAAGACCTAAATTAAAGCCTGATTTCAATATTGTAAAATGAGTATAACCTGCAAATTCATTGCCTATTTTGAGTTCTAAACCAGTTTCATCCAAATCACTTGAGAGAAGAAATTCAATAGACAAATCAACATTGCTTGCAGCAGGTATAGCGTTAACAGAAGCTACAATAAATCCCGTAGTTGTTAGAACATTAATTTTTTCTACTGTACTTAGTCGAGGACTCCAATTCATACAACCAAAATCTAAACCTATTTTACTTCCAGCTTTTGTCCCACCAGCTGTTACTTCTATATCAATTTGAAGGCTTGGAGTATTGTCAAGCAGATAAAAGAATCCAGGTTTAACATCTTCCCACAGAGCTTGAATATAATCTGATTCAGGAGTGAAGTAGCCGTAGATTTCTGTCCATTCTATAACTCTATGTGTTGAATTATCTACAATGATTGTTTCAGCAGAAGCACTTACTGATGAAGCGTTACGATATAATTCGAAAGTTATTGGTGCAATTGATCCCCTTGCATGATAAAGCCAGTTGTCCCACCCTCCAGCTAGAGCACTTGTAGCTGCAACAGGGTTAGGAGTTTTTGAATTATAATAAATACCCAAATTGAAAGATGGGGGCAAGATCTCAGAATAATCTTGCACCATGTCATAGTAAAGAGTTGGTTCGGCCCAACCTCCTGTAGGATTATCAGCAAAGAATGTTGCATTAATTCCTGAATGAAGGGAATAAGCCATAGCAAATCGGTGCTTTAGAGCAAAGTCTCTGAAAGCTTGTGTTTCTGGCTCTGAAAAAGGAGCATTTCCCGGATAAACTTGTGAAGTGGTTTCAGGCTCCCAGCTTACTCCGTCTCTCCAGAACATATCATAATTTCTGTTGAGATCAGTGTGACCAATAGGATCTTCATTTATCTGACCGTCTCCATCATTGTCGATGCCTTCATAGTAAGTATGAGAATAGGATAATTACTCACCTATTTTTTCATACACATCAAAAGAGGAGATCACGCCATCTAAATTTACATCTTCCCAAGTGTCTTCGTCAAACAGACCATCCGAGTCATCATCCCAAGACCGAAGATTCTTCCTTAACCAATGATCGTTTTCATCAACATATCTATCTAGACCGTCAGGGTTCAGTGTGGGTATAACATAGATCTCTTGGTTGTCAATAAAACTTGTAATGTCATCATCTACTTGATAATTGTTGAGCAAATAGATTATGAATCGCAGTGCAGCTTCTGCGGAAATAGGTTCCATTGCATGATGTTGAGCAACTACAAGTGTTTTAGCTTTCTGATTTGTTCTTAATTCGTTTGTAATCTTCAGAGCAGTAAGATTCTTACCCAAATAGCTTTGCCCTATTACTTCCATATCTATCAATTCAGGAACTAACTCATGAAATCTGTTTATTTCCTCATCAATCTCTGTAGAATTGTGATAAATATTGTAGTATAACAAAGAAAGATTGTCCCAATCCCTTTCCAATTCTGGATAAATTTCCATTTGAATAATTATCACTCTTCAAGCCATAAGCTTCCAAAGAGAATCCAGAAAGTAGAATAATAGAAAAGAGAAATAAGAAACTTAACCTTGTTTGAACTTTATTTCTACGCATAGTCGAATATTAGATTGAACACTTAAATAGTTTAAGCAAACCAAAATATGCTATTTTATCTCCGCCAAACAATCTTCAATAAACTTATAGAGGTCTTAATTCTCCTCCCCTCATGAGAGATAAAAGCAGTCAGATAATTCCCGTTCAACCAGAGGACGATTTACCTCTAGTAGACTGCCATTGCCATTACCCTGATAAAGAGCCATATAGGAAACCTTTGATGTCTCATCAAGCTGAATATGATCATTTTTTTGAGGAGAATAAAGGTCAATTTATTATCACATCGGGAAGCGAATGGGACTACGATTTCATACAAGAATTCATGGAAACACATGATAGAATGTATTTTACAATGGGAGTAGTAAACCCTTCAGACAGACGTTCATCAGAGAAATTTAATGCTAAACGTAGAGAATATATAGATTTTCTAATTAATAACACAGATAAATACATTGCAATTGGAGAGTTTGGCTTAGATTTTCATCACGCTAAAACCCTAAAGATGAGAAAAGAACAAGTCCATCAATTTAAAAAGATAGTACAAGAAACAAAACAATTGAACAAACCTTATGTTTTGCATGTTAGAAACCCTAGTGAAAAGGATGTTGATCAGAAAAATCCTGACCACGAATATAATGGCGCAACAATTTGTAATAGAATCATACTAGACATTCTCGAAGAAGAAGAAATACCTCCCTCGAAAGTTATGTGGCACTGTTTTTCAGGACCAGTTGAGTGGGGACCAAAAATTGCTGAAAAAGGGTATTATTTATCGGTGCCATCATCAGCGTATGGATTTAAAAGATGGCGAAGAAACATCAAAGGAATCCCTTTAGAGAATATTTTGACAGAAACAGATGCATGTTTCCAACACCCTTTCAAGATGGGAACTTTTAACACTCCTGCAAATGTGAAATATTCAATTGCGGCTATAGCTCATGAAAAAGAAATTACACAAAAACAAGTAGCTGATCAAGTTCTAGTGAATGCAAAGAAGTTATTTGGAATTTAATTCATTCATTATATGATTTGAGAAGAGTTGTTAAAAAAGAAAAAAAGAAAGGATAAGAGTAATTTAAGTCAGCTTATTTTTCTTCGAGTTCTAGAAGTTTTAAATGCCTTACCAAACGAAGCTAAAATCACGATTGATAGAAGGAGAAAACCATAGAAGGGGGGAACGTTTATCCCTAGTTCAGGAATTACGATATAACCATCTGATCGTTTGTAGAAGATATCATAGTCTGTTCCACTTCCAGCATAATCAGTTATATCCCACCAAGATATATGCACATTCCCCGTAGAATCGATAGCAATGGAGGGAGACCCAGAATGATCTGAACTTTCGGTGGAAACCACTTCTGAAGTTGACCAAGTGGAGGTAGAAACGTTCCAACATTTGTAAAATATATCAAAATCTGTTCCGCTCCCAGCATAATCTGTCCAATCAGACCAGGTTATATGGACACTCCCTGCAACATCAACAATGATTGAGGGCTGCACAGAAAGATTCGTACTCTCAGTTGAAATGATTTCACCGGCAGTCCAAGTTAATAAAGTAGCATCCCAGCGTTTGTAGAAAATATCTTCATCTGTTCCGCTCCCAGCATAATCAGTAGCATCATTCCACGCTAGGTGCACATTTCCAGCAGAATCCACAGATAGAAAAACATGGTTAGTCCAATATATACTCTCAGAGGAAACGAACTCAGTAGTTGTCCAGACGGATGTAGTAGCGTTCCAGCGTTTATAGAAAATGTCACCATCTGTTCCAGCACCAGCATAATCAGTAGCATCTATCCACGCTATGTGTACATTCCCTGAAAAATCAGTACCAAGCGAAGGTTCAACAGAAAGATCTGCACTCTCCGTAGAAACTACTTCTGTGGATGTCCATAAGGAGGTAGTAGCGTTCCAGCGTTTATAGAAAATGTCCCAGTCTGTTCCCGCACCAGCATAATCAGTTTCATCATGCCATGCTATATGGACATTACCCAAAGTATCGACAGCAAGAGAAGGAGTATGAGAATATGCAGTGCTCTCCGTGGACACAACTTCTGTAATGGTCCATAAGGAAGTAGAAATATTCCAGCGTTTGTAAAAAATATCATTACCTCCAGATCCTGCATAGTCAGTAGCATCTATCCATGATATGTGGACATTACCTTCAATATCCACACCAAGAAAGGGAGTATGAGAATTTTCCGTGCTTTCGGTGGAAACAACCTCTGTTGTGCTCCATGTGGAAGTAGAAGCATTCCAGCGTTTGTAGAAAATATCTTGATCTGTTCCCGCAGAATCATAATCAGTAAAATCATCCCAAACTATATGCACATTCCCCGCAGCATCAATAACAATCGAGTTTATCAAGCTATCTTCTGTACTCTCTGTGGAAACTACGTCCGTTGTGGTCCAAGCAAAAGTAGATTGAGCATAGGCACCTTTAGGTGCATGAGTAGTAGTATCACCTTGTAGAATTTTTGTACTATGAAAAGTCAACAAACAAGTAATTATCAAAAAACTGATAATTAGAAAACTGAAGATTTTATTTTTTTTTGAATTATCATACTTCTTTATCATTTAAACAACCTCTTTGCTATTTTTATTCTGTTTAGAATATATGAAGCTCTTAAGATAAACATCATTCAACTTGCAATTTAAGCATTTTCCCTCTATCTTACTTCTGAAGACTTATCACTATCAACCTCACAAATAATTTGTAACCTTTTGCAGTTTTTCTTCTATTTAGTAGTTTGACCAGAAGGAGTTTCTTTGAATGAAAAAAGTTGTTTGGAGTTTAATTCATTCATTTTGTTTTTTACTTTTGTTTAGATTTCTCATTTCTTCAAGTATGATATTTCCAAAGACTTCATTATGTGTATCGTCTTTATTAGGAACTGGTCTATACTTTGAACCAGGTATGAAGTTTATCATCTTCTTTATTGATTCTGTATCATGTTCAGGATCATCTTGAGCTCCTACAATGATGACTGGGGACTTGATTCCATTTACTGATTCCCGCTTCATCTCATAATCAGGTAGGAATGATTCTAGTCTTTTCATCCAATTTAGATAATACCTTTGCAACAGCCTACTTAATGTATGAATTCTACTTCTCCCAGATTCTTTATCCCTTCTAAATCTGAATTTGTAAAAAAGATAAACCAATGGTTTTTGGGCAATAATAAACCAATGAGGTAAGTAAGTTGCAGTAATTTTACGTTTTTTATTTTCTTTATATTTGATTTGAGGAGAAGAGTGAACAGAAAGAAAAGGTCGAAAATCATGTTTACTCATTGATGCTAAGACACCTACTGAAGAAATAGATGAACCAGCTATTACACATCTCTTAGAATCCAACTTTAAAGCATTAAATGCCAAGATGAAATCTTCTCCCAATGTTTCTATGGTAAAAATTTTTTCTTCTGAAGGAGAAGAAAACTCCTTTTCTCTAGATTCTATGAAAAAGATGTGGTGGTTTTTCCTTAAAACCTTAATAGATTCTCTCCAAAGAAAAATGTAAGAGATAAATCCAGAGTAAAATACAATGTTCATCGAATCATCAGAGGGATTTTCTGCTTGAAGAAGTAAAACCCTAAGTTTAACACCATTAGTTAATTCAAGAAACTTCTTTTCTGCTTCATTTTCAAGAAAATATTCATTCGCTGGTCTTCGAACCATAGAGCATAGTTTAAACACGTTATTTTTATATTTTTGCAGTTCTTGATGTTTTGAGACGTAAAATATAGAATAGCCACAATACTTATTGGTGTAAAACCAATATTCAAAACATGGTTAAAGAAGGCACTCTACGAACACCTGATTCTAGGTTCGAAAATCTTCAAGACTACGGCTTTAGGCCTTTCTATTTTGTTATCGACGGGTATAGAATCCATTATCTAGATGAAGGAGAGAAAAATTCCCCACCTATACTACTATTACATGGAGAACCCTCATGGAGTTATCTTTATAGAAAAATGATTCCTATTTTGGTAGAAGCTGGTTTTAGAGTTATAGTTCCAGACTTGTTAGGTTTTGGCAAATCTGACAAACCTATTGAAACAAAATCTTATTCTTATCAGTTTCATGTAGATATGATGACTGAACTTGTTAGAGGATTAGATCTTCAAGATATTACCTTCTTTGGTCAAGATTGGGGTGGATTGATAGGACTCCGTGTGGTAGCAGAAGACCAAAAACGTTTTGCTAGAATAGCTGTTGGCAATACAGGTCTACCAGCTGAAAAAGGTATCAAAGGCAGGATAGGTTACACAGTATTTAAGTTTCAAGTTGCAAAGTTGAAAAGATTACCTGAAGAAGAATTAATCAAAGATATAACTTTCTTGAAATGGGTAGCTTACACGCAAAAAGTGGAAGATTTACCTATAGGTGAGATACTTCAAAGAGCTACTGTAACAGAATTATCTCCTGAAGTTATCAAAGCTTATGAAGCTCCTTTTCCAGACTCGACCTACAAAGCAGGAGCAAAAATAATGCCAAAACTTGTTGCTTCTCAGTTGATAGAGAATCAAAAGGTTTGGGATGAAGTATTTTCTAGTTGGAAGAAACCATTTTTGTTAACATTTAGTGACAGTGATCCTATTACAGGTGGTGGCGATAAGGTTTTTCTCGAAAAAATCCCAGGTACAAAAAAGCAAAAACACGTGACTATCAAAAAGGCAGGACACTTCCTGCAAGAAGACAAAGGAGAAGAGTTGGCAGAGATACTAGTTAAATTTATCAAACAGAAAAAGGCAAAGAAAAAGAAGAAGAAAAAGAAGAAGAAATAAAGGTAAATTTAGTTAAATTGTATATCAATTGATATTGCCTTTCTAATATCAAACCTTAAAAAAACAAAATTGGATTTGTTTCATGATGACTGCTGAAAAACTGTTCAAACGCCAAGAAATATTGAAACTTGTCGAAAAGTATTTTGGTGAGTCAGAAATAGGTTTAGAGCACCTAAACGGGCAATTGTATGTTTTCTTTCATGGGTTTTTAGCAGATAAAATACTTTTCACTCAAGAGATAGATGTCTTCATACCATTCGAAGAAGTATATATGGGACAAAAAATTAACGAAAAATCCTATTTGAGAGATAAAATAGTTCTAGAGCAATACATCGAATTTTACTTCGAAAAGGAGGAAAACTTCCCAACTATGAGTTTTAGCTCAAAAAAAGTCTCATCTATTAAAGAAGCTCATAATGGTATGAAAAAGAATTGTGAAAAGATGATGAAATTCTTAGAAGGTTTGTCCTCTAAGTATGACGGGGAAGTAAAGTATACTTATCAAGATCGAAGATATAAAGACAAATGGCTGCAAAAGAAAGCTTTCCATACACCCACTAAACCTGAAGAAAATACAGGACCAGCTGCTATGGGTTACTTTGTGGAAGAGAAACTTATCGAAAACGAGCAATTACTTTCAAAAGACACTTTAGAGATAATCTGTGCAAAAGATTCTCTACTCGAGATATTCGAAAAGTTTTGTGAATTCATTGAGCAGTATGATTAGATTTTTGCTAAATTAGGCAACAACTTTGTACAAATTATCTCGCAAAATATCATCAACAAATATCTCGTTTTTCTTTAGATGAACAATATCACAAGATTTCATTTTCTCTGTCAAATTGTCTTCGATATCATCTGCGATAACAATACAGACATGTCTACTCATCTCAAAATCCAAATTATTCAATCGTTCCTCAATCTCTTCAATTTGTTGAGAAGTGACCATATCTTCGAAAAATTGCACAAAAACATAGAATGTATCCTTTTTTAGAACTAGCTCACACACATCAATGAATATTGACTCTTTCCTGAATCCAAAGCTTCTGAAGAATTTAGATAATTTTTCCTTCAATAGATCCGAGTACATTCAAGAGAACTATAATGATTACACTATAAAGAATTTTTCTGCTAAAATTGGTTAAATGGATGAAAAATACTAATCTTTAGGTATCAATTTAACAGTTACTTTCTTCTGTTTCTTATCTTTAGGTGGTTTTTTAGAATTTTCTGCATCTTTTGATGCTAAAAGCTCTTCATCATCGATTAAATCATCACAGGCTTTTTCACACTTTCTTCTATATGCGAACCAATACAAGAATCCAACAAAGAATGCTCCACCAAGAATATTGCCAAGAGTTACAGGAAGGAGATTGTTAAGGAAGAATGAACTCCAAGTAAGGTTAGAAATATCTAAAGAACCAATAACGCTAGCAACAGGATCAGCTGTTGATAGTAGAATGCCAAGAGGAATGAAATACATGTTAGCTACCTATTACGGATTCAACCTCTGCAGAATTACTAAAAATTACAATCAAACTGATAACAAGTATTAATGAAATACACATAACTGAAAGTCTCTTCCCATTCATGACACCTCGTAGAAAGTATGAGCACATATAAGCTATTTCTAGAAATTAGATGCAAAAATATTAAAACAACCAATTCATGGGAATGGAATTACTAAGGAGATCCACCAAAATGAAAAAAGACATTCCATTTTTAGTTATCAACCCTAATGCAAATGAAGGTAAAATTGCAAAAAAAATAGAAGAGATTTTAGTAATTTCAAAGGAAGTTCTAGGGGAATTTGATTACAAACTAACTACAGAACTAGGCGAAGGCATACCAATTTCTAAACAAGCAATAAAAGAAGGTTTCACTACAATTATAGCTGTTGGAGGGGATGGTACGCTAAATGAAGTCGTTAATGCAGTTGCAAACACAGATGTAAAAATAGGATTAGTACCAACTGGTGGATCTTGCGACGCATATCAAACTCATGGGATTCCTTTAGACCTACGAAGTTCATTGAAAATTGTTGCTAAAGGACACACAGAAAAAGTACCCATCGGTATTGCTAAGGGGGACAAGAGCAGATATTTTATTGATATGGTTAATAGTGGGCTTGCGGGATATGTAAATGATCATGAGCCTACATGGGGAAAGCCATGGTTAAAAGGAAATTTGCGTTATACAATTATGGCATTTGAAGCAGCATTCAAGTTCAAAGCGCCTATTTCAAAAGTTACAGTGGATGATCAAATTCGAGAAGCACGTTTAGCATATTTTGCATCTGGTTTCAGTAACATCGTTGCTGGGTATAAATTACTTCCTGGAAATCATCCGAAAAAAGGTAAACTAGGAGTAGCAATAATTAAGGACATAAAAGGTTTCAGATTTCTATATTCGATGATGAAATTAATGGTGCAAAGCATAGAAAAAAATAAAAATGCTGAGGTATTTTATGGGGGTACTGTAATAATTGAAAGCGAAACGCCCATGACTTGGGTAGTTGAAGGAGAAATTTTCTCAACAAAGTCTACTAAGATAGAAATTTGTATTCATACAGAAGAAGTGAATTTGATAATCCCTAAGGATTGGAAATATGGACAGTGAACTAATTCCAAATGATGATGAAAACATAGCTTACTTCAAGGTAATTACTTTTTATTCGAATTATTTTCTTTGGTGAAACACTTTTTTTACATTAATCTATTGTTAAAAAAGCTACCACCTATATATATCAATTTGAGGAATAGTAGACTGAATTAGCAATAAAAGGTTGAAGACAAATGGCTACATCACTAGATTCTTTACCATTATTAAGAAATGGAGAGGAGTATCTAAGTCAAAGCAGAAAAACTTTGATTGGTACAAAAGGGGAAAAACTGCTAGACGTTTCTATGTCACCTGAAATCCACATTCAGATGAGTTTACCAATTAACAAAAAAGCAGGTTTTTCACTATTACAAGATTTAAGCATAGATGAAATTATAGACATTTATGTTGATGCTGGAAGAATTTTCGCCCAGGATATGTTAATCAATAACATCTCGACCTCACTGGAAGATTTTGCAGAATTGATCACGCGCTCAACAGGAATGCCGATCAGCTATGTTAACAACGCCCTGAACATGATACCTCATGTATTCAAGAAAAGAGAATTGAAAAGGATTCTCAAAGCAAACAGCCCTACAGGAAATCTAGATATTTATGATAATAACGTTGGGGTAAGAGGAAACACTCGTTTTGGTTGGAGTCCAAGAGGTAGAAATGTTGGCGTTGCACTACCTGGGAATCATCCAGGAGTTTCACTTATGGGTGCTCTTATGCCTCTTTTCAAGATGCCTACAATTATTCGAGCATCTTCTAATGAACCCTTCACTTCCTTCCGTATTTGCAAAAGTTTGTGGGAAGCAGGATTACCCCCTGAATCATTATTCCACTTTGTCACAGATCACTCGGTAGTAGACACTATCGTTAGAAAAAGTGACCTAGGAGTGATATTTGGCTCAGAATGGATCCTAAAAGCTTACGAACATAATGAGAATATCAAGACATATGGACCAGGAAAAAGCAAGATACTAATCGATATTGAAAATATGTCTCCCACTCTACAAGAACTATCTCAAGAAATAGCTTATAGAAGCATCTCTTTAGATGGTGGTAGAGGTTGTATTAATGCAAGTGGCATCGTGTTTAGTGGAGACGATGGTTATGAGGAATTTCGAGATAATTTAGCTCAAAAATTAGCTTCTGCGGAACCTTTAGATCCAATGAATCCACGTGCAGAGATTCCAGCTATGAATCCTGACGCTGCAAGAGGACTTTACAAATTCATTAAAAGTCGGATGGATGACAGAATAACTAATATTACAGCTAAATTCAGAGACTCAGAAGACTTTCTAGTTATAAAAGACGATTTAGCATATCTTATGCCGACTTTACTTGAGTTGGGAGAAGAACACCAAATGAGAACTGATGAATATCCATTTTCTTTTGGAACGATAACCAAACCAGATGATTACTATCCTGAGGAACTTCTAGAAAATTCCTTATCTGTAGGCTATCTTACAGATAATCCAGTAAAAACTAAAAAATTACTTCGTAATCCAACTATCCAGAAAGTTTTCGTAAATGATCAAACATTCTTAATGGATATAGCAGCGCCTCATGAAGGATTTAATGCGGAGTTTCTGTATCGAAGTAAAGCTACAAACTAT
>JABCTC010000100.1 GCA_018238545.1 Candidatus Heimdallarchaeota archaeon
ATGTTTCTACGCATCACTCAAACGGGGCAGACCGGTGAGCCCTCAATCATTCTCACTGGGGCATGCTGATAGTGAATCTCGACTTCGATCTTATGTTGATAGTCTTCGGATGCACATAGAAACCTCTGAGAAATTTAAGTCGGCTAAGGAAGAAATCATTCCAGATACAATATGGTCTCAAATATCTCCAACAGCTACAGCAAGATGACATGTTAGATACCAGTTAGAATGCATTGGTACTTCTGAGCAGTATGAGATAAATAAGGGTATATTTTCTCAAAACATTATGCAAATGCTACCGATTCAATATGTCTTTTTGGTTGGCGATTTTACAGTCGCTGCACTTCTTGTTCTCTATTTTGTCAAGGCATATAACGATAAAAAAATCCCAAAATCATACTTCTATGCATTCTGGGTTGGATGTCTAATAGGAGCGGTTTGGGAATTTACATTCCTTTTCTTGGGTCCTGATTTTCTACACGCCGCAGTTGAATGGCCTTTTGGTCTGTCTGGGTGGCCAAAGAAAGTCAGCCATTCTATCTGGGATGGTGGTATTTTCATGATCGGTGTCTATTTCTGTAACAGGTTTCTGGGAGCAGAATCTCGTTTCACGAATTGGAACTGGAAAGAATACAGAATCATGGCACTCTGGGGAATCGGTCAAGAACTATTCGTTGAGTACATATTCGCTGGAAGAGTCTGGGTATACTCCCCCTTACCTTGGAATCCAGTAATTATTCCTCCACTTCCAGGGATGGCTTCAACCATCGGGATGACTCTGATTCCACAAGCAACATGGATAATCGCACCGATAGTTTTCTACTACCTTTTCCTGAAATTGGTAAAACAGTTTGATGCACCTCCAGTTACCGATGGTGTTTGAAAATAATTTGGTATGTGATGGTAGCTTCAAGAAGGGCTTCTTTCATTTCCTTTCTTGAAGTTACCAGTTGCTTATGTCATAATCACTCTCGACAAATATTTAACATGGTTATTTCTGGTTCAGTTTAGTTTCTCTGGAGGAGAGATATAATTGCAATATGAATGGATATTTTCACTTGGTATTACTAATATTTTGATTATCGTTGGGATATTTGTCATTGTAGGCGCTATCGTTCAGGGTATTTTCCTTAAAATCGGACTTGGCTTCGTGAGTGGTCGGAATAGAGAATTAGGAACGACCTTTGTTACCGCACTTATGATGACGGTCGTGTCATGGATTCCTTGCCTTGGATGCATTCTTGCCTGGTATTTCATCAAGAGTCGTCATGATGTAGGTTGGGGTGGTGCCCTTGTAGCTTGGATTCTGGGAGCTATTGTTCAGATTCTTGTATTGCTGGCAATAATGTTCCTATTCTTTGGTGGATTGTTCGCAGCTATAATGGCTGGTCTTCTTCCAGGATTCCCAATGCCATAGTAGGATTGAATCAGACGTGGATATGGGTGACCCGAATCCCAGACGTTGTGAAGAAGTTCTCGATGATGAGAATCGCGGAAGGCTTCTACTTAACATGCGTCGGGTGATTCGGCACCCACTTCATTTTCTTAAGGTCACAGACCCTTTCATATCATCTCATCATCCAGCTTGTACTCATTTTGAAAGTCATTTAGTAACCATTCGAGGACGGAAGTGGTGTATAGGTTGCACTTTCAATTCGATATCATTCTTTAGTGCGATGATCATTCTTCTTTTCGTATGGCTAATTGATGAATCCCTTTTGATTAGATTCTATTTGTTTTGGGGCGGTGTGGCTTTATCCATACTTTATTTTCTTGTGAGTTTTTCAGGCATCACTGAAGAAAGAAAGCGGGTAAAAATATTCTCCAAGTTCCTTCTTGGGTCTGGATTTGCTGGTATCTGTTGGTCCACTTTATTGCTTGATGGTCTTTTCACAAATTTGACCGTTAAGCTGGTTGTCATTCTCATGCTCTATCTTGGATTTGTAACGATTCTCAATATTAAGAGAAGTTTTGAAATATTTAGAGAGTGCGAAGAATGCGAGTTCAAAATGCGTTGGAGTAAGTGTCCTGGTTTCAGAGATACTGCCTGTAAATTGATAGATGCAGATTTTGTTTATCCTGAAGAGGTTCAACAGGGCAACGAGTAATTTCTAAAATGCATATCAGAACTAATGGTGATGGTCCCCTCCGACCATGACCTCTAGTTTTTCGTTAGAAGTACATTGTTTACAAGTAATATAAGGATGAAGACCAATACGGCAGAGATTGCGTCTAGTAGGCTTTCAGATGGTTTCGTCTAATCCAATAATCAATGCGTTTTTTTGTTTGCCGGAGATTTAAAGCGCACTCCTTAACAATTGGCCAATTGATCTGGTTACAAATTCAAAGATTATAGCTAATCTCTATAAGGCGTCATCCTGAGCTAAATAACGGGAATCGCGCAGTGACGGAGGGACGTCATGTGACATCAGGACAACATAGTGAAGTTAGACGAAGAGAATCGTATCTTACTGATGAAATTATCTCCGATACAGGGAAAGCAAGAACAAAGATACTGGCAGGAGTAACGACTCCATATGATACTCTTTTAGAATCAGATAATTCTCGTCTTCAATATTATCTTGATCTTATTAAAATCAGGATTGCATTAAGTTCTGGAACTATTCAGTTAAGCGAAGCCTATGCTGCAGTGAAATTAATTGAAGATGATCCCGAATTTGTTGTTGGTAATACCTTTGGACCAATACCCGAAACTTGGACACCAGAGATGATTAATCGTCTTATTGAATTGCTTCTTCATAACCTTTCCCTATCAGATCTGCTGGGTTTACCTTATCAACTTGATTTAAAATTAAAAGCATAAACCCTTAATGATATGAAACAGGCTTTTCCCATTAAACTCCATTTTTTATGACACATCATTTAGGTATTTCTTAAGCCGTCTTATCCCATTTAAACGCAGTGAATGTGCCAGATTTAAGTCCAATGCCCATTGATTAAATGTCAGGTAACAAGATTGCAATATTTGTGGTTGGCGCAGTATAAAATCTTTTCCTTCTATACTGTTTAGTACCAAATACCTCTGATTGCCTTTGATGCCTTTTTTCCGCCACCGGATATACATAGTCAATGATCGAACTTCTTGAACACTTAAATAAATCTCTCGTGGTTCAGTAACTACCTTTCTGAAATAATTCGCTAATTCCATCATTAATTCGACAATCTGTTTATTCTCTGTTTCAAGAGCCTCAATTCTGCGCCAGGCTTCATCTTGTGTTTTGAATGACAAGAACGATTGAATTTTTAGTTCTATTTGTTTATTCATACACTGAGTCACTACATTAGTATTTTTTACATGCCTATTTTTCTAATATAAAAAAGCTAAGGGATTTATAACTCAAAGCCCCCTTATCCCTTAAAAGGTTAATATCTTTTGTAAGTCGCGTTATCTACCTATTTCTTGAATTAGAATACGTCAAACAGTTTAAAAACCAATGGTAGATAACTCCCAGCAACTTGATCGATTTTATAAATCCAACAAATTTCTATCATTCCATCCAGTGAAAAATAAGGACTACGTCAGACCAAACAATGGACCTGCCTCAGTCTCTCTCTCTTCAGGCTCCACTTTATTGTCTGAGGCAGCGGGTTGAATATCTTCAGTATTGTCACTTTTCTTCTTTATCGTAATTTCTATGGCTTTTGGCTTTTCTCTTATTTCGGGTGATATTTTTGCTCGTTTTGTTTTTGATAAGACGGGTTCCGGACATTCACCATGC